>CAXSFV010000002.1:0-214587 GCA_964236795.1 uncultured Armatimonadales bacterium | reverse complement strand
TTTTGATCGTCCGCGCAGTTTGCCGCGAACCTGGAAAAGTCGTGATTGAACGCCAAGTGAATGACGGCGTCGGCCTGCGCTGCCCCGGCCTTGAGGCTTTCTAAATCTTCAAGAGTACCGTAGTGAACGTCCGCCCTAGCGGCGAGGAGGGCCTGAGCGCCCTCCTCCGACCGTGTCATGCCCAGAACCGTGTGGCCCGCCTGCATTAGCTCCGGCACGACGGCAGACCCGATAAAGCCGGTGGCTCCGGTTACAAAAACGCGCATTGTCAAATCCTCCTCGATGAATAGAGGTATACTAAAGTTGTAATGCCTCTGATTGCTCTCGCAAGAGCAATTCAAAGCATCATACCCTAATACTCTTACGAAAGTAACATGTCTTCTATCCGATTGTTCATTCTTTCTTCTTTTGCCGAACACGGCCCGATGCACGGCCACCGCCTTCGGCTGACGGCGGAATATTACCGGGTGCATCTCTGGACCGACATTACCGTCGGCGCGGTCTATGGGGCGATGAAGCGGCTTGCGGCGGAGGGACTGCTGCGAGAATCGGGCCGCGAGCGCGAAGGGAACCGGCCGACCCGGCAGCTGTACGAGATCACCGACGCCGGGCGCGAGGCCCTTGCGGCGCTCCAGCGGATGGGTCTCAGCGAAGTTGCCTTCAAGTTCGACCCCTTCGACCTCGCCCTGACGCAGCTTGATCCTGAAACTTTGGATGCACTGCCTTCAGTCTTGACAGAGCGATTAGAAAAGGTGCGAGGGATGCTGGCGGAAAACAAACGCATCGCTGCGGAGGCCCATGATCATGTCGGCACAGCGAAGCGATGGGTGCTTCGCCACACCAAATATCGGCTTGAAGCGGAAGAAACCTACTTGACGGACCTGCTCGCCGCCGCCCCCGACATCGTTTCCGACGAGCGCCACCCGCGCCCGCGTAAGATCAGGGATCACTAAGTTTCTTGTGTCAATATCTGGTCTTCCAGACCGGGCAGAGGGTGGAAGATGATTTGCCTCCTCGCTCTTTACCTGCATTCTTCCGCTGACCTCCCGACTTCTGGGTATACTGCTTTTCTATGGCACAACTTTCTTATAGCACGGCGACAGAAGAACGGGCTTTAGTAGTCTCGCTGTCTCTTGCGGGCGGCGAGGACGATATGGCGATGCGGCTGTCGGAGCTAAGAGAACTGGCGATGACGGCGGGAGCGCGGGTCGTCGGCGAGTTTTCGCAGTCGCGCCGCGCCCCGGACATGGCAACCTACATCGGGCCGGGCAAAGTGGAAGATCTGAAGGGCGAGCTGGCAAGTACGAATGCCGAGCTGGTCATCTTCGACGATGAGCTGTCCCCAACCCAGCAGCGGAACCTCACGAATGCTCTGGAGCGGCGGGTTCTTGACAGAACGCAGCTTATCCTAGACATATTCGCCCAGCGGGCCAGAACCCGCGAAGGCAAATTGCAGGTGGAACTCGCCCAGCTTAATTATTTGCTGCCCAGATTGTCGTCGCTGTATACCAAGTTTGAGCGGCAGCAGGGCGGCATCGGCGGACGCGGCCCCGGCGAAACCAAGCTGGAAAGCGACCGGCGGCGGGTCAAGGAGCGGATTTCGCTGCTCGGCGGCGAGATTGACGAGATGAAGGAGCAGCGGGCGCAGCAGCGGCAGATGCGCCACAAGCTGCCGTTCCCGACGTGTGCGCTGGTCGGCTACACGTCTGCGGGCAAATCTACCCTGCTGAACTTACTATCGGGCGCGGAAGTGCTGGCCGACCGGATGCTGTTCTCGACGCTCGACCCGACGACGCGCCGGGTGGTCCTGCCCCACGGCGGCTGGTCGGTGCTGATGACCGACACCGTCGGCTTCATCCGCAACCTGCCGCATCATCTAGTGGCGTCGTTTCGGGCGACCCTGGAAGAAGTCGTCCAGGCCGATTTTCTCATTCATGTGGTAGACACGGCCCATCCGGAGCGCGAGCGGCAGATGCGGGCCGTCGTCGAAGTCCTGGCCGAGCTGGGCGCGGAGCAGAAGCCGATCATCACAGCGTTCAACAAAGCCGATCTGTTCAAAGACCCCTACGCGCTGCAAACGCTCATCGCCGAAACCCCGAACTCGTGCTACCTGTCGGCCACGAAGCGCGACGGCATCCCGTTCCTGATGGACCGCATGGAGGCGACTTTGCAGTCGCTGCTCGCGACAGTGACGCTGATCCTGCCTTATGGACGCTCGGACATCGTCGCCCAGTGCTACGAGATGGGCCGTGTCCATTCGGTAGACTACGGCCCGGAGACAATCACCGTTCATGCCGACATCGCCAAAGAACTCGCCGGACGCCTCGTGCGCTTCACGCCGGGGTATGTAGAGGATTGACCTACCTCCTTGCTTCGCAGGGTCCTCCCTAAAGGGAAGATTAGGACTGCGAAATTGGCCCTTTGCGTCTTCTCCCGGTCCTTCCTTTAGGAAGGACCCTGCGAAGCAAGGAGGTAGGTCGGGTATACTCTTCTCGTGTGCGCCTTTAAACCTCAACCCTCTGCAACACTTCCCGCTGGCGGCCCGCCGCTGGACACGCTCGAAGGTGTGATCGAGCGCATTACTTTTCACAACGAAGACAACGGCTACACGGTCGCGCGGCTTTTGCCGCCGAACGCCCGCGACGTGATCACCATCACCGGCAACTTTTCTAACCCGGTCGTCGGCGAGTCGCTCCTCTGCTACGGCGCTTGGACCAATCATGCTCAATGGGGCAAGCAGATGACCGTCGCCCGATACGAAGTCGTCCGGCCTGCCACTGTGTTTGCGATAGAGAAATATCTCGGCTCCGGCATGGTGAAGGGAGTCGGCCCGGTCACGGCCAAGCGGATTGTGGCGAAGTTCGGCGAGGACGCACTGGATATTATTGAGAACCACCCGCGTAAGCTGCTCGGCGTCGGCGGCATCGGCGAGAAGACGCTGGCGAAAATCACGACTGCCTGGAAGGACCAGCGGGAAGTCAAGAACATCATGCTGTTCTTGCAGTCGCACGGCGTCTCGCCCGCGTATGCCGTCAAGATCTACAAAGCCTACGGCAGTAAGTCCATTGAAGTCGTCGAAAAGAACCCGTACCAGCTCGCGTCCGACATTTGGGGCATTGGGTTTAAAAGCGCGGATAAAATTGCCCGCGCCATCGGCATTGCCGAGGACGACCCCCGGCGCATCGAAGCGGGCGTCGTCTACGTGCTGAACGAAGCGGTTGAATCCGGCGGCAATGCGTACTTGACCCAGGCCGAGCTGACCGCAAAAGCCGGCGAGATACTCGGAGTAGGGGATGTCGCCGGGGCTATCAAGATACTTGCCGACGCCGGGCGGCTGATCGCCGAGCCGTTCGCGCTGATGGGCCAGACCGAGATCGCCGTTTACACGCCGTCGCTGCACAAGACCGAGATCGGCGTCGCCGAGCGCCTCAAAGCGCTGACGGCCTCCTCCGTGCCGCTGCCGAAGTCAGACGGCGACTGGCTCTCGGCGCTTCTCGACAAGAACGGCACCGCACTGTCGGAGCAGCAGCGCGAGTCGGTCCAAACCGCCCTGCAATCGCGCTTCTCCGTCCTGACTGGAGGCCCTGGGACCGGAAAGACCACGACCACCAACGCCATTGTCGCCGCATTTGAAGCGCTGAATAAAGACGTGCTGCTGGCATCGCCGACAGGCCGGGCGGCAAAGCGGATGGCGGAAGTGACGGGACGGGAGGCGAAGACCGTTCACCGCCTCTTGGAGTTTGACCCCGAACAGCGCGGCTTCAAGCGCGGACTGGACTTGCCCTTAGAGTGCGATGTGCTGATTGTCGACGAAAGCTCGATGCTGGACATGGTGCTAACCTACTCGCTCTTAAAAGCCGTCCCGCCGGACGCCCAAGTTGTGTTCGTCGGCGACGTGGACCAGCTTCCCTCGGTCGGCCCCGGCAACGTCCTTCGGGATCTCATAGACAGCGGCATCGTCCCCGTCTCACGTCTCACCCAGGTGTTCCGGCAGGCTGCCGAGAGTTTGATCATCACCAACGCCCACGCGATCAACGCCGGACGCCTGCCGGAGCTGCCGCCGCCGTCCGCAAACCGCGACTGCGCCTGGCTGCCTGCCGATGAGGCCGACGAACTGGCGGAGAAAGTCGTCGCCGTGGTCGCGAGAAGCCTTCCAAAGCGCGGCTACGCCCCCGGCGATATTCAAGTTTTAACCCCTATGCAGCGCGGCTCAGCAGGCGCGGCGCACCTGAACACGCGCCTCCAGGAAGTCCTCAATCCACCCCGCTTCGAACGGGCCGAAATCCAGCGCGGCCTGCGCCTCTTCCGTGTCGGCGACCGGGTGATGCAGATCGTCAACAACTACGACAAGTTTGTTTACAACGGCGACATCGGCGTGGTCGTCGCGATTGATTTGGAAGAAGAAATCCTCACGGTTGCCTTCACCGATGCCCAAGGAACAAACGAAGTCCTCTACGAGTTCTCCGACATAGACGAGCTGACCCTGGCGTTCGCCTGCTCGATCCATAAATCGCAGGGTTCCGAATACCCTGCCGTCGTGCTTGCCATCCACACCCAGCATTACATGCTCTTGCAGCGCAATCTGCTCTATACTGCGCTGACCCGCGCCAAAAAGTTCGCCGTACTGATCGGCCCGAAACGCGCGATTGCAATGGCCGTCAAGAAGCAGAATGATATTCACCGGCACACGCGGCTGAAAGAGCGACTGCAAGGGCTGTTATAGGCAAAGCATTTTAGGCTATGCGTTGAAACGCACGGCTGTTGGGCGCAGACGCCACAAAACACCGCTTCGCGGGGTTCGGAAAGATGCTCTTAATCCGAGTGCCGCGAAGCGGTACTTCGTGGCGTCTGCGCCCAACAGCCGTGCGTTTCAACGCATGGTTTTTTGGCCTACGTTGTGGGCAATACTTCCACAGTCGGCGGGAGCAAAATAGACTGTGGATTGGTCGCAGCGGCAATCGCCGGAACATCATTCAGAAAATGACAGCAAATGCCGAACTCCACTGGCCCCACGGCATCTTCCGACATCTCGAATTCAACCCTGATAATATGGCGCAACTTCATTTTGAGTGACAGCCATCTGAATGGCATCTTTGTGATCGCAATGGCAATTGCTTGTTTCTCATTGACGAGATGGAACCATCGCTGCTGCTGAAACTTTTCTTCCGATACAGTTCCGGTATAGTTTACTGGGGACAAGTTTTGACCGTTTTCATAAGCGTGTCCTTTTCCAACCTCCCACCGAACTGGGTTGTCCTGTTCTGTGGGGGCGAACCAATTTATGTAGGCTCCGAAGTAGTCCGCCTGGCCGTAAATGCCTTCAATGCCGCAATCGAAAGTGGTCCGCGTTGTTGGTCCGGTGATGGCGCTGCTAAAGTTGCTGCCCAATGGTAGGTAAAAGTAGATGGTTTCATCAGGACGCGGCTGTTCCAAGCGATAGTTTAGCATGACCCAGGATTTGCAGGCAGTAATCTCGGTAGTCACTTCCATCGGCGAACCGTCTGCATAAATGCCTTTTGTGTGGTGCCAAGCCGCAAGAATACCCCCGCCTGCATCAACTTTCATTGTTTCAAGTGGCATTCTTGGCGCGGCATTGTAGGCAATCAACCCGCGTTTGTATTGCTTATCTTCTATGTCCGAGCGGCGAACCGCAGCGGGATAATCAACGCGGAACTCCGGCTTTGTCAGATGCTCTACTTCATCATAGACAACGTCGCAGATTTCGCCGATTGGGCCAAGCGCAATTTGAAACCGCTCTTGAACGCTAGATAGTTTGCCGCCTTCTGGATAGGTAAGTTGGAGTGGGTCAGGCACAGCCGCAGGAGTGCCGACGGTCAGCAGAAAATCCGCATCTTCCTGCAAAGGCGCGAGCGATACCGCGAAATCAACACGGTATTCGCCGGTGTGCCATAGCATCACTTGTAGGGGGATGAGAACGCCGTTAAGAGGAGCAAGCTGTAGCGCGGATGTATCAGTGTCCGGCGGCAAGCTTACATACGCCGTCAGTGGGTACAGAAAACGCCGAATGCCGTGAGTCTCGCGGACGCGGATGCGGGCTAGGATTTCGCTCATCTTTTCAACGTCTCCTCGAAGATGGCCGCGATGTGGTCCACGGTAAACTTCGTCGCGCCCTGGCTGCCCTCGAACACCGAGAGGGCGGCGCGGCCCATTTGAGTGCGGGCGTCGGCGTCAAGGAGCAGGCGGGCGAAGGCGTCGGTAAGCTGCGCTCTTTGAGCCTCTTTGTCGGTTTCGTCGGCGGAGATTTGGGCGATGCCGCCGCGCATGAGAAAATCGTCTATGATCTGGGGGAAGTTCAGCATGGACGGGCCGACGACGATGGGCCTCGCATGAAGCGCGGGTTCCATGATGGACTGGCCGCCGTGCGGGATGAGGGTGCCGCCGACGAACGCGACGGTGGCGAAGCTGTAGGCCGTGCCTAGCTCGCCGAGGGTGTCCAGAACTAAGACTTCGGCGGACGGGTCGCCGGGCGCGGGGTCGGAGCGGCGCTTAACTTGGAAGCCCTGACGCTCGGCCATCTGTGCGACTGCCGCAAAGCGTTCCGGGTGGCGCGGAACGAGGAGCAGACGTGTCTTTTCGAGGCCGGGCCTTATGTGCAGGCGGCGCAGGACTTCCAAGAGTGTGGCTTCCTCGTCGTCATGCGTGCTTCCGGCGACGATCAGCGGGGCGTCGGTGGCAGTCAGCGCAAGCGCGGCATCCAGCGCGGTGGCCTGCTTCTGGGTAATTTCTTTCTCAGCGGCGACATTGCGGTCGTATTTGATGCTTCCGCTGACTTTGATCTTGCTCGGTGGCGCTCCCATGCGCTGCAACCGGGCGGCGTCTTCTTGGGCCTTCATCAAAAGGAGCGCGTAGTTCCCAAAGACCGGACCCAGGAGCGGCTGAACCCAGCGGTAGTAGGTGAACGACTCGGCGGAGATGCGCCCGTTGACCATGACAACTGGAATGCCGCGCTTCTTGGCTTCGTGCAGGACATTCGGCCAGATTTCGGTCTCAATGGTGATAAGTAAAGTCGGCTGGATTGTGTCCAGGATTTTGTCTGCGATCCACGCCAGGTCAATCGGGAAGTAGAACGAGTTGCCAGTACCGTACTTCCTAAACCGCTCCTGCGCGATGGCCTGGCCGGTCTTGGTGATCGTTGAGAAGACTAAACGTGCTTCGGGAAACCGCTCATGCAGCGCCTGGGCTAAGGGCTGCACGCTGAGAGTTTCGCCGACGGAACACGAGTGTATCCAAATGGTCGGCCTGCCATCCGACTTCAGAGTGTCCGGCAGATGGCCGAGCCGCTGACGGAGCGCGGGTAGGTATTTTTGGTGCTTCCAGGCCCGGTACAGGAAGTAGGGGGCCATGAAGAGTATCCAGGACGAGAAGAGGAAGCTGTAGAGGAAATACATAAGGGGAATTACGCGCTGTTGACCGTCTCGAACATGGCAATCACGCGCTCCAAATCCGCTTCGGTGTCCACGCCAACAGTATCATGCGGCGTCTCGGCGACATAGATGGGAACGCCGTTCTGCAAAAAGCGAAGCTGGTCCAAGCTCTCGGTCAGCTCAAGCGTAGACTGCGGCAGGCTGTGGTAGAGGGCAAGCGCCGAGCGGGTGTAGGCGTACAGGCCGATATGCTTGAAATGCTGGGCTTGCCCCAAACCGGCCCGGTCGTAGGGCAGGGGATAGCGGGAGAAATACAGAGCGAAATGGCTGTCCGCCGTCACGACTTTGACGTTGTTCGGGTCGGCGGCTTCGGCGGCGGAAATCGCGACTTTTAGCGTCGAGACCTGCGTGCCGCTGCTGTCCAAGAACGGCCGAAGCATCAGCTCTAGATGGTCCGGGCGCAGAGTCGGCTCGTCGCCCTGAATGTTGACGTAAATGTCGGCGTCAGTTCGGGTCAAGACTTCATGGACGCGGTCGGTCCCTGACGGATGCTCATGGGTCAAAAAGACGGGGATGCCGGCGGCCTCGCACGACGCCCTAATCTCCGGGCTGTCCGTCGCCACGGCAAGATCGGTCAAAAGCGGCGAGCGCTTGGCGTTCAAGTAAACCCAGTGGATCATCGGCCGCCCCGCGATTTCCCGCAGGGCTTTCCCCGGCAGGCGCGATGAATTGAACCGGGCGGGAATGACGCCCATGATTTTTGGATTTGTGTCAGCCATGGGGATTTAAATGCGTGTCGTGTCGTCGCGGCGAAACAGAACAGACGTTACCCGCGTTGCCTCCTTCTCAGGCGGGCCGCTGAGTTCTGCAAACACCGCTACGCTGAGGGCCGCCTTGTCGCCGGGATAATAAAAGACGATTTTGTAGGGATTGCCTTCCGGGGGCGGCGGTACAGGACGCCACTTCCCGAACACTCGCTCCAGCGCATCCGGCGTCAGCTCCGCTCCGGGAGCGAGGGTCAAGTCCAGAGCCTCGACCGGCTGCTTTCCTTTGGGCGTGTGCGGGTTGTGGTAGTTTCTGTCAGCGTCAATCCGGCCCGCGCGAAACTCCGGATCACGCGGCGTCAGCTCGCACTGCAAAAACTCGTCGAGCTTCCAGGGGCCAATGGGAGCAGCGACACTGTCTACAGTTGCGTGCTTATCCAGAACCGCTTCCGCGATCTGCTTGATTTTCTCCGTCAGCATTCTTGTTTTCCTTGAAAGCGCCGGTCGGGCCGTGTGCCGCGCGGCGTCTGCCCTGCGAGGAGCTGCTTCCCCGTGCAGCGGACACAGAGTAGATGCAAAGAATAATAGCAGAATAAGTGGAGTTTCCTTCGCTGCCGCCATAGCTGTACAGTTTCCCCTTCAGTCGATGCGCCCAACTCTACCCAGCGGTATGCTTGCCCCATTAATGGTGCATTAGCTCCTCAAAATCATTTCGGTGAAGCGTAATGGACGTGACCCGAGTCGCCTGCTCCTCTGGGAAGCCATCTAGCTCAGCAAAAACCGCTATGCTGAACAGTGCTTTATTGCTAGGGTAATCAAAAACAATCCGATTGGGATTGCTTCCCAGCAGGGAAGGAACCGTATGCCACTTTCCAAACATGCGCTCCAATTCGTCTGGCGTCAACAAGGCATCTTTGGTAAGCGTCAAACTCAGATAATCCGGTCGTCGCTGCCCAACTGGCAGGTGCGTGTTGCTACGGCCCTCGTCGCTTCTGATATAGCCCGTGCGAAAGTTTGGATCGCGTGGGGTGAGTTCACACTGTAAGCCACCATCGTTCGTCCGGCGACCGATAAGCTCCGCTGTGCTTTGCACCGTTGCGTGTTTGTCCAGCATCCGGTCCGCGATCTGCTTGATTTTCTCCGTCAGCATTTTCGTTCTCCTGGACAGCGCCGGTCGCGCCATAGGAATTCGCGAACGAGCGCGGCTTGAATGTATTTCTTCGCGTGCCGCACCGTGGAGGGGACACAAGGCAATGATCAGCAGAAGCAGTGTCAACTGACTGCTTCTGCGGGTTCCCGTGTTACTAATACTTTCCCATTGCATCCGCTGTCTCCCAAGCGTCCGCTTCTTCAGGCAACTGCCGATAAGCCTGGTATGCCTTCTGCTGAACTGCGCTTGCTGCTTCTACCTGTTTTTCGGCTGCCACTGCCGTCTCGTAAGCTTTCTGAACCACAGCCGGGCTGGCGTGTGGAGACACCCGCAGAGCCTCATAATGCCGGTTGACGTTCTCGTAATGCGCCTCAGCATGGTTGAGGGCCAAAATTGTCTTGCTAGTGTCGTCGATCACCTTGTTGTGGTAAGCAGTGTGTTTATAAAGACTGGCGTTGAGTGCCTCAGCGCAAGGCTTTCGCGTATCGTGTGCATTCAGCGGGTGCTGTTGGGCTTGTACAGCCGCTTTTGTAGAAACTCTTGTCGCTTGGTAAATCGCCTGCGCCTGCTGAGCGGGGGTTCCTCCTGCTGCTCCACCGAGTTCCGCCGCTTTCTGCTGAGCGATGAGATAGAACTGTTCCGCATGGCGACTTTCGTGGTAGACCGTGTTTGCCAGGTTTTTAGCCTGTGGCTCAGAAAGGCTGTTTTTGTTCAGCAGCTTTTTGTTGATGGCGAGAGTCCAGGTACTGAAATCAAACTCACCGTCCTCTGTTAAAAGAATGCTTGGGACCATTTGCACTTTAGGAACGCCGCTTTTTTGGAGCTCGGCATTCGCCAGCTCTTCTATTTGGCTCCGCCGCTGCACGTCGGACAGTTTCGGCCACGCCTGCTGCAAACGCTTGAAACCCTGTGCGAACTGCTTCTCGTTGGCGGGCGTGTTTAGGCCAAACCCGGCGCACGGCTTGTGCGGGGCGGCAGGCTTAGGCTTGGTGTGGGAATGCGCTTTCTCCGGGTCTAAAACCGGCAGCACTTCTTCCACAAATGGGACCCGCTTGATTGGCCTCATCGGACGCAGAGAGTCGGGCATGAGCGGTTGCCTAAACTTTGTACAAATGCGAGGAGCGGTCGGTATGGCGCAGGGATTCGCCGAGTGAGCCGAGAACTTAGCCCTTAATCAGTGCGGTACTGATGCCTGTTCACAATCACCTCTTCACAATCAACCACTCCGGCAGCAGCCTCATTATACCGTACTGCGTCAAGGGATTATAAGAACCTGACCAACCCGGATCAGATTTGGGTCGGCGATGTTATTGGCCGACGCCAAAACCGCCGCTGAGATGCCGAATTGGCGAGCTAATCCACCCAGCGTGTCCCCCGACTGAACCGTATAGGTGTGCGTCCCCGCCGAAGGCGCCGCTGGCGGGTTGGGCGCTGCCTGCGGTTCAGGACTTTTTTCCGGCGCAGACGGCGGAGGGTTTGGGTCTGCTGCTTTGTCCGGGGCTGGCTGCGGCGGTGGAGATACCTGACTCGGCCCGCTTCCCCCAGACGCGGCTTGTTTGATGAACTCTTTCAGCTGCTCGACCGTTCCATGAAAAACGTCGCAGTCTACCCGTACTGGGCGATGAACGCTGCCAATGCCGCGAACATTGCCCCGCTCTGTAAACTGCCAGAACGTCCAATCCTGCCATGTATGCTGAGGAAGATGTGGATGTGAGCGGTAGCTTGCAATCCAAAGCGGGTACTGGCTGAACACGTCCTGGGACACACGATTGTTCGCTGGACTGCTGTTCCCAGGGAGCGGCCCTGGAGAGTGATGATGCCTTCGATGATGACTTACCGGGTGCTGCGGCCCAAGCATATGCTCGTCCCAAAAACTCGGGGAGACATAGATTACTGGTTTGCGCCCAAAGTGCTTTTCTACCGCTTGAAGCCATTCTTGGGCACGCTCAACAATAACTTCATTGGCCTGATGTCCAGTTTGTTCCAAATCAAGCACAGGCGGCAGATCGTCCGCTTCCAAGCTGCCGACTGTGCTGACGAACAAATCCACTTGCGCGGCGACGTCTTTTCCCGGACGAAAAAAGTGGTACGGTCCGCGGATGACTCCAGCCTCCCGCGCCTCTTGCCAATTGGTATGGAAGGTCTCGTCAACGCCGTGCCTCAGTTTGCTTGGGTGGTTCGGATCAGTTGCCCGGATGAAGGCAAAATCAACCCCGTGAACGGCTAACGTGTTATGGTGAGTCGTTCCGTGTCCGCTTCGCGCAACTCGCCGTGAACCTGGCGGGGTCGTCCCCACTTTTTTGACTGTGTTCCAGTTGATTAGGCCGTCGAAGATAGCAACATCAATGCCGAGCGCCCACGCGGCCGGCTCAAATGTAGACGGGTTTGCTGGTGGTGACGCTGGTTGTGGCATAGTAACTTTCTCTGCGGCAGCCCGTTAGCTACAGCGGGTTGGTATCTTCTGGGAGCCGGTTAATCCAGCCGGGACGAACGATCACTGGCCGGCCAGGCGGATGAACCGCAATGACAGCAACCGCATCATCCGGGCTGAAATCGGCGTGGGGGCTGGTTTCTAAAACAAAAGCAATTCCGCGCTTGACGCTGTCCCCATAAAAGCGTTTGCACCCAATTCCGGTGTCCGGGTTTGGCGGTCCATAAGAGTAATTGCTTTGCTGAAGCGGCGGACACTGAGCTGCCGCACGGCTGAGATGGTTTCCCACGGAGATGCCGTTGTGTGCTTTGAAGGTCGCAGAGTCCGTCTCAATCTGGATAACCCTTCCTCCTTGATAAATAACTTCCACATCGCGCCCGGTAAGGTACACTGCATTTTCATAATTGTGATGCTTTAAGGCCAGACGGTACTCAGCCGCATTGTAAGGGTCTGCGGATGTTCGCACTGCCCAAAGATCATAGGTCAGTTTCTTGATCTGCCGGGACAAAGTCGGGGAGTGAAGCAAGGCATGTACTTCCTGGCGGCTCATGCCCAGGCGCGTCTGGCCGATACTTTGCCCTGGCACGATAAGAAGCACGGCGCGCTTAGAGCTTGGCACGGCAGGCTTTGAGTTTGGGGCGGCGTATAGCGATGCCCCCAGTGCAAGGAACCAGGCGGCATAGACAGCAGTCTGTCCCATTTTCTTTCTTGTCTGTTTCATGTGTCCTTTGTCAGCAGCCGTGGTGCTGGGTCAGCGCCTCCTGCGTCTCAGAATCCAAAACGCCGTCTGCCTCGGCGCGTCCTAAGATGTCATGCTGGAAGCGGGCCAAGGCGGCCTGTGTTTCGGCGTCCAAACCGCCCGTGATTTCTCCGGCGTAGAAACCCAAATTTTGGAGGCGCGACTGTACTCCGGGTATCAGGGGCCGCTTCGGCTCGGTTTCGGCTATGGGGTCCAGATGACCAATTTGCAAGGGGAAGTCCAGCCCAAGATCTAAAAGGCTGAGCTTGCCGCTAGTCGCGCGGGCGGGAACCTCTTCTTGGAGCAGGCCGTCGGCGGAAGTGGTGCCGCTCTTGGTTTGGCCGCTGACTTAAAGGACATAGCGGGCACCGGCAAATGGCTTGCCTTCGCGGTCTTGTAAGCGAATCTTCAGCCTCGCTGTAGACTGGCTAATCACGAACTCGTGCGCCTGGCCGGTTGCCCGCGAGACGAACTTTTGCTCCTGATTGGGAATGAAGACGGCGTCACCGGGGTTCAAAACATTTCGGCAAGGCCGCGTTCTTTGCAGGCGTGCATTCCGGGGGTGGCTCCAAATTGCATCTTCGGAACGGCCGTACTGGGCGGCCAGGCTGGTAAGGCACTCGCCCGGCTTGACGATGTGTTCCTCATTCATCTTGTTTACCTGCCAAAATTATACTTTGTACAAGTAGGAAGAACGGTCGGCGCGGCGCAAAGACTCGCCGATTGAGCCTAACACTTGGCCGTTGATTGGGGCGGCGATGACAATGCCGAGCGCGTCTCGGTGCAGTCTTTCCAAACCATTCTCGCGCAGGTAGCCGGATTTGCCGGCGATGGCAATGGCGTCGGTGGTCATCTGCAAGGCGTTCTCGGACAAGAACAGCTTAGCGGTCATGGTCGCGGCTTCGACCGGCGGGCGGGTGGCGTCCGGCAGGGAAGCCATCTGGGCCAGCGCGTAGACGTGGGTTCGCATGACGCTCAGCGTTGCGGCAAGCTGGGAGACGCGCACCCGGACGCTTTCGTACTTTTCGAATGAGTTGTTCGCTTTGACAATATCTAAAAGCCGCCCGAATGTCCCCAAAGCAATGCCGGTGGCGACAATGCCCGAATGCAGGCCGCTCTGCATGTCAAAGTTAATAATCGGACTGATATTCCCCGGCGTACCGACTCGCTCGGCGTCGGGGACTAAAGCGTGGTCCAGACCGACGACGCCGGAATGCGTTCCCTGCAAACCCATCGAATCCATCGGATCGCCGATGCGTAAACCAGGGTTATTGGCGGGAACGAGAAAAAAGCCTTTGCCTTCGGTCGTGTCGGTCATCACCATGTAGACGCCCGCGTGGCCTGCGCCCGTGCAGAACGCTTTTTGGCCGTTCAAGTGCCAGACACCGTCTTCGCAGTAGGCTTTGGTGTTGAGAACACTTTTGTCCGCGCCGACGCCGCTTTCCGACCAGGCCGACGCGCCCAGCGTCTCGCAGGCAATGAGCGGGAGATACTTGCGCTTCTGGTACTCCGTTCCAGCTTGGTTAATGCGGTTTGCGGTCAATGTGTGCAGGAGCAGCACAAACGCCGTCGCAGGAGCAATGCGGGCAATCTGCTCGACGGCGTAGGTGACGTTCAGCGTGTCTAATCCTAAACCGCCGTACTCGGTTGGGATTTTCATGCCGAGCAGGCCGCGCTCGGCCAGCAGGCGAATGTTTTGCTCAGGAAACTCGCCTTCACTCGCGCGGGCTTCGTCGGTATGGACCGTAAGCTGATCGGCTAAAAGTGCTTGAACGATGTCTCCAATTTTAATGCCGGAGTAAAGCTCGCGCGGGTCCTGATCCCAAGTGAGAACCATGAGTGGATGGCCCCTTTCTGCCGACAGTATAGCCGATTCGGGCAAACCCTGTCAACGCGCCGGCTTGCCCCGCCCTTTCTTGGCAGACAGGATGAGCATGAATGATTTCAGCAGATTTACCGACAATCATGGTACAAGCTATTGCAGTCTTTTCCTATTATCTTTCCCCAGCAGTCCGCTTGAAGCTCACCGGCCCTGGAGGAAAACAGCCGCAGTGCCGATAAAAGAGGTAACTGTCATGTCATTTGCTTACCCTAAATGTCGGCGACTTTCGCGCACCACTGTTCATGCCGCCTGCCTCGGTCTCGGCGCCACCTTCCTTGTCTTAATCATCACCGGGCTGTCCGGGGCGCTGCTGTATGTTCGGGGCGTGCGGGCGCTGAAAGAGGAAGTCCGGGCCAGCCTCATTCGCACGGCCACGGTCGCCGCTGCCCTCGTGGACAGCAAAACACATCAGTCATTCACAACCCCGAAGCAGGAAACGACGGCTGCCTACTTCAAAGCAATCAAGCCGCTCGCTCAGGTCCAGCAGGCCGACGGCGATATTAAATATATTTATACCTGTATTCTCCGGCAGGGCAAAGTTTATTTTGTGCTGGATCCCACCCCACCCGGTGACCACAACGGCGATGGGGTTGACGAAAAATCTCACATCATGCAGCCCTATTCGGAGTCGCCGCCGGCAATGCTTGCCGCACTCCGGGAGGGACGTCCCGAAGCCGATGCGGAGCCGGTCCGCGACGACTGGGGCATGCTCATTAGCGGCTACGCACCGATCCGGGATGCGGCGGGGAACAGTATCGGCATTGTCGGCGTGGATCTTGCCGCCGACCGCTACATGGCCCGGCTGGCCTCCATGAGGCGGGCTGCCGCATCGGGCGCGGCCCTCGCGTCCGGTCTTGCGCTCGGAACCGGGCTTGCGGTGTTTGGGGTCCTCCGGCGAATGCTGCAAGCGGAAGAAAGCCGCTTTCAAGTCATGCAATCCCTGCACCGGACGCAAGCGGAGCTGGAAGCGCGGGTTCTCTCCCGGACCGCTGACCTCGCCGATGCGAACAACAATCTAGCCGATGCAAACGGGAGGCTGAACGAGGCGTATGATGCGACGATCGAAGCCCTTTCGAGGGCTTTAGATTATCGCGACCGGGAGACGCAGGGGCATTCCGAGCGTGTGATGATGCTGACACTGCGCCTCGCGCGGACGCTCGGCTGCACCGAGGAGTCGCTGACCCAGATCCGGCGCGGGGCGCTGCTCCACGACATCGGCAAGATTGGAGTTCCGGATTCGATCCTGCACAAGCCCGGCCCGCTAACGGAAGAAGAACGGGCGCTGATGTGCCGGCATACCGGCTACGCCCGTGAAATGCTGTCGCCGATCGTGTTTCTGCGCCCGGCGCTCGAAATCCCTTACTGCCACCACGAAAAGTGGGACGGTTCTGGCTACCCGCAGGGCCTTGCCGGCGACGAAATCCCCCTGCCGGCCCGCTTGTTCGCGCTGGTAGACGTTTGGGACGCGCTTTCATCCGACCGCCCGTACCGCGCCGCCTGGCCTCAGGCAAAAGTGTATGCCCATATCGAAAGCCTCGCGGGGGCGCATTTCGACCCGGCCCTCGTTTCGGTTTTCCTCCATTTGCTGGAAACGGAAGGCGGGACATTGCAGTGCCGAGAACCGGCCTCCGCACTGAGTCGGGCAGCCTGAAAATCGGGTATAATTTGTTTTAATGATGCCCCAGCCACTCCGTTTGATGCACTTCGGCGATGTCCACTTCGGCGTTGAAAACTATGGCCGGTTCGACCCCCAGACCGGCCTGCCGTCGCGCCTGCTGGACTTCCGCAACGCGCTGTTAGAGGCGATTGACATTGCGCTTGAAGCCGATGTGGAGCTGGCAGTCTTTGCCGGCGACGCCTACAAAACCCGCGACCCGAACCAGACCCACCAGCGCGAGTTCGCCCAGTGCCTGGCAAAGCTGACCACCGCAGGCGTTCCTGTCGTACTTTTAGCGGGCAACCACGACATTCCAAACACCAAAGGCCGCGCCAACGCCATTGAAATCTTCGGGGCCTTGTCCGGCGACAAGCTGCACGTCTTCGACACTCCCGGCCATGCGGTCATTCAGACTAAGCGCGGCAACTCCGTCCAGATCGCCGCCATGCCCTATCTCATCAAAAGCCTGGTGCTGTCGCGCGAGGAAAACAAAGACAAGGGAGTGCAGGAGACGACCCAGCTCATCGTAGACCGCTACACGGGCGGCATTGACGCCCTCGCCGCCCTCTGCGACCCAGACCTGCCGACCGTGCTGATGGGCCACTTCTCCGTCACCAATGCCAAGCTGAGCGCCAACCAAGTCGGCTACTTGACCAACGAACCCGAAGTGCCGCTGTCTACGCTCACCCAGTCCCCGTTTGACTACGTCGCCCTCGGCCACATTCACCGCTACCAGGATTTGAACAAAGGCAAGCAGCCGCCGGTCGTCTACAGCGGCTCAGTCGAACGCATTGACTTCGGCGAGCGCTCCGAAGACAAAGGTTTTGCCCTGGTAGATTTGGCGAAAGGCGCGACCGAAGTCAAGCATGTCACCGTCAAGACCCGCCCGTTCGTCGAGATAGATGTCAACGTCACCAACGCGGGGGACGCGCCGACAGAAGCCATCGTCGCCGCTATCCGAAAGCAGACCATTGACGGCGCGATTGTGAAAGTCTCCTATAAGATCAACTCCGAGCAGCAGGCCGCCGTCCGCGACGCCGACATCCGTGCCGCCCTCAGCGCGGCATTCCTCACCGTTACCCTACACAAAGAAGTCGTCCGCGACACCGACGCCGTCCGCTCCAAGCTTCTTACCGAAGCCCTCAGCCCTTTGGAAGCCCTAGCCGTTTACTGCGACACTCGCGACACACTGCGCCCGCGTAAAGACGAGCTGGTTGCCCGCGCCGAGCCGCTGCTGCGCGAGCTGGAAGTGGAAGAAGCATTGAAGTAGCCTCACGACAGCGCACCCGGCCTTGAAAGGTCGGGCCTTTTTGCCTTATGCAGCGATTGCCGCCGCCACCGCGTCTGCCAGCGTCGTCGTTGACCTCCCAATCAGCCGGTGCAAATCACCCGAAGTGTCATCTAACTCTCCCTTTGACGCGCCGACATCCGCATCCGCCAGCAGCTCCGCCATGAATGCCGGCAGGCCGAAGCCGACCAGCACGTTTTGGTAAGCGTCCGGCGGCAGGTTGTTGTAGACGACCGGCTTGCCGGCCTGCTTTGTGACTTCCGCCGCCATCTCCGCCAGCGTGTAGGGAAACTCCCCAGCCAGCTCATAGATTTTGTTCTCGTGACCGCTGCCCGTCAGCACCGCAACTGCCGCCGCCGCGTAGTCTGCGATGGCCGCCGAGGCGAACCGGCCGTCCCCGGCGCAGCCTAGCATTGCCCCATGCTGAATGGCCGGGCCGAGCATCATGGTCTGGTTCTCAAAATACCAGCCGTTTCGTAGAAACACAAACGGCAGCCTGGAAGCCCGAATGTTCTCTTCCGTCTTCTTATAGGTTGCCGCCAGCTTCAGCGGCGACGAGTCCGCATGCAGCTCGCTGGTAAACGCCAGCAGTGCAACGCCTGCGCTTTTCGCCGCATCAAGGACGCTTTGGTGCTGGGCGACCCGGTCCGCGCCGAGATCACTGCCGGAGATGAGCAGAACTTTGTCTGCCCCAGCCAGCGCAGACGCCAGCGTGTCGGGCTTATCGTAATCCGCTTTCCGCACCTGTACCCCTAGTGCAGCCAAATCGGCGGCCTTGTCCGGCGTTCGCACCGCCGCGATGATCTCCGAAGCCGGGACTTTCTCCAGCAGCCCGGCGATAACAAACCGGCCCAGTTTTCCTGTAGCCCCAGTGACAGCAATCATTTTCGTCCCCTCGCGTTGGTTCTTTTCAAGAAGTAGGTAACTTCTCGTAACTAGGGTACACTCTTTGCGTGGACGCTGTCAAGACGGCACTTTTTAATTATTTGGTTACTTCCAAGTAACCGAAACAGGAGCAAAAGATGAGAGCGGAAGATGAAGGCTGTCCCATGCGGGACATTCTAGACCGGGTGGGGGACAAATGGAGCGTGCTGGTAGTCATTCTGCTTAAAGACGGTACCCTGCGTTTCAGCGACCTGCGCCGCTCTATTGAGGGCATTTCCCAGCGGATGCTGACCCAGACCTTGCGCCAGCTTGAGCGCGATGGTTTAGTAGAGCGCACGGTTTACCCATCGGTCCCCGTGCGCGTGGAATACGAGCTGACGACGCTTGGCCGGACACTCATCGAGCCGCTATCCGCCCTGGCTCATTGGGCGGAGAACCACCGCCAAGCTATCCTGACTGCCCGCGCCGCCTACGACTGCCGTTCTCCAGATTAAGCCGCGGCCGCCCCGCGCTTCCAGGCCGGACGCGCGGACTCATAGGCCGTAATGTCCGGCTCGTGCTGCAAGGTCAGGCCGATGTCGTCCAGCCCGTTCAAGAGGCAGTGGCGGCGGAACGGATCTACGTCAAACGCCGCTGAGAAGCCGAGCGTGTCGCTGACCGTCTGGCTTTCTAAATCCACCGTCATCGTGTAGCCCGGCGTCTTCGCCCGCGCGAGCAGCAGATGGATCATCTCTTCCGGCAGCATCAGCGGCAGCATCCCGTTCTTGAAGCAGTTGTTGTAGAAAATATCGGCATACGACGGCGCGAGAATGGCCTTGAAGCCGTAATCCGCCAGCGCCCAAGGTGCGTGTTCGCGAGACGACCCGCACCCAAAGTTCTTGCCCGTAATCAGTATTTGTGCGCCTTCATATTGAGGCAGGTTCAGCTCAAACTCTGGGTTCGGCGTCTTGCCGTCGGCCTCGTAGCGCCAGTCAAAGAACAAATATTGCCCAAAGCCCGTCCGCTCGATCCGCTTCAAGAACTGCTTCGGGATAATCTGGTCCGTATCCGCATTCACCCGGTCCAAAGGGGCTGCAAGCCCCGAAAGTTTCGTAAATGGTTTCATCAAGTTACTCCTGAAAAATAGTGTCTATGTCGGCGATCAAGCCGCCGAAGACTGCCGAGTCTGCTGTCATGCCGCCTTCAAACACGCGGCTGCCGCCGCCGCCCGCAAGCGTCAAAACTTCGACGGTCTGAGTATCCGGGCGCACAATCCAAACCTCCTGCACGTCCACGGCCTCGTAATCGCTCAGCTTTGCCGCGAGAACCAAAGCCGTATCCGACGCAGAGACAATTTCCACAACTAATTCCGGCGCAGGCGATAATGGATCGTAGACATCCGACGGTGCATTCTGAGCCAAACGCTCGCGGCTGATAAACAGCAAATCCGGCTGGCGGCATTTCAGCGGCTGGTAAGTGATCTCGACATCACAGGGCGCAATAATTGTTTGTCCTGTTCGGCTGACGCGCTGAAAAAGGCGAAATGCTTCCGCTATGTTCAGCGCTATAATCTGATGTCTGCGCGTTGGACTTGGCACAAGATTGTTTCCATACAATCGGTAAACCTTCCAGCCGTCCAGAATGTCGTAGCGGGCCATTTCCTCCGGCCCGCTGATATACTCCTCATACGTCATCGGGCGTGTAATACCTGGAATGTCTGCTTTCGGCTCTGCAACTGCCATCTGCCGCCTCCTTCAGTACTAACCCATCTCGTTCAGTGTCCGCTCCGCGAAGAAACCGACTCTTTGGAGCAAATCGCTATCAATTATTTCCGCTTTTCCCGCTGCAACTTCCTCATACTCTTGCAGAAAACGCAGCAGAACGTCCCGATCTTCCGGGTCAATGATGCCGTAGGCGACTGCCTGCGACGCAAGGCCGCGCGGCGTGTCATTCAGCCAAATTGGCCTGCCTGTCTGCTCGCCGAGTTCTGCGAGTGAAAGGCGAACAGCAGACTCAAACGCTGACCACAATACAGAGGCAGCCGCTGCGAATTGCCTGGAACCGATGAGATTACGGCCTTCTGCGATTTGTCGGCGAGCTTGCGATGTGTCAGAGCGAGTGTTTGTCACTGGAACAACTGTCGTTTGCATAAATACCTTCGCTGTGTCCATTTTATGCTTCCCATTCTACCAGGACATACAGAAAATCAGCCTGCGACCTATGCCCATCAAATATGGGTGATGTAGAAGCAGGAACAACACGGTCGACTAAAACAGGTCTCTTTTGGCTAACGACTTTGATGACTTGCTTGTCATCTGAGTAGACTAAACCTTTCAATTCATCCAAAACCGGCTTGATGATGTTGTCCACGTCCAGAATGTTACTTGTATAGTAGCAGCTGAGACTGACGCTTACCGTGACCTCAAGCGCAGCAGCATCGCCCGGCCAGCGAGACCGAGCAATGCGCCGGATGTCCTGCCGGTAATTTTTCAGACGGCTTGGATTACGAGTCTGTACCGTACAGGGGATACCTGAGCGCACAAACTCCAAAGATGGCATCTGCTACTCCTGCCGCATTTGGTTAGTTCTTCGACCAGTCCCGGATGTCTACGAGATGTCCTGCAATGGCGGCGGCGGCGGCCATCTGGGGGCTGACCAGGTGGGTGCGGCCACCCTTGCCCTGGCGGCCTTCGAAGTTGCGGTTGGACGTACTCGCGCAGCGCTCACCGGGCTGCAAAATGTCCGGGTTCATGCCGAGGCACATGGAGCAGCCGGCTTCGCGCCAGTCGAAGCCCGCGTCTTTAAACACAATGTCTAAGCCTTCGGCTTCGGCCTGGACTTTGACCGACGCGGAGCCAGGGACGGCCAGCGCCCGCAGGCCGGGACTGATTTTTTGGCCCTTCAAAATGGCGGCGGCGGCGCGGAGGTCTTCAATCCGGCCATTGGTGCAGGAGCCAATAAAGACGGTGTCGAGCGGAACATCTGTGAGGGAGGCATGGGCGGTCAGGCCCATGTATTCTAAAGCCCGCTCGGCGGCGCGGCGGTCGCCGGGATCGGCGTAGTCGTCGGGGGAGGGGACAGACTGCGTGATGGGAACGACCATGCCGGGCGACGTTCCCCAGGAAACGTGCGGGGCGATCTCGGCGGCGTCGAGTTCCACCAGCGTGTCATAAACAGCTCCGGCATCGGATGGCAACTCACGCCATTCTGCAACGGCGGTGTCCCAGTCCTCGCCTGCCGGGGAGAATGGCTTGCCCTGGATATACGCGAACGTCTTGTCGTCGGGCGCGATCATGCCCGCGCGGGCGCCCGCTTCAATAGACATGTTGCAGACCGTCATGCGGCCTTCCATCGAGAGGGAGCGGATCGCCTCGCCGGTGTATTCGACCGCGTAGCCCGTCGCGCCGTCGGTGCCGATCTTGCCGATGATCGCCAGAATGATGTCTTTTGCCGTGACGCCGTGCCCAAGCTGCCCGTTGACCCGGATTTCCATTGTCTTGGGCCTTGACTGCGGCAGGCACTGGGTCGCGAGAATATGCTCGACTTCCGATGTGCCGATGCCGAACGCGAGAGCGCCGAACGCACCGTGGGTGCTGGTATGGCTGTCGCCGCAGCAGATGGTCATGCCGGGCTGGGTCAGGCCCAGTTCCGGCCCGATGACATGGACAATGCCCTGACGCTTGGAATGGATGTCGTACAGCGTCACGCCGAAGTCCGCGCAGTTCTGGGCCAGCGCCTGCATCTGGCGCTGCGAGATCTGGTCTAAAATTGGCAGCGAGCGGTTTGTCGTCGGGACATTGTGGTCCATTGTGGCGATTGTCAGGTCAGGCCGCCGCACGGTGCGCCCGGTCAGCCGCAAGCCTTCAAACGCCTGCGGCGATGTGACTTCATGGACTAGGTGCAGGTCTACATATAAAAGCGCCGGCTGCCCGGCTTCTTCGCGGACGACGTGAGCGTCCCAAATCTTTTCGAACATTGTCTTTGGCATGGTTTTCGGCATAAAGTTTCTCCTAAATGATGATGATATCGCAGAACCCACCCCGTAACTTGTTACAGGGTGAGTTCCGCCCGCAGCAGCACGCGCGGCCAGGTGAATACGGCTTCGCCGTCCGCGCTTGTTCGTATCTGAAACGCGGCGCGGGCGCTGTCCGGCGCTTCGGCAAACGACCGGCGCACAAGCGCGGCCTGGTCCGGGGTACAGCCGGCTTTGGTGATCCAATCGGACAGAGGAATCGTAATCCCGCTGCCTTTGGTGTGGCACTCAGTCACAGCCAGTCCGGCAGCTTCGGCCATTCGCCGCCAGGCGCTCGGCGGGTAGTTTCGGACGTGCGAGGGATCGCGGATGGCTTCGACCGCATTCTGCCAGTCCGCCGCTTCGGGCAGATCGTCCGGCACAGTCGTATCCGCCAGCACAAGGCGGCCGCTGGGTTTCAGCACGCGGGCGGTCTCGGCCAAGAACTGCGGCACGCTCAAAAAGTGGTGCGGCGCAATCCGGCAGGTGACAAGGTCGAACGACGCATCGGCGAACGGCAGATCTTCCGCCGCGCCTTCCTGAAACACAGCATTGATGATGCCGCGCCCGGCGGCATAGGTCTTCGCCTGCCGCAGCATCCCTGGCGACACGTCTAGCCCGACCACCGATTGCACGAGCGGCGCAAAGGCCAGCGCGGTGAAGCCGGTTCCCGTTGCCACATCTAAAACCGCGTCGGTCGGCTTTGGCTGTGCGAGCGCCACCATCGCATTCAGCGTTTCCTCGCTCCAGGTGTTCCACTGAGCATTATACTCCGTGGCCTGCTTGTCGAACTGTTCTCGCGCCGAGCGTTCTGGCGTTGTGCTTTCCATGTTCCCATTATGTGCTATAATCTTTGGCGCGTCCAATATATCTTTCACCCCCAACCAAGAGGTACAGCCTATGGAACTGCGGCACTTACGTTATTTTGTTACTGTTGCGGAAGAGCTTCACTTCGGGCGGGCGGCCGCGCGGCTTTTTATCGCCCAGCCGCCTCTCAGTCAGCAGATCCAGCAGCTAGAGCGGGAACTCGGCGTCACGCTGTTCGCCCGGACCAGCCGCCGGGTGCAGCTCACGCCTGCCGGAACGGCGTTTCTGCTCGAAGCTCGGCAGATCCTCGCCCACCTGGACACGGCGGCGGATGCAGCGAGACGCGCGGCGCGGGGGGAAACCGGCTGGCTCGGCATCGGCTTTGCCGCGTCGGCGACCTATGACCTGCTGCCTGCCGTGCTGCATGACTTCCGAGCGGCATTCCCGGAAGTCGCGCTGTCGCTGCAAGAACTCAACGCTGTGGAGCAGGCGTCGGCCCTGCGCGAAAAAGTGATCCATGTCGGCTTCGCCCGCCCCTATGCTCCGGAGCCGGAGGCGATCGTCCATGCCGTTCAGCGGGAGCCGTTTCTTGCCGCGCTGCCGGACCTGCACCCGTTGACCAACAGAGCCTTCCTGCCGCTTGCGGCGCTTTCAAACGAGCCGTTTATTTCGTTCCCGGCCTTGCCGAAGCCGAGCTACGCCGAAATCGTGCGTCTTGCGTGTGAGAGCGCGGGCTTCACGCCGCATGTGGTCCAGGAAGTGCGAGAAATGCAGACCGCGCTGAGTCTGGTGGCCGCAGGCTTTGGGATTGCGCTGCTGCCGTCGAGCGTCCAGCATCTGCACCGGGACGGCGTCGCGTACCGGCCACTTTTAGAGCCTGCGCCTCGCACCGAGCTTGCCGTTGTTTCGCGGCGGGATGACCCGTCGCCGGTGCTGGAAAACTTCTTAGCTGTGGTGCGGGCGCAGGTGAGGCTGAGAGAGGACAACGCACACGAGACGAGGGCGTGAACGCCCTCGTAACTTAACCGCCGCCATCAACACTCTTGTCCTCTCTAACGCCTCTTATTGACACGCGCCCCGGCCTGTGCCATACTTATTCTATGACTTCCTCGCCCGCGTCTTCTTCCGCCTCGCTTTCTGTCCGCGAACTCACTTCTCCTGCCGAGCATGTCCTTTGGAATACGTTTGTCGGGCGCGTCCCCGAAGGTGACGTTTTGCAGTCGTGGGAATGGGGGGGCGTGAAAAGCCCCGATTGGTCGCCCCTCCGGCTCGGCCTGTTTGACGGCAAAACCCTGGTCGGTGGCGCGGCGATCCTCAAGCGCAGGCTGCCGCTGGTGGGGAATTTCTACTACGCCCCACGCGGCCCGCTGCTGGCGGACTGGACAGACGAAGCGGCGTTGACCGCGCTCTTGGACGCGATCAAGAAACGCGCGGCGGCCGACGGCGCGGCGTTTCTGAAAATTGACCCGGCGGTTCCTGTGGAACGCGCCGAAGTCACGGCGCTTTTAACCAGACACGGTTTTGCGCCGCCCGCCACCGCCGACGCGCAGGGGTTCGGCGGGACGCAGCCGCGCTGCGTTATGCAGCTTGATCTGGCGGGCCGCACGGAGGCCGAGCTGCTGGCGTCGTTTAAGCCGCAGGCGCGGCGGAACATCAAGCTGTCTACGGAAAAGCACGGCGTTGAAGTCGTCAGCGCCCCCGCCCGTGCCGATCTCGGCGTCTTCAATGACCTCATGCAGGTGACGGGAGAGCGCGACGGCTTCCGCCCGCGCCCGCTGCCCTACTTCCAGACGCTGTGGGACAATTTAGTCCCGGCGGGCCTAGCCCGGCTGTTTCTGACGAAGCACGGCGAGCAGACGCTGTCCGGCGCTTTGTGCTTCGTCATCGGCGACAAAGCCTGGTATGTTTACGGGGCGTCGTCCAATGAGCAGCGGAACCTGATGCCGAACTACGCGATGCAGTGGGCGATGATCCGCTGGGCGCGTGACCTCGGCTGTTCATGGTACGATTTCCGTGGCGTCAGCCCGCGCCGCCGGGGCGAAGGCGAAGCGGCGGCGGATCTGGAAAAAGAAGACCATTTGCAGGGTCTCAATCGGTTCAAGGAAGGCTTCGGGACCCGCTACGTCGAGTACGTCGGCGAGTTCGACTTGGTTTACAAAAAGCCCGCTTACTGGGTTTATACGCAGGGCAAGCCTGCCGCTCAAAAACTCGTGCGGCGCTTGAAGCCGCGCTGATGGCCCTGCAAACTTGCGGGGGGAATCCCGATAGTAAAGAAAGAACTCTTAATGAAGATGACGATGCGTGGAACTGAAGTTCTACGCTGTGGGGCGCAGACGCCTATTGGCTGCCTTCGCGGGCAAAGAACCGACCAGGGACGAAATCTTTTTCTTTCTCCACGCAGGTGGAGAATAGGCGCTTCGCCCCACAGCGTCGGAGTTTACTCCCACGCGCTGGTCGCTCTCGCTCTGCTTTCAACACTTACCCCGGCCCGTGCCGAAAAGAATCTCGCGCGTCCGCCGGGGACCACTCGCTACGGTGCGATGGTTCAAGAACTCAACGGGCTGCTGCGCTACGACGAAGCGCACGAAAAGCGTATGGCTTTGACGAGCATCGGTCGCTCGGTACGCGGACGGAACTTATGGATGGTGACGCTCGGCGCGGGCGGACCGAAGCGGCTGTTTTATTTGTGCCGCCAGCACGGGCATGAGCCGGCGTCTACTGAAGGTGCACTGGCGTTTATGAATAAGCTGGTGAAGGCCGGGGACGACGGGCCGATAGCCGGTTATCTCAAAGCCGTCACGGTCTACGTCGTGCCGATAGCGAACCCGGACGGCTCGGAAGCCTTCTTAAGACACAACGCGCACGACGCAGACCTAAACCGGGACTGGATCAAGCGGACGCAGCCGGAAACGCGTGCCTTGTATGCCGAGATCAGCCGCCTGCACCCGGACTTGACGACCGACCAGCACGAGCTGTATCCGAATGACACGCGCCCCGATTTTACCGAAGTCGTCAGCGTCGGCAGTGGGGCTTCGGCGAGCGTCATTATGGCTTGCGAAGACGCGCAAACTGTGGTCACAGGCGTAATGGCGGCGGAAGGCGTTCCCGTAGTCAATCACACCATTACGGACACACATCCGGCACGGCTGGCGCACCGTTTTTATGCTATTAATCTCGGCATTCCGACCGTGCTGTTTGAGACGAACCGGCTGACGGGAAGTGGCCGCACGGTTGCACAACGTGCGGCGGCTCACGAGAAGTTTATGCTGACCATGCTGCGTTATCTCGGCGGCGACCGGGACGCGCTTGTCGCCGAAGCTGCCGGTCAGCCGCTCCGGCCCGCGCCGACGGAACAAAAAGGCACTGATTGAACGCACCTTTAGACAGCGCCTGGATTGAGGTTAGCCGCTCTGCGCTCCGGCACAACTTCGGTGCGGTGCAGTCGCTTGTCGGGCCAAGCGTGCAGACAATCGCCGTGGTCAAGGCCAATGCATTCGGGCATGGGGCGGGGGAGACAGCGCGAACGTTTCAGGAAGCCGGCGCGGACTTCTTCGCCGTGACGACTCCTGCTGAGGCGATAGAGCTGCGCGAGGCAGAAGTCAGCGGCCGCATTCTAGTCTTTCTGCCGCCGCTGCCGGATCAGATTGACGCACTTCTCGCGGCAGGATGTGACCTGACTGTTTGCGACAGCAGCACGGTCTCGGCGGCCGCAGACGCCGCCGGGCGACTCGGCCTCACTGCCTCGGTACAGCTTAAAGTGGACACGGGCATGGGACGTTTGGGCGCTTTGCCCGATGAGGCTTTAGTGATCGCGCAGCGGATTGCAGACACTCCCGCGCTGAACTTTGCTGGAATTTACACCCACTTCGCGCGGGCTTTAGAAAGTGGTGACGCGGCGACCCGCAAACAGTTTGCTGTCTTCCAGAAAGTGCTGGCGGAGTTGGAAAGAAACAAAATCAAGCCTAGCCTGCGGCACTGTGCGAACTCGGCGGCGCTTGTCCGCTTCCCGGAAATGCGCCTGGACGCCGTCCGGCCCGGCACGATTTTGTACGGACAATACCCATCCGCCGCCGTGCCGCGCACGCTCAAATTAGAAGACACCTGGCGAATGCAGGCGCGGGTTGTTTCTGTCCGCGACCTTCCGGCAGGCAGCGCGATTGGCTACGGCGGCGAGCATGTGACCCGGCGGCAGACCAAAATCGCCGTCCTGCCGGTCGGCTATGCCGACGGCTTCACGACCGCGCCGCAGAGCGCGTCAAAGGGGCTGCGCGGCCTGCGTCAGCTTTTCAAGCCCGCGCCCGTCACGGTCACGATACGCGGCTCCCGTGCGTGCGTCGTCGGGCGCGTCGCCATGCAGACGTGTCTAGTAGATGTCACGAACATTCCCGGCGTTGCGGCAGGCGACTTCGTAAACATTCCCGCTCGGCGGCTGATGGCAAGTGCCCGCGTGCCGCGCATTTTCGTTGAGCATTTTGAGTGATGCGCTTCTCTTCCAATCTTTGCCCGCGATGGCGGTCATCATGCCTCCGGCATGACTGCGTATCTGGCGCCCTAACCCCACCGCGTAGAACTTCAATTCCACGCCTCTTTTTCCTGCTGTTTCCGCTCCTCTTTGCTGCGCCGCTCCCCGCAAAACCCGTCAGCATCACGACCTATGTGCAGATGACGGCGCGGCTTCAGCACGACGCCCATCAATCGCCGCTCGTGCGGGTCGTCTCCCTGGGCACGTCCGCAAGCGGGACGCGGCAGCTCTGGCTTGTGCGAATCGCGGACCCGCACGCCGACCCCGCGCAGACCCGGCGGCTTCTGGTGCTGTGCCGGCAGCACGGCGACGAGCCGGCGTCCACCGAAGCGCTGCTCCGGCTCATCCACGGCGTCGTGTTCGGCGGCGACCCAGCCCTGCGCTCGGAGCTATCTCATGTCACGCTGTATGTTGTGCCGATGGTCAACCCAGACGGGGCGGGGGCGGGAACGCGGGTCAACGCAAACGGCGCAGACCTCAACCGCGACTGGGGCGTGTTCGATCAGCCGGAAACGCGGGCGGTCGCGGCAGCGGCAAAATCAATCAGTCCGGCGCTTGTTGTAGACGCTCACAATTGGGACGGCAATGACGAGTACGACGCCGACTGTTTGGAAATTCCGCGCGAGATGGAGTCGGTCCGGGGACGCGCCGCGCACGTCTGGCAGCATCAGGAAGTTCAAGATTTGGCTGCGTCCGGGTATGCCGTGCATCCGACCGCCTGGGGCGACGGCTCTGACCCACACCTCGCCCACCGCTGGTTTCTACGCGAAGGCATTGCCAGCGCTTTGGTCGAAACGCATTACGGTTCGCCTGCCGATCGCACCGACTTTGAGCGCCGCGAGGGCATGTACGCCGCGCTGGTCCACAGTCTCGCCCGGCGTCCGGCGCTGGCCTGGACCAAACAGTCTTCGGACACAAACGAAGCCGCGCTGTTCCCGCCTCCAATAGCGGCAGGCGCGGTACGGCGAGCCGCATCCAAGCCTTTGCACTCCAGCCGCTGGCTGTGGGCGTTCGGCCTATATGCCCTTGCTCTTTGGGGAATGAGCCTGCGGAAGCTCGAAAAAGAAACCCGGCCCAAGCGTCCTCCCGCCCGCTACTCTTACCGCTCGAAGCGGGATAAAATTGAGACAATCTCGCGCTCCGGCTGGCGCAGTGCAGTCAGCCTGCCGCTTCTGCCCGGTTTTTCAAATCGGCGAAGAACGTGCCTGGGTCCGTATCCGGCGGCAGCTCGGCGACCTGTGCATCGCCCAGCTCGACAATCATCCACGCACCGCTCTTGAGCTTGGCGACATCCATGGTGAAGAAGCGGCTGGGGATTGTCCGGGCAATCGCCGTAAAATTTTCAAGCGGCGGCACCTCGCCTGCGTAATCGCCTGTGTTCCAGTACCGGCTGCTTGTGAGAACTTCGCCATCTAAAAATACCAATCGAAATTCGCGTGTCAGCGGCATCCCGCTTTGAGGGTGAGCGGAGAGCGGCTCAAACTCGACGAACTCCCGCAGCACCAGCCCTCCGGCAAGATCGCTGCCCTGGCGACGCACAAAAGTCTCAACAATCCGCGCCGCCGCGTCCATGTCGGCGGCAGACGGGATGAAGCACGCCTGCACCCATTCATGCTTGCGCGACTTGACATAGTCTTTAACAATCACCGGCCCGTCGCTGAACGGCTCCAGCAGCGCCGCCAAACCGCTTATTGCAAACTCTTCTTTCGACGCCCAAGCCGTTTTCGGCGTGTGTTCTGCAACTCCTGCATAAATAGCGGCAGCCAGTAGCAGTGGGCGTACTGCTCCGGCGAGTTAATGAGCCTAACCCTGCACCCCTGCAGTACGTCGAACAACTGCGTATACTGCGCCACCGTCACCATCCAGCCACGGTACATGCCCAGTGTCGGCGGGGCTGAAGCGGATCGGCGCAAAAGAGAACTCTCATGTGCGTATTTTACCCGCTGCCGCTCTTCATCTTGACACGCCGCGCGGTGGCAGGTATACTGGCAAGACTGGGGCGAGTAACTCAGTGGCTAGAGTGCTTCCTTTACACGGAAGAAGTCCGGGGTTCGAAACCCTGCTCGCCTATTCTGAATTCCTATTGCAATTTTTGGGAACGCAAGGTATACTGCTTGCTGTTCGGAAACGCCGCCTTAGCTCAGCCTGGTAGAGCACTCGACTGAAAATTGAGGTGTCGCTGGTTCAAGTCCGGCAGGCGGCATATTTTTTTTGCGAACCGCCATTAACTTCGGATTGGATATGGATGTCCAGCACAAGCCGCGCCTGCCTTTGTGGGCAAATTATTCCTTTTACCTGCGTGATTGACGGCAAGCGGCGCAACCTCAAAAACCGAAAGTTTTGTTTGGATTGCTCGCCGTTTGGACGGCACAACACCCGAGGTTTGTCTGTCCCTCGACCTAACCCGATGGAGCGGTTTCACCGATAACAGGAACGGGAGCGTCGGGAACGGAGAGCGAAACTCGTTAAGTTGCTTGGCGGCGAATGCACAGTCTGCGGTTACAAAAAGTGCATCGCCGCTTTAGAGTTCCATCATCGCGACCCGACGCAGAAAGCGTTCCAGTTTAGCAAAAAGCATTTGTTGAAACGCTGGCCGGCGGCCTTGGCTGAGGCGGAAAAGTGCGATTTGTACTGCGCGAACTGCCATCGTGAACTGGAAGAAGCTCTGCGCGGTTCGCGAGAACTGAAGTAACTAGTCTGTAAGTTTATCTAGAAAGGGAGAGCCGCCGCTCTCCCTTTTCCTCTGTCAGCACATATTCTATGGCGGCTGAACTGCGTGCATTTTCTATTGTCGGCCAGCGCGGTGCTCCGCTTTTGGAGCCGCCGGGCAACACGCAGGCATCGCTGCTGCGGGCCATCACCGCCGGGGCGTCCATGCTGGAAGTGGATGTCCGGCGCACCCGCGACGACGCTCTAGTGCTGGACCAGGAAAATGTTCATCTTCTGGACGGCGAAGAAGTGCCGCTCCGAGACCGTTCTTTGTCTCAGTGGCGGCAAAACGGCGGCGAGTGGGGCCAGGCGCTTTTGACGCTTGAGGACGCGCTGACGCTGGCCCAAGATGCCGATGTCGGCTTGATGCTGGACTTCAAGGAACCCGGCACCGAGGGATTATTGGCGCGCGTCCTTCGCAAATCCAAGTTCCCCGTGTCCCATCTGCTGATTGCCGGAGCCGGCGGCGCTTCCCGGCGCATCCTGCGCGGCCTCGACCCGCGCCTGCCTTTGTCCCACTCCCTAGACATCGGCGATGCCGCCCAAATCACTCCCCGCCTGCTTTTAGAGCTTGATACCGAAGCCGTCACCTGGCATCACCGCCTGCTGACCCCGGAGCTGGTCCAAATCCTCCACCGCCGCGATATTCTGGTCTACGCCACCCATGCCGAACTGACTGAGGATATGCGCCGAATGCACCACGTCTGCCGCGTGGACGGCATCGTCACCTCAAGCCCCGACATGCTCAAGCAAGTCACCGGGTAATTCCGCTTTCCATTTGCTTTCGCTGCTTTTGTTCGCTTTCCGTCCCCGCCGTCCATATCCCTCTGTCAGCGTCATAAACAGGAACGGACCATGCAGGACATCGCCCTACTCACCCAGTACGCCCAAAACGGCTCCGAAGCCGCCTTTTCGCAGCTTCTCGCCCGGCATCTGCCGCTCGTCTTCCGCACCTGCCGCCGCGAGCTTGCCTCAGACGCTCTCGCCGAGGACGCCGCCCAAGTCGTCTTTCTGCTGCTCGCCCGCAAAGCGGGGACCCTCCGCGCCGGTCCCAGCCTCGCCGGCTGGCTCTACCAGACGGCGGTCTTTGTCGCCAAAGATATCCGCAAGCAGGAAGCGCGGCGTACCCGCCGGGAAGAAGCCGTCATGCCGGAGACCACTCACGCCCAAGCCGCGCCCGCCTCGGACTGGGACACTATCGAGCCGCACCTGAACGCTGCCCTGTCTGCGCTCAAACCCGCCGACCGTGACGCCGTCCTGCTGCGCTTTCTGGAAGGCCACACGCTCGCCGAAACCGGCACTCTGCTGGGCGTCTCCGAAGACGCCGCCCGGATGCGCGTCAGCCGCGCCCTCGAAAAGCTCCGCCGCCACCTTTCCGCTCACGGAGCCGCCGTCACCGGCGTCCTTATCGCCGCCCTGCTCACCACCGAAGCCGCCCGTCCTGTCTCCGCCCAAGCCGTGTCCGCCGTCACGCAGGGAACCCTCCAAGCTCTCGCAACTGGCCCCGCGCCCAATGTCCTGTTGCTCTCGAAAGGAGTCTCGCACACCATGAAAATCATCAAAATTAAATACGCTGGCTTTGCCGCCATTGTTCTGCTTGGCGGTATTGCAATTGTGCCGCTGACACGCGCTGTCGGTGTAAGCACTTCCCCCGCAGCCGGGGTGCCAATAAGCCAATCTACGCAAGATGCCTTTTTATTGGGGCTAACCCAATATGATTGCCGTCAACGCGCCGAGAAGCTGCGTGAAGACAGCGAAGCGGCGACCACGGATTTGCATGATCCCCAGATTGTCGCAGCGACGTTTGCTTTAATGAGCCTCAAAGCGAGAAAGGTACGGCAGCGCCAAAGCGCGGCCTACACCCAAATTGCACAACTCTTAGCCGGCCTCGGTGCGCCTGCTGCTCTGCAAGGGTGGGCAGTTAACACAAAAGAACAACTTAACGCTCCATTGACTATCTCTGCGGAACTTGGGGCGGGGGCGGCAGCCGATCTAAACAAACCTGAGTATGCGTCTGTACCTAACGTAGAAGAGATCACTACGTTTTACGGTATCGGCGACGAGACGGCCGATATACAAAATGGAGCAGGCTCCCACCAAGCTGAAATCACGGTCTGGCTGTCTCAGCAGAAAAACCATGAAGAATGGACACGGGAACTAGGCGAACTCGCGGCTCAACTCAACTTCCGGGAAGTCAAACCGGAGCGGGGCAATCCGGCGGTTTGGCCGCAGACTACCGCAAGCGCCCTTGAACAAACAGTGCCCAATAACGTTCCTGCTAATGTACGCCAGGATTTAGAACGGGTCTCAGCTCTTGGTGTCGGCTCCAATCCGGCAGGCTCAGACTTAGTCAACACTTTCGATGCAGTACGGACCGACTTGCTGAAAACTTACGGTGTAATGGCTAACCAGCACTGGCCTATCTAAACATCGCTTCGGGTACAATGGGCGCATGGGTTCGACGTTTACTGTCCATTCGCTCGCTTCGGGGTCGTCCGGCAACGCGACACTGATTCGCGCGGGCGATGTTTCGCTCCTCATTGATGCCGGGGTGGGGATGCGGAAGCTGGTCTCCGCGCTGGCCCGTCAGGGGCTATCGCCGGGCGATCTCAGCGGGGCAGTCATCACGCACGAGCATGGGGACCATATCCAGAGCGCCCATGCCCTCTCGAAGCGCCACGGCGTTCCGCTCATCGCGAGCGAGCGGACGCTCTCGGCGTTTTACCGGCGCAAGACGCAGACGCCGCATCTGATTTTGCCGGTCGGCAACATCTGGCGCATCGGAGAGCTGGAGATCGAGACGTTTTCCGTGCCGCACGACGCCGCCGACCCCGTCGGCGTCAATATCGTCCATGCGCCGAGCGGCCAGAAAGTCAGCCACCTGACCGACCTCGGCCATGTCACCGAGACGGTCCGCCGGGCTATTCGCGGGGCGCATCTGCTGGTGCTGGAAGCGAACCATGATGTTCACCGGCTGGCGGGCGGCGAGTATCCCGGCTACTTGAAGTCGCGCATTCTCGGCGACCACGGCCATTTGTCCAACGAAGCCGCCGTCGGGCTTTTGTGCGAACACGCGCTCAATCATGGCCCGCACACGGTCTGGCTCGCGCATTTGTCCAAAGAAAACAACACCCCGAAGCTCGCCCTGGGCTACGCCAAAGCCACAGTCGCGGTCGAGACCAACTGCCCCGTCGTCTTCGATGTCGCAAAGCGCGACGCGCCCTCCGCCGTTTGGACCCCCGGCCACCGCTCTTTGCAATTAAGCCTCTTTTAAATCGTTCTACTGACAGCGAACAAAATCTCCGCCTGCCGTATCTAACACTACAGAGGGATACGCATGAGGGAGATGACGCATTGGAATATCAAGCCACGCGGGTATGGGACGTGCTGAAACGCCCTGCCGCGACGTCTGTGTTCGACGAGTTCTGGCTGCCGCACCGGCCCCGTATCTGGCGGCTTGTCGCCCGGCTGGCGGGAAATGTGGACCTGGCGGATGATCTGACGCAGGAAGTCAGCCTGCGGGCGTTCCAGGGGTTCAGCCGCTTTCGGCGCGGGGCGTCGGCCTATACCTGGCTGTACCGCATCGCCATCCATGTCGTCCTGCGGCACCGGGAACGCCTGGCCGTAGACACCGTCTCCTGGGACACCGCTGCCGAGGCGTCTGACCCACGCCCTTCTCCCCATGATGCTGCCCGTCTGGCCGAAATCCGCCCGCTTGTCTGGGCGGCGTTGGAGCGCCTGCCCGACGAGCAGCGCACGACTGTCATCCTTTCGGTCTTCGAGGAGCTGAAGTACCGCGAGATCGCTGCCGTTCTCGACATCCCACTGGGAACAGTCAAATCGCGCCTGCACACCGGCATGGCCCGTCTGCGAGAGGAGCTGAAAGATGCACTGTGATTTCACCGAAGACGATTTGCTCGATTTTGCCAATCACGAAACCAATCCGCTGCGTTCCTGGACCATCCGCCGCCACATGAAGACTTGCCCAGATTGTGCGAACGAACTGGTTGCAGTGCAGAAGTTCCAAACGACTCTGCGTCGCGCTGACCTCGTGCCGCCGGTATCCGTCACCGCTCCTGTCCGCCTTCATGCCCCGCGCCGCCGTGGCTACGCCGCTGCGTTTGCCGCCATGCTGATCGGCAGCCTCTTTTTGTTCCCCGTGCTGCGCTTAAGCCGGCCTAATGTCCACAATCCCGGCGCTGCTATTGCCGCCGCGCTGGGCCGGGTCAATACCTGGCACTTCACCGGCTGGAAACAGATTAACGGCCAGCGTGTCCCGTGGGAAATCTGGGGACGCCGTGCTCCCTGGCTGTACTACGAGCGGGTAGGGGACACCGTCACCTGGTCCGACGGCACAACGTGCCGGCGCGTCTTCCCGCTGAGCCCTGCACTGAAGCGGCCGCAGGGGCTTCTCATCAAAACGTCCGATGAACAGTCTCACTTTGACGACTCCTTTTTAGGCGATCCCGCTTACCAAAGTCTTGTCAGCGATGGCCGCTCTCAGTTCAATTTCGCGGGCGACGGGTTTACGGCGCTTTATGCCCAGACAGCGACCGTCGCAAAATATCGCCGCCAATACTACAGGGGCATGAGCGGCATCAACGAAAACAAGCTTTACACAATCAGCAAGCGGGACTGGCTGCCGACGACCTATCAGCTTCATTTCGAGAACCTGAAAATTGCACAAGACACGGAGTATCTTCAAGTCCATTACGGCGACGACCTGCCGGATGAAGTCACCGCCGCTCCGGCCCCAGCGGGCTACAGCGTGATAGACTTCACGCAGCCGGCAAAAGAGGTTGTCAACCTCGGCAGTCATAGCGCCGAAAGCCACGGATTTGAGGTGCAGGCCGAGCCGGTCGGCATGGACAAAGAAGGCAACGTACTAATCAGTGTGTGCGGCTGGCTGGGCGGCAACCGTTTGCTGCAAAATACGACATTCACGCTGAACGCTGCACCTGCCGATCAAGCTTTCATTGCTAAGCGCGGATCGCAGACCCTTCAGTACTTGTCTGCGTCGGACTCTTCCGTGCCGCCGGGCGACAGCTTGTACCTGCCATTCATGCCGCTGGTTGTTCCTCATACGCTGCCGGACAGACTCGCGCTGGACCTAACTGCTTCTCCGCAGGTGCGAGGGCAAGGCTCGGATATGATTGAGGGAAATGGACAAATCGTGCCGACAACCACGACAGAAGACCTATTTACCGCAAACTTTCATTGGGACCTGCCGCTTCCCGGCAAGCCGGTGTCCACTTTGCTGACGCTTCTGCCGCCGAATCGGCGGAGGTACCTGGAAGCACCAGGGCAAATCCTGGCCCAGACACAGCAGCAGTTTCCCAATCGTTCCTTCGAGTTCGCGCTTGCCCAGCAGCGTCGAATCTACTACTACATGGGCTACGATTATGTCTATACGGCATTATGGCGGGCCGCGCCACTGCTTGCCAAAACGGGCGTCATTACTCCACAAGGAATGTTGAGCCAGACCGTGCCCGGCATGGAGAAAGTCGATGCTGTTCGGAAGGCAAACCCCAAAATATTTGAGAAGGCAAAGCAGGAGTTCCGGACACACGCGGTCCACTGGCAGAAGCAGGCAATGGCCCTGCGGCCAACCGGCGGCAGTACGCATGATGAACGAGAAGGCAATCTCGCCCGCCACCTTGACGATGTTCAGCTTCTTGCGATCTGCTACCAGGCGGCGGGCGATACCGTAAACTGCAATGCGACATTGCGCCGGCTTATTCAGGAATGTCAGCCTCTGCCCCAGCATGGCGGCCTTCAGCGCCGGCAGGCGGAGTTTGCTCTCCGCACCGGGCAGTTTCCTGGTGACGCCGACTACAAAGGTCCATCCTAACAGCAGGAAAAGCCCCTCGCGGCGGCGAAACAGCGTCTAACGCTTTCATAACGCTTTCAAGAGGGTACTGTGACACCAATTACTTCCGAAATCATTAACTGGGGCATCATCGGTCCCGGCTCTATCGCAAATCGGTTCGCGGACGGCCTGGCGACGGTTCCCGATGCGAAGCTCCACGCGGTCGGCTCCCGGACACAGGCGAAGGCCGATGAATTTGCCGATAAGCACGGCGCTCCCAAGCGCTACGCCAGCTACGAGGCGCTGGCCGAGGACCCGGATGTGCAAGTGGTCTATATCGCTACGCCCCACCCGCAGCACAAAGACGCAGCCTTGCTGTGCCTTAAGAACGGCAAGTCGGTTCTGCTGGAAAAACCGTTCACAGTGAATGCCAAAGAAGCCGCCGAAGTCATTAACTTTGCGCGTGCCAAAGACCTCTTTATCATGGAAGCCATGTGGGCGCGGTTCTTCCCCGGCATGAGGAAGGTCCGCGAGCTGATCGCTGCCGGAACAATCGGCGAGGCCCGGATGATCCAGGCGGACTTCGGCTTTCGCACCGATGTCAACCCCGAAGGTCGCTTGTTTGATCTCGCGCTGGCCGGCGGCGGCCTGCTGGATGTCGGCGTGTATCCTATCTCGCTGGCCTCCATGCTCTTCGGCACGCCGACCGAGGTGTCGGGCCTCGCCCAAATCGGCGAAACGGGCGTAGATGAAATGGCCGCCGTGACGCTGAAATACAGCGGCGGGCAGCTTGCCTCTATCGTCACGGGCGTTCGGATCAACACGCCGTCGGAAGCCACAATTTTCGGCACGGACGGCTCCATCAAGCTCCATGCGCCGTTCTGGAACGTCACCAAGCTGACTGTCAACGACCACGGCAAAATTGAGGACATTGAAACGCCCTACGAAAACGGCGGCTTCAACTACGAAGCCCAGGAAGTCATGGACTGCCTTCGAGCCGGCAAAAACGAAAGCGCCGTCATGCCGCTGGACGAAACGCTGACGATCATGCAGACAATGGATACGCTCCGGTCCCAATGGGGCTTGAAATACCCGATGGAGTGAACCACTTATGGCAACCGCGACGCTGGAAAACCCCGCCGTCCACACGGCGGCAGATTTGGAGCGCCTCTCGGCGCAGGGCTTTCGTTATGAGCTGGTCCGGGGAGAACTGCGCGAGGGGGTTCTTTCCGGCGGACTGCATGGAAGCGCCACGTCTCGACTGTCCTATTATGCTGGCAGTGTCATCATGGGCGGCGACCTGGGCACGGCCTTCGCTGCCGGAACCGGGTTCTTGGTGGGGCGCGATCCCGACACCGTGCTTGCCCCCGACTTTGCGTTCGTTGCGACAGACCAGTTGCCTAATCCATTGCCGGAAAGCTATGTTCCGATTGTTCCCGACATCGTGCTGGAAACGCGCTCGCCCAATGATACCCGGCGGGAAGTCGCGGACAAAGTCGCGTTGTGGCTGGAACTCGGCGTCCGCCTCGTCTGGAGCTGAACCCGCAGACGCGAATACTGACTGTTCATCAAAACAATCAAATGCCGCGCTTTCTCGGCGAAAACGGCATGCTGGACGGAGGCGATGTCCTACCGAGCCTCAGCGTCCCGATAAGCCTACTTTTTCTTTAACCCCTTCAAGATTAGGAGATCATGCACAGTGGCAGATGAACAGCAGCAGCAAACTTTTGAACAGCAGCAGCAAACTTTTCCGCCGCCGGCGCAGTTCGCGGCGCAGGCGAATATCAGCGACACAGGCGTCTATGACGAAGCGGCGGCGGACCCGGAAGGGTGGTGGGCCAGGCAGTCCGCCGAGCTGCTTGAGTGGACGAAACCCTGGGAGACGGTCTGCGAGTGGAACCCGCCCCATGCGAAGTGGTTTGTCGGCGGACAGCTTAATGTCGCGGCGAACTGCCTGGACCGGCACCTCACGGGCGGACGGCGCAACAAAGCAGCGATTATCTTTGAGGGCGAGCCGGGCGACATGCGCGTCCTGACCTACTGGGACTTGCACCGGGAAGTCTGCAAGCTCTCGAATGTGCTGCTCGGTTTAGGTGTTGCCAAAGGCGACCGGGTGACGATCTACCTGCCGTCTGTTCCCGAAGCCGTCATTTCCATGCTGGCCTGCGCCCGGATCGGCGCGGTGCATACGGTCGTCTTCGGCGGCTTTTCGGCGGACAGCCTCGCCGAGCGCATCGCGGACAGCCAAAGCAAGCTGCTCATCACCGCCGACGGCGGCTGGCGGCGCGGCGCTCCCGTGCGGCTGAAAGACTTGGCGGACAAAGCATTGGAGGGAAAGACGACGATTGAAAAAGTGGTTGTCGTGAACCGCACGGAAGATGCGAAGCACGTTCCCATGAAGCAGGGCCGGGACTTCTGGTGGCACCGGCTAATGGACGAGGCAAGCATTAAACACGAGGCGCAGCCGATGGACGCCGAGGACCCGCTGTATATTCTGTACACGTCGGGGTCCACGGGCAAGCCGAAAGGCATTCTGCACACGTCCGGCGGGTACCTCACGGGCGCCGCTGTCACGACGAAATACATCTTCGACATCAAAGACAATGATGTTTACTGGTGTACTGCCGATGTCGGCTGGGTGACGGGCCATTCCTACGTCGTCTACGGGCCGCTGGCAAACGGCGCGACGGTGTTTCTCTACGAAGGCGCCCCGGACTGGCCGCAGCGCGACCGCTTCTGGACATTGATCGAAAAGTACGGCATCACGATTTTGTACACGGCCCCGACCGCCATTCGGGCGTTTATGAAGTGGGGGACTGAGTGGCCTGCCAAGCACGATCTGTCCAGCCTGCGCCTCTTAGGATCGGTCGGCGAGCCGATTAACCCGGAAGCCTGGCTGTGGTATTACAAAAACATCGGCGGCGGGCAGTGTCCCATTGTGGACACTTGGTGGCAGACCGAAACCGGCGCAATTATGATTGCGCCTCTGCCGGGTTTGTCTACGCTGAAGCCCGCGTCGGCGTCCCGCCCGTTCCCCGGCATCTCCGCCGAAGTCGTGGATGAGTCCGGCGAGCCGCTGCCGCACGGCACGGACCAGACGGGGATACTTGTGATCACAAAGCCCTGGCCGTCCATGCTGCGGACGCTGTGGCGCGACGATGCCCGCTACCAAAGCGTTTATTGGAGCAAGTTCGAGACACAAGGCTACTACTTCCCCGGCGACGGGGCAAGGCGCGACGAGGAAGGTGACTACTGGCTGCTGGGCCGGGTGGACGACATCATGCTCGTCGCAGGCCATAACATCAGCACCATGGAAGTCGAATCGGCTCTCGTAGACCATCCAAGCGTCGCCGAAGCCGCCGTCATTGGGCGTACCCATGAGATCAAAGGCCAGGCGATTGCCGCGTTCGTCACTCTCAAAGACGGCGTCGGCTGCACGTCGGAGCTTGCGGGCCAGCTTAAAGACCATGTCGCCAAAAAGATCGGCGCCATCTCCCGCCCCGACGACATTTTGTTTTCCGCCGAGCTGCCGAAAACCCGCAGCGGAAAAATCATGCGCCGCCTCCTCCGCGACATCGCCGAAGGCCGGGCATTAGGCGATACTACCACGCTCGCCGACCCCAGCGTCGTCGCCGGCCTCAAAGAAAAGTACGCCGAAGAAAGCTGACGCAGATACTCCATGCCGCAAATCGTCATCCTCGCCGGGCCGAATGGGGCGGGCAAGTCAACACTGGCTGCCCGCTTTGTCCCGCCCGGCGTGCCGTTCCTAAACGCCGACAACATTGCTCGGTCGCTCACCCCCGCGCCCGGACAGAACGTGGACCTCGCGGCGGGGCGTCTTCTGCTGGCGCGGATGGACGGAGCGGTGCAGGCAAACATCAGCTTCGCTCTGGAAACCAATCTGGCAAGCCGCACCTTAGCGACGCGCATTCCACGCTGGCAGGAAGCCGGGTATACCGTGTCATTGGTGTTCGTTTGGCTGCCGAGCGCTGACCTTGCTGTAGAGCGAGTTGCGGCGCGGGTTCGCAGCGGGGGCCACGACATCCCGGAAGCGACTGTTCGCCGCCGCTACAAGGCAGGCTTGCGGGCGTTCTTCGAAGTCTATCAGCCGCTCGCAGACAACTGGCGGTTTTACGATAATTCCGGCTTGGGGGCCGCTACTCTTGTCGCGCAATACCGAGTTCGACAGCCCGCCATTTGGAGAACGATCCGGCAGGAGATGATCGATGGATACCGCTAACGGACAAATTGATGCTTTAGAGGCTCTTTTCGAGGATGACGCCCGCTTGGATTATCTCGCCAAAGAAGCCGTCCGCGATGCTCTCCGGGAACACAAGCGCCTCGGCCAATCCGTCGTCGTCTGGCAGGACGGCAAAGTCGTCACGATTGCCCCCGAAGACATTCCCATTGACATGACAAACGAGGCAACTTAACCGCCTGCCGTTTCTGGTAAAATGTGTAAGACGAGGAGAAATCTGCGATGACACTTTTGGTTGACTTGCCGCCGGAAATCGAAGCTCGCGTCCACGAAGCGGCGGAAGCCGAAGGGGTAGACATAACGGCCTATGTGCGCGAAGCGATGGCTGCCAGTCATCCGTTTCCTGCCGCGCCCGCGTTGATGACGGAGAAAGAACTTGTCGAAGAAATCAACCGGGGCTTTTCCCAAGCGTTCTGGGAGCGGTTCCGTTATCTTGTCCGCCGCCGCCAGGCGGAAACGATGACCCCTGCGGAGCAGAAGGAAGCGATCAGCATGTCGGACCGGACAGAAGCCAGGTCCGTGGAGCGCCTTCAATGTCTGATTGAGCTGTCCAAGCGTCGCGGAAAGTCGGTGCGTGCGCTGATGGTTGAGATGGGTGTTCGCCCGGTTTCTTTGGATTGAGCCTTTCTAAAGAATTAAAACGCCAAGTCGCGGAGCGAGCGAAAGACCGCTGTGAATACTGCCGCTGCCCGGCGTCTCACTCAACATCCGATTTTTCCGTGGAGCACATCAAGCCGCAAATCCGGGGCGGCTCCGATGATCCGTCAAACCTGGCTTGGTCCTGCCAGGGCTGCAATCAGCGCAAATTTACAGCCGTCAGTGGAACCGATCTCCTAACGGCCCGGAAAGTTCGCCTTTTCCATCCGCGCCTGTCACGCTGGGAGCAGCATTTTGAGTGGAGCGAGGACACCCTGCGGATCATCGGTAAGACGCCGACAGGCCGAGCGACCATTGAGCGGTTGAAACTGAATCGCCTCGGCATCGTTAATCTCCGCCGCTCCCTGCTGGCAACGGAGGAACACCCGCCAAAGGAGTAATTGCAAAAAGCAGCTATCGCCCGGCTGGACTTAAACCGCTACAATGTCGCCAACCTGCGAGTGGTCTTAGCGCCTGCGGGGAAGCATCCGCCAATTTAGCTCGGCAGGACGGCAAAGCCGTCGCTGTTACGCCCGAAGACACACCCGTTGACCTCACGGACGAAACCGCTTGATGCCATTTCAGTATCGTGGCACAGCATTCAGGCGACGCCGTTGATTTATTTCGGAGGCATGTATGGGACGCAAAAACTAAAATGCTTGACTTTGAGCGCAATTATCGCATAAGGCGGGCCATCACCCAGGCTTTGCAGCAGAGCCAAAAATCAGAAAGCGCGGCGGCGGAACGGAACAAGCAAATTGCTATCCAATGCAAGCGAGAAATGCTCCTTCTTTTCTCCAACTGGTTACTGGCGCTGAACTCTGCAAACGTCGTTTCAGAAGCGGAGCGCCAGGAAATTCAAAGCCTCACGCGCGTGTCGCTTGAAATGTGGATAAAACTTCAAACGGCGGCGGTGCAGATTGCAAAGGACTTGAAAGAGGCCGAAGGGAAAGAAAAGGAGGCCAACGCCGCTTTACAGAAAAAAGCTCCATTCGGCACAGCGACGAAAATGTTTGCTGATACAGAGTCCAAAATTCGGATCAAAGACTTGCAGAACGTGGTTGCGTCCGCTCAGAAACACTGCGAAAACACGTCTGCGAGACTCAAGCAAAATGTAACAGATAGACGAACTCTAGGCGAGTTGTTTTTTCGAGATTGCATGAAATACTGTGACAAAATTGCGTCCATGAAGGCGTTTGGCAGAGAAGCCGGGGCAATCCTAAGCCGCCTGTCCAAAGAAACCAATGCACTTTGGGTAAGACAAACAAAACAGCATATCGAAGAGCTTGACCAGCTTGCTAATCTTATCGCGACTCTGCGCGAAAGCTACAAGAATTAGCTGGCATCCTGCCGGAAGGCAACGCCTATGATTTCCTCGAAAGATGACATTCTTGCGCTTGTGCGCCAAAAGCTGCTGGATGAAAACCAGCATTTGCTTGTCAATCCCCCACCGGATTTGGAAACTACTTTTGTCAAGTCGGGCAGCCGGGCAGAAACGGCCGCATTGACCGGCGTTGCCGGAACGAAGTTGCAGTTTGTTGTGGCTGTCCCGGCAGCCATTGTTGCGGGAATTATAGGATACTTAGGCGGCCCTAGGGCTAGCGAAAAATAGAGGGAAACGCACATGAAAATTCACGAGTATCAGGCGAAGCAGTTGTTGAAGCAGTATGGGGTTCCGGTTCCCGAAGGCCAGGTGGCGGGGACGCCGGAGGAAGTGCGGTCGGCGGCGGCGGCTTTGGCCCGGCGCGTCGTCATCAAGGGCCAGGTGCATTCGGGGGGGCGCGGCAAGGCGGGCGCGGTGAAGCTGGCGGCGGACCCGAACGAGGCGGAGGCGATTGGGCGGGACCTGCTCGGCAAGACGCTGTTCTTTGCCCAGGCGAACTCGGACCTCAAGATCAACAATCTGCTGGTCGAAGAAGCGGTCAACATTGACAAAGAGATTTATGTCGCCGTCACCCAGGACCGAGTGCGGCAGCGGGACGTGCTGATTGTGTCCACGCAGGGCGGCATGGACATTGAGGAAGTGGCCCACAACAATCCTGCTGACATCGCCCGTCTGTATATTGACCCGCTGCTCGGCCTGCCCGATTATGCCTGCCGCCAGGTTTTGTTTGATGCCAAGTTCGACAAGGCGCTCATCGGCAAGACAATCCCGGTGCTGAAGGCGCTCTACGCGGCGTATGTCGGCACCGACGCGACGCTGGCCGAGATCAATCCGCTGGTCATCACGAAAGAAGGCACGGTCATCGCGGGCGATGCTAAATGGGACATTGACGAGAACGCGCTTTACCGGCACCCGGAGCTTGCGGCTTTGCAGGACGAGACCGAGACCGACCCGATTGAAGTGGAAGCCCACCGGCGCGGCATCCAGTATGTGCGGCTCGAAGGCGGCGACATCGGCATCATCGGCAACGGTGCGGGGCTGGTGATGACGACGATGGACGAAGTCAAGCGGGCGGGCGGGTCGCCGGCGGACTTTTTGGACATCGGCGGCGGCGCAAAGGCGGAAGCGGTCACGAGCAGTTTAGAGATTGTTTTGTCCGACCCGAACGTCAAGGGCGTGCTGTTCAACATCTTCGGCGGCATCACGCGCGGCGACGAAGTGGCGAAGGGGATCATCGAGGGCGTCAAATCGCTCGACGTTAAAGTCCCCATCGTCATTCGCCTCGCCGGGACCCGCGCGGCGGAAGGCGCGGAGCTTTTGAAGACGACAAACTTGGTCCCTGCCGAGACCATGCAGGAAGCGGCCCAGAAGATTGTCGCGCTGGCCTACGCCAAGTAGTCCTGAACCACAAAGGGAGGTGACATGATGGCAGTTCTGGAAGCGGAACAGAAACCAATCTCAAAATCTCGGTCAATGGGAGTTGAGGAAGCACAGCTTTACACGTCGGAACAGTTCGCGGTTCTTGCCGTGAACTATCCAGACTTGCGAATGGAGCTGACCAGGGAAGGGGAACTTATCATCATGCCGCCATCAGGAGGCGAGTCAAGCAACCAAAGCAGTATTGCCGGCGGGCGGCTCTTTGCCTGGAATGACCAAAATCGGCTTGGGTTCACGTTTGACGCGAACGGCGGCTACGATCTGCCAAACGGGGGAACACGCGCCCCGGATGCGTCCTGGGTGCGCCGCGACCGCTGGGAATCCCTGACGCCGGAGCAGAGGCGTAAGTTTTTGCCGCTCAGTCCAGATTTTCTCGTGAAAGTGCTTTCACCGACAGATAGCCTGAGCGAGACCAGAATGAAAATGGTGGAGTATTTGGCAAGTGGAACCCGGTTAGGCTGGCTGATCAACCCCCGCCGACAGCAGGTGGAAATCTACCGTGCTGGGCAAGAGGTTGAGATCATGGACAATCCATCGTCGCTTTCCGGCGAGGACGTGCTGCCGGACTTTATGCTGAGTTTGGAAGGCATTTTGTGACTTAGTTTATGCTCTAGCCGCTGCCATGCGCCGCCCTGACTAGGTCAGAGCGAAGATTTCGGAATTGCCATATTGACAGAACCACGAAATTCGGCTATACTGTCAAACGGTCGGTGACGGCCCCTGCACATCGGTTTTTTGGAGTGAGCGACTAAGACAAGGGAATAAGACATCAACAACAGAGACTTCCGCAGAGACCCGCGCGAACCACGGGTCAACATGAACGAGCGCATCCGCGCCCGCGAGATCCGCGTGATTGACGACGACGGCGGTCAGCTTGGGATTATGACCCCGCGCGAGGCGCTCCTGATCGCCCGCGAGCGCGGCATTGACCTGATTGAAGTAGCCCCGCAGGCCCAGCCGCCGGTCTGCAAGATCATGGACTACGGCAAGTTCAAGTATGAGCAAGCCAAAAAAGAAAAAGAGTCCGCCAAAAAGCACAAGCAGAGCGAATTAAAAGATATTCGGCTCGACCCGCGCTACGGGACACTGTCCGAGCATGACCTGATGACGAAGGTCAACCATGCCCGTAAGTTTTTAGAAGACGGCGACAAAGTCAAAGTGACGTTTCGGTTTATCGGCGGCCAGATCCGGCACCCGGAAGTCGGACGCCAGCAGCTTGAGACCTTTATGCAGAAAGTGGCCGATGTCGCGGCGATTGAAAAACCGCCGACGATGGAAGGCCGCTCGATGAGCCTGACTTTGACCCCGGCTAAGGGTGGAGGAGCGCCGGCGCCGAAGCCGGCAGTTCCGCCGAAGCCCGCCGCCCCGAAGCCGCCCGCCGACAAGCCGGACGCATCGCCGCCGCCGGCATAAATCAAACAGTATTCGGGCAGCCAGTCGAACCCGGTACACGCACCGTGCGCCGGGTTTGCTGCCGTGTCACTGTAACAGTATTGAGACTGAGGAGAACAGAAGAATGCCGAAGATTAAGACCCGCAAGACGGCGGCCAAGCGCTTCAAGCTAACCGCCACCGGCAAGTATATGCACGGGCATGCCAACCACAACCATTTGAACATTCATAAGAGCCCGTCGAATATGCGTGTGCTGACTTCAGACGCCGAGCTGTACAAAGGCAAGAAGAAGGCCATCCGCCGGATGCTGCCGAACGGCCTGCCGAAGTAACCCACAAGATTTAAGGAGAACGAACAATGGCACGTGTCAAGCGCGGCGTAATGAAGCATAAGCGCCACCATAAGATTTTGAAGGAAGCGTCGGGCTACTTCGGCGGCAAGTCGCGCCTGTTCAAGAACGCAAACGAACAGGTGATGAAGTCCGGCCAGTACGCCTACCGCGACCGCCGCAACCGCAAGCGCGAGTTCCGCCAGCTTTGGATCGCCCGCATCAACGCCGCCTGCCGGGCGCAGGGCGTCCAGTACAGCCGGTTCATCGCCGCCCTGCACGACAGCGGCGTCGAGCTTGACCGTAAGGTCCTGTCCGAGATGGCAATTAGTGACAATGCCGCGTTCAACACGCTTGTCGCGTCGCTGAACATCACCGTCGTTGCACCGACCCATGATTTCGCCGTCGCTGCCTGAGAGTAAGTCAGGCTATGACACCGATCAGTCAACTGGAACAAGTGGCGGACGAAGCTCGCGCGGCGACTAGCGATGCAACCACCGTCGCCGCGCTCGAAGCCATTGAAGTGTCTTATTTGGGGCGCAAGGGCCAGTTAACTGGTCTTCTGCGCCTCATTGGCACTCTGCCGCCTGCCGAAAAGCCGCAGTTCGGCGCAGCGGTCAACGCCCGCAAAGACGATCTTACCGCGCTGCTGTCCGAAAAACGTGCCGAGTTGGCCGCGCGGGAGCGTGCTGTCCGTCTGGCTGCCGATGCTGTAGATGTTACGCTTCCCGGCGAAGTTTACCCCCTAGGCACCCAGCACCCGATCACGCGCCAGATGCAGGCGGTCAAGAACGCTTTGATTGGCCTCGGCTTCTCGTTCCAGGAGTGGCCGGACATCGAGGACTATTACTACAACTTCGAGACCCTGAACTACCCCCCCGACCACCCGGCCTTCGACGAGCAGATGTCATTCTACATTGACCCGACCCACCTGCTTCGCACCCAGACCACGGCGTTTCAAGCGCATGTCATGCAGGCCCAAAAGCCGCCGATCCGGGCCGCCACCATCGGCAAATGCTACCGCTACGAAGCGGTAGACGCCACCCATTCGCACACGTTCCACCAGGTAGACATTCTGGCGGTAGACGAGGGCCTGACGCTCGCCGACCTCAAAGGCACGTTCGCCTACCTCGTCAAGCAGCTTTTCGGCGACGTGGAGATCCGCTTCCGCCCCGACTTCTTCCCCTTCGTCGAGCCAGGCGTCGAAGTCGCCATCCGTTGGGGGACCGGCTGGCTGGAGCTTGGCGGCGCGGGCATGGTCCACCCCAACATCCTAGAAGCCCAGGGCATTGACTCCGAGCGCTACACCGGCTTTGCGTGGGGCCTCGGCATAGACCGGATGCCGATGGCGAAATACGGCATTGACGACATCCGCCTCTTCACCGAAAACGACCTCCGCTTCCTCCGGCAGTTCTAGGCAAGGCCATGCAGAATATCACTACGCTATTTCGCCCTATCGGCATCGAAGAACTCCGCCTCATCACCGCGTCTGGCTTCCGGGCCTTCCCGCCGCGCCTCGTTGACCAGCCGATTTTCTACCCGGTGATGAACTTCGAGTACGCCGAGCAAATTGCTCGCGACTGGAACACGAAGCGCAACAGCTTCGCCGGTTTCGTGACGAAGTTCGATGTAGACACTGACTATCTTCAGCAGTTTCCAGTTCAGGTCGTCGGCGGTCGTCAGCATGAGGAACTCTGGGTTCCCGCCGAAGACTTGGACGAGTTCAACCGCCACATCATCGGCCAAATCGCTGTCGTCGCGTCCTACTACGGCGAACAGTTCATCGGCGAGATTGACCCGATGACTAACCTGCCGGTGGGTTTGTAGAACCATGCAATGAATTGCACGGCTAGACAGCGAAGACGCTACGAAGTACCGCTTCGCGGGACTCAGACTGGAGCTATCCTTCTTAACCCCGCGAAGCGGTGTTTCGTGGCGTCTACGCCGTGTAACCGTGCGTTTTAACGCATAGTCCGAAATTGTAGACGGACCGGCGTGGTACAATAACATACGGAGGCCGTGTTATGGAAACTATCACTCCTGGGGACAACGAGCCAAAATCAGATGCTTGGTACGAAGCCGAGGTTGACCGGACGCTGCTGGAATTGCAGCGTATGCAGGCCGAAATGGACCCTGCCGAAGACCGGCGCAGAGCTGAGGCGCACAGGATCAAGTTCGATGCGGGTATGGCGGAAATTAACAAGACTCTGAATGCCATTGCCGCAGACAGACGCTTGAATTACCCTGGTTCAGATAATTACTATGAAACTCCCGATTGAATGGCTGCGCGAATTTGTGGAAACGCCGCTCTCTGACGACGCCCTGGCGGCAGCGCTGACGATGGCGGGCTTGGAAGTGGAAGAAACGACAGACTCAGACGACGGGCCGGTCTTCCATACCAAAGTTACCCCCAACAGAGGCGACTGGGTTTCGGTGCTGGGAACGGCGCGGGAAGCGTCGGCGGCTTTAGACATCCCCCTGAGCCGTCAGCCCGCGCCCCTGCCGGACGAAAGCGCGGACATCACGCGCTGGGTCGGCGTCCGGGTGGAAGTCCCAGCGCTTTGCCCCCGCTATACCGGGAAGCTGATTCGAAATGTCGTCTTTCGCCCGTCGCCGGACTGGATGCAGAAACGCTTGACAGCAGCGGGGATGCGGCCCTTAAACGTCGTCGTAGACGTGACAAACTACGTCATGCTGGAGCTAGGCCAGCCGCTCCATGCGTTTGACTACGCCAGCCTGCCGGAAGGGCAGATTGTCGTGCGATTAGCCAAAGACGGCGAGGTGATCACGACACTGGACGGCGTGGAGCGGCGTCTGACGCCGGAGATGCTGGTGATCGCGGACAAAGACCACCCGGTCGCGGTCGCGGGCATCATGGGCGGGGGCGAGACGGAAGTGTCGGAAACGACGAGGCACATCTTTTTAGAGTCCGCCCATTTTGACCCCGGCACCGTCCGCCGGACGGCAAAAGCGTTAGGGCTGACGACCGAGGCATCCTACCGCTATGAACGGTTTGTAGACCCGGCTTTGGCACCCATTGCGCTGGAACGCGCCTGCGATTTGCTGGCGGAGCTTGCCAGCGGCGAAGTCGTGCTGGGCCGGATTGACCTCTACCCGAACACCACACCGGAGCGCGTAATTGCTCTGCGCCCAAGCCGGACCAATGCCATTCTCGGCACTCAGCTTGCCGACGCGACAATCGCCGGCAGTTTGCGGCGTTTAGGGCTGGCAGTTAGTGCGTCGCCTGCGCTGCTGTCCGTCGCCGTGCCGACGTTCCGGCCTGATCTGGTTAAAGAAATAGACCTGATTGAAGAAGTTGGGCGTATGGTGGGGTACGCGACCCTACCCGAAACCCTGCCGCCCGCGCGGGGAACGGGAGGCGGCGACGCGCCGCAGGGACGACTCGCCGCGCACTTGCGAGAGCTGCTGATCGGCCTCGGCCTGTCGGAAGCCATGACACATTCGCTCGCCCCGCCATCGCCGTTCGACGATCCCAGCGAAGCCGGAAAGCGCGTTCAAATCCGGCAGGCATTGTCCGCCGAGCTGTCCGGCCTGCGCCAGTCGCTGGTTCCCAACCTGCTGGACGCACTCGCCCGCAACCTGCGCCAGCGGCAAGCCGACATGCGCCTATTTGAAGTCGGCAAAGTGTTTGCGCTTGGCGTCGAGCCGGACGAGTATAAGGAGCCGCGCCGGGTCGCAGCGGTCTTGACCGGCGGCGCAACGGATTTCTTCGCTGCCAAAGGCTTGACCGAGGCACTTGCCGCCGCGCTTCACCTGCCGCCGCTGACATTCACCGCCGCCGAACGTGTCCAAATGCACCCCGGACGCTGTGCCTCTATCTCGCTTGCCGGTCAGCCGCTTGGCTTTGTCGCCGAGGCCGACCCGGATGCGCTGAAAGAACATTTAGACGTTCCCGTGACCACAGGCCGCGTCGCTGTGTTAGAGCTCGACGCCGACGTGCTGCTCGCTTACGCCGATCCTGCCCTGCGGTACGCGCCCTTGCCCCGCTTCCCGTCCACCTCGCGCGACCTCGCTGTTGTCGTAGACTTGGAAACGCCTTACGGAGTGATCCAGTCCACAGCGCAGGAGGCGGTTAGCCCGGCGCTGACTGAAGCGATTTCGCTGCAAAGTGTCTATTCGGGCGAGCGGATTGAAGACGGGAAAAAGAGCGTTGCGCTGCGCTTCACGTTCCGCGCAGCGGACCGAACATTAACCGATGCCGAAGTAGACGCCGAAGTCGCGGCGGCGGCGCGGTTGTTAGGGGAAAGGGTGGGAGCGGAGCGAAGGTAAGCTGGCAGGATAGAGGGCGAACACAAGGTTCGCCCCTGCGGGTTCATTTGGAACGAGATGTTCGGGGATGTAGGGTGCGAACCTTGTGTTCGCCCGATCTCAAGCTAGGCGGCGTACCCGAACCAAATCCCAATCTCGGTCTGCGCGTTCTCAACCGAGTCCGAACCGTGGATGAGGTTCTGCTCTGTCGTGTTCGCATAGTCGCCTCGGATTGTGCCGGGCAGGGAGTCGGACGGCTTAGTTGCCCCCATCATCTTGCGGGCCAAAGCGACCACGTCGTCGCCTTCCCAAACCATCGCGACGACCGGGCCGGACGAGATGAAAGTGACAACGCCCTCAAAAAAGGGCTTGCCCCGGTGAACTTCGTAGTGCGACTCCGCCTGCTCGCGGGTCGGCGTCACCATCTGCAATCTGGTCAGCGTAAAGCCTTTGGCCTCGAACCGCTTGATGATCTCGCCGATGAGCTGCCGCCGCACGCCGTCGGGCTTGACCATAAGAAATGTTTGTTCCATCGCTGCTGTCTCCTGTGACCAATAATCTGAATGAAAGCCGCTTTATTATGGTTGAAAGCACGGCCTAAAGTCAACCCGGCCTTCACATTGTTCTATGGACATCTTCGCCCCCCTCAATCAGCTCTTAACCCTCCGCGCAAAGCCGGTTCACGCTTCCGGGTCAACCCGGCTTGGCGTCGTCGCGCCGTCGCGCCAGTATCTGTGGTACTACGTCGCGACCTGGCCCAGCGGTGCTCTGGCGGCGTCGCTGCATCTCGGCGAGGGAATTGTGCCGGCGGGTGAGACCAAGCCCTGGACGGTCATGCGCCGTGACCGCACCCGCACCCTGCTTCAGCCGACATCGGCGGGGGCCGTCACCGCCGCATCCTACTACCCCGGCGGATCCGGCGTCACCGGCGAGTTCTTCCGCATTACCGAAGGCGACTCGCGCCTCGGCGGCTTCGACATTCTGGGGCGCGGCTGGCGCGGGGGCGTGGGCATCACCCGCGACACCAAGCACCGCTGCCTGCTCCTGCGGGGCGACGGCGACCCGCCCGACGTGTACTACATCGAGCCGCTGCCTCGCGCCCCCGCCCAGCCGTCCCTCGCCGCCGCCCTGCTGCTGGCGTATGTCCTGACTGAGCGCGAAGTGCGCGAAGGCAACTGGATCAAGCGGCCCATTGGGTAAAGTGCGTCACGCGCCCAAAATCTCGTTCAAGCCTTCATCTGCTATTGCCTGCTCTTCGGCGGGGTCCAGCTTGGCGCACTCCTGCGCCATCCGGGTCTTGCCGAGCCGCGCGATCTTCTCCTGCACCGCCGACTGCACGGCTTGACTGCGGCTTGAGAAAAGCCGGGACTGAACCATCCCATCCAGCCGGGAAAGTAGCTGTTCATCTATGGAAACTGTGATTTTGGCAACGCTCATGCTCTGGTAATACCCTAAGTCAAAATTCAGCCCATGCCATAAATGGCACGGCTACACAGCGAAGACGCTACGAAGTACCGCTTCGCGGCACTCAGACATTCTCGCTCTATGTCTTCTCTTAACCCCGCGAAGCGGTGTTTCGTGGCGTCCGCGCCGTGTAGCCGTGCCATTTATGGCATGGGCCTAATCTCCCTCGCCCGTTTCCGTCTCTGCCACAGCAGCACCGCGCCCACTGCAACAAAAAGGGAAAGCACCTCACCCGTTTCTGTGCAGAGCGTATCCGTCCACCAAGAAAGGTAAATGGTCTTCTCCACTGCATAATATCCTGCGAAAATCAATATAATGCCTGCAAACCACATGAGTGGCCCGACCCACTTCGCAGTGCCGGGGAGTAGTATCCACCATCCAATGAATCCTGCAAACGCAAGGTCGAGCAGGAGAGTATCTACCCCAAAGTGTCTGCTATGGGCGACATGATGATACACATCCCATGCAACCGAGTTCATAAAGGTTAAGGCAGAAAGAATGAATCGCAAAACCGACTGCACAGGCCGTTTCCGGTAGTTCATGTCATCTCCCGTATGAGAATTTCTAACGCGCTGTCGCCATGTACTTTCGAGGGTCATCCAAAGTTTCCGGCCCGACTTCGACGGCGGTTGTCGTCTTGTCTCCCGCCAAATCGTACCGGGCCTGGCTGGTCATGCTTTTGACGAGCGAGCGCAGGGCGCGGACGCCGGTTTTCATGTTGACGGCTTTGTCTACGATGGCGTCTAACGCTTCTTCGGTAAACTTGAGGTCAATACCGTCGCGGCGGAACAGCTCCACCTGCTGCTTGATCACAGAGTTCTTCGGCTGGATCAGCGCGAGGCGCATCTGATCGCGGGTGAGCGGGGCGAGCGGAACAATGATCGGGAAACGGCCTGCGAACTCCGGGACGAAGCCATACTCAATCAGGCTCTCAATCAGCACTTCGGCGGGGGCTTCGGCCAAAATCTCATAGTCGCGCTGCGGGTCGCCGGAAATGGCCGACGGGTTCGCCCGGAGGCCCATCGTCCGCTCCGTCTGCCGCTTCATTTTCTTCGCGACAATCTCCGGGAAACCTTCAAATGCGCCGCCACCGATGAACAAGATTTTGGACGTGTCAATATACTCCGGCGGGGCGTCCGGGTGCTTGCGGCCCGATGCGCCGAGCGGAAGCTGGGCCATTGTGCCTTCGACGAGCTTCAGCAGGGCGTGCTGGACCGACTCGCCGGACACGTCGCGGGTGATGCTGGGGTTGGACTGGCTTTTGCGGGCGATCTTGTCAATCTCGTCAATGAAGATCACCGAGCGGCCTGCCCAATCCAAATCTTCCCCAGCATCAATATAGGCGGCGGTCAGAATACTTTCTACGTCGTTTCCGGTGTAACCCGTCGGCGACAGGCTGGTGGCATCGGCGGAGGCAAATGGGACACCGAGCGACCGGGCCAGCGTCTTGGCGAGAAGCGTTTTGCCGCTGCCCGACGGCCCGACCAGCATGATGTTTGCTTTTTCCAGCTCGACTTCCGCTTTTGTGCCGGCCTCGGACTGGGCCAGATCGTCCTGATGGATGCGGTGATGGTCGTACAGGCCGACCGCGACATCGCGTTTAGCCCGCTCCTGCCCGATCACATATTCATCTAACCGGGCGACAATCTGCCGGGGCGTTTGGTCAAACGCCACCAGAGACGCCCGCGCTTCGGCCCGCTTGCTTTCGTTCTGCTCGGTGTGGGTGCCTTCTTCGGCTTCCTGGACCTTCTTCTGCAAGTCGACGCCCGCCGTGAAGCCCGGCCAGTCCCGATGGCAGATGTAGTGGCCAGCTCCGTCTATCTCAATGACCTGCCCCCGGTCGCGCTCAATCTCGTAATTGTCCTCGCAGACCATGCACTTCGCTTTCACTTGCTTTTCTCTCCCTGCCTCACGCACAAAAAAGAAGGGACGCATAACATTATGCGTCCCAAAACTTATCCTTGGTCGGGGTGACAGGACTCGAACCTGCGGCCTCAAAGTCCCAAACTTTGCGCGCTACCAACTGTGCTACACCCCGTTACCCTTCTATTATACTGGCTAAAGCGCACGAAGTCAACCTGCCTGCTTCCGGCTTGACTTTTTCCCGCTTCCCCAAGTATTATAACAGACATGAACGTCACGCTGGCACAGATTGAAGCGGCTCTGCCCGGCGTCCAGTCCATTGCCCATCATACTCCCATCATCACCAGCGACAGCGTTTCTCGGCGGGTCGGCGGCAATGCCGACATTGTACTGAAATGCGAGAACCAGCAGCGCACCGGCTCGTTTAAAATACGCGGCGCGTACCATAGGTTGTCGCTCTTGACCCCGGACGAATGCTTGCGTGGGGTCGCCGCCGCCAGCGCCGGAAACCACGCGCAGGGAGTCGCACTGGCCGCCCGGCTGCGGGGCATCTCCGCGACCATCTTCATGGCGGAAAACGCCAGCATCGCCAAGATCAAGGCGACCGAGGGCTACGGGGCGAAGATCATTCTCGCCGGCTCCAATCTGCACGAAGCCACCGAAGCCTGCCAAGCCTACGTCGCCGAAACCAACGCCGTCTTTATTTCCCCGTTTGACGACGACGGTATCATCACAGGGCAGGGAACTTTGGGGCTGGAACTGCTGCAAGACGTTCCCGATGTAGACACCGTGATTGTCCCCATCGGCGGCGGCGGATTATTCGCCGGCGTTGCGCTGGCGCTCAAGGAAACCCATCCTAAAATCCGCGTCGTCGGCGTTCAATCCGAGGGCTGCGACGCGGCCATGCAGTCGTTTCAAGCCGGGCATCTTGTCCCAAGCTCTGTTCCCATTCGCACCATCTGCGATGGCATCGCGGTCAAGACGCCGACCCCCCGCACCTTTGCCTACCTCCAGAAGTACGCCGATGACATTGTGACGGTCCCCGATACCGCCGTTTCTGCCGCCATTCTGCTGCTGTTAGAGCGGGCCAAACTCGTGGTCGAGCCGAGCGGAGCGGCGGGTCTCGCTGCCCTGCTCGCGCACCGAACCGAAGCACACGGCAAGACCGCGGTGATCTTGTGCGGCGGCAACATTGATGCCCTCGCTTTAGCCGACCTCACCCAGCGCGAAATGCTCCGCGCCGACCGTTACCTGCACCTGATGTCTTCCTGCGACGACCGCCCCGGCGGCCTGGTCAACCTGCTGTCGGTCATTGCTCAGGAGCGGGGCAGTGTGATTACCGTCAACCATAACCGCCTTAGCCCGAACCTTGATTTCGGCGTTACCCGCGTCGAGCTGCTGATTGAAGTGCGCGACCGGGCGCATCAGGAGCGCATCGTCGCCGCCCTGCATTCGCACGGCTATCCGGCGGAGCTGATTGGGTAGAGTGAAGCTCAAAGAAGCGGTGCCCTGATTGCGATGGCGTGAACGGCGTCGCTGGGGAGCGCAGACGCTAAGGTACCGCCTGCGCGGGACAGGGTTAGAATTCTAGGTTCTTCCGCCACGCAGGTGGCGGCTTGGCGCTTCGCCCCCCAGCGACGCCGTTCACGCCATCGCAATCACGCCCTCGCTTCTTACCACATTTATCTTACACAGGAGAACACCATGACAGAACCCATCATTTACAAAGGACTCGAAGGCATCACCGCCGCCGCGACCCAGATCGCCGAAGTGGACGGCCAGAACGGACGCCTCACCCTGCGCGGCTACGATGTGTCCGAGCTATCCGGCAAAGTCACGTTTGAAGAAGTCGCGTACCTGCTCTGGAACGGCAATCTGCCGACCCAGGCCGAATACGAGGATCTCAAAGCCGAAATGAGTGCTGCCCGCGCCCTGCCTGCGCCTGTCATGGCCGCACTCGCCAACCCCGCCCCTTACGCTTCCGGGATGCACATTCTGCGGATGGGCGCGTCCATGCTGTCCCTCGGTGATCCCGATGTAGACAGCCTCGATCTCGCACTGGCGAAACGCCGCGCGGCCCGGTTGCAGGCCCAGATGTCCGCGATTGTCGCACACACTTACCGCCTCAAAAGCGGGCTGCCGATTGTGGAGCCGAAGTCCGAACATGGCCTCGCGGCAGGCTTTTTGTACATGCTGGAAGGCGCCGAGCCGGACCCCGCGCGGGTGGATGGCCTGAACGCCTACATGGTTGCGGTCAGCGAGCATGGCCTCAACGTCTCGACTTTTTGCGCCCGCGTCGCCATCTCCACCGACTCCGACATGGTTTCCGCCCTCACCGCCGCCGTCGGCGCCCTGAAAGGCCCCAAGCACGGCGGCGTCCCCGGCCCGGTTCTCGACATGCTCCGCGCCATAGGCACCCCGCAGCAGACCGACGCCTACATTCGCGGGGAAATGAACGCCGGACGCCGTATCATGGGCTTCGGCCACCGCATCTACAAAGTTCGCGACCCCCGCGCCGCCCTTCTGTCTGCTGCCGCCGAAAAGATGGCGGCACTCACCAATGACTACGAGCTGCTGAACCTCACTAAATCGGTCGAACAAACCACCGTCAGCGTCCTAGAAGAACTGAAGCCCGGCCGCGAGCTGTACGCAAACGTCGAGCTGTACGCCGCCCTCATCCTCCACGCCGTCGGCGTCCCGTCCGAGCTGTTCACCCCCGTCTTCGCCGTGGGCCGAACGGCAGGCTGGACCGCCCACATGATCGAGCAATTAGACGGCAACCGCATCATCCGCCCCGACTCCATCTACACCGGCCCGCGCGGTCTCCAATGGCAGCCGATGGATGCCCGGCACTAAGAAGCAATTCAGGAGGCAGTATCATGGCAACCTCAACACTTACACCGACGGGTCCGAAAGCCGTCATTTATCCGACCAGGGATGGCAGACCAATGGGCGAAACCGACAAGCACCGCGAACTCATGGCGTATCTCATTGCCGCACTGAAAGTTCACTTCATGGGGCAGCCGGATGTTTATGTTTCCGGGAACAACTTTGTATTTTGGCAGGAAGGCACGCCAAGTCTGCGTGTCTCGCCGGACACCTACGTCGTGTTTGGAGCCGAAGACCGGCTGCGTGACTCCTATATGTCGTGGAAAGAGGGTGGCCTCCTGCCGAGCGTCGTTGTTGAAATTACCTCACGCAGCACGCAGAGCGAAGATGTCGAAACAAAGCTGCCGCTCTATGAGCAAACACTAAAGACACCCGAATACTTCCTGTTTGACCCCACCGGCGGTTATTTGAAGCCCCGCCTGCAAGGCTACCGGCTTGTAGACAGCCAGTATGTTCGATTGGAACCCAAGCAGGGGCGTCTTCACAGCGAGCAGCTTGCGCTAGACTTCGTGCAAATAGGCGAAACTTTGCGCCTCTACAATCCTACGGGCGGTGAGTTTCTGCCGACACCGCAAGAACAAGCCGAGCGTGTGGAAGCCGAAGCCCGCCGCGCCGAAAATGAAGCCCGCCGCGCCGAAGATGCCGAAGCTGAGAACGCACGTCTGCGGGCAGAAATTGAAGCGCTGAGAAAAGGACCGCAATAGCGATGGAAGATGCGCCTCATACGCTGAACACCGCCGAAGAACAGCAGCGCAGGTTTGCCATGCTGCTCCTGCCGCACGTCAAGCCGCTCACTGATTATGTGACAGCCTTGCGGGCTAATCTTGGTGAACAATACCATATTCCGAACTTCGATCCTTGCGACGGCGGCATTCAGGCCCGCGTTCTGTTTCTTCTGGAAGCGCCGGGGCCAAAAGCAAAAGCATCCAAGTTCGTGTCCAGCAATAACCCGGACCCGACGGCCAAAAATCTGTGGAACCTGATCCACGACGCCGGGATTGCCCGCGCCGATACGCTGATTTGGAATATCGTCCCGTGGTACGTCGGCACCGGCACGCATATTCTGCCTGTCAACAGCGCAGACAGAGCGCAAGCGCTGCCTTATCTAGAAGAACTGCTTGCCCTCCTTCCGAACTTGCAGCTTATCGTGCTGGTCGGCATGGCAGCGCAGGCCGCCGCGCCGCATATCCGCCTTCTAACTTCGCTTCCTATCAGGCACACTTACCATATGAGCGGTCTAGTGTTCAACAGGTGGCCAAAGAAAAGGCGGCTAATACAGGAAGCCTTTGGAGATATTGCAAAGGAACTGAGTGAAAAAAGAGAATGAGACCTATGCTACAACCACTGACCATTGATACCAACTATTTGACGAATTTTCTTGTCGGCCTGCTCAACACGCCCAGCCCGACCGGAGACACGGAGGCGGCGATTGCTTATACCGAACGCGCCCTGCGGGAACTGGGACTGGAAACGCGGCGGACGCGCAAAGGGGCATTGCTAGCGACGCTTGCGGGCGTGTCGGAGGCGGAGCCTCGCGCGGTGACGGCGCATGTGGATACGCTGGGGGCGATGGTCAAGGAGATCAAGGGAAACGGGCGGCTGACGCTGTCGCAGATCGGCGGGTATGCGTGGAACGCGATTGAAGGCGAAGGGGTCACGGTCGCGACGGAAGGGCAGGGGGCAATACGCGGCAGCGTGCAGCTCAACAAAGCGTCATCGCATGTGCATGGCGGGGCAGTGGGGGAGACGAAGCGCGAGGCGGGGACATTAGAGGTGCGGGTGGATGCCCGGACGACCAGCGCGGCGGAAACAAAGGCGCTGGGGATCGCGGTCGGCGATTTTGTGTATCTCGACCCGCGCGTGGAAGTCGTCAACGGCTTTATTCGCTCCCGGCACCTCGACGACAAAGCCTGCGTCGCGTGTCTGCTGGCGGCAGTGAAGGCGCTTGGGGAGAGCGGGCAGAGGCCGGCGCAGACGACGACCCTGCATATCTCAAACTATGAGGAAGTCGGACACGGGGCGGCGGGCGGATTTCCTGCTAACATAGCGCAGTTACTGACGGTGGACATGGCGGCGATTGGGGACGGGCAGGCGTCCGATGAGTTCCACTGCACGCTCTGCGTCAAAGACAGCGGCGGACCGTATTCGATTGAGTTTGGGCGCAAGCTGCGGCGGCTGGCAAAAGAGAATGGTTTAGACCTGAAAACCGACATTTACCCCTACTACGGCTCCGATGGCGAGGCGTTTTGGCGGGCGGGGGCGGACGTGCAGGTTGCGCTGATCGGACCGGGCGTGGATGCGTCGCACTCGTATGAGCGCACCCATTTGGACGCCCTGGTAGACACGACGCGGCTTATTGGGTACTATTTGGCGGCAGAGTGAAGATTTTTCTGGATTTTGGAGGAGACACACAATGGCAGACATGTTTGAGTATAAGATTATCGTCAGCGATTCGGACGACGAGACGGACGAAGAAACCCTCAACTCGCACGGCGGGCAGGGCTGGGAGCTGGTCAATGCAGTCGCCGATGTCCGGGCCAACGATGATGCCGAGGACGGCGCGGAAGATGAGAACGTCCCGGTGACGGTGTTCTACTTCAAGCGGCGAAAGGACTAAGATTTTGGCTATTCTTGTTGACCAAAATACCAAAGTGCTTGTGCAGGGCATTACCGGACGCGAGGGTGAGTTCCACACCACGCAGATGATCGCTTATGGCACGAAAGTTGTCGGCGGCGTCACTCCCGGCAAGGGCGGCATGACCGTCCAGGGCGTCCCGGTCTTCGACACCGTGCAGGAAGCGAAGAACGCCACGGGCGCGGATGCCACCTGCATCTTTGTTCCCGCGCGGGGCGCGGCGGACGGCATCATGGAGGCGGTGGATGCCGGCATTGACTTCATCGTCTGCATCACCGAAGGCATTCCGATTGAAGACGAAATTAAAGCCGTGAACGTCGTCAAGTATTCCAAGTCCCGCCTGCTCGGCCCGAACTGCCCCGGCATTCTAACGGTCGGCGGCGCAAAAATCGGCATCATTCCGGCGTCCATGTTCATGCCCGGCCCCATCGGCATCGTCTCCCGCTCCGGCACGCTGACCTACGAGTCGGTGGACGCCCTCACCCGTGCGGGCCTCGGCCAGACCACCTGCGTCGGCGTCGGCGGCGACCCCATGCCCGGCACGCGCTTTATTGACGTTCTGCCGCTGTTTGAGGCCGACCCCGAAACCAAAGCCGTCGTCATGTGCGGCGAAGTCGGCGGCTCCGACGAGGAGATCGCTGCCGAGTACATCAAGACCATGACCAAGCCCGTCATCGGCTTCATCGCCGGTTTGACTGCCCCGCCCGGCAAGCGCATGGGCCACGCCGGCGCCATCATCTCCGGCACGTCGGGCAGTCCCCAGGCCAAAGTAGACGCCCTGCGTAATGCCGGTGTCCACATCGCCGAAAGCACCGCCGACATTCCGGGATTAGTCAAGCAGGCGCTTGGTGTATAACCGGACCGCAACAGCGCAAAGCAGGAAATCGTGTCGCTTGCAGAGATTATCAGGATCAAGGAAAATGAACTTCGCAATATAAAAGATCATGAGGTTGCCGTTGTCTATGATGCCGACGGCAACCTTGTCATTGAGAAGCATGGAGATTTCTCTTCTGTTGATTTATCGCCAGACATAAACATGATCAAAGAAATTGGTGGAGCAACACTTCTTCATAATCATCCGCTTGGCTGGAAATATGTGAACAGTGATCCACGTCATGCCGGTAACTCGTTCACACCGGAAGATATTGCTACCGCCTACTGTGCTGAACTTGCCGAGATACGAGCTATGGCGCTAGCCTACCGCTTTATCATGCGGCCTTCAGGTGCGGCGCTCTGGAATAGTGATTACTGGCTCAATACTATCTACCCTGTTCTGGAGAAGCATAGATCAGCGGCAATCCGTATCAATTTGAAGTCGGTAAAATCTCGCAAGATTAAGAAAGAAGTTGCAGAAGCTGACTTTTGGCATCGGGTCTGGCTGCGGGTAGCAGCTGATTTGCGGTTGAGCTATGGAAGATACAAATATGAATGATCTTTTTGTGCTTGATAAAAACTCTCACATACCAATCTTCAGTGATACTTGCACGTTTTGTCGTCATCTCGATGCAAGTGGCGAACGAAGATGTGCAGCTTTCCCTCAAGAGATCCCAATCTCTATTTGGCTTGGGGAAAATGATCACCATCTACCTTATCCCGGTGATCATGGCATTCAGTTTGAACTCGATAATCCAATGGCTTTTGCGTCAAAGACAACAAAAGTGCGAAAAAGAAAAATCGCCGCAAGTATGCGATCTGCACTGATCTCGCGCCTTCGTTCACGAATTTGGCAAGACCAACAGGTACGGCAGCAGATAGTAGAGATTATCAATCCCAAAATTGTGGAGAACCAATCCGACCTTGCCGCGTTGAAGCAATTGCCAAGTGTAGAGTCAATTTGGCTGAACCTGGAAGGGAGCGTTAAAGGAAAACCCCGCAAAAGAAAAGCCTCTTCCAAATCAAGTTAGTCGCCGCTACAGTTGTGCAGTTGGCTATGGTCGCGGCTGTCACCAAAGTAGAGGCCCTTCGCGCCGCCGGTGTTTACATCACCGACACTTTGGGTGAGTCAAGCAAATGCTTCCACAGAGAGAACAAATTCGGGCCGTTCTTGCCCACGCCGGGCTGACGCTGCGGGAAGTCGGCAGGCAGGCCGGCGGCCTCAGCGGGACTGTTCTTGCCCTGGCGACCGATCAGGGCGACTTCATCCTTAAAGTCTCACAAGACCCCTTAGAGGATTGGAAGCCCGTCAAAGAGCGCATTATTTACAGCCTTCTCCGCCGTCAAGGCATCCCCGCGCCAAACCTGCTTGTCGCTGACTGCTCCCGCCGTTTGGTTCCTTTCGCCTACACGCTCTGCGAATGCCTGCCGGGCAGGACGCTCTCCCAAACCTATCCCGATCTGCCCGATGCTGGGAAGCACGGCATCTACCGGCAGCTCGGAGACTTTCTAGGCCGAATGCACTCCATGACGTTTGAGCGCTTTGGGGATGTCGCCGAGCGAGAGGGGAGGGCCGTTGCCGGACCTGCACACGAGCTTGCCGAGGAGGCAAAGAGCAGGAATATCGGCCCCTTCGCAAGCTGGCGCGAGATGCACCGGGAGATCGCGGGCGGGCGGCTTGCATTTTTGTCCCGCACTGAGTTCTCTGATCTCGCTGAACCCATTGCGGCCTGGGTTGCCGGCCACGACGGCTTGTTGGATGATGCCGTCACGCCCCGGCTTCTGCACATGGACCTGCACCGGGGCAACATTTTGGTCTCTGCGGAACAAATCACCGGCATTGTTGACGTGGAGGAGTCCGTCATCGGCCACAACGAGTATGACCTGATGCGGACGGAGCTGGCGCATTTCGGCGAGGGCGAAGACGCGCTGCGGGAAGCGTTCTTCGAGGGCTACGGAGCGCGTATTACGCTGGATAGGGGCTACGAGCGCCGCAGGCCGTTTTATGAAATGTCGCGGATGCTTGTCGGCCTGAGATGCTTAGTTATGTTTGGAAGTTCCGGCCCGGAAGAAGCGCACCGAGCTAGAACGCGCATCTATGAGCTATCGGACTTGTGAAGCTTGGCTGTTGGACTTGTGAAGCTTGGAATGGTGGCGGCTGTAGCCGAAATAGACGATGAAGCCGAGCAGGAGCCAGACGACAAGCCGAATCTGCGTTGAGAAAGGCAGCCCGGAAATCAAATACAGGCAGCACAAAATGCCCAAAATCGGCACGGCGGGCAGGCCGGGGCAGCGGAACGGGCGCGGCAGGTCCGGCTGTGTCCGGCGCAGGTACAGGACCCCGGCGCAGACCAGAATAAACGCGAACAGCGTGCCGACGCTGACGAGCTTGCCGAGCAGCGCGAGCGGCACGAACGCGGCGATGAGGCTGACAATCCCGCCGAGCAGCCAGGTCGCAGCGGCAGGCGTATGGAAGCGCGGACTAAGGCGGCTGAAGAGGCTCGGCAGGAGGCCGTCGCTTGCCATCGTGTAGAAGATGCGCGACTGCCCGTACAAGAGAACCAGCATGACCGAGCTGAGGCCCGCGATGACGCCGAGTTTTACCAGCCCGATCAGCCAGCCGATGCCGATGGCCCCGACACCGACCGCGATGGGGTCAGCCACATTGAGCAGCTTGTACGGAACCAGGCCCGTCAGCACACCGGCGACCAAGATATACAGCACCGTGCAGACGGCAAGCGACCCTAAAATACCGATGGGCATATCCTTCTGCGGGTTCTTCGCCTCCTGCGCGGCGGTCGAAACCGCATCGAAGCCGATGTAGGCGAAGAAGATCACGCCTGCGCCGCGCAGCACCCCGCTCAGGCCGAAGCTTCCGAACTGGCCCGTATTTGGCGGCAGGAACGGATGCCAGTTCGACGGATGGACGTGAAAGACGCCGAAGCCCAAAAACGCGGCAATCACCACCAGCTTGATCCCAACAATGACGGCATTGGCATTCGCCGACTCCTTCGTGCCGGTCGCGAGCACCGCCGTCACGCCCAGCACACCGGCCATCGCCAGCACGTTGAAGCCGTGCGGGTGCGGAACCGTCACGCCGAAGTCGTGCAGCAGGCTCGTCACATAGCCCGCCCAGCCGACCGCGACCGTCGCCGCGCCGACCGCGTACTCTAAGATGAGGTCCCAGCCGATAATCCAGGCCACCAGCTCGCCGAGCGTCGCATACGAATAGGTGTACGCGCTGCCGGCAATCGGGATCAGCGCGGCAAACTCGGCGTAGCACAGGCCCGCGAACGCGCAGGTGATGCCGCCTAGAATGAACGAGAGAATAATCGCCGGGCCGGCATACTGTGACGCCGCTTCGCCGGTCAGCACGAAAATTCCGGCCCCGATAATCGCCCCGATGCCGAGTGCCAGCAGCCGCCCCGGCCCCAGGCTGCGTTTCAGCCCCGCGCCCTCGGTGTCTTCCGCCTGCAAATCCGCGATGCTCTTTTTTGCCAAATACTGGTTCATAGTGGCTGCTTATTCTGCATCGCCTCGACAAATGCCTGCACCGCCGCCCGGCGAGATTTGGTTTTTTTCAGCAGCAATCCCGTGGGCCGCGTGAACGCATCGGCGGCAGCAAACGGCACGGTGGCAAGCGCCCCCGCCCGCTGCTCCTGACGCACCGTGTCCGCCGGCAGGATGCTGACCCCGCTGCCGATCTCGACGAGGTTCTTGATCGTTTCAATGTTATCAAACGTAGACACGACTTTGACCCGCGCCCTGGCTGCCTTTAGACGCTCGTCTACAAGGCGGCGGGTAGGAATGTCGTCGGCGAAGCCGATAAACGCCAGGCCGTCGAGCTGCCGCAGGGAGACTTTAGCCCCGGCCAGCGGATGTTCCGGGGCGCAGACCAGCACCATTTCTTCCTCGGCAAACGGCACGACTTCGAGGCCGTGCTTTCCTGACGGGCAGGCGACGATGCCGACCTCTACGGTCCCGTTCACGACATCCTGATATACTTGATCCGTCTGCTTGTATTCCAAATGGACATTGACGCGCGGGTGAGCCGCGAGAAACGGCTTGAGGCGTGGTGGCAGGGCGTGCAAGCCGACCGAGTAGACTGTCGCCACCCGCACGGTTCCGGCGATTTCGTCGGACAACTGCCGTATCTCAGCATCCAGCGCCGCCGCGCTTTGCAGGAGCGCCTTTGCCCCCGCATGGAGAGTTTCCCCGGCAACGGTCGGCGTGACTTTGCCGCGTCCCTGCCCCCGGTCAATCAGCGTCTGCCCATAGTCGGCTTCCAATGCTTTAAGGCGCTGCGAGACCGCCGACTGGGACACAAAGTTCTTCTCGGCGGTGCGGGAAAAGCTGCCGGTGTCTACGAGGTCAGAGAAGATTTGCAGGCTGTCTAGGTTGAGCATAGGCGTAAGTAAAAAGCAACACGCGAGGGAATGAATTCCTCTCGCTGAATAGCGTCCTTCGGACGAGAAGATTGGCGAACAAGGCATCGTCCTTCATCCGAAGGATGTCATTCATCGAGAGGAATTCATTCCCTCGCGTGTTGCCCTTACATTTAAGCCGCGCTTATAATACCCGCAAAAACAATTCATTTTACTTTGCCGACGCCGCCGGGTATACTAGGCCGTCACACACTCGCGTGAAAGGTTTACTTATGGCTGTCGCTTCTCCTGTTGATGTGAATGAACCCGCTGCACCGAAGGGCCGTCTGCATGACCCCTTTATCTGGCACAAGCTCCATTCGGCATCAGGCATCTTTCCCATCGGCTTCTTTCTGTTGCAGCACCTGCTGGCAAACTCCTACGCCCTGCGCGGGCCGGGAGCCTACAACGCCGTCATTCGCGTTTACGGTGGCCTGCCGTTTGTCGCCGTGCTGGAAGTCGCCCTGATCTATGTCCCGCTCCTGTACCACTCGGTCTACGGCATCTGGATCAGCGCCTACGGGCAGGCGAACCTGACCAAATACGCTTACGGGCGCAACTGGATGTACTTCTTGCAGCGGGCGTCCGGCCTTGTCGCGCTGGTCTACATCAGCGTCCATGTGTGGGACACGAGCATTCATAAGTACATTGCGCTGTGGCACGGCAACCCGAACCCGGAAACCGCGATCAGCTACTTGGCGATGTCGCACCAGATGGCAAACCCGTGGCTGTTTTGGCTGCAAGCGATCGGCATTGTCGCGACGGTGTTCCACTTCACCAACGGTCTGTGGAACTTCTGCATTCGCTGGGGCATCACGATCTCGGCTCAGGCGCAGCGCTCCAACCAGTTCGTTTGCTGGGGCCTGTTCGCGATTTTCGCCGGGATGGGCCTTTGGACCATCGCCCACCTGCGGGCCGACGGCCTCCAGCATATCGCAACCGCCTCGCCAACGGTCGCCGTCACTCAGCACTAACACGATTTTGGAAATCTCTATGCGTAAACTCTTCGCTCTCGCTTTGCTTGCCGTTCTCGCTCTTGCCGCCGTGCCGACATTTGCACAAAGTACGCAGCTCACCTGGTACGGCCACGCGGCGTTCAAGCTGACCACGCCTGCCGGGCATATCCTGATGATTGACCCGTGGATACAGAACCCGTCCAACAAGCGCGGCGCGTCAGACCTCGCCGGCATCACGAAAGCCGACCTGATTTTGATCACGCACGGCCACTTTGACCATGTCGGCGACTCAACGGCCATTGCCAACGCCACCGGCGCGAAGCTTGTTTCTACCGCCGACCTCGGCACCGCACTCGTGCAGTACGGCGGCTTCCCGAAGGCGCAGGCCGGCGGAGACACGCAGGGCAACTTCGGCGGCGAGCTGACCCTACTCGGCGGCGATGTCAAGATCGCGTTTATCCCAGCCATCCACAGCTCTACGGTCACGCCTCCGCCCGGCACGCCCGACACCGACCAGCACTTCGGCGGCAACCCCGGCGGCTTTTTGATCTCGGTCACAAACGGCCCGGTCATCTATGTCACCGGCGACACCGACGAGTTCAGCGACATGGCCCTGATCCCGAAGCTGCACAAAGTAGACGTCATGCTCTGCTGCATCGGCGACCACTACACAATGGGACCGACCCGCGCCGCCGACGCCGTGAAGCTTGTTGGCCCTAAGATCGTTATTCCGGAGCACTACGGTACCTTCCCCGCGCTCACCGGCACCCCGGCAGCGTTCGGCCAGGCCCTGAAGGATGCCAAGTCCAAAGCCACTATGACCGTGATGAGCGTAGACCAGACAATCACGCTGTGAAAGAGGTGCTGCAATGAGCAAATTGCTTGACTGTGTAGATGAAAATTTGGCTTCCTGGCTCCGTGATCAGCACATTTTCTTTGTGTCCACAGCGCCGCTGTCCCAAAACGGTCATGTCAACTGTTCCCCAAAAGGCGGCGACAGTTTCCGCGTATTGGGACCGATGGAAGTGGCCTATCAAGATTATACGGGCAGCGGCGCGGAGACTGCCGCCCACCTGCGCGAAAACGGTCGCATTTTGCTGATGTTCTGCGCGTTCACCGGCAAACCTGACATTGTGCGGCTCCACGGCACAGGGGAGGTCATCACTCAAGATGACCCACGCTTTGAGCCAATCAACGCAGGCTTTCCGCCCAACCCCGGAACTCGTGCGGTCGTGCATGTTCATCTTGACCGGGTTTCCACTTCTTGCGGCTATGCTGTTCCTTTTATGGACTATCGGCAAGAGCGTGAGACACTTGACAAGTGGGCCGCAAACAAAGGACAAGAGGGCTTAACTGAATATCGCGCGACTAAAAACGCGCAGAGCATTGATGGAATGCCTGCCTTTTCGGAGGATGCAGCACATGGCACTCGCCCGGCAGTACGTTGAACAAGACCGCTATACCGAAGCGCAGTATCTCAAATGGGAAGAGGACGCTGTCGAGAAATCAGAATATGTAGACGGCGAAATCCGTGCGATGTCCGGCGGCTCGGAACCCCATGCGTCCATCCCCATGAACATAGGGGCACTGCTCTGGATTGGGCTGCGCGGTAAAGCGTGCCGCGTTCTGTCATCCGACATGAAGGTCTGGGCGGCAGGCGCAATGTACTACCCGGACCTGTCCGTCGTCTGTGGCCCCAGCGTCTATCGAAACGGCAACAAGCACGTCATCACGAACCCGATTGTGGTCGTCGAGGTTCTCTCGCCAAGCACTGAGCCGAAAGATCGAGGCGAGAAGTTCATTCGGTACCAGCAAATAGAGACACTGCGGTCGTACCTGCTAGTCAGCCAGACCGAGCCGCGTATCGAGATGTTTGAGCGGGGCGAAAACGGCCACTGGGATTATAGCATGGTTACCGGTTTGGAGAACGCGATTGAGATTTCATCGCTAGGTGTGACGCTGGCGTTGTCCGAGGTTTACGATCAAGTGGACTTTGCAAGTGCGGCTGGGGAACAGGCATAGGCACCCGGATTGGAAATCCGGGTCTTCTAAAAGGCGATTGTCTGCCTTCGCAGACATAAGAGTTACAAGTTAGGCCGTTCTTGCTCTTATGTCCACGCAGGTGGACAATTGCACTTCAAAAAACCCGGATTTCCAATCCGGGTAATCCAAAAGCGGCCTTGACGATGAACACACACTGCGAAATTTGCGAAAACGAACTGGTCGGAACTGATACTATTTGACGGCTGTTAATAGAAGAGAGGTTAAACTATGGTAACAGTAGCAAGCAATTTGAAGCCGAAGGTGATCGTGGTCGGCGGCGGGCTGGCCGGGCTGATGACGACGATCAAGATTACGGAAGCGGATATTCCCGTGGACTTGTTCTCGTTTGTCCCCGTCAAGCGCAGCCACTCGGTCTGCGCTCAGGGCGGCATCAACGGCGCGGTCAACACCAAAGGCGAGGGCGACTCGGTCTACAAGCATTTAGACGACACCGTTTATGGCGGCGACTTTCTGGCGAACCAGCCGCCGATCAAGCACATGGCGGACAACGCGCCGGGCATCATCAACCTGCTCGACCGCATGGGCGTCATGTTCAACCGGACGCAGGAAGGGCTGCTGGACTTCCGGCGCTTCGGCGGAACGCAGTACCACCGGACAGCCTACGCGGGCGCGACCACCGGGCAGCAGTTGTTGTACGCGCTGGACGAGCAGACGCGGCGGGCGGAGACCGAGGGCAAGGTCAAGAAGCATGAGTTTTGGGAGTTTCTCGGCGTCATTAAAGACGATGATGGCGTCTGCAAGGGCATTGTCGCCCAAGACCTGCGGACAATGGCGATCCAGGAGTTCCGCGCCGACGCCGTGGTGCTGGCAACCGGTGGCCCCGGCATCGTTTACAACCGCTCGACAAACTCGGTAATGAACACCGGCACGGCAGCGTCGGCGGTGTATCAGCAGGGCGCGAAGTACGCGAACGGCGAGTTTATCCAGGTGCATCCGACCGCCATTCCCGGCATGGACAAGCTGCGGCTGATGTCCGAGTCGGCACGCGGCGAGGGCGGGCGCGTCTGGGTCCCGCGCAAGGCAGGCGATGAGCGGCGTGGCGAGAACATCCCGGAAGCCGAGCGCTACTACTTTCTGGAAGAGCGCTACCCGGCTTACGGCAACCTGGTCCCCCGCGATATTGCCACCCGCGAGATTTTCTCGGTCTGCGTGGATGACAAGATGGGCGTCTTCGGCCAGAACCAAGTTTACCTAGACTTAACCCACTTGGACAAGAAGCAGATTGACATCAAGCTCGGCGGCATTCTGGAAATCTACGAGAAGTTCATCGGCGAAGACCCGCGCACGACCCCGATGCGGATTTTCCCCGCCGTCCACTACTCGATGGGCGGCCTGTGGGTAGACTTCGCCAAAGATGAGACCACCGGCGGCCTGACCGAAGGCAACCCGCGCAACCAGCAGACCTCTATTCCGGGCCTGTTTGCGGTCGGCGAAGCCGAGTACCAGTACCACGGCGCGAACCGGCTGGGCGCGAACTCGCTGCTGTCGTGCCTGACCGGCGGGCAGCTTGCCGGACCAGGTATCGTCAACTACGTCAAGCATCTAAAGAAGAGCGCCGATGACCTGCCGTCGTCGCTATTTGAGAGCGCTCTGAAGGATCAGACCGCGAAGTACGCGAAGCTGGCGGCGTCTACGGGAACCGAGAACCCGTACAAGATTCACGAAGAGCTGGGCGACACGATGACCGAGAACGTCACTGTGGTCCGCTACAACGACCGCCTCAAAGCGGCCGATGCGAAGATCCAAGAGCTGATGGAGCGGGTCGAGAACGTCTCGATTGCCGACAGCTCGAACTGGACCAACCAGCTTATCCCGTTCACGCGCCAGCTCAAGAACATGCTGCACTTGTCCCGTGCCATTACGCTTGGCGCACTGGCCCGCGACGAGTCGCGCGGCGCTCATTACAAGCCGGACTTCCCGAAGCGCGATGATGAGAAGTTCCTGAAGACGACCATCGCCGAGTGGTCCGCCGCCGGCCCGCGCCTCTCGTATGAAGCGGTAGACACGTCGCTGATCAAGCCGCGCCTCCGCAACTACGCCGCCGAGGAGGACACGGCCGGCACCGCGACACCGACCGCCGAAGCCGCCAAAGAAACGCTTGTCGTGGACACGCACGGCAAGAACGGCAATGGAAATGGCAACGGCCATCACGCGGACGGTAATGGCGCCGGCGTCAACGGCAAGAACGGCGTCCTGGCGATGGGTGCGGGCCTGACCGGCGCCGACGTGCAGGAAATGCAAATCGCGGCAGGCGCGGGCGGCGACGGCGGGGGAGATCAGCTTTCGACCCGTCCGCCAGAGAGTCGCCGCGACACCGCTTACGGCCACGACGATGAATCGGAAGTCGCGACCGCCGGCAAAAGCTGGCTGACCGGCAAGCAGGAACTTGACGACGCCGATCCCGTGAAAGCGAGCAACCCCGTTTCGGTTGCAGGAGAACGTGATGTCAAAGCTCAGTAAAGTGGTAGTGTTTGGTGCGGCGGGGCTGCTTCTGGCGGCCCTGCCTGCCGAGGCTAAACTGAAGGCCGCACCAACGCAAACAGCCGTGATTGAGAACACTGGGTCTACAAACACTTTGGGCTACAAGATTATCGTGACGGTGACGGGCGCAGTCGCCCGCATCACCTCGGCCCAAAGCGGCGGCAACACTCATGATCTCAAGTTGAATGATGTCATGGCGAGCAACGAAGCACCGTTGAGAGATCAGGCGCAAAAACTCTTTGCTGACCTCAATACAGCCATGCCCTTGACGACGCTGCCCGTGCGCCACGGAATGCGGAGCGCGTCGTTCGGAACACGGACAACGATCACTTATAAAGGTCAGACATCACCGGACCTGACGTTCGCTTCAGACCCGCGCACCGCCGCGCTGAAAGCCGATATTGACGCCATTACAAAAACATTAGGCGTTGGGAATGCACCGCGCCACCCGATTGTGACTCATGCAGACAGGCCAATTGTGATTCACGCTGACCGATAATTAGAAAGAAACTCTGATGCCTGACCCCAAGACCATCACGCTCAAAATCAAGCGGCAGAAGGACCAGACTTCGGCCCCGTATTGGGAAGAATTCGAGCTGCCGTACCGCCCGGCGATGAACGTCATTTCCTGCCTGATGGAGATCCGCAAGAACCCCGTTACCAAAGACGGCAAGCAGACTTCGGCCCCCGTGTGGGAGATGAACTGTTTGGAGAACGTCTGCGGCTCCTGCACCATGCTGATGAACGGCAAAGTCGGCCAAAGTTGCGCGACGCTTGTGGACAACTTGCAACAGCCGATCACGCTGGAGCCAATGTCCAAGTTCCCGGTTGTCAAAGACCTGGCGGTAGACCGCTCGCGGATGTTCGAGAACCTGAAGAAGATACGCGGCTGGATTCCGATTGACGGCACTTACGACCTTGGTCCCGGCCCGCGCATCGCCGAGCGCGACCGCCAGGAAGCCTACGAGTTCGCCCGCTGCATGTCGTGCGGCTCGTGCCTCGAAGCCTGCCCGCAGGTCAACACGCACTCCAACTTTATTGGCCCTGCCGCCATCGGCCAAGTTCGCCTCTTCAACAGCCATCCCACCGGAAGCATGAACCGTGAGGAGCGCCTAGAGGCGATTTCGGGTTCGGACGGCGTCACAAGCTGCGGCAACGCCCAGAACTGCGTCAAAGCCTGTCCGAAAGAAATCCCGCTGACCAAAGCTATCGCCGAGATGAACCGGGACGTAACTTTGTACAAGTTCAAGCGCTTCTTTCGAGGCAAGTAGCCTTCCCGCCCGGCGCGATGCGCCGGGCGATTTTGCTTTTTGCATATGGCCTATGTTTCCCTTCCTGCGCGGCCTGGGGCTGGGCGCAAGTCTCATTATCGCGATTGGAGCGCAAAACGCTTTCGTGCTGCGGCAGGGCCTGCGCCGGGAGCAGGCGGTGCTTGTCGCGGCTATCTGTGCGGGCTGTGACGCGCTGCTGATCACGCTTGGAACGGCAGGCGTCGGCAGCGTCTTTGCCCATCTGCCCTGGCTGGCTCGGCTGGCATCTTGGCTCGGCGCGGCGTTTCTCTTTTTCTACGGCTTTACGGCTTTTCGGCGTGCCTTACGCCCTGCCGTCCTCGAAACGTCTGCGCTGGCCACGCGCGGCAGCGTAGTTGCCGCGACGCTTTCCGTAAGCCTCCTCAATCCTCATGTTTATTTAGACACTGTTGTTCTGGTCGGCGGCATTTCCGCGCAGTATCCGGCTTTCCCACGGCTGTTTTTCGCACTTGGCGCTGTCTTGGCGTCCTTCCTCTGGTTCTTTAGCTTGGCGCTGGGCGCAGCCTCTCTCGCTCCACTGTTTCGCCGCCCGCAAGCCTGGCGCATTCTGGATTGCGGCGTTGGGGCCGTCATGTGGGTAATCGCGCTCGGTCTCATCCGAAGCCGCCTAAACTGGGTATAAGAACGCTAAACTTGGAGGATCACATTTATGGCACTGCCGCTTTCGCTGGATTACGGGTATTTGGCCCCCGATGTCGATTTAGAAGAAGTCAAGGCGTTTCAAGCCGACGTGACGCTGGCACACCAGAAGGTGACGCAGGGAACCGGTCTCGGTTCGGACTTTCTCGGCTGGGTAGACCCCGCGCAGATCGTCACCGGCGAGGAGCTTCAGACCATCAAGACGCTGGCCGCGCAGATCCGCGAGAACTCGGACGTGCTGATCTCCATCGGCATCGGCGGCTCGTATTTAGGGGCGCGGGCGGTCATTGAAGCGCTTGGCGAAGGCGACGGGCCGGAAGTGCTGTTTGCGGGGAATTCGCTGTCGGCACACGACCACGCAAAGACGCTGAAAAAGCTCGACGGTAAGCGGTTCTCGATTAACGCCATCTCCAAATCCGGCACCACGACCGAGCCTGCGGTCGCATTCCGCCTATTTCGTGACCTGCTGGAAAAGAACGTCGGCAAGGACGAAGCCAAGAAGCGAATTGTGGCGACCACCGATGCCAAGCGTGGCGCACTGAAGAAGTTCGCCGACGAGGAAGGGTACCCGTCTCTAGTCATCGCCGACAGCATCGGCGGCCGGTACTCGGTCCTCTCTCCGGTCGGTCTGCTGCCGATTGCCGTGGCCGGCATTGACATTGATGCGCTTCTTGCCGGAGCCAAAGCCGTCGCCGAGGCGACCACTGATCCCGACGTGACCAAGAATCCCTCCTACTTCTACGCCGCCGCCCGCAATCTCCTGTACCGCAAAGGCTATTCCACCGAAATTTTGTCGTCATTCGAGCCGCGCCTGCACTACATCGCCGAGTGGTGGAAGCAGCTCACCGGCGAAAGCGAAGGCAAGAGCCACATTGGCCTGTACCCGGCGTCGGTGGACCTGACGACCGACCTGCACTCGATGGGCCAATGGATTCAGGAAGGCCGCCGGAACATCATCGAGACATTCGTCATCTTAGACGGCGGCGAACCTGATCTCGCCGTCCCGCCCGCCGAGAATGACTTAGATGAGCTTGGCTACTTGCAGGGCCGTCCGATGACGGAAGTGAACAAAGCCGCTTATGAAGCCACCTCGCTTGCCCACCGCGACGGCGGCGTCCCAAACTCAACGGTGCATCTCGCCCAGCTTGACGCCTATTCCCTCGGCGCTTTGTTATACTTCTTCGAGCGGGCCATCGCCGTTTCGGGCTATCTTATGGGTATCAACCCCTTCAACCAGCCCGGCGTCGAAGCCTACAAGACCAATATGTTCGCCCTTCTCGGCAAGCCCAAGTTCGAGAAAGCCACCGAAGAAGTCAAGGCCAAGCTCGCGGCGCTTCCGAAGGATACGACGGTTCAGTTTTCCTAGCGTTGCCGACGGGCCGGTAGGCAAGGGGGCGGGGTTTGGCCCCGCCCTTCTTAATTTTGAACGCAAAGAGGCAGAACCAATGGAGATCCCCGACGACAGTCTGACGGGACGTTTGCGTGCCGCTATCAAGGAGAGCGACACCGAAAAAGTCGTAGCTTTGATCGCTATGGGTGCAGACGTTCACTACCAGAACGAAAATGGCTACGACGCTCTCATTAACGCTGCTTATGGAGATGATGACGCCCGGCTGATCGAGATGATGACGTTGCTCATCCAAAACGGCGCTTCACTGACCGGCAGGACAACATACAATGAGACGGCGGTGCGTGTGCTGTCTCGGCGGGGGCGTTTTGATGCGGTTCAGTTCTTGCTGCAAGCCGGGGCAAACCCCGATGACGTCAAGCTGACCGAGTTGATGAAAGCCGTCGCGTTCGGCACCCTGATCGACGTGCGGCGTACCATTGAGCAGGGCGCAGACTTGGAAGCGAAGGATCACTGGGGGCGCACGGCCTTGCTGATCGCCATTCAGACCGGCGACGTTTTCAAAGCGCACTTTCTTCTCGATCACGGCGCAAACTCTGAGGCGCGGGGGCGATGCGGCAAGCCGCCCTTGTTTTACGCTATTGAAAATAACCGTCTTGCCATGCTGGAATGGCTTCTGGGTACTGGGATAGATGTTGAACAGACCGATGAGTTCGGTGACACTCCTCTCATCACAGCCGCAGAATATGACAATGTGCAAGCCGTTGAACTACTCCTGACAGCAGGGGCGGACGTTAATCAGAAAAAGCGTGGTCACGGAGCGTTAAATGACGCTGAATCGCGGGAAATCGCGCTTAGGCTTTTGGAGGCCGGAGCCGACCCGCAGGAGCTTACTTCGGAAGCACGACGAGCGATACTGGGTTATCCTCCTAAACCCGACGCAGATTTGCTGGCTGTCTCCGCTGAGGAATTCCAAGAGTTCCGCCTGCGCCGCTTTGGCACAAAGAACCCGGAGCAGATGAATAACCCCTTTTGGGAAGGCATGATCCACTCTGGCATAGATGCGTATGAAGCCCCCTCACAAGTCGAAGGGGCAGACAGCTACGCGGCAGGCCCAAGCCCCATTTGGTGCGCGGAGCGGTTCGGCCAATCCTTGACTTTTCTCAAAGACGGCCGTATTGTGCAGGTTGCTGGCGAACATGAAGACGGGTACGACCCTGATTTTTGCATCTATAATGATGTTTTTGTCCACGGGCCGAACGGTGCGATGATAATCTACGGCTATCCCGAAGATGTCTTCCCACCAACGGATTTTCACACGGCAACACTTATCGGCAGATACATCTACTTGATTGGCTCACTTGGCTATCGTGGGACGCAGCGGTTCGGCGAGACGCCGGTGTACCGACTGGACACAGAGACTTTTCAAGTGGAGGCTGTAGAAACGAGCGGCGACAACCCCAGATGGATTTACAAGCACCGGGCTATTGCAACAGCTACGCAGGAAATCCAAATCACCGGCGGCAAGATTGTTACGAGTGCAGATGGGCAGGAAAGCTATTTGGATAACTTTAACACCTACGTCCTGAACATCTTGACCGGAACTTGGACGGTTACTGTTTCTTAGCGCGGGGGTGTGCCTGCGCGTAGACTTCCTGAAGCCGCTCGGTCGTGACGTGGGCATACATCTGCGTCGTGGCGACGCTGGCGTGGCCGAGGAGTTCTTGAATAAGGCGCAAGTCGGCCCCGTTTGACAGCAGATGGGTGGCGAACGTGTGCCGCAGGACGTGCGGGGTAATGTTCATTCCTGCCGCTATCTCCTTGCAGTATTTGTCGAACATTTTGCGGACGCCCCGGTCGGAAAGTCGAGTGCCGTCGCGGTTGACGAACAGCGCCCCATCGTCTTCCGCCGCTGCCAGGAGAAGGGCAGGACGGCCTTTGCGGATGTAGCGCTGCAAGGCAAAGACCGCCTGACGGCCCAAGAGCGTCACGCGCTCTTTGTTGCCCTTGCCAATGACGCGGATCACGCCTTCGTCGTAGTTGACATCCGTGAGCATCAGTGTCACCAACTCCCCGGCCCGCATTCCCGATGCATATAACGTTTCGAGCAGGGCGCGATTACGCAGGCCAAGCGGCTTGGTGAGGTCCGGGGCGGCAAGCAGTGCATCTATTTCGTCGGAGCGCAGGAACTTTGGGAGACGCTGTTCTTGTTTCACGCTTCGCAGGCCGACGGCGGGGGAGCGTGGAATATGCCCGTGGCGGGCAAGATGGGAGAAGAAGGACCGCAGGGTCGCAGTTTTGCGGGCGCGGGACGCGCGGACTAAGTTTTGCGCCTGCATGGCGGCAAGGTAGGAGCGGAGCATGGCAGGATCAACGGCATGGATGTCCGTGACGCCCTGCGCCGCCGCGAACTCCCCGAACTGGCGCAGGTCTTCGGCGTAGGCTTTGACCGTATGCGGCGACGCGCCCTTGACTGTTGACTGGTCCTCTAAGAACAAATCGCGGCAGGCTTCAATCATGGCTGTTACGCTGGAAGGGACTCAGCAAGCGCGACAAGGCCACGCTCGGCCAGCAGCGCGTTCTTTTCTTTTTTGTCTTTCACGCGCTCCGGCAGCGGCGGGACAATGCCCCAGTTGGCATTCATCGGCTGGAAGTCTTTGCCGTCGTAGTGCGCGACGTAATGCGCCAGCGCCCCCAACATGGTGGTGTCGGGAAGCGTTAAGAGAGGCTGACCGAGCAAGTGACGCGCGGCATTCCGGCCTGCCAGAATGCCGGTGGCGGCGGACTCGACGTAGCCTTCAACGCCGGTGATCTGCCCGGCGAAGAAGACATTAGGATACTCTTTCATTTGCAGCGTGTCGTTGATTACCTGCGGCGATTGGATGTAGGTGTTCCGGTGAATGACCCCATAGCGGACGAACTCAGCGTTCTCTAAACCAGGGATCATACGGAAGACGCGCTTCTGGTCGCCCCACTTCATGCGGGTCTGGAAGCCGACCATAGAATACAGTGTCCCGGCGCGGTTTTCTTGACGAAGTTGCAGGCAGGCCCACGGGCGATGGCCGGTGCGCGGGTCAAGGAGGCCGACTGGCTTCATCGGGCCGAACGACAGCGTTTTCGGACCCCGCGCGGCCAGGACTTCGATCGGCAGGCAGCCCTCAAAGTAGGGGACTTTGGCTTCATGCTCCCCCAGCGGTGCAAGCTCCGCCGCCAGCAGCGCGTCATAGAATGCCTGGTACTCGGCCTTTGAAAAGGGGCAGTTCAGGTACGCTGCGTCGCCCTTGTCGTAGCGTGATGCCATGAACGCAATGTCCCGGTTGATGGTGAAGGCGTCAAGAGTGGGTGCCACGGCATCATAAAAGAAGAGCTGAGACTGCCCCGTTAGCCGTCCGACTTCGCCTGCCAGCGCGTCCGAGGTCAGCGGCCCCGTCGCGACAATATGCACCGCGTTCTCGTCAATTGTTGTCACTTCCGCCCGCTCCAGCGTGATGTTCGGATGGCTTTCCAGCTTGCCCGTGATGCACGTCGCAAACAAGTCCCTGTCCACGGCCAGCGCCTCGCCCGCAGGCACGCACGACGCATCCCCGGCGGCGACAACAAGAGATCCCAGCCGCCGCATTTCTTCTTTGAGCAGCCCGGCGGCATTGGTCAGCAGATTAGATTTCAGCGAATTGGAGCAGACCAGTTCCGCCAGTTTGTCGCCGACATGCACCGGCGTCGGCTTGACCCCGCGCATTTCCACCAGCCGCACTTTTGCGCCCGCGCTCGCTGCCTGCCAGGCGGCTTCGCTGCCTGCCAGGCCGCCGCCGATAATCGTAATTTCATCCGTCATAATGTTTGTTCCAGTCCAATCGCTCGGAACGACTCTGTTTCGATTGGTTTTTCTAAAAGATAGTTCTCGGCGCAGTAGACGGCAACGCGCTTTCTCCACTGCCAGCGCTGGGCCTGTGCGCTGCTTAAGTCTGCAGGCCGCTCGTAACTCAGCGCCCAAATCGCTTTGAGCATCAAGAAGTCGTCAAAGAAGGCCGAAAGCGCCGGAAGACCCTGCGCCGCAAACAGCGCGTCGGCCTGCAAGAGGAAGCCCGCGATCTGTTGCTGGTTGAAGTCCCACAAGCGCATCGTTCCAGTTCCGTCCGGCTTCGGGTGATCCCAAAGCCGCTGGAAGGCAATGCTTGTCACCGCATCAAGCCCCGCCGGTGCGATGAAGCGCTCTTCAAAGTCAATTACGCCGCCTGGCAAGATATTGAAGGGCGATAAATCGCCGTGTGTCAGCACCAGCGGCAGCCCGTGTGTCCGATCCTCGGCCTTACCGACGGCTCGCTCAAGCAATTCTGCTACATCGGGGTTCTGGTGCAGGACGTTCGCAAGCTGAATGCCCTTCCGTAGCTGCGACGGTCCGGCTTGGCGGCAGGAAGGCTTTAGCTGGGCAGCGAGAAATTTTAGGCTTGTCCCGCAGAAAGAAGCGAAAGTCTCATCGCTGATGCCGCCTGTTACTGCGTACTCATGGTCAAGCAAATCGCCGAAGTTCTCAGTACCGACTGACTTCTCAACAAAGTAGCTTAAACCATTAGGGAACAGACCGATTTCAATCACTTCCGGCACCGGGAAACCGTTCTGCCATGCTGTCCTGCCAAACTCTGCTTCGCTGTGAGTAGCGGACACTTCCCCGGTTCTCAAGTAGAGCTTGCCATCGGGAGAGCGATAAACGTCTCCTGTGCAAGCAATCGCCCCGCGCTCTTTAACAAAGACCCAATCACTAAGGTTAGGGGCGGCTTTTCGGCTGATTTGGTCCACGTTACAGCTCGTACTCGTCCACCGGCGAGAAGTAAATTACCGTGCAGATGTCTTCATCCGTCACTTCCCGGCCATAAATACGGCCGAGCAGCGGCATGACTTCTTCTTTAGTACGAAACTCCGGGTTTTCGCGCTGCACATCACGCGGCGACAGCTCGCCGCAGGGCTTGACTTCCACAGCGTCTAAAATCGCGCAGAAGATCTTTTTGCGCCGGGCGAACCGCTGGCCGACCGTGACCCAGACAATCTGCCCAGTCTGGTACTTGTCGCTCTTGTCGCCGAGGCGAATGGTTGCCGACTTGCGGCCTTTTTTAAGCGCGTCTCCGTAGAGATCGCTGTAGAAGTTCAGCGCTAACATGAAATTGAAATCGTCCCCCGACACGCGAGGGAGTGAACTCCTCTCGCTGCATTAAGGTCGTCCTTCGGACGAAAGACAAGAAGCCGTATGGGCCTAATCTTTCGTCCGAAGGACGACTACTATCAGCGAGAGGAATTCATTCCCTCGCTCCTTGTTTTCAATCTAAACCGCCGCCAACTCACGCTCAGCTTCCGGTGCATCGGCGTCCGAATACCCTACGCCGTCCCCATATTCCACGCCTTCGGTCGTTTCTTTGACCTTGACCGGCAGCGGTTCTTTGTGATCGCAGTCCGCGCCGGTGCATTTGATGCCGACGACGCGCCCGCCGCGCATGGTGTTTTCCATCAAGGGCTGCTTGCACTTGGGACAGGGGCGGCCAATCGGCTTGCCCCAGGCCACAAAGTCGCACTTCGGATAGTTGCCGCAGCCGAAGAAGGTCGCGCCCTTCTTGCTGCGCTTCTGGACCACCTCGCCGCCGCACTTGGGGCAGGGGACATCAATCTTCGCGGACGCCGGCTGCTTGGTCGTCTTGCACTCTGGGTAGTTCGTGCAGGCGATGAACTGACCGAACCGCCCGACGCGCACGGCCATTTCTGCGCCGCAGTTCGGGCAGGTCTCGTCAATCTTTTCGGCTTCGGGCCGGACAATCGTTTTGCAGCCGGGGTAGTCCGAACACGAGATAAACTCGCCGTAGCGGGACGCGCGAATGACCATCGGCTTGCCGCAGGTCGGGCAGTCCTGGCCGGCTTCGCGCGGCGGCTGCTTCAGCGACTCCATCTCGGCGCCAGCTTTAGTGATGCTCTCGGCAAACGGTCCGTACCAGCGGCGCATCATGCCGACCCAGTCTTCCTTGCCTTCGGCGACAGCGTCAAGCTGGGCTTCCATCGCCGCCGTGAACTTGACATCCAAGATTTCCGGGAAGTGCTTGACCAGCAGATCGTTCACGGTTGTCCCAAGCTCGGTCGGGCGGAAGCGCTTTTCGGCAAGCTCGACATACTGCCGGTCCAAGATGGTTGCGATGATGGACGCATAGGTGCTGGGCCGTCCGATGCCTTTTTCCTCCAATGCTTTCACTAAAGTTGCTTCGGTAAAGCGCGGCGGCGGCTCCGTGAAGTGCTGCTTCGGGGTTAGCGCCAAAAGCTTCAGCATCTGCGCCTCGGTCAGCGGTGGCAGCGGCTGCTTGTCCTCGTCGTCTACTGTTTTGCTGTCGTCTTTGCCTTCCTGGTAGACGCGCAGGAAGCCATCGAACTTCTGGGTCGAGCCGGTGGCGCGGAACGTGTAGTTCTTGGCGGTGATGTCCACCGTCACGACATCGAAGACCGCCGGCGTCATCTGGGACGCCACAAAGCGGTTCCAGATCAGCTTGTAAAGGCGCTCCTGGTCGCGGGACAGCATCTGGGCGACGCGCTCCGGCAGGCGGCGGACATCCGTGGGCCGGATCGCCTCGTGGGCGTCCTGCGCCGCGCCGCCCTTCTTATACTGCTTGCCGGCAGCAGGCGCGTATTTAGGACCGTAGGTTTCGACAATTAAAGCCCGCGCCGCCGCCTGCGCCTCGTCGGCGATGCGTGTGGAGTCGGTCCGCATATAGGTAATCAGGCCGACATGGCCTTCGCCGGGAACGTCCACGCCTTCGTAAAGCTGCTGGGCCACCTGCATGGTTTTCTTGGCGTTGAAGCCAAGCTTGCGAGACGCTTCCTGCTGGATCGTGCTGGTAATGAACGGCGGGGCCGGGTTCCGGCGCTTCTCGCTGCGCTTGACCGACTTGACTTTGTACTCCGCCCCGTCCAAATCCGCCAGCACTTGGTCGGCAGATTTCTGGTTGCCGATCTCGATCTTCTTGCCGTCCCGCTCGGTCAGCGATGCATCGAACTTCTGCTTCTGGGTGTCCGGGGTCAGTGACGCCGTGATGGACCAGTATTCCACCGGCTTGAACGCTAGTATCTCGCGCTCTCTGTCGGCGATGAGGCGCACGGCAACCGACTGCACCCGTCCGGCGGACAGGCGCGGCCGGACTTTCTTCGCCAGAATTGGGCTGATCTTGTAGCCGACAATTCGGTCCAGCTCGCGCCGGGCCTGCTGGGCATTCACCCGGTCCATGTCAATCTCGCGGGAGTTCAGCAAAGCCGCCTGCACGGCCGTCTTTGTGATCTCGTTGAACTGAATGCGGCGCGGGTTGGTCAGATGGAGCGCTTCCGACAGATGCCAGGAAATCGCCTCGCCTTCGCGGTCCGGGTCGGACGCAAGATACACAACGCTGGCGTTCTTGGCGGCGGCTTGCAGCTTCCGTACCACATCCTCGCGCTCCGGTATAACCACATAAGTAGGCGCAAAGTCATTCTTGATGTCAATAGACAGCTTTTTCTCCGGCAGGTCGCGGACATGGCCCATACTGGCTTCCACCTGGTAGTCGCTGCCCAAAAAGCCCTTCAAAGTCTTAGTTTTAGCGGGTGACTCGACGATAATCAACTTTTTTGCCATTTACGTTTTAGTTTCCTTGCGTTACTTCCATTATAACACTCAATCAGCCGTTTTTGTCCCCGGATTTTCGCGGCGCCAACTTCGCTTCTTGGCACAAATTATGCATTGGTATTTATTGAAAGAGCTTTTACGCTTTTCGGGAAACTTTTTGCGGCTGAGCGTCGTCCGTTACCCAGTACAAGTACCGGTTTTTCTTTCATTCTGGTTACAATGCTCATCCAGAGTTGCAATTGTGAAAAAAATCGCGGTATCATTTCGGTCAAGCACGGACTGCCGGACACTCGTCTTCTGCCGCTTATCTTGAGAGACAAGGAAAATCAATGTTTCGCACTTATTACTCTTCGGAACTGCATTTGAGCCGCAAAGCACAGGCGGTTTTCTTGCCGCTTCTTGCGCTTGCTGCTACGTCGCCTGCCACCGCCGCGCCTTTTGCCGCCCCGCACCTGCCGGTTCCCGCCGAGTCGTTTTTGAACTACCACGCGGCAGACGTCCGCGAGCTGTCGGGCGAAGCTTCCGTAGACCCGGCTGTTCGGGCACGTCTGGCTAACCATTTTCATGTGACGCAGACGCAGATGGTCACTTACATTCACCGTAACCTTGTACTGCGCCATCTGCAAAAGACCGGAACCTACCGCGTCGCTTGTGTCCGGCGCGATGGCAGCGAGTATTGGATGGAGTCTCGCCTGCCCGCTGGAACTCCGATTTTTGCTTCCCGCGCCACCGGCCAGCCTATTCTAAAGCTTGCCTGCGGCAACCCAATGGTCTCGGCGCTGCCGCCGACGGCTTTTCCGAACAAATTAGTTGCCGCCCCGAAGCTGGCAGCGACTCCGGTGACGCTGGCTGACGCCAACCTCAACACGCCGGTGCTGACGGCGATTGATGGCACACAAAGTGACCTGATCACCCCAGACGATCTGTCTGCTCCCCCGGTGGTTCGCGTGTCTCCGTCTTTGCAGTTCCTCGGCGGAGCGCCTGGCCTCGGCAGCATCTTTCCCGCCCTGCTCGGCGTCGGCGCCGCCGTTGCGGTCGCCGGCCACGGCGGATCAAGCAGCAGCGGCAGCACGCCTTTGGTTCCCGTGACGCCTCCTGTTCCTGCGGTTCCCGAAGCCTCCACAGTAACTTCCTTCGGCCTCCTGCTCGCCGGCGGCAGCCTGCTGCTCATTCTGCGCCGCAAAACCGCCGCCAGAAGCAGCTAATCTTACACGAAAAGCCGCTGCCGAAGGACTCACAGGAGAGTTCCCGGCAGCGGTTTTTTTGTGCCGCAAATCTTCCGCTCACAGCACTCGGATAAACGCATTGCCGGGGACGCGGCGGGCGAGGCCGCGCATTTCCAGCAAGGTGAGTATGCCCGCGACTTGAGGCGCGGTTAGCCCGCTTTCGTGGATCATGCCCTCGGTCTGGCGCGGGTGCAGGGTCAGCATGTCCAAGATGCGCCGCTGCTCCGGCGGCAGATGGGGGATGGGCTTGGCGGGAGAAGCGGCGTCAGGAGATGCCATGGTCAAAACGCCCAGCTCCGAGAGAATGTCCTCTACGCTTTCCACCAGCTTCGCCCCGTCTTGAATCAGCTTGTGGCAGCCGGAATTGTGGCCCATGCCGATCGGGCCGGGAATGGCAAACACGTCCCGCCCCTGATCGCCTGCCTCCCGCGCCGTAATCAGCGAGCCGCTGTCTGCCGGGCTTTCAATGACGAGTACGCCAAGCGATGTTCCTGAAATGAGGCGGTTGCGAGCCGGAAAATGCCACGGCTCCGGGCGCGTTCCCATGCTGAACTCGGAGACGACCGCCCCGCCATTCGCGGCGATTTCCTCAAACAAGCCGCGATTGCTCGAAGGATAAGCCACATCCACGCCGCAGCCGAGAAAGGCAAGTGTTCGCCCGCCGCCTTCGAGTGCGCCTCGGTGCGCTTCCGTATCCACGCCCCTTGCCCCGCCGGAGACGATGGAAAGGCCATACCGGGCCAGCTCCCGCGCAAACTGCCGGGCAAGGCCGAGGCCGTAGGAAGTAGCCCGGCGGGAGCCGACAATCGCGATGCTGAACTTGTCTTCGGGAACCAGCTCGCCCCGCACAAACAGCACCGGCGGGGCGTCTACCAGCGGGCGCAGATTGGCGGGATACGCGCTGTCCTGCACGGTCACAAGCCGCGTGTTATGCGTTTCAAGCGAGGAAAGTGTTTGGGAGAAGTCGCGGCTTCGCACGGCGTCAAGCCGGGCTAGGCGCTTCTCGCCCATTTGAGGCAGGCGCTCGCGCCTAGCGGCGGGCGTGTCGGCGAACACGGCGGCGGGGCTGCCGCCGTAGGCTTCCAGCAGGCTGTTCAGCCGGTGCGGCGCAAACTCAGTCGCGTGCAGGCGCAGCCAGTCTTCAGTTGTGTCTGCTCGGTTTGCCTGTGCGGGGGAAGTGGTTTGGTCAGGGCCTTCCATAGCCGTCTCTCTTTCCATAGTGATATTTACATTAAAAGGGTGGGGGCGGGGGCGGGGCGTAAGGGTTGCGCCCGCCCGCGCCAGGATAGCCGCGTCCGAAGGGATTAAAGCGGTTGCCTCGGTTAGTCGCGCCGTTTCGGACGGTGAAATGCCAGTTTTGACTGGTCGCGTTACCGCGCCAGTCTGTCGCTTTCACGGTGATCTGGTGGTCGCCTTCGGTCAGCGGCGTAGTCGCCGTGTTGTAAATGGCATTCGCATCGGAATGAAATAGCGCGAGTGGATCGGCCTTGCCGTCCAGCTCCAGCGTGACTGTCGCCGGGTTAATCCCGCTGCCTTCGTCTACAATTAAGGCCCCATAGGTCAAATTGTCCGTGGGAACCGTCGCGCCCGACGCCGGAGCAAGCTGGACAATGTCTGGGCCGATCGTGTCAGAAGCATCGTGCCGGAACGCGCTGAGCGTACCGTCATCACTGACGACATACAGCGTGCCGCCTGCGACAATCGGGGCGGCGAAAACGTTTGCGCTGGCCGCCTTCGGCTGACTGTCGGTGGCCGTGGCCTGCATGACGTACCGCCAGGCAAGGCTGCCGCCGCTCGTGTTGTAGGCGGATACGACGCCCGGCTGGGTCGTGACAATCAGCAGGGTTCCCGCAAGCAGAGGCGGCGCAGTCGGCGCGGCCTCCAGCGTTGTTTTCCAGAGCTGCCGCCCGCCTGCGCCGAGCGCATACAATATGCTGGACTGCGTGATGATATACGTCGCATCGGCGGTTACGGTCGGCGGGATCAGCACATTGGTCGGCAGGGTAATTGACGCCCGCTGCCGCCCCGTGCCGGGGTCAAGTGTGTGGACCGTATCGCCCGCCGTGACTAGCAAAACCCGGCCGTCGTAGACCAGTGGGACCAGGCTAGGATCAGCGTCGTAAGGCACCGACCAGGACTTGTGCCCGGTCCGGGCGCTGAGGCTGTAAACGGTGTTGTCGGCGGAAACAAACGTGACAAGGCCGCCGGTGATGACGGGTGAAGTCAAGACCGCGCCGTTTGTGGTTACGTCCCACACTGTCTGCCCCGTAGCCGCGCTGAGCGCGTAGCAGTGAGAATTGCCGCTGCCGAAGAAGACCAGGCCGTCGCTGATGACCGGCGACGAGCGCAGCGCCCCGTCAAGCTTGACTTTCCAGGCAGCTTTCCCAGTCGCCGCGTCGAGCTTCATCACGTTGCTGCTGTCATCGGTGACATATAAAAACCCATCGCTGTAGGCCGGAGTCGCCGCAAAGAGCGTCCCTGATTTGCCGTCGGCCGGGTACTGCCAGGCGGTAGTTCCGTCGGAAGCATTGACCGCATAGACGCCGCCGCCGGAGACGAAGTAGACGCTGCCGTTTGCGGTCACGGCGGACGCCGGATTATTCGCGGCGGTTTGGGTTGTGTGCCGCCAGAGCAGCGAAAGCGGAGCGGCAAGGGTTTCGGACGCGACCCCCGTATGGCCGAGGTTTCCCCGGTAAAAGCCGACAACCGGCGCAGGCTTGGCCGTGCTTGATATATCGCCCGGTGCGGCGCTCACCGGGGCTAAGCTGATGGCCGCCAGCGCCAATGCTGGAACAAAAAAGTTAGTCATATTTTCCTTGCGATGGGGAATTACTATCATTTGCGCCGCTTCTCGTCGTCGCGCCATTCGGTTTCCGACGACGAAAAGCCGGAGTTCTTCCACAGTTTTTCGAGCCGCCGCCGCTCCTGCCAGTCTTTCCAGCGCCCAGCAAAGTCAAAGGTGCTTCGCTGCGCCGGCGAGCCGTCCAAAGTCGTGCGAAAGGTCGGACGCGCGGGGCGGCTGTCCATCCGCAGGTCCGGCCCGCGCGACGTGCGGCGCGGCGTCCGGTATGAGCCAATACCCGCCCAGGCGCGTCCGTACTTGACATACAGGAACGCGGCCAGAATGCCGCCGCAGGCAAAGACGCCATAAATAGGGCCGTAGGAGAACAGCGTCCAGACCGTGACAATCAGCGCGATGTACTTTGCCTTCAGCGTGAAGAAGAAGTAGCGGAAAGATTCTTCCGGGTTCAGCATACAAAACGCGACAATCGCCGCATCCAGCGGCAGCGACAGCCCCGCGAGCAGGGGCGCCGGGCTGTGGAACAGCAAGCCGCCGAGCGCAAATGACAGCGCTGTAATCACCGTAATCGCTGCCATGAAACCGGCAAAGCGCCCGCTGCCCCAGCTTCGCTCCAGGCTCCCGCCGGCAAACCAGAAAAACAAGCAGCCGAAGATCAATGGAAACAGGCCCGTAGAGTAAAGCGGGTAGGAGAGAAGCGTCCACGGCACGAGGAGCCAGCCCGGCGACTGAAACGCCAGAAAGTGTTCCAGAAGCGGCGCGGCGATGTTCGGCGAGAAGAACGCGGCGAAAAACAGCGCGACATTGGCGATAACCAGCGTCATCGTGACAGGGATGCCGCCGCGCGTCACAAAATCGCGCAGGCCGTCCATCGGCGAGTTGGGTGAGTTATACCGCATCTTTCTTGTGCTTTCCAGCGTTTCAACAAGGGGAACTACCCCCATAACTTTCGGTCCAGCGCCCGGTACTGGATCGCTTCGGCGACATGGGCGAGCTGAATGTCGGCTTCGGCGTCTAAATCGGCAATCGTGCGGGCCAGCTTCAGGATGCGGTCATACGCCCGCGCTGACAGGCCAAGCTGCGAGATAGCCGCGCGTAATAAATCTTTCACATCGTCAGTGACGTGGCAGAACTGACGGATCTGCTTTGCGCCCATGTGGGCGTTGCAGTGCAGCGTCGTCGCCTCAAACCGCTCTTTCTGCTTGGCGCGAGCCGCAAGGACACGGCCCCGAATAGACCCCGACGGCTCACCCGATCCGCTGCCCTGGATCATTTCGTCCTGCCGCAGACGCGGCACTTCAATATGGATGTCAATGCGGTCCAGCAGCGGTCCGCTGATCCGCTGCAAGTATTTCGCGATCATCGGCGGCGAACAAGTGCAGGTCTTCACCGTATCTCCATAATACCCGCACGGACACGGATTCATGGCAGCCACCAGCATAAGCTGGGCAGGATAGGTCATTGTCGCCGCCACGCGGGCGATAGTGACGTGACCGTCTTCCAGCGGCTGCCGCAGCACTTCCAGTACGTCCCGCTTGAACTCCGGCAATTCATCCAAAAATAAGATGCCGTTATGCGCTAAAGACACTTCGCCGGGCCGGGGCGTACTGCCGCCGCCGGCCAGCGCGGCGTTTGAGATCGAATGGTGCGGCGACCGAAACGGCCGCTTGGTCACAAGCGACGCATGGGAGCCGAGCAGCCCGCCGACGGAATAGATCTTCGTCACATCCAGCGCCTCATCTAAGTTCAGCGGCGGCAGAATAGATGGCACACGCCGGGCCAGCATGGTCTTCCCCGATCCTGGGGGACCGACCAAAAGTATATTATGCCCGCCGGCAGCCGCGACTTCCAGCGCCCGCTTGACATGCTCCTGGCCCTTGACCTCGCAAAAGTCTAAATCGTCGCCGCCCGGCGCTTGCAGCAGCGCTTCCGGGTTCGACGAAAGCGGCGTCTGGGAGTCAAAGTCGTTCAGCAGCACGACGACATCGGACAGCGAGCGCACGGCGTACACGTTCACGTCGCCGACAATCGCGGCTTCGGGCGCGTTTGCCGCCGGGACCACAAGAAACGGCCGCTTGTCCGTGCGGGCCTTGATCGCCATCGGCAGGACGCCCGCCACGGGGCTGACCGAGCCGTCCAAAGCCAGCTCGCCGACAAACATCCCGTCGGCCAGCTTCTCGCTGCCGATTTGCCCGGTCGCCGCGAGGATGCCGACCGCAATTGGCAGATCAAACGCCGGCCCCTGCTTCTTGATGTCTGCTGGCGCTAAATTGATCGTAATGCGCCGCAGCGGAAACTCCAGCCCGGAGTTTTTGATCGCGCTCCGCACCCGTTCCCGCGACTCCTGCACGGCGGCATCGGGCAGGCCGACAATGGTGAACATGGGAACGCTGGACGAGATGTCCACTTCCACCCGGACTACATACGCATCAATGCCAAGAATGGCACTGGAATCAACTTGAGCGAGCATTTCGAGTTCCTCCTGAACGACTGTGGACTTCCTGTCGTGTTTTTCTTTATTTCACTATCCGCGCACGATTTTCCTGCTTGACAAATTTTATTTTGCTAAACCAATTATGCTGATGGATGTGAATTTTAAGTGAGAGCTTGGCAGTAACATTTACGCGGGAAACCGGGGGCAGTTGTGGGCCTTCGGGTTACTATGCTCGTGGCAGTAGTTCTCTTCGCAGAGGCGGCAATATACCCGGTCTTTGGGGTCGTCAACCTGCTTATCGCATCTCTCGGCGGCGCAGGTAACGAATGATAAAACCTTGTCCGTCTCTTCATTCGTTGTTATCGTTAAGCCTTCTACTTCTTCTTCGGCTAGGGATGCGAGGCGCAGTCGCAGCACCTTATACTTATTGGCTTGGGCTGTCATCGCTGGCTGGCGTCGCCAATTATGCGCCCACTGTGCATCATGCAGAATGTAGCTTTCTAAAAGGTTTAGCGTCTCCGTTAGCTCATGCACGTCCCCATTGAGAGAGTAGCCGCTTCCTCGTTTTGTCACTGTCATTATCTCCTCCTAATCGGTTTAACGACATATCATGGCATACTATGCCATGATATGTCAAGAAGTTCAAAGAAGTATTTATGCATCTGTTGGAGCCGGGAACAATAACGGTATGATTGCTAATATTCAGAGGCATGGAAATTGTACCGTTAGTCCTGATCATCAGTTGTAGCTACTACTTCACTGCGACATCTACAGGCCGACGCGCCTTTGATGATTTGTGTACCGGGCTAATGGCTCTATTGCAAACATCCTCTAAGCCTGAGCGCATTTATAGTCCGGCGGTCGGCTTTATCGGAAGTTTATGGTATCGTCAGGTATCGGCGGTCTTGTGGTCAATGACTGTTGTTGCCTTTTACCTCATTTATGGGTTTGCCAAAGTGGCGTATAGCGACCCGCACCCATTCGCCCCATTGCTTCTTGTCGCTGTGGGTGGCTTAGTTGTCTACGTCGTCATGGGTAATATCGCGATTATGAAGGAAATTAAAGACAGCGACTTTTATAAGGCTCAGCGAATGTTTGACGACTTCTAAATGCCCACAAACAACTCTGATAGCGATACATTTAACTGCTTGGCTATCAATACGCGGTTTTCCTGTGTGCATTTTGCCGCAGAAGAATAATTTTATCTCATGCCCCAGCCAGCATCCGCCCGGTGATTTCCTGCTGCCGCACAAACCCCAGCTTTTCCGCGAGTGCTGCCGAGGCCAAGTTGTCGCTGCGGCAGCTCCAGTTGGGGCGCAGACCTAACTCTCGGCAGTAGCGAAGGAACGCACGGGCAGCCGCCGCCGCAAGGCCCATTCGCCGAAACTCTTCCGCCGTGCTGATGTCAATCTCCGCTGCGCCGCCGCCGATAAAGGCCGCCGCACAAAAGCTGCCGGCTTGCCCGCTGTGCAGGGCGCAGAAACCGAAGCTGTTTCGGACAAATCCAGCCGGTCCTCCCCAGAGGCTCACGCTTCCCGATTTAAGGCTGCTTTCCGGCGACTCCAGCAGCGCCTCATCCATCCGCTTTACCGGGCCATGAAGCGATATGTTTTCTTCGGCGGCCTCCAAGGAGAAAGATGGCTCATAGCGAAATACCATGCGGCGGAGCGGGGTACCGGGCAAGGCCGCCAGGACCCGGTGCCAGTCGTCGGAAGCCGTCCAAAACAGCGGGGTACTGCGTCCGGGAAAACGCGCTGCAATGATCTGAAGAAAGAGACTGCTGACGCTGTCCGCTTCCCCGCAGAGCAGGGAAGGCTGCCCGGAATGGACGACAAGCGCAGACCGGGGGCTGATTGCATCGTCTGCAAAGACATGGCCCGGCTGCCGCCCTTCCAAAACGGCAAAAGCATAGGAAGAGTAGCCAAGAATTTGGTTTTTTTCAACAAGCGGCAGGACGACTTTATACTGAGCGGGATCAAGTTCGTGCATATAAGGATTTTCCCGGATAATGGCATAATCAAAATCAGACGGCGCACAAACGCCGTCGTCCTTCGCATATTGACAAGGGCAAACCGCTTGAAAAGGCGGGACGCAAAGCTACGGGCCTTCCTTCTTGCTTAGGGTGGCCGCCGGGCTACCAAACTGCGACGATACCGAAGGAGACCGCGATGAACATTCTTACTGCCCTTGCGCTCTTGCTGGTTCCCGCCGCGCCCAGCCCGGCCCCGCTGCACGTCCAAACGGCCACGCCGCCCGCCGTGGTGGTCAAAATTGGAGAAGCGTCGCTGGAAGAGTACACGCACGGCGATCCCGGCAGCCGCATTCAGCTTTTGAGCGGCAGCCGGAGCGCCAAAAAGCTGTAGACAAATAAAAAGCTGTAAACAAACAATCTGAGGGAGGCCGTTCAGCCTCCCTCTTTTTTGCCGCTTACCTATTTGATTCGTTGCTTACTTATCTGACAGTGGCAGCATGAGCTGCGGGGTGGGGATGGTATGGTCGGCGCGGGTGGCGATGATGGAAGTGCCGACGGCGAAGTACTCGATCACATGGCTGCCCCAGCCGTGCGAGTTTTCTTTGATGGTCGCCCCGACAATACCATCCGCCCCCAATTCTTCCGCTTCGGCCTGCATCCGGGACAGGGCCAGCTCGCGGGCGTCGTAAATGGCCTGGGTGTACGTCGGCATTTCAATGTTCTGTCCGACCTGCGAAAACCAGGCTTTGACCCCTTGATACCCGACATGGTAGACGCAGTTGCCCATGACAAACGAGATGGGCCGGTAGCCGGCTTTGGTCAGCGTCCAAAAGTCCTGGCCCGACAAATCGCTGGTAAACGGGCGCCCGTTCGGGGCGCGGTGGCTTTCGCCGTTCCGTGCTTTGATCGCCGTGCCGATGGCGATAAACTCGGCCAGATGCTCGCCCCATTCCTGCCTTCCGACTTCCAGCCGGACCCCGACAATGCCGTCGGCCCCGATGGAGTCCGCTTCTTCTTCCATGCGCGTCATCGCCAGCTCGCGGGCATGGTACATGGCTTGTGTCAGCGTTTCCAGCTCCATGCTCTGGGTTAGCGCCGGCTTCTGCCAGCCGATGTGGTAAATGGATGACCCGACAACCAATCCTAATGGGTCAAAGCCTGCTTCTTTAACCAGCAGAAACTCGTTGACCGACAGGTCGCTGGTGAACAGCCCTTTGCGGCCTGCGCCGGGCGTCATGGCGGCCAAGCGGTTCCGGGCATGGATCGGCAAGCCTTCCTGCGAGCCAGGCGTATATTTATCAGGCATGGGTTAGGATTCTCCTTGTTTTCTGATACCGAATATGGTATCATCATTTATAAGTAAACGGGACAAGATACTCGCCGATTGGATCAATCAGCGGCAGCCGAACGTGACCGTTGAGACAGTAGAAGCCATTCTCAAGTACTACTTTGGAGCCAATTTCGCGAAAGCAACCGGCGCAGGGTCCCATCAGTTCCGTGTTTCGCATCCTGCGCTTTTTGGACACCCGCATTTCGTCGGCGGAACGCTTTCGGTGCCGGTCGCCGGCGGGCAAAACGTCAAGGCAATTTACTTGAAGCGCATTGCGGAAGCAATCGCTCTCGTGAAAGAAGCAGAGCAAAAGAAGGCAGAGAAAGATGACACCACAATCGAAACTCAATAGCAAAATGCCTCGCACAGCAGGCCAGAAAGACGCGGCATACTACTTGTCACTGCCATACCGTCTGGAAGTCAGTCCCATTCCCGCCGCCGAGGGCGGGGGCTATACCGCCTGTATTCCGCTGCTTGGCCGCTGGTCGGCGGTCGGTGACGGCGCAACCGCTGCCGAAGCGATTGCCGATTTGCAGGCGCATCTGCCCGGTCTTCTTCAAGAGTGGCTTGACAGCGGCACTTTGATCCCGGAGCCGCCGGGTGCGTCTGAAACTCTTAGCGGTACGCTCTCGCTGCGTTTGCCGAAAACGCTTCATGCGGAAATCGCCCAGATTGCCGCCGAAGAAGGCGTCAGCATCAACCAGTTTATCCTTGCCGCTGCCGCCAAAGCGGTCGGGCATCGGCTGTCACACTAGCGGCACTCCATAATTTATTGTTAAAGCACTTGAATGGCAGGACACCACGGCGGTTCCAGCAGCAATCATGCTAATCATCATGCTGTTGCTAGATCCAGAGCGGTGATGCAGTGACCGCTCTGTTCGAACATGAACTGCAAGAACGCCTTCAGAACCAAGAGCGGCTGCTTCTTGATGAAGGGCCGAAAACGCATACTTTCTAGCGGTGTATAAGCCGCGTGTAAAATCGGAGCGTTCTGTATTCATGTGGCGATCCACTTTCTGCTGAACCCGCTGATGCAATTTTTGGTGATAAATACTGATGCCGAAGGCAACTCCCACCGGACGGTAACCGCTGGAAACAACAAGCTGATAGTCCTGACTGGACAACGTGCAAACAACCGGCTTGGTTGGAGGCGCTACGTCTTCTGCAATCGCAGTTCCGGTTATTGTATACTCCAAGATGTTTTCTTCTAATGGCTGATGCCGGATGTGGACCCCGATTACCCCGGTTGCCCCCAGCCTGAGAGCATTCTCCTGAAGCCGATTGATCGCCGTTGCAACAACACGGCTTTGGTTTCGTGTCGCCGTTTTCATCACTTGACTCGCTTGAGGAGGCTCTACTTCCCTTGTCGTATGGACGACGGTGCTATGAACAGTGCCTAAAACCCGGATATTTGGAAGCAAAACAAACTCGCTGACGCTCAGGCCGCTCACAAACAATGTAAACCTTTTCAGTCCGTCAGCGGCAGGCCGTAATCTACCGTCAGCGTGTCGGGGCCGTCTGTGACAATAGCGGTTCCCAGTGCCGTGAACTCGACAATGAGGTCGCGGCGGGGCTGGTTGTTGACATCTACTTCATAAGTGTTAATATACTTGTCAATCGTGACGCCGACGACGCCTTCGGCCTGGACCCGGTTTGCTTCGGCGCTGAGGCGGGTCATGGCGGAGTGCCGGGTGTGGTAGATGGCTTGGGAATAGTCGGTCAGCTCGACATTGCCCCAGCTCTGGCTTGCATATTGATTGCCGAGGGTTGCGACATGGTAGTAGGTGCAGGTTCCGAACGCGAAGCCGACCGGAAAAAAGCCGCCCCGGCGCAGTGCGTAGAACTCTTGTCCCGACAGATCACACACGAATGGGTGCGCCGGGACAGGGCGGTCGTCAAGCGCGACGGCGGTTCCCGATGCGGCGAACTCAATCAGGTTTGCGCCCCAGTCGTAGGACTTGCGCTCCAGGCGAACGCCGATGACGCCGTGTGCGCCGAGAAGCCGCGCTTCCTGCTGCAAGCGCGAGATGGCAAGCTGCCGGGCGTGGGTCTGGGCATGGGAAATCAGGGTCAGCTCGGAGCTTGCATACATCGGCGTGTACTGCCAGCCGACATGGTAGACGGTGCTGCCCATGACCTGTCCCAGCGGGCGCACGCCTTCCGCTCCGGCGAGGGCCAGCTCATTGACGCTCAGGTTGCTGGTAAAGAAGCGCTTGTTCTCGGCAAGCTCCGTCAGTCGCCGCTCGGCTTTGAGCGGCAGGCTGCCTTTGGTCAGACGGTCCTGGTCGCTCACCGCCTGCGCGGCAGCTTCGGTATCAACGGGGCGTTTTCCAAAAAGCGGCATGAGATAACCCTAGCGGGACGAAGATAATACGAGGGCGTGATGAACGAGGGCGTGAACGTCCTCGCTGGGGGGCGAAGCGCCAAGCCGCCACCTTCGTGGCGGAAGATATGGATTGTGTCTTGCTCTTGTCCCTTACCCACGGGACCTTAGCGTCTGCGCCCCTCAGCGACGCTGTTTACGGCATCGCCTCTTTAGTCCAGCAAACTCTTCAACGCAAAAAATGCTTTCTCGTTGCTTGCGGCGCGGGCGGAAATTTCCGCGCTCAGCTCGGCCAGCCATTCTTCAATCGGCAGGAACTTGGTTTGAAGTGTGATGCCGCGCACGATCTTGACCCGGCTGGCGACGAGCGGCCCGCGCCCTAAATCTTCCAGCGTGTACAGGTTGTCGCCGAGCGTGACCAAAATCTTGCGGGCGGGCTTTTCTTTCTGGAACAGGCCGCCCTTACGCTCAACCTGGGTCTCGTCGGGCAGGGTTCCGGTCAGGACCACGGCCAGCAGCGGCAGAAAGCCGCGAGCGTCCTGCGCGTAAGCGTGGGCCAGCGCCCCGGCGACGCCGACTTCCGAGAACTCTTCGCCGGTCATTCAAATGCCTCTTTCCAGCGCTCCCAGAAGTCGGGAAATGTTTTCGCGACGCAGCCGGGATTGTTGATCGTGAGATTGGGAACACGCAGCCCGGCGACGGCAAACGCCATCGCCATGCGGTGATCCTCGTAGGTGTCAATCTCGGCAGCAGTGTACACACCATGGGCCGGCGGCGTGATGGTCCAGTCGCCCGGCCCTTCTTCCACGCGGACGCCCAGCTTAGGCAGCTCTTTTGCGATGGCCTTCACGCGGTCGGTTTCTTTCACGCGCAGGCTGGCAATGTTCGTGATGCGAGAAGGCCCATCGGCGAACGCCGCGACAACCGCTAAAGTCTGCGCCGTGTCGGGAATGGCGTCCATATCGGCGTCTATCGCCGAAAGCTTGGCCGGCCCGGTCAGCGTCACCAATGCCCCGCGCGTAACGGTGCAGCCCATGCGCTCTAGTACGTCCAAGAACCCGATATCGCCTTGAATGGAGTCTGTGCCGAGGTTTTCCAGCGTCACCGTGCCGCCGGTCACAGCCGCCGCCGCGAGAAAGTACGATGCATTGGACGCATCGGCTTCAACGGCATAGTCCCGGCTTGCGTAACGCTGACCCGCCGGCACGCGCAGTTTTTGGTAATCCTCGTTCACGAGCGAGACGCCGAACGACGCCATGACCGACTGCGTGATGTCAATATAGGGCTTTGAGATCAGCTCGCCGACAATCTCAATTTCTACGTCTTGACGAGCATACGGCGCGGCTTGCAGCAGCGCCGTCAAGAACTGCGAGCTGACATCCCCGCGCAGGCGGCAGCGCCCGCCCGCCATCCCGCCGCCCTGCACTCGCACCGGCGGACAGCCGTGACCGTTGAGGCATTCAGTGTCTACGCCGAGCGTCAGCAGCGCTCCGACTAAATCCCGAATGGGCCGCTCCCGCATCCGAGCCACCCCGTCCAGAACGACATCCGCACCCGCAGGCGCAAAACACGCCGCCGCTGTTAAAAACCGCACGGTTGTCCCGGAGTTGCCGATAAACAGGGGCTTGCTCGGCGCGTCAAACCGCCCGCCTTTGCCGGCAACAACAAAACTCCGCTCCGGCGTTTCTTCAATAGTTACGCCAAACTCCCGCAGGGCCGACGCCATGTACCAAGTATCGTCTGAATGCAGCGGCGCAATCAACCGGCTTTCGCCGTCCGCCAGCGCCGCCAGCAGCAAAGCCCGGTTCGTGATGCTCTTGGAACCCGGCAGCCGCACGGACGCCTTGACCGGCCTCTCTACAGGAGAAAGCGTGATCTGCGGGGGATAAGAATAGTCCGCTGCCATGCCGTCATTCTAGCACAGGCGGGGAGGGTTGTCAATAAGATACGCGAGAGGATAAGGGGACAGGGCGAACACAAATAAGAAGGGCGAACACAAGGTTCGCCCCTACGGGGTCAGGCAGAACACCGGGGACAGAATGTAGGGCGCAAACCTTGAGTTCGCCCTTCTCTGGCGTTATCCTTCCGCCGTCACTTGGAACGCATCGCGCCACAGCGTAAACCGCGCCGGGGCCGGAGGACAGCGCACGACTTCCACCACATCAAAGCGGCAAGGGACATCATCTAAGTCATGCTTCGCGAGATACGCCAGCGCCAGCCGCGTAATCTGCGCCTGCTTCCGGAAATGGACCGCCTCGGCAGGCGTCCCCTGGCTGCCCGCCCTGACCCGCCGCGTCTTGACCTCGCAGAACACCAGATATTCGCCGTCCCAGGCAATGACATCAATCTCGCCCCGCGCCATGCCGCCCAGGGGCCGCACATTCGTATCCACAATGCGGTAGCCGCGCGTCTCCAAAAACGCCACCGTCTCCGCTTCCCCACGCGACCCCATCGTTTTCCGCGCATCGGTCATGGAGGATACCAGTAGAGCCTAAATCTTTTGCCCCAGAATCTGTTGCCGAACTTCCGGCCAGGACAAACCCGCTTGAGGATTGGCATGATAGGCATCAAGCCGCTGGTCAAGTTCTTGCATTTGGGCTTCCGTTAAGGCGACTGCCTCCGGTTCAGCAGCAATCATATCCCAAATATCTTCCACAAGCTGAATGCGCTCGGCGGCGCTCAATTTTGTAATTTCGGGCAAAGAAGCAGTGACCATGTAAGTTCTCTTTTCTGGCAGGGGCCCGGCACTTCAGTGCCGGGCTACTGTTGAATGAAAGTCGAAGCGACTAAATGCCAGTCGTTTCAGGCTGTTCTTGCGTTCTCGAAGGCGGACATTTGCACTTCAAAAGCCCGGCACTGGAAGTGCCGGGTCTCCACGGCTATTTCAAGCTTTAAAGACTAGGTTCGCTGAATTTTTGTCGCTAACTGACTTGGCAATACCTGAAAGCGAAGGAGGTTCCAGAGCATTAAGAACAACTCGTCATTTATTGCGACACTTCTTTTCGTTCGCGAACGCCCCTTGCTGACTTGGATTATTAGGGTTTTCGGGTGTCCACCACCTTGCTGTATTTCAGAAAACTCGCGGCGATAAGAACCTGGCTTCGTGACTCTGAAAGGCTCTTCTTCCAGAACTGCCTTGAGCAATGCAGCCGTTTCCTTTGTAAGCGGGACCAGAACCTGCTCGGCGGCGGTTCCGTCTGAGACGGTCATCTCGGCAGCATAGACGCTCCCAGAATGCTGAACTCCATTGAACTCAGTGCGTATCAAGCCGTTCCTACTCTTTCGCCCGCTTCTCCGATGGTCTGCGCCGCCAATCGGGGGGCAGTAGCTGCTCTAGGGTGTCGTTTATGGTGAAACCTTATGAAGCAACAAGTATCGCTTACGCTCTATTACTTGGTAAAGCCGAAGTGATCTCAATCGGCACACCCGGCGCTGTCAAGTAAGTGAGCAAATCCTGCGGCAATGGCACGTTCAGGGTCTGCATGGCATGAAGCGAGGAGACGACAAAATCTTTGGCAGCATTGCTCTTGAACGATCTTCCTAAGTCGATCTCTTGCAGATTAAGCTGGCGCAGGCGGGCGATGATAGCCGTGCTTGCTTCGGTAACGCCGTTCGCTGCCAATCTTTCAGCAACTAAAGCGGCATATCTGTCCACCTGCTCGGTTAAGACGGCTTCCAGCAGGATGGGGATGCCGGTCCTTGAGCCGAGACGCAGCAGCACGAGTGCCGCCAGAATTTTTACCTCGGCGTCCGCAGATGCTTCCAGCAGCGCTTGGAGCGGTCCCACAATAACTGACCCGAAATTATGCAGGCGTTCCGCCACAAAGTAGCGATCCTGCCCAGTCTGCAAGGCGTCAACAGCCGAATCGGCCAGCAGGAAATTGACCTGGATTGCCTCATCAATGGCCTGAATCTGCGTTTTGATGTCGGAAGCGTTAAGAAAAACAGCAAGCTGGGTTAAATCGTGCTTTTCAAGTTCTGTTAATTGATGGTTTATCATTTTATTCGTGTGACCGTGTATAGATAATCAGCATGGTCTAAAACTGTGCCTGCCGAAACGCCGTAGATGCTTCGGGCTGGGAACAAAGGAGTAAGCCTGATATTGTTTGCGAATGCACTCTCACGCGAGAACTGGATCACGTAGTTTTGCTTGTCGCCGAAAACGCCGATTTGTTGAAGCTGCCCAGCAGTTGCGTCCGGGCCGATTTCGGTCACGAAAATATCGCCTGCATTTCCTGCGAGGAAAGTGTTCGCGCCTTGCCCAAAGGAAAGCGCAGAGGCTTCGACAGTTTCACCGACTTGGAGTGTGTCTGCACTTAGGCCCGTGATGCCTTGAACGCCTGCGGCATTCGTGAAGTGCTGAACTGGCCCGTCGCCTAGAATTTTCATTCTTTCGAACGCTTCTCCGAGGGACGCCGCCGCCAATCCGGGGGCAAAAGCTGCTCCAGGGTGTCGTCTATGGTGATGATGCCTTGCAGGCAGCCGTCGCTGTTGACGACAGGGAGAGCCAATAATTTGTAGCGCTCGAACTTGTGGGCGACTTCTTCGACGGTGGCATCTAACAGGACGCTGCGGACTTTTACGCGCATGAACTCGGCGACGCGGGTTTCGGGCTGGGCGACGATGAGGTCGCGCAAAGTAATGACGCCGACGAGCTTTTCTTCGGTGTCTACAACGTAGACGTAGTAGGTGATCTCGGCTTCCGGCTCTAACGCGCGGAGCTGTTCGATCGTCTGCTGGGCGGTCATTTCCGAGGAGATGGCGACATACTCGTTGGTCATCAGGCCGCCGGCGGTTTCGTCGTGGTACTCTAAAAGCTCCTGCACGTCCTCGCGCTCTTCAATGTCCATGCGGCCCAGAAGCTGCTCGCGGTGGGCTTTATCCATGTCGCCGAGAACGTCGGCGGCTTCGTCGGCGGGCATTTCTTCGAGGATGTCGGCGGCAAGCTCTTCGTCAAGCTGCTGCAAGGCCGAGACCTGGACATCTTCGTCGGCTTCGGCCAGGGCGTCGGCGGCGGTTTCTAAATCCAAGCCTTCGAGGATGTCCCGACGATGGGCGGGGTCCATTTGGTTCAGAATATCGCCGATGTCGGCGGGGTGGAGCTTGGCGATCTTCTCGTGGGCGACTTTCAGTTTCAGCGGCTCCCCGGCGTTGTGGGTTGGCAGAGACTCGACATCGTTCCAGGCGATGAGCGTGTCGGACGCCGCGCCGAGGTGCAGGGCGCGGCTGACACTGTTTAAGAAGCGGTCCAGGCCCATGCGCCGGAGGAGGCCGCGCACGCCGGGGTCAACGCCGATCAGCGCCAGCCGCCCGCTGGGCAGGGTTTGGAGGCGAATGTCGTTGACGCGGACGACTCGGTAATCGTGAACGTCCACGATCTGCTTGTCTAAAACGTCCCGCACAAGCGAGAAGTCCTGGGCGTGGATTTGGTAGGGCTGGATCTGCGTGACGGGGCGGCTGAGGCGGAACTCGCGCCCGTCGGCGGACACCGAAAGGCCGTCCCACGGCACAAACAGCGCCCCGTCTTCGGTCTTGACCTGGTAGGCGGCGACCAGCGGCAGCGGTTCGCCGGGGGAAACGACCACTTCGGACAGCTTGCCGAACCGCTCGCCGTCGGCGTCGTCTACGGTCTTGCCGATGAGTTGTGTGAGGTATTCCATCGGGCCGATTATACCTGAAAAGTCACCGGCGAGGGGGCATGGGGTCAGGGGGTATATCAAGAGCAGGGCGAACACAAGGTTCGCCCCTACGGGGTCAGAAGAAATAGAATCAAAACGTAGGGCGCGAACCTTGTGTTCGCCCTTTCTTGATAGCGTTCGCCCTGCTTTTAGAAAACCGCTACTTCACGCTGACGACGGCTTTGACGGGAGCCGCTGCGGGCGGAAAGCAGGACTGGGCATCGCAGCCCTGAAACTTCACCGTGCCGGACAGCGGCAGCTTGCCGGGCTTTGCAGCAGGCGTCACCGTGAACGGAACGGAAACCGTCACGAGGCCGGTATAGACCAGCAGCGGCTTCGGCGAGTACGACAGCTTCATCAGCTTGGGGGCGGGGTAACGCGCGGCTCCGAACCGGATTCCCGGCACGGGCTGAGGCGTGAAGACCGTCGCGATGTACGCCGGGTCGTTCGGCTTGTTGGCATTGACGTGGTACTTCGCGCCGACGCTGAGGGTGACGGTCATCACGCCTTTGCCGCCGCGCGGAACGGCCGCCGGCCTGACGGACGCATGGGCCGTCGCAACTTTAGATGCGCCGAACTGGGCTTGTGCGGTCAGCGGCGCGACAAGCGAGGCCGCGAGGGCAAACGGCAGAATGAGTTTGTTCATGCTGTCTTTAACTGCTCCGTAGTAGGGTAAAGTTCCGTGTCTACGCCATCCCAAAAAGCGCTTTCGCCGTCACGGTCGTAACGGCAGCGACTTCTTCCACCGTGAGTAATTTTGCGGCGGCGACTGTCTCGCAAATCGCAGGCAGGTAAGACGGCTCGTTGCGGCGTCCACGCTTGAATTGGGGCGCGAGATAAGGACAGTCCGTTTCCAGCAGCAGCCGGTCCAGCGGCGCGTAAGTGATCGCGGCGCGAACGGCGTCGGACTTCTTAAATGTCGCGACCCCGCCGATGCCAAGGTAGCAGCCCGCATCTAAACACTGCCGGGCGGTCTCCGTGTCGCCGGTAAAGCAGTGCATGACAACCGGCGCGGGTGTCTGTGAGGCTTTCAAGACGGCCAGGACATCGGCCAAAGCGTCCCTGTTGTGGATCACCAGCGGCAGGGGCGCGTCGGGGCGCAGCGAAAGGGCAAGCGCGATTTGTGCGGCGAAGACTTCGAGCTGGCGCTCTTTAGGTACGCTACCCCAGTGGTAGTCCAGCCCGATCTCGCCGTAGGCTGTCATCTTGCCGGGGTGCGCCGCGAACAGCCCCGTGATTTCCGCCGAAGCGGCGGTGTTCCACTCATCCGCCGACTCCGGGTGAATGCCGACGGCGGCATAGATGGCAGCATGAGCAGCGGCAAGCTCTGCCGCCCGGCGGCTGCTTCCTAAATCGTAGCTGATGCAGAGGAAGCCCGAAACACCGGCGGCTTCGGCGCGGTTGTAGACTTCGGCCCAGTCCGGCGAAAAGTCCTCATGGTTTAAGTGGCAATGCGTGTCTATGAGTTCAAGAGTCATAAACACAGTATGACACGCAGGACGGCTCTCTTTGTGCTATACTGACTGAAACCTTTCCAAGACAGCAAACAGGAGAAAATTACGCACTTGGCGCTTGCACGGCCTGCTTCGGGACAATCTGCTTCGGCAGCGGTGAACTTCCTGCGCGGCCCGGCTCGCTGCGACCGGCGCACAAAGGCGCTCGTGAAGCGCCTGCGTCCCGGCGACATCGCGGTTATTGACCATGCCGATCTCGACGGCCTCGCGGCCCGCGCCCTCGCCGATGCCCGCGTTCTCGCCGTCGTCAACGCCCAGCCGTTCATCAGCGGCAAGTACCCAAACCGGGGGCCATCGGTGCTGGCTGCTGCTCAGATCCCTTTGTTCCAGTTGTCCGACCTGGCTAAGTTTTCCGGGCTGCGGGACGGCGCGGCGCTGTCGGTGGATGCCGACAGCGGCGGTTTGTTCCAAAGCGAGGCGTTCTTCGATGCTCTGACACTGTGGGACGATGCCAAAATTGCCGAGGCGACGTCTGCGGCGCGGGCCAATCTCGGCGCGGAGCTGGAAAAGTTTGCCCGGAACACGCTGCAATACCTCGACGCCGACAAAGATTTACTGCTGGACCCGACCGATGTTCCGGCCCTCCGCCGGGTGAAGCTGTCGGGGCGCCATGCGCTGGTGGTGGTCCGGGGCGAAGGCTACAAAGAAGATCTAGCGCTCATGCGCGGCTACCTGACCGACTACAAGCCGGTGCTGATCGCCGTAGACGGCGCGGCGGATGCTCTCCTGGAAATCGGCCACCGCCCGGATATCATTCTCGGCGACATGGACAGCGTTTCCGATGACGCCCTGCGCTCCGGGGCGCAGGTGATCGTCCACGCCTATAAAAACGGCGCCGCGCCCGGCTTGGACCGGGTCCACGCGCTCGGCCTGGGCGCGGACTTGTTCGCGGTGCCGGGAACCAGCGAAGATGCCGCGCTGCTTTTGGCGTATGAACACGGCGCGGATCTGATTGTCGCGCTGGGAACGCATTCCAATCTGGAAGACTTTTTGGATAAAGGCCGGGCGGGCATGGCCTCCACTTACCTGGTGCGGCTGAAAGTCGGGCCTCGGCTGGTAGACGCACGGGGAGTGTTTAAGCTGTACCAGCCGCGCCCGCCGTTTCTGGCTCATGTTGCGCTTTTGCTGTCGTTTTTGTTTGCCGTCATTATGCTGCTGCGGTTCTCGCCGATGTGGGAAAATCTGGCGGCGCTTTTTCATATCTGGTGGCGGCTCCATGCTTGACGCCCGCTACCACTTGTTTTATTCTATTGCGATTTTTATGATGCTTGGCTTCGGTGTCGCCATCGGTGCCTCGTTTTACGGCCCGGTGCAGATGAACCAGCAGCGGGAAGTCGTGAAGAAGCTGGCCGACCAGACCAACGCGGTGGTTCACGACCGCAACCAGATCGAGGGCCGCCTGAACGATGACGAGCAGGCGCTGGCTTCACTTCGGCCAACACTGGTGCGCGGCAAGCTGGCGGGCAAGCGGGTGGTGCTGATCCAAACCGGCGATTACTCCGATGCGACCCAAGCTGCAAACCAATCTTTAGAAGACGCCGGGGCGACCGTGACGGCGACCCTGGTACTCACCGGACGCTGGGACAGCTTGACGGCCCGGCAGCGAGCCGTGCTGCCGTCGGGCGTACTCGACCCGGCGGCGCAGGACAAGGCGCTGCTGGCATCGCTGGCGTCGGCGCTGGCGTCGGGGACGGCAGATGTTCCCGCGTCCGCCGACCCCGCCGTGCCGGCGGCTCTTCAGGCGGCGAGCCTGCTGACTGTCTCCGGTGACCTATCTCAGCCCTGCACACTCTTTGTTCTCGTCGGCGGCAGCAGCGCCGACACGCCGGATATGGCAGTTGATAGCAGTCTCCTTGCCGGGTTTCAGTCGCTCGCAAGCCCGGTCACGATCGTCGGCTGCGAGCCGTACTCGGCGGCATCGTCTTCGGTCCCAGTCTACCAAGCCGCCGGGATCGCGACCGTGGACTGCGTTGACCTGCCGCTCGGCCAGATCGCCCTGCCGTTTGCCCTGCGCGGCGAGACCGGCGACTACGGCCTCAAAGCTACGGCCAAGCTGCGGCTGCCCGACTCGCTCGGAGGCACGGCGGCCCCATGAACGACTTCCCGCGCGTCTGTGCATTAGTGCCGGCGTACAATGAAGTGGGGCGTATCGGACTGACTATCGCCTCACTGAAGGCGCGGCCTGAGATCAGCGAGATCGTGGTGATGGACGACGGCTCTTCCGACGGCACGGCGGACGCGGCCCGGTCTGCCGGCGCAGGGCATGTGCTGACCGGCCGAAACGGCGGCAAAGGGGCGGCGCTCACGGCGGCTTACGCCGCCGCCCGCGACTGGGGCGACCTCTTTCTGCTGCTGGACGCGGATCTGGGCGCGTCCGCCGGGGAGGCCGTGAAGCTGCTGCCGCCCCTTTTGGCGGGCGACGCCGACATGACGGTGGGAATGCTGCCGCCGGACCCGGCGTTTGCTGCGACCGGCCAGTCCGGCGGACGCGGCTTTGTCGTGCGTCTCGCCCGGCAGGGGATTGAACACCGCACGCGGCAGACATTCCAGCAGCCGCTGTCGGGCCAGCGGGCCGTTCGGAAATCCGTTTTTGATGCCCTCGGCGGCAAGTTCGCGCCGGGCTTTGGGGTGGAAGTAGACTTGACCATCCGTGCCCTGCAAGCCGGGTTCCGGGTCATGGAAGTCGAGACCGAGTTCCGGCACCACGTCACCGGCGGCGACTGGCCGAGTTTGAAGCACCGCGCCCGGCAGTTCCGCGATGTGGCCCGGATTGTGTTTTCGACGGGGTGAGGAAGCGACTTGTCCCGCCGCGTTGTGTCCTGCCATGAATGGCAGGTCTGGGGGCGCAGACGCCAATCGGTCTGCGACCGACAATGCTACTGACCGATGCTTTTCTACTCTTCCGCCCGCAGGGCGGTTGGCGCTCCGCCTCTAGACCTGCCATTCATGGCGGGACCAAAATCCATGTCACTTCAAGCCAAAACTTATCTTAACCTCCTGGCGGGCGCACTCGCCGGATTTTTGGCCTGGGTGCTGACCGACCCGACCGGCTGGTTTGCGGACGTGTTCCAGCCGAACCATGTCCTGCGGCTCAGCCTGTTCTCAAACTTCAAATTTCTCTTGTACGGCATCATCTTCGGCCTGCTGCTTGGCCTGCTGCTCGCGCTGGTAGACTCGCTCTCGCTGGAAACGCGGCAGCGCCAGACCCAGGCACTGGCAATAGGAGCGGCGGCAGGGGCGGTCGCCGGCTGGATCGGCCTGGGCGTGGGGCAGATTGTGTACGGCTTGATTTATAACTCGACTGGGCTGCGGGCCGACGAGTCGCCGCACAACCCAGGGCAGTTTCTGGTGCTGGTTGTCGGGAGGGCGCTCGGCTACGCGCTTATCGGCGGGATTGTCGGCGCGGCGCAGGGCATCGGCAGCCGGTCGGCAATTATCGCCCGGCAGGGGGCGTTCGGCGGCTTTGTCGGGGGGTTCTTGGGCGGCACCGTGTTCCAGATTCTTAGCGGCCTCGATTTTCCGTCGTCGCTCAGCCGGCTGCTTGCGCTGATGGCGACCGGAGCGCTGGCCGGGTTCTTTGTCGGCCTGGTCCAGAACTTGTTCAAGCAGGCGTGGATACGAGTAGTCTTGGGCCGGAACGAAGGCAAAGAGTATTTGATAGCAAAGCCGGTAACGACGATTGGACGCAGTGAACTCGCGGACATCGGCCTATTTGGCGACCCGTCTGTTGCCCCGACTCATGCCGCGATTGAGGCGCTTCCCGCCCAAAACCGGCACCGACTGCGGGCCGTAATGGAGGCGAATAAGCGGGGAGTCGAGTATGCGCCGCCCTTCGTGAATGGCTATCCTGTGGTCGGAGAGCAGTGGCTGGTGGACGGCGACACGATACAAGTGGGAAAGCGGACGCTGCTTTTTTTGGAGAAGGCAACCCGAAAAGGCGCGGCGTCCGTGCCTCACACGGCAGTCCTGCAGGACAGTCTGCGGCCTGCAACCCGCACTGTCGGCGAAGAGTTGTCCGTCGTATCGCCGCCCATCCGCCCGCCGCTGACGACGCCTGACGACATTGTCGCGCAGATGGGCGCGGCTCCGACGCCCAGTAGTTCCACCGACGCGACGGTGCTGACCGGGCCGGGCTTCGGCGGCCTCGGCTCGCGGCTAGTTGCCGTGCAGGGACCCTACACCGGCCAGTCGTTCCCGCTGTCGCACGTTCCCGCGACGATTGGCCGGGCCGTGGAGCGGGACATCCCGCTGCCCGCCGATACCTCAGTTTCCCGCGCCCACGCGCGGGTGACTTATGCCGATGGCCGCCACTTTGTCGCCGACGACGGCTCCTCCAACGGCACGTTCGTCAACGGCGGGCGGGTGAGCGATCCGCGCCTGCTGTCATCCGGCGATACCGTTCAGCTTGCCGACACGGCGTTTCGGTACGAGTGATGGTGGGGATAGGAAAGCATGGACTACAACTTACTCGGACGGTCAGGCTTCAAAGTCCCGGCCCTCTCCTTCGGCACCGGCACGTTTGGCGGGCGCGGCAAGTTCTTTGAGGCGTGGGGCAGCAGCGATGTGGAGGAAGCGACTCGCCTGGTAGATGTCTGCCTCGACGCCGGCTTGACGATGTTCGACAGCGCGGATGTCTACTCCGGCGGTCTGGCAGAAGAAATACTCGGCAAAGCCATTGCCGGACGCCGGGACTCAGCGCTGATCTCCACCAAAGCGACATTTACGGCGGGTGACGGCCCGAATGATGTCGGTTCCTCGCGCTTCCATCTCATCAGATCCGTGGAAGCCTCTCTGCGCCGCCTCGGCACGGACTACATTGACTTGTTCCAGCTTCATGGCTTTGACGCGCTGACTCCGATTGAAGAAACCCTCGGTACACTGGATGATCTTGTCAAAGCAGGTAAGATCCGGTATATTGGCTGCTCGAACTTTTCCGGCTGGCATTTGATGAAGTCGCTGGCGATCTCCGAAAAGTACGGCCTAGCCCGCTACGTTGCCCACCAGGCGTATTACTCATTGATCGGGCGCGAGTACGAGTGGGAGCTGATGCCGCTCGGCATAGACCAAGGCGTCGGCGCGATGGTCTGGAGTCCCCTCGGCTGGGGACGCCTTACGGGCAAGATACGGCGGGGTCAGCCGCTGCCGGAAAGCAGCCGTCTCCATGTCACTGCCGACGCCGGACCGCCAGTGTCCGACGAATACGTCTACAGCGTTGTAGACGCACTTGATGCCGTAGCCGCCGAAGTGGAAAAGACCGTGCCGCAGGTCGCGCTGAACTGGCTTTTGTCGCGCCCGACCGTGAGCAGCATCATCATTGGCGCCCGGAACGAAGAACAGCTTCGGCAAAATTTGGGTGCCGTCGGCTGGAACCTGACCCCGGATCAGGTGGCACGTCTGGACAAAGCGAGCGCGGTCACGCGCATCTACCCCTACTGGCACCAGGACGGCTTCGCCCGCAACCCGTTTCCGACATCCTAAACATCTTTGAACCATGTCCTGAAGGGCACGGCTATTGGGCGAGGACGCCGGGAACCCACCGCTTCGCGGGGCTAGGAAAAGACCGAATTGTTCCCAGTGCGCCGAAGGCGTAGTTCCCGGCGTCCTCGCCCAATAGCCGTGTCCTTCAGGACATGGGTTCTTGAGGCTGGTTCGAGAAATTGTTCACCGAAAAGAAGACAAGCTCGATTCCCTGAGCCATGTTCATTGAGTCTCCACTGAACTCCCATCGCTCCTCAGAATACGCCGAAGGTGCAGAAACAGTCCACCGTGGCATCATCTTTCCGCAGATGCACAATGTACGAAAAGTTGCGTCGGCAATGCTATTAGACTGAAGTGAGGTACAGAAGCGGACATCGAAAAGTGATGTGTCCTTCCAGTAGCGTTCACAGCTTTTTAAAACCATCTCGCACCCCGAAGCCTCGCCGAGACGCTGCAAAATCTTCGCAACTTTTCGCTCATTGGCGACCCGAAGGAACATGCGCCATCTAATAGCTTCAAACATAGTTTTCTATCCGGGCCGCAGGCTGTCTAAGAACTCCAGGCTTTTCAGGTCGCGCTCTAAACGGAAGCGGAGGGAGCGGCGGAGGGCGAGGCGGACTTGGTCGAGGCTTTTGGGGCCAGCGGCGGGCAGGGCGGGCAAGGCTTCGCTGCCGCTGGGGCCGAGGGCTTCGAGCGTGAGCAGGAGGCGCAGAGCGCCGAGGCCAAGCGGGCTGTGGTCGCCGTTGAATTCGGGATGAGCGTGGAACGGGCACAGAGCGCCGCCGAAGGACGCGGACAGGGCGAAGAGGTCGTCGCGAGTAAACGTGCCGGGCAGGGGGACATGGCAGACGGCGCATTCGGCCAAATTGGGGGCATAGCCGAGGTCGCCGAGAAGCTGGATCTCGAACCAGCGGGCGGCCAGCTCCGGCACGGGCAGGGTCTCCGTTTGGCGCAGGGCGTTTAAGAGCATGTCGTAGAGAACAGGGTTTGGGGCGTGGTCTTCGACCGAGTGTTCCACTAAATCGGCGAGATAAAGTCCATGGGCCAAACGCACCAAGTCTTTGCGGAGGGCGGAGTACGTTTCCTGCACTTCCACTTGAGTGACGATTTCGAGCGACTTGCCGGACGCCAATCCAAACCGGGTGCAGGTAAGGACCTCGGTAGCGCCGGAAAGGCGCGAGACGGCTTTGCGGGCGCCTTTGGCAATAGCGGAAAAGCGTCCGATCCCCGGCGAATACAGGGTCAAAATGTTGTCCGTCTCGCCGAAATGGCGGCGGTGGAGAACCACGGCATCGGTGGTGTAAGCAGGCATAGCGCTCAGTCCTGCGGGCGGTAAGCATCGTAAAGAGCAGCGCCGGACGATGTGCCGATCCGGTTAGCCCCAGCGTCCAGCATTTGAAGCGCCGAGTCTACCGTCTTGATGCCGTCGGAGGCTTTAATGCCGATGGCAGATGCGCCGACGGCCCGGCGGATGCGCCGGACGTCATCGGCTGTCGCGCCGCCGCCTGCCGTGCCGGTAGACGTTTTCACGAAGTCCGCGCCCGCTTCCTGCACTAACCGGCTCGCCGTATCTATCTCGTCCGGGCTGAGGTAGCAGGTCTCGATAATCACTTTGAGCAGAGCTGCGCCTTTAACAGCATCAGCGACCCCACGTAGGTCTTCCCGGACATAGTCTAAGTCGCCGGACTTGAAGCGGGAAAGGTTCATCACCACGTCAATTTCTGTAGCCCCGTTCGCGACGGCGTTTTTGGCCTCAAAGACCTTTGCCAGCCGTGTCCCCGCGCCAAAGGGGAACGAGACCACAGTACAAACTTTGACATCCGTGCCGCTGAGGGCGCGGGCCGCCGCGCCGACCCAGCAGGGCAGAATGCAGACAGCGGCGAAGTGCCGAGTGGCACTGTCGTCGCAGAGAGCTTGAACTTCCACCAGCGTGCTTGTCGGGCGCAGCAGGGTATTGTCTAGAGTTTTGGCGAACTGTTCTTTAGAATACATCAGGAACCCACCCCGGCGCTTGCGCTGGGGTAGGTTCTCGTCGCTGCCTTCCAGGACGACACCAGCCCCGCTAAGTCCTCCAGTTGCTTCGGGTCGCGTTTCGACGTGTGCAGGAAATCTACCAATGCACTGCCGATGACTGCGCCGTCGGCGATTTCCAGCACCTGCGTGACGTGTTCCGGGCGCGAGATGCCGAAGCCGACGCAGAGCGGCTTGTCGGTGGCGGCACGGATGCGGGTGAGGAGCGCGGCAAGCGCCGGGTCCATCGCGTCCCGTGCGCCGGTGACGCCGGTGCGGGAAACGCAGTAAACAAATCCGGTCGTGTTGTGGGCGATCAGCGCAATGCGGTGCGCGGTCGAGGTCGGGGCGACGAGGAAGATGGTTGCCAGACCGGCGGCGTCCGACGCCGCCTTCCACGGTCCGGCTTCTTCCGGCGGCAGGTCCGTCAAGATCGTGCCGTCGGCCCCGGCGTCGGCGAAGACCTGGGCAAAGCGGGTCAGGCCGTAGCGCAGAGCGAGATTGTAGGAAGTCATCAGCACAATCGGCACATCGGTCAGGATGCGGGTTTCCCGGACCATTTGCAGGACCGTGTCAGGCGTGATGCCGGCCTCCAGCGAGCGCTGGGAAGACGCCTGAATGATTGGGCCGTCCGCCAGCGGGTCGGAGTAGGGAATGCCGAGTTCCACCACGTCCGCCCCAGCCTGCGCCAGCGCGGCGACAAGCGCAGGTGTTCCGGCGGGGTCAGGATCGCCTGCCGTGATAAAGGTCACAAGTGCGCCTTCCTGGGCGGCTTGGAGGCGGGCGAATGTCCGGTCGAGGCGGTTTGGCATAGGTTAGCAGGCAGCAAAGCGAGGGAATGAATTCCTCTCGCTGAATAGTATCCTTCGGATGCAGAACTGGCGAATGCTGACTTTCTCTTCGTCCGAAGGACGTTATTCAGCGAGAGGAATTCATTCCCTCTCGATTCGTCTCGTTTTCAGAGCAGCCCCAGACGGACGGCGACGGAGTCCACGTCTTTATCGCCGCGCCCGGACAAGCACACAATCACGTTCTGCTCCGGCGACATCTGCGGGGCCAACTTGCGGAGATGGGCAAACGCATGGGCGGTTTCTAAGGCCGGGATAATGCCTTCGGTACGCGAGGTCCATTGAAAAGCATCTAACGCTTCTTCGTCGGTAATGGACACATACTCAGCGCGGCCGATCTCTTTGAAGAAAGCGTGTTCCGGGCCGACGCCGGGGTAGTCCAGGCCCGCCGAAATGGAATGGGTTTCAATCACCTGGCCGTAGTCGTCCTGCAAGACATACGACGACGACCCGTGCAGGACGCCTTTGGAGCCTGCGGTCAAGGTCGCCGCGTGCTTCTTCGTATGAACGCCGTCCCCGGCAGCCTCGACCCCGATCAGCCGGACAGCGGCGTCGCGGACAAACGGATAAAAGATGCCCATGGCGTTCGAGCCGCCGCCGACGCAGGCGACCACGGCATCGGGCAGGCCGCCGGTTTCTTCTAAAATCTGCTGGCGGGCTTCAATGCCGATGACGCTCTGGAAGTCCCGCACCATTGTCGGATACGGATGCGGCCCGGCGACCGTGCCGATGATATAGTGGGTGTTGTGAACGTTCGTGACCCAGTCGCGCATGGCCTCGTTCAGGGCATCTTTAAGCGTTTTGGTCCCCGATGACACCGGCCGAACTTCCGCGCCGAGCAGCTTCATGCGGACAACATTCAGCGCCTGCCGCTTCACATCTTCCTCGCCCATGTAGACCACGCACTTGTAGCCGAAGAGCGCACACGCCGTCGCCGTCGCGACCCCGTGCTGTCCCGCGCCGGTTTCGGCGATGATGCGCGGCTTGTTCATGCGCTTTGCCAGCAAAATCTGCCCCAGCGCGTTGTTGATCTTGTGCGCCCCGGTGTGGGCCAAGTCTTCACGCTTCAGCCAGATCCGCGCCCCGCCCAGCTCGCGGGTCATCTTTTCGGCATAAAACAGCGGCGTCGCCCGCCCGACATAGTTTTTGGCGTAGTAATCAAACTCGGTTTTGAATGCCGGATCGGCCTTTGCTTTGGCGTAAGCGTCCGTCAGCTCGTCAAGCGCCGGGATAATCGTTTCCGGCACAAACCGCCCGCCGAACTCCCCGCCGAACCGCCCCTGCGCGTCGGCCACAAATTGGTCCGGCGCGGTCTCCGCCGAGTTCGTTTCGACAAATTCGCGCACTGCGCCTGTCATGGTCATCAAAGAAGCACTTCCTTCTAAATCGTGCAGTCATTGTAGCACTGTGCGCGGCAGAAGTCAACGGGAGGGCAGACAGCGACGGGAAGGCAGACAGCGCAGGTACTCTCAAGTTTCTCTTGCTATTGGCCAACAACAGCTTTATGAAAATCCACAATGTCTTCTCGGCTGTTCCGCTTCCGTTGGTCGCGCTCTTGCTTGCTTGCCCGATGGGTGCTTTCGCTGCTTCAAAGACGCTCGGCCCACCTGTCGCGGTTTCAGGCATCTCCCTTCAGCCTCCCGCTGGATACCGTGTTCTCAACGCCCCTTCTGCGCCTGTTGGTGCCATTGCATGTGCATGGATTGGACCAAAACGCCCCGACGGCACACACCCGACACTTGTGATGATGGTGACGACAATCCCTGCTGAACAGTCGGCACGAGCAACGCTTCCGTTTCTTTCAGACAATTTCCTGAACGGGAAAAAACATATTATCACAAATTGGCAGGTGACACCCGCGCAGCCGGTGATGATTCATGGTCTGCGATTTTTGCGGGCTTGCTGGGCAGGAAACGATAATCAGACTGGCACTCCCATGAGCGGCATCCAGTTTGTTGCCCGCGACCACCAAAGGATCGTTCTCTTCGCGAGCCAAGACCCGCAGCGCGATGGAACTGAAGGCATTGCGCTGGCACAAGCCGCTATCCTTACTGCCCACAAATGACAGCAGTCTTTGCTAATTCTGCGCCAGGTCCCACTCGCGCACGGCACGGATGAACGCTTTGATCTTGGCGTGGTCTTTGACACCGGGGGAGGCTTCGACGCCGGAGGCCACGTCTACGGCGTAGGGGCGGACGGCTTCTAAGGCGGCTTGGACGTTGTCGGGGGTTAGGCCGCCGGAGAGAATGAAGGGCTTGTCGGTCAGCGCTTTGGCGCGGACGGCGAGGGACCAGTCGAAGGTCTCGCCGGAGCCGCCGAGCATCTGCTTGTGGTAGGTGTCAAGAAGAATCGCGCCGACGAGGTCGGGGTAGGCAGCGATTTCGGCAAGGCTTGACTCATCGCGCATACGGAACGCGCGGATGCGCCACGCCGCGCCGCGCCGGAAACGGGATTCGTCGGTCGTGTCTTCGTAGTGCTGGACATATTCGGCCAAATACTCTTCGGCGTCTTCGGGCCGGTGGGCGACGACGACGCGCTTGACGAACAGGGGCAGGGCGGCAGAGATTTCGTGGTAAACTTCCGGCGGCAGAAAGCGGGGACTGCCGGGAACGGCGATAAAGCCGAGCGCGTCCGCCCCGGCGTCCGCCGCCGCCAGCGCGTCCAGGCCATTCGAAATCCCGCAAATTTTAATGCGTGTCATAGTGAGGTACAAAACAAAGAGAGAGTACGAAGGGTTCCCATGCGGGAACTTTCCCTGCGGCTGTGACGCTTCCGGCGGTCAGGAGGAACAATCAATGCGTTCAATTTCTTGCGGCGCTGCCGCCGCTGTTTGTTTGCTGGGGCTGGCGCTTGCGCCGATGGCTCAGGCGCAGGGACATGACAGCAATTCGCTGCACAAGTTCGGTAAGGCAATTCAGTACCCGTTCCGCAAGGTCTCGGAAAATACCAGCGTTGCCGCGCACCGAGTCACCGGCCAGCGCTCTGTCGTGCATCGCCGCAACGGCAACAAGACCTATCGCTCGGTCGTCGGCTCCAATGGCCGCCTGCACCGCCTGCACCGGGTCGGTCACTAGCACGGCTCAGCCGATATGCCCGGACACCCAATATGTCCGGGCATTTTTTGTTGCAGAAAGAAGTAAAAATGACCGATGAAGAATTGGGCGCCTTGCTTTTGAAGAAGGCCCGCGCCGAGAACCGAATCATCAAGCTGAACGCCGAAATCAAAACCGCGTCGGCGTCACTGCTGAAGCTTGCGGATACGCTGGCCGCGAACCCCGGCGACATCCAGTTCAAGAACCTGCCGGGCGAAATCGGGCAGTGGCCGGAGCGGGTAGGGCGGCGGACGGAGTTTGAGTGGACGCAGGTGGACACGGCCAATGTCGCCCGGCGCTTGATTGATTTGTTCAACGCGCAGGCGGAGATTGACGATGCGGACAAGCAGATCGGCGCGAGCGGGTCGCTGTGAGTTTTCCGATGAGAAGCACCAAGAATGAGCGATGCCGCAGAATGAGCGATGCCGCAGAATGAGCGATGCCGTGAACGGCGTCGCTGGGGGGCGAAGCGCAAGCCGCCACCGGCGTGGCGGAAGAGTCCGATAATTTATTCTTGTCCCACGCAGGTGGGACCTTAGCGTCCGCGCTCCCCAGCGAGGGCGTTTACGCCCTCGTTCATTGACGCCCTCGTTCCAGCGCGTTCTATTCCTAGCCTTGCATTTTCCCCCATCTCATGTTACACTGTCACGAGACTTCACGCCTCTCCGCTTTTCTTCTTGTTTGCTGTCTTTCCCGCCTTCCTGTGCCGCTTATCGAAAGGGCCACTGTCGTCCCATGCGCCGTTTGATTATGCGCCGTTTGATTATGCGCCGTTTGATTATGCGCCGTTTTTGTCTGCCGCTGTGTCTGCTGTTTTTGTTTGCCGCTCACTTTGCCTCGGCGCAGGCGGCGGAACACGCTGGGACGGTTCCCGGCGCAGTGCCGGGGACAGCGTCCGTGCCGAATACGAATTCCATTCCGACCAAGCCGGTGCCGCAGGTGGTGCCGACGCCGCCCGCGCAGCAGGGAACGTCGCAGGCGCTGACGGAAGATGAACTCGGCGACTTGCCCGTCTCCGTGCCGGCCGACCCGGCGGCCTGGTCCCGGCAGAGCTTTACAGTCGCGTCCTGCACCGCGCCGCCTGTTATTGACGGCAGGCTCGACGACGCCTGCTGGAAGACGGCGACGAAGGCGGCGGGGTTCTTTCGGTACGGCGGCGGACACCCGGCCCCGGCGGCGGAGCAGACTCAAAGCTGGGTCTGCGCGGACAAGACGCATCTCTACTTCGCCTTCCGCTGTTTGGACGACCACCCGGAACTGATTAAAGCCGGGGAAACGATCCGCAACGGCAACATCTTCCACGATGATTATGTCGGCATTGACATTGACAGCCAGAACAGCCGGCGCGGCTTTTCGTCGTTTTTTGTCAGCGCACGCGGCACCCAGTCCGAACTTTTGGAAGGGGGGACTGCCGATAACATCACCTGGGCAGGCGATTGGACGGCGGCAGCACGGCGCACGAAACGCGGCTGGACCTGCGAGATCGCCATCCCCTTCGCACTGATGCGCTACCCGCGCGGCGCGAGAGCCTTCGGCATGGTTTTGTACCGCCAGATGTCACGCGAAACGTCGCTGCAAGGCTGGCCCTATGTGCCGCCGTCGGGTGTGGACAGTTCGACCGAGCCGCAGTACATGGACGAGTTCACGGGCTTCGCCCCGCCGTTTTACTCGCCCCGCCCGACGTTTCTGCCGTACACGCTCGTCACCGGCGGCACGGGCAATTCGGGACGAACGGGCCTTGACATCAAGTACCCGCTGTCCACGACGCTCACGGGCGTTGGGACCGTGTTCCCGGACTTTCAGACGATTGAGCAGGATGTCACGAACATCAACTTTTCCTACACCGAGAAGCTGCTGACCGACCGGCGGCCGTTTTTTGCCGAAGGGGCAGGCTTTCTGCCGTCGAGTGACCTGTTTTACTCACGCCGCATCGGCGCTTTAGACGAAGGTCTGAAGATTGCCGGCAAGCAGGGCGACACCACGATCGGCCTGCTCGGTTCCAACACCGCTGGGCAAAACGCGCAGGACAGTTTGGTGCTGAACCTCGCCAAAGACATCGGCTTGTATTCCCAGGCAGGCATTGCGCTGACGGACGACCATGTGCCGGGTCAGCCCGGCAGCACGGACAGCCGGGTGTATGGCTCCTACGGCCTGCGCCGGGGGCAGACCCGGTACACGCTCAGCGGCTTCCACACGGCGTCGTCGCTTCAAGGCAGCCCCGGCGGGGGGAACGACCAGCTTGAGTTTTCCACCAGTGTGCCGTTCGGGCATCCGGGGCTTGACATGGCGTACAGCGACATCAGCCCGAACTTCACCAGCGCTTTGGGGTTTGTGCCGGAGACCGACCTGCGCGGCGCGTACATCAGCCTGTTCCAGTTCAACCAGTTCGACAAAGGCCCGCTGGAACAGTATTATGCGTCGGTCAGCGCCAGCGATTACCAGCACCATACAGGCGGCTTTTTCCATGACTCGGCGAACATCAACATCTACGGACAGACCCGGACCGGGTACGGCCTGTCGGCGGGGATTAACCAGGGCCAGCGGAACTTGTTCCATGACCACACAGGCGACCTTGCGTTCTCCTGGGGACACAAGACTCTGTACCAGCACGGGACTATCGAAGACGTGTTCGGCAGCCAGGAAGGACAAGCCTATAATTTTCTGACGCTGGGTCAGGGGGTGTTCGTCTCGCGCCCGTTCTCGCTTCAGCTCAACTACAGCTTGCTCAAGCTCGGGAGTACTTCTTCCACGCAGGGGATTTTAACCGGCACTTACCGCCTGAACCCGTTCCAGACAATCGGGGCGCGGGTCGTCAATCAGGACGGAGTGGACCAGGGGACAGGGATAGGAACCGACATTTACTTCTCGTTCAGCCAGCAAGTCCGCGCCGGAACCGATGTTTTTCTGCTGTTCGGCGATCCGAACTCGCCGAAAACGCGTGGCAAAGTAACACTGAAGCTAGTGCATCCGTTCTAAGATATGGTATACTAAAATTGCAGGTCGAACTCCATGCAATGCCGCTCCTTCGATGCCTGTCTCTGTTGTCCACCCGGATCCACACTTACCCAAACCCTACGTAACCGGGTACGCGAGAAAGGCAGGCGCCTCATGGCCCCTCCATTGTCTTCCTCTTTGCCGCAGTCTTCTTCGCGCCGCTCAGTGCGCTCTACGTTCGTAAGCCACCTCGGCGTGCAGCCGGGCGACCATTCTTATCTGCTGGTGCGCGAGCGTGCCGCCGCGACCTCCGCCGGCGAGTATTTCGCCCTGCACGGCGCGTTTGATCTCGCGGCTGTTGAGCGTTTGAGCTGCTCTTTGCGCGGTCAGGCGTCATTGCCGCTGGTGCTGGACCTGCGGGGAGTGAGCGCTCTTGACGAAGCATTCCTGGCCCGGCTGCTGAAGCTGCGGCGTGAGCTTTCCGGCTCTCGCCCCGTGTCATTCCAAATTGCGGACGACAGCCAAGTTTCAGCGCTCATCTGCCGCCTGGGCCTAGAAGAGCGGTTCGGCCTCGCGCCGGCCCGTCTGCCGCTCAGGCGCACCGCTGCTCCCATCAATGCCCCTGCCCAGAAGCCATCGCGCGAGTTTGCGGCCCGTTAGCCATTCCGGCAGAAAGTAGGAAAACCCATTGGGTGATAAACGAAAGCCGCTGAAAAAGAAAAAAGAGACCGAGAAGCCGGCTGCCTCGACGCCCGCTCCGGCGGCTGCGCCGAAAAAGTAGAACATTACTAGCGAAAGCCCGGCACCTTGAGTGCCGGGCTTTCGCTTGCTACAAATCGCGCCGCTGAAACAGTACCAATCCCAGCACGAAGAAGAACAGCATGTACAGCAGGATATAGGTCAAATCCGCCGACGAAGTAGACGCAACTGTCGCTGCTTGGGTCGGGTCTCCCGTGGCCGCAATGAGGCTGAGGTCAAGTCCTGCGCTGCCCGGTGGGGAAGGTCCAAGAAAGCCGCCTGCGTCCAGCCCGCGCGTGATCCAGTGGTTCATGCGTCCGAGTGGCACAACATAGCCGGCAGCTTTGCTGAGTGTGTCCAAGAGCGGCACGTCCAGCCGGGTCGGCAGCGAGAGGTTGTGCAGTAAGTCTTCGGCCAGCGCGACGCCGGCGGCAATCAGCGCCAGGCTCGACGACAGCGCGTACCCGGCAAACGTTGAAAAGCAGAGGGTCAGCGTCGTAAACAGCAGGGGAAACAGGCCCGCCGCTAGGACGCCGTCCCAGAGGCGCGGGTGGTAAGTTCCCGTTTGTTTCCAGATGCCTAAAGCCAGCAGCCCGCCCCAGACCCCCACGCAGACCGCCAGCAGGAAGACATTGCCGAGCCATTTGCCGAGATACACGGCGGCGCGAGGGATCGGCTTCGGCACAATGACCGACAAAACGCCCCGGTCCACCTCCGCCGAGATCGCCCCGGCGGACAGCGCCACGGCTAGGACTGCGCCGAAGAACTTGATGGTTCCGCAGCCGAGCCAGGCAAAGATGCGGCCTGTGTTGTTTTTCGCCGTCGGCAGGTCAAAGCCGGTCAGCGGGCCGGTCCGAATATGCAGAGGCAGGAACGAAAAGCCGACATATAGCGCGGCGATAACCAGCCCTGCAAGAAAAATCCGCCGCCGAATGGCTTCCCGCACCGTCAATCCCGCCAGCACCCAAATTCCGTTAATCAATAAGTTATGCCTCAACCACGCGAATGAACAAGTCTTCCAGCGATTCGCGCTTCGGGATCAGCGACAGCAGGCGCCCGCCGTGACCGACGACGGCGGCGGCGAGATCGGGAATAATCGCCTCATCGCCAATGCCGACACTGACTTCTTCGCCGTCCACCGTGACAGAGTGCGCCAGCGCTTGGAGCGACTTGACCAGGGCCGGGGAGATGTTCTGCACCCGCATCTCAACCGTCGCCGGGGCGGCCAGCAGTGCATCCATGCTGCCGACCCGGATCACCTCGCCCTTCTTGAGAATTGCCACTTGATCGCAGGTCATCTCGATCTCGCCCAAGAGATGCGAGTTGAGGAGAACCGTCTTGCCGCGCTCTTTGAGCCCCGCGACAATTTCCCGCACTTCCCGGCGTCCAAGCGGGTCAAGCGCGGAGGTCGGCTCGTCCAAGATGACCAGCTCCGGGTCGTTGAGTATCGCCTGGGCCAGCCCCGCCCGCTGCTGCATTCCTTTAGAGAACTCCGACAGCTTGCTTTTTCGGCGGTCGTACAGCTTCACCTGCTCTAAAACTTCCGGGATGCGCTTCTGACGGGCTTTTGGTCCCATGCCGTAGAGCTTGCCGTGCAGATCTAAAAACTCTTCCGCCGAGAGAAACTCGTGGAATTGAAACTTTTCCGGCAGAAAGCCGAGCCGCGCCCGCGCATCCAGATCGCCGAGCGGCTTGCCCAGAAGCGTGGCGCTGCCCGAAGTCGGCTTGATGTTGCCGAGCAGCATATTGATGGTGGTCGTCTTTCCCGCCCCGTTCGGCCCCAGAAAGCCGAACACCTGCCCGCACGGCACGGAAAACGATAAGTCCTGCACGGCGGTAAACGCCCCGCGTCCCAGTGTCCCGCCGTAATCCTTCCGCAGATGCGCTGTGTCTATTGCTGAGTTGTTATCCGCCATTTTTCGCCTGTCGCTCCCTCAAAAACCCGGCAACCATGACAAATCCTTGCGCGGCCATGATGTTCGTCACGAAGTAAAACACGAGTTCTTCCAGCGGCAGCGGCCCAGCATATATACCGACCACCCGTTTTGGATCTACGCTCCAGATGCCGTGGCCCAGCGCAAACGCATCACACGCTCCCAAGTAGGCCGTTGCCAGTATCACCGAGACCACGAGCAGACGCCGCCAGCGCCACAGCTCTCGCCCCGCCGCCAGCCACTGCACGGCGATCACCGGCAGCGCCCACCACAGCTCATAACTCAGATACGCCCACGGGTTCACAAATCGCTCCCGCCCGTTTTCGGACGCAGATACCTAGACAGTGCAACAACTAACAGGCAAATCAAAATGCCCTGCGCGAAATAAAACGCATATTCTTCCCACGGCAGAAACAGCAGAAAATGGCTCGGCGGCGCAAAATGGGGGTCATACGTCCAAAGCCGCGTCTTCGCCGCATAATTGTCCCACGGCGACGTATACACAAACGCCAAGAGGCAAACCAGAGCGCAAGCGATCAAGTACCGCGCCTGAATCTTCCCGCGCAAAACCAGCAGCAGGGCCGCAATCGGCACGCACAAAAATACCAGCAAAAACAGCGCGTAAGTCATTGGATGACTTCCAGTGCATCCCCATTCGCCAAGCGGTAAGCGTAGAAGTGCCGATCAAACGTAAACACCCGTGTCAAAGACAGCGCTTCCGCCGCCGCGACCAAAGACGCATCGGCAAGGTCCATCGGCGCATCTTCATACAGCGCCATCAATACTCGCATTCGATGCCATTCCTCTTCATTGGGAAGATGTAATTGCAGCAAGCCATCCTCAACCCATGACCAAAGTTCTTCCTGCGCGTCATAGCCGATTGACTGATACAGCAGGTACATCGACTCCGTGAAGCAAGGCCAGGTTGTCAGCAAAGGTTTTCTCGGTAATCCCGCCAGTGCCTGCTCCGCTTGAGCATGAAGCGCATCTTCTGCGTCAAACAAAGCCACAATCGCCCCAGTGTCTGTTAGCGTCACGCCTGCTGTCGTCACGCGCTGTTTTCTGCTCATAATCGCCCTTGCCGACGCTTCTCCGCCATGCCCTCAGCAAACTTGCGCCCGGTATCCTGAGACCATTTTCCGTCACCGCCGCTCCGAAACAGTCCGATCCGGCCTGCAAACAGGTCTGCCGCCGAGCCTTCCGAAGCATCCTCTCCGCCTTCTTCCGGTTCGGCATCGGCCACTGCAATGAGATATTCCGGGAGGCTCTGCCCCGCCCGCTCCGCCTTCCTGCGAAGCCGAGTCTCGACCTCCGGCTCCAATTCCAGCATCAGCGTCATTTGATTGCTTCCTTTCACAAATCCTTCCACGCTTCGTCTTCTTCCGGCCTCAGCCAGTCCTTTGCCGGTGTAGACACGCTCATCAAATAGTTTTCTATCCCTTCAAGTTCAAGGCGCGACAAGTCGTACTTCTGGCTGGCATAGTCAATATCAATGCCGCAGACATGGCCTGCTTCGTCGTAGTCTAAAACGACGCCGGGCGAGACTTCCTGCGACTCGGCACTGGGTTTGTCGCTGAGGTCAATGTAGAGCGAGTCGGTATCAGGATAGTGATTCATTTCCATCAGATGTTTCCTGCCCCATCGCACTGTGCCGCCGTTCTTCTTGCCTCTGAAGCCTTATCCGTTCTCTCTCTACCCATTGTTCTGCACGCCGCTGATCTTCTGCCAACCGCCAATCTTTGTATCGGACGTGTGCTTCAGCGCGACGCTGGATTGCTATCTGGCGATCTTTCTCGGCTTGGCGAAGTTGCTGTTCTGCAATTTGTTTTTCTTCGGCCTCGGCGTGTCGCCGTGCCTGGTAGTTACGCCATGTTTCTTCACGCTCTTTTGCAAGCCGCTTTTCTTCTGCTAACTGTCTGGTTTTCGCTTGTTCTTGCTGATGTTGTTTCCATTGAACTAGCTTTTGACGCAATGGTTTGAGGTTCGTATTCTCGCGGTCATTCGCTTTTTGCAACTCAAACTCATAATGAGCTAATTCAATCGTTTTTTGCCATAGCACCGGAAGTTGTACTTGTCGCTCTTGCTTTATCGCTTCTTCATAAGCTTTTAGTTCAGGGAAAACAGCCTCACCATACTTCGCTTTAAGTAGAGCCGCTAAATCATGCGCGTCTTGAATTATCCTCTCGCGGCGGCGCTTGCGACCCTCCTCATATAACTCAAAGCGGTTCTCAATGAGTTTTTGTTCCTCTCGCAATTCGTCCTCTACTTCTTGTACGATTGCTTCTTCGTTCTGTCTTTGTGGTATTTTTTGTTGCAGCAGTGTTGCACACTCAGTTAGATAAGCCTCCACAATTTCACTGCCATCGACTCCTATCACCAAGAAATAATCTTGCTTGAGATGGACCACCTCACCGACTCGAATTGCTCCCTTCAAGCTAGTAGACAAGCCCAAGTCGATCTCGTCGATAGATAAGAATTCAACCTGCCAATTCCGAACCTCAGCAGGTCTGGATGTGCCCATGTCGTAACGCGAAGCATCAACGATAGCATAAGCTTTGAGCCGCCCTCGTAAATCACCGACTACGAAACAGGCCGCCACGTTGCGCTTGAATTCGCTAACTTCAGATAGTTTGGGTGCAACCTGCATAGCACGTCTCTCACTGCCCCAAATCGCCCTGCCCTGAGCCGGCGAAGAAGGCTTCTAGGTTCTCGGAGCGGAGCAGGATTTCGCGGGGCTTGACGCCGTCTTGGGAGCCGACGATCTGGCGGGCTTCCATGACTTCGACGAGGCGGGCGGCGCGGGTGTAGCCGATCTTGAACTTGCGCTGCAGGCTTGACGTGGAACACTGGCCCTGCATGACGAGCCAGCGGACGCAGGGTTCAAATAGCTCGTCGGAGGAGCCGTCGTCCTCGCCGTCCGCGCCGTAGCCGCCGCCGCTGGACTCGGACGGGATCATGGTGTAGACGGCTTCTTCCTGGTTTCGCAGGTATTTGACCAGTTCTTCGGTCTCGCGCTCGCCGACGTAGCAGCCCTGGACGCGCAGGGGCTTGGCGGCGTCAATCGGCATATAAAGCATGTCGCCGCGCCCGATGAGGCGGTCCGCGCCGGGCATGTCAATGATGGTCCGGCTGTCAATCTGAGTGGCGACGGCAAACGCAATCCGAGAAGATATGTTGGCTTTGATCGTGCCGGTGATCACGTCCACTGAGGGGCGCTGGGTGGCGATGACCAGGTGGATGCCGGTGGCGCGGGCAAGCTGGGCGATGCGGCAGATGCTCGTCTCGACTTCGGGACCCTGCTGCATCATTAAATCAGCGAGTTCGTCCACAACCACGACAATGAACGGCAGGCGCTCGTCGGGCGGGACGCGGGAATTGAAGCCTTCAATGTTGCGGGTGCCGAGACGGGCAAAGCGGTCGTAGCGCTCTTCCATCTCTTTGAGGACGCTGCGGAAGATGCCGGCGGCCTGCTTGACGTCTTTGATGACCGGCGACAAGAGGTGCGGGATGCCGTCGTACAGAGACAGCTCGACACGCTTGGGGTCAATCATCACAAACTTGACTTCGCGCGGGGTGGCCCGGTAGATAATGGACGAGATGATGACGTTGAGGCAGACGCTTTTGCCGCTGTTCGTGCTGCCGCCGACCAGCAAATGGGGCATTCGGGTCAGGTCGGCGTACTTATACTCGCCGGACACGTCTTTGCCGAGTGCGAATGTCAGCTTCGACGGCGCGTTCATAAACTCGTTTGTTGAGAGGCACTCCCGGAGCGAGACCATTTGCGTGACATCGTTCGGGACTTCGATGCCGATAGCGGCCTTGCCGGGAATGGGCGCTTCGACCCGGACATCAATCGCGGCGAGCGACATGGCAAGGTTGTCGGCCAGGGCGACGATCTTGCGGACTAAGATGCCCGGCTCTAATTGGACTTCGTAGCGGGTGACGGTCGGCCCCATCGCGACCTGGGCGACGTTTGCGCCGATTTTGAAGTCGTTGAGCGTTCGCATCAGAACGGCTTGCTTTTCCTGAATGGCCGATTCATGCTGGACGGGCTTTGGCGGCGCTTCACTCAGCAGTTCCAGCGGCGGCAGGACATAATCGTGCTTGGTGCCATCGTCGCCGAGCGCGTCGGGGATGACGAGCGGGCCAGCCGGCGCCTTGGGCTTATCGGGCGCGAGGATGGGGATGGTAGGGAGGGAACCCAGCGCGTCGGAACCCACCTCCCTGCTTCGCAGGGGTCCTCCCGCTTCGGGAGGACGAAGAGGTTCAGAGATAGGGGCAGGCGGCTCCTGAATGGCAAGTCGGATGGCAGGAACGGGTTCAAGCACAGGCGACGGCGGAGCGGCGGACGGCGGGAGGGCAGGGGTAAACCCTGCCCCTGCAATCCGTTCCGAAACTCCGGCCCTTCCCGTTTCGGGAGGGGAAGGCGCTTGCGCCGGGGTGGGTTTCACTTCCGGCGTGTAGATGCGCTGGCGAGTCGCCCGCTCTTTCAGGGCGTCCGCCCCCTGCTTTGCCACCTGCGCGGACACTTTCGCGCCCTGGGCAAGCGGCGTCGTCACCCGACGCCCTCCCGCGACCGCGTGGTCGAAGAGGTGCAGCAGGCGCATGTCGGTGGCCCAGACGACCGCCCCGACCGAGAACAGAAACAAAACGATATGGCTGGAGATATCACCGACCAGCGCCCGCAGGCCGCCGGAGACCGCCGCGCCAAGCCAGCCGCCTTCGGTGATGTCGGTCCACTCGGAAGCGCGGGTCGTGTGGCCGAGGTGCCACCACGAGATGCCGACCAGAAACAGCAGGGCCGCACCGCCGGCAAAGTTTGTCCGCGTCTGCCGGTGCTTGCCTTGAATTAGCATGACGCCGACGGCGCAGAGCAGCAGGGGAAACACCCAGGCGCCGATGCCGACGACGAACCGCAGGCCCTTCACCAGCCAGTCGCCGAGCAGGCCGGTATCCCCCCGATGTGACAGCACAAGGCTAACAAGACTGACGCCGAGGATAAGGCCGAGCGTAAGAAACGCGAGGCCGGACATATCATGAGCAAAACGATCATTTCGGCGCGGCGGGCGCGGGGGCGTCGTCCGGCTCGGCGCTTGGGATGGGCGCGGCTGCCGCGCCGCCGGGCGTTCGGGGGGCGATTTAACGGCCATGCGAAGGGGTCTCCAAAAAAATGTGCATCAGATGCACTATTATAACAGAAAAGCGAACAAATGTCTCATGGTTTGAGGGGCAAAGACCGGGTATCATAGGCGCGTGATGCCTTCTCGACTTTATTCACCGCTCCTCATTGCCCTGGCCGCGATGCTGTGGGGCAGCGATCTGCTGCTGCGTCCGAACGCTCTGAGCGTGGGCTGGTCTCCGGCGTGGCTCGTTCTGGGCGAGCATCTGATTTTGACTCTGCTGTTCCTGCCGGTGCTGTGGCGCGAGCGCGTGAAGCTTGCCGCGCTGACTAAACCCCAGTGGGGCGCTTTGCTGTTTGTGGCGTGGGGCGGCTCGGCGGTGGCGACTTGGCTATATACGAAGGCGTTCACACTGGACTTTTCGCATGCGCTGACGGTTGTTTTGCTGCAAAAGACTCAGCCGATTGTAGCGATTTTGCTGGCGGGCTTGGTCTTGAAAGAGCGGCGTCAGCCGCTGTTCTGGGCGTGGTGCGTGGCGGCGTTCATCGGCGCGTATTTGCTCATCGGCTTCAAGGCGCCGCCGTCGCTGTCGGACATTCATGCGGAGCAGGCGCTGCTTGCACTGGGGGCGTCGGCTTTGTGGGGCGCGGCGACTGTCGCGGGCCGATCGCTCTCGGCGTCTTTGTCGCCCGGCGGACTGGCAGGGGCGAGGTTCGCGCTGGCCGTTCCGGTGCTTCTTTTGCTGACGCTGGTTCCGAACGGAGCGCCAGGAACGCCGACGCATACGGTCCAGTTCGCGGCAGTGTTTCTGCTGCTGATCGTCCTGCTGCCGGATTTGCTGGGCATGACACTGTATTATCTCGGCCTGCGCGGCACTCCGGCGTCGGTCGCGACACTGGCGGAGCTGTGCTACCCGCTGACCGCGCTTGCCATCGGCATTTTTGTCCAGCACACGCCGGTGACACTCAGCCAGGGGATTGGCCTCGTGCTGCTGATCTTGGCGGTGATGGGGCTGGGGCAAAAGCCAGGCGTTGTTGCTCCGGCTCTCGCGAAAGTGCCTGCGATCACGCGGCGTTCGGGTATCATAGAGGAAACGTAACTTTAGTTTCAGGAGACACACGCACGATGGCAACGGAATACAGTTTTGATGCAGTCTCGAAAGCGGACCCGCAGGAAGTTAAAAACGCGATACAGCAGGCGCAGCGGGAAATTGAAACCCGCTTCGATTTCCGGGGCAGCGTCAGCGAGATTGACCATGACGGCAAAGAAAAGATCACCCTGACATCGGACGACGAAGCCCGGCTGACGGCGCTCATTGACGTGCTGCAATCCAAGATGATCAAGCGCGGCGTGGACACCAAGTTTTTAGATTATGGCAAGCTGGAACAGGCGTCGAAAGGCACCGTGCGCCAGGTCGTGACAGTCAAAAGCGGCCTGCCGACGGAGGCTGCGAAGAAGATCACAAAGCTGATCAAAGACAAGGGCATCAAAGTCACAACGCTCATCCAGGACGAGCAGGTACGGGTCACGGGCAAGAACAAGGACGATTTACAGCAAGCGATGACCGCCATCAAAGGCGCGGATCTCGACGCACCAATCCAGTTCACGAACTACCGCTGACCGCGCAAGTGAGGCAGGCGTTTGGACCCTTTCAAGATCATCGGCGGCGTGCTGATCGCGCTCGGCTTCGTGTTCCGCGCGATCAGCGTCGCCTACTTCAAGCAGCGAGCGAAGTCCTTGCCGGACACGCCGGCAGCCCTGCGGCAGTTTGAGGCTCGCCGGCAGCGGGCTTTGCTGATTGATGCCTTGTTTATTGGCATGGGCTTCTACTTGCTGCTGACGCATTGACGGCCAAAAAGGGCCATAGACCGCTATGCAGATCATGGCACAGCAAAACAATCATCCAGTTTGGCTGGTAAAGATGCAGCAGGGCGATTTGTTTTGCTCGCCCTGTCCGGGAGAAGAATTCGCGGCACTGGTAGCGGTTTATAACGGTGCAGTTTCTCACGAAAGCCGAAATACGTTATGCGATGCTCTTGTCGCTCAGGGCTGCCGGAATGGAATATTTTGGGGACATGACTGCTCGCTTTGGGATGATGCCTTAGACTGGGCTTTTCTGGCAACCGATGCTGATTTGCCTCCTATAAAAGCCTGCTTTGTGATGTCAAGCTGGTACGAGGATGAACCACTGGAAGACGCCATCTTTGGACTTCTCAAGTGCAGTGCTTTCGACGATTTCTCGCCCCGCAATTTTGTCATTGTCAGCATAGGTAATGGGCCGGATGACGAAATTATAGCAACCGTCAAGGCAGAAATTGCAGACCTCAATAACGAGTAACTCTACCCCACGACATCCAGCATTTCCTTCATTGTCCCCAAGCACCAAGCAATTTGCTCCTCCGCGATGACCAGCGGCGGCACGAACTCCAAGACGCGCCCATCACCAGCGGGGAGCAGGATCAATCCCCGACGCAAAGCTGCCGGAACGAGCGGCAGCGCCAGTTGCGGCGAGGTCATTTCAATGCCGAGCATGAGGCCACGCCCGCGCACATTAACGATTTGGTCAAGGAACGCAGCTTGCAGGTCGCGCAGGCCGTCGGCGAAGACTTGACCCATCTCGGCAGCGCGTTGGGGCAGGTTTTCGTCTTCCAGTACTGAGAGCGCAGCGAGGCCGGCGGCGCAGGCGAGTGGGTTGCCGAGAAACGTGGAGGTGTGCAGAGCTTCTCCTGTGGACTCGCCCCAGACGGACATCAGCTTTTTGGACGCGATACAGGCAGAGATGGGCAGGCCGCCGCCCATGGCTTTGCCGACGCACAGGATGTCGGGGATGACGTCTTCCTGCTGACAGGCGAACCAGTCCCCGGTGCGGCCCCAGCCGGTGAAGATTTCGTCGAGAATGAGCAGCGTGTTTGTCGCCGTGCAGAGGTCGCGCAGGCCGGAAATCCAGCCGGGTGGGGGAATGACGATGCCGCCTCGGCCCTGCAACGGCTCGGCCAGGATGGCACCGGGTTTGTGGGTTTCGAGATGGGCGGCAATATGTTCTAGTGGACAGCCGTAGGGAAGATGGCGGGTGAAGCCGCCGAGCTGGGACTGGAACGGGGCGCGGAAGTCGGCGCGGGCGGTGGCGTCGAGCGCCCCGTAGGTCAGGCCGTGGTAACCGCCGTGAAAGGCCAGAACGCCGGGGCGGCCTGTGGCGAGAACGGCGGTTTTAAGGGCGGCTTCGACGGCGTCGCCGCCGTTCTGGCCTAAGATAAGTTGGGCGTCGGGAATAGGAACAAGAGACGCGACGCGCTCGCAGAAGCGGACTTTGACTTCCGACGGGTGAACGTCGCCCATGCCGTGAGTGAGCTTTTGTGCTTGCTCCTGAATGGCGGCGACGACACGCGGGTGGGAGTGGCCGACGGAGGCGACGCCGAAGGCCGAAGTCACGTCGAGAAAACGGTTGCCGTCCACGTCGGTAACAAGGCAGCCCTCAGCGCTGTCCCAGAAGACGGGAAAGTCTGGTGCTAAGTAGGTAACGTTCGGGCTTTCGACGCAGCGCAGATCTTGGGCCAGCGCCAGCGAGCGCGGGCCGGGGATCTCGGTCACGATCTTCGGAAAAGCATCGGTCACGCGGATTTGTCGGTTTCCACTTGAAGCTTAATCTGCCGCAGGATGCCCGCGACTTTCTCGCACTCTTCATCGTCGCCGGAGAAGACAATGGAGCGGCCTTTAGTGTGGACTTCCAGCGCGTGCGCTTCGGCCTTTTCCTGGGTGCAGCCCGTGGCCTTGCGAAGCTGCTTCTCCACCTGGTCGAACGTATGGCAGTCGCAGTTGTACAAAATTACGATATAGGGGCCGCCGGAGCCGGGCGGGGTACGCTGTTCGCGCTCATCGGGGGCGTCCACCGTCTGAACTCCGGGCGTAACGGCAGGCATGAGATCAATTCCACGGGGCATAACAGGGTTCCTGTCCAAAGTATATTACGGTAGTATACCCGCATCTGCTTCGCAATCCATTTCCCAGACGCCGCCGGGCGACAAAATCTCGTGCGGGCGGAAACGGGTTTTGTATTCCATGCTGGGGCAGCCCGCGACATAGAAGCCGAAGTACGCCCAGCGCTTGTTTAAAGCTTGGGCGAGCGCGATTGTCTGCAAGAGCGCGAACGTGCCTAAACTGCGGGGGCGGCAGTCAGGGTCATGAAAATGGTAGACGCCGGAAACGGTGTTCGGCGTGATGTCGGTGATGGCGACTGCTCTGAGAATATCTTCTTCCCAAATTGAAATCTCGACGCTTGGCATGGGGTTCTGAGTGAACTGCCGCTTGTAGCTGCCCAGCGTCCGCTCGGCGTCCGGCCAGCCCTTTGCTTCGGTCTGTGCAGCTTGATAGCGTTTGTAGAGGTCCAAACGGGCGGCGTCGGCGCTCGGCGGCGCGAACCGGATTTCGAGATCGGCGTTTCGGCGCAGGCAGCGTGTCTGGCTGCGGTCAGGGATAAACCTGGCGGCTGGAATACGCAGGGGGCGGCACTCGGCGCAGGATTGGCAAACCGGACGGAAAAGCGTTTGACCGAACTTGCGCCAGCCGGTGTTCATCAAGTCTTCGTATTCGGCGGGAGAAAGCTGGGCGGCAATCGCGTACTGCTGGGTTGCCGGTCTATCGGGCAGGTAATGGCACACGTCGGGGCCGGAAAGAAACTGGTTCAAAATCTGCATCAGCGCTCGGCCAAACGCGCTTCGTAATCCGCCAGCATGGCTTGGTACGGCGGCAACGTCAAATCATTCGCCCACATGATAATCGCGTTTTCGCCGTTGTCGCTGTAATAGTTCTTGCGGACGGCCACATCTTCAAAACCGTACTTGACATACAGGTTGTGCGCGACGGTATTGCGCTCACGCACTTCCAGCGTCGCCCGTTCCGCCCCGCGCCGAATGCCTTCCCGGATGGTGTCCAGCAGCAGCCGCTCACCAATTTTTAGGCCGCGCACCGACGGGTCTACCGCGATGGTCGTCATGTGCAGCTCGTCCATAATGACCCACATCCCGGCATACCCGGCGATGGTTCCGTCGGGAAGCGTTGCGACCGTGTAGTAGGCGTTGGAATTGCCGACCTCGGTGACATAGGCGCTGGAACTCCACGGGAGTGTATAGCAGCGGCGCTCCAAGCGCGAGACATATTCAATGTCGTCAATCCGCATCGGGCGGATGGTGACGGCAGTGGATCGCGGCGTCGCAGTGGCGGCTTCGGTGAGTTCGATCATGGCTATGCTTCTAAAACAGCAGTCTTCTTCGTACTGACGGTCTGCGGACCTTCGACCCAGTGGTCGCCGCCCCGAAAGAACTCGCGCTTCCAGATTGGTACGGTTTCTTTCAGCGTGTCCAGCAGCCAGCGGCAGGCGTCAAACGCCTCGGCTCGGTGGGCGGCGGCGACGGCGATTCCAACACTGCTTTCGCCGATCTCCAGGCGTCCGAGCCGGTGCTGCAACGCGCACTTGACCTGCCAGCGCGTCTCGGCTTCGGCAATCAGCCGGCCAAGCTGCTTCTCAGCCAGCGGCGCGTAGGCTTCGTATTCCAAATACAGCACGTCGCGTCCGCGTGCATTGTCGCGGACATTGCCGCTGAACGTCACGACTGCGCCGTAGCCGGGCGCTTCAACAGTTTGGCTTAACATCGCTAGGTGGATTACCGCGTCCGTCAGCAGCGGCACTGATAAGTTTCCACCACTCATCGGCGGCATCCAGGCCACTTCATCGCCATCATGCAGCACCGTAGATGCTTCGGCAAACTCGGCATTGACGGCAGCTCGTGCCTGCGCCAGAAGATCAGCAAATCCGGCACCACGTCCGGTAAGCGCTTCCGCCGCCGCCTCAACGGTTGCGTTTTCAGGCAGTGATATGGCAAGTTCATGGCTTCCGGCCACGTCTTGCAAATGGGCAAAAAACAGCATCCGCACAGTAATCATAAACGCTATCCGAAATATTGGAGAAGCGTGGGATTGAAATCCTGCGCTGTGGGGCGAAGACGCCAAGTGGTCGCCTTCGCGGTCACAAGATAAATAATGGCTACAAGATGTAACGGCTGAGGTCTTCGTCTTTGACGATGTCGTCGAGCTTTTCGCGGACGTAGGCGGCATCAATGCGCTTGAACTTGTCTTCTAAATCCGGGGCTTCAAACGAAAGGTCGTCTAGGAGTCGCTCCATGATGGTGTGCAGGCGGCGGGCACCGATGTTTTCCATCTGGGCGTTGACATCGGCGGCGATGCGGGCCAGTTCGGCAATGGAGTCGTCGGCGAACTCAATCGTGACGCCTTCGGTGGCGAGCAGGGCGACGTACTGCTTGATCAAAGCATTGCGCGGCTCCGTTAAAATGCGCTTGAAGTCGTCTTGGGTCAGACTTTCCAGCTCAACCCGGATCGGCAGGCGGCCTTGAAGCTCCGGGATCAGATCAGAGGGCTTGGACAGGTGGAACGCGCCGGCGGCGATGAACAGGACGAAATCGGTCTTGACCGGGCCGTACTTGGTTTGAACCGTACTGCCTTCGATGATTGGCAGGATATCACGCTGGACGCCTTCACGGGAGACGTCCGGCCCGCTGCCGCTGCCGCCGGAGCCACCGCGCCCGGCGATTTTGTCCATCTCGTCCACAAAGATAATCCCGCTTTGCTCGGCGCGGGCGACGGCCTCGCGGGTCAGTGCGTCCTGGTCAATGAGGGCGCGTGCCTCCTCGGCGGCGTAATGCGCCCGCGCTTCTTTGACCGTCAATGTGCGCTTGCGGCGCTTTTTTGGGACCATCGAGCCGAACAGACCTTGCATATCCATGCCCATTTCGTCCATGCCGCCCTGCGGGGACAAGACCTGCATGAACGGCGCGGGGCCACTTTCTTCAATTTCAATCTCGACAACATCGTTGTCTTTAACGCCGGACACGATCTGGGTCCGCAGCCGCTCCCGCACACGGTTTTCCTGATCGCGACGCCGCTGAGTGTTTTCATCCGGCGCCTCTTCAGGAGTGTCAGCGCTTTCAGTTTCCTCGGCCTCGGAATTCGGCTGGCCGGACGGCGAAAACAACTGGGCGAAGGCTTCCAAAGGGTTTTCGCCGCTGCCGGCTTTCGGCATTTTGAGCCGTACCGGCTTTCGCTCCCGGCGCGGCTGAAGCACATCGAGAACCCGGTCAATCGCGCGGTCTTCAGCTTGTTCTTTGACTTCGTCCAGCTTTTCGCGCTCGACAATCCGCAGCGATGCCTGGACCAAGTCGCGTACCATCGAGTCCACGTCGCGCCCGACATAGCCGACTTCGGTAAACTTGGTGGCTTCGACTTTGACGAACGGAGCACGGGCCAAAGTTGCCAGCCGCCGCGCAATCTCGGTCTTGCCGACGCCCGTTGGGCCGATCATCAAAATGTTCTTGGGGATCACTTCATCCCGGAGGTCGTCGGCGAGCCGCCGCCGCCGGTAGCGGTTCCGCAGGGCGATTGCGACCGCGCGTTTGGCGGCCTTCTGGCCGACGATATATTTGTCCAGCTCCGCGACGATCTGGCGCGGGGTCATGTCTTCCATCACAGTGCTGGTCTCAATTATTTCTTCAGAAACAGTTTCCATCTCATCCATAGTTGCAAGTATACCCAGAGAAGCCAAAAGATTAGGAGAAGCCAAAAGATTAGGCCGCGCTCTTGTCTAAAGCGTCCGCCTCGGCGGACGCGCCGTACAGCGCGAGCAATGTCTCGGCAGCGTGAGCAACCTTCGCCAGCGTCACGTTCGCTGGTGCCAGCGTCGCCAGGTTTTGCAGGTTGCCGCCGCCCTGCGGGATCAGCGCAGCCAGGCTGTCGCGGGCCGCCGCCGGAGCCGTTGAAGGCGCATGGCGCAGGAGAAGTTGGGCGGCGACGCTCGACAAGCGGGTGGGACCCGACGCCGAGGACGCCCGGCGCAGCTCGGCGGTGTACGCCCCAACATCGGCGTTCCAGGGCGCGGCTCTGCCGCCGACGAGGCTCAGCCAGAGGGTCAGCGGCGGCTGATGGGCGTCCGCCGCCGCCTTGATGTTCTGGATTTCGACCAGCTCCGCCAGCACCGCCGCCGTGTTCGGCTCCGTTTTCGCCAGCTTCTGCGCGTCTTTCGGGTAAACCAGCGGCGCATTGAGCATCGCCGCCGACTGCGCGGCCCAGGCCCGGAGCGTCGAGGGCGCTCCCATCTGTGTCAGCAGGCTTGCCGTGAGCGTATACGATGCCGCCTGCGAGCGGCGCAGCCGGGGAATACCACTGTTAAAGTGCGCGACTTCTGCGCCGGCAACTTGCGGATCGGCAACGCTCTTCAGCGACCGCACGGACTTTGTGTACGCGACGGCCGACAAATCCGCTGTCCGCAGCGCGTAGCCGAGGCTAAACGCCTGCGCCTGCACACGCGGCACGCCGGGCGCAGGCTGGGGCGGTTTCGCCTGGGCGGTGAGCGGGAGGAGGAGGAGGAAAGCCCCCCCGCCCCAATTCTGGGGAGCTGGGGTAGAAAAGCGCCGGAGGCGCGGGGGAGTTGTTTTTTCTGTATGGCTCCCCAGAATTGAGACCTTGTTGGGGTGAGCGGGGGGGCGCTTCATAGCTCATCCACCGTGATATTCGAGTTCGTGTAAATACAAATGTCGGCGGCAATGTGCAGCGCCTTTTCGGCGATCTCGCGAGCCGAGAGATTGGTATTCTCAACCAATGCTTTCGCTGCCGCCTGAGCATACGGCCCGCCGGAGCCGATGGCGGCAATGCCGTCGTCGGTGTCCAAAACATTGCCGTCGCCGGAGACCACCAGCAGATATTCCGGGTTCGCCACAATCATCAGCGCCTCAAAGCGGCGCAGGACGCGGTCCGAGCGCCATTCTTTGGCGAACTCGATCACGGCCCTTTGCAGATTGCCGTTGGACGCCTCCAATTTGGCTTCGAACCTATCGGCCAGGGCCATCGCGTCGGCAGCGCTCCCGGCAAAGCCCGCCAGGACTTTGCCTTGATACAGCCGCCGGATCTTCCGCGCCGTGTTCTTCATCACAGTCTTGTCAAGCGTCACCTGCCCGTCGCCCGCAATGGCGACCTTGCCGTCTTTCCTGACGCCCACAATCGTCGTCGCGTGCATGGTTATGTTCATAGTTGTTAAATTATCCCTATAGCGAAATCGCTTCCTGCAAGACCCGTTCGCGGAGTGCGGAGCGCAGTCCTTTTTCCGTCACAACATCCATATCTCTTTGAAGCAGTGTTCTTAGATCGGTCAGCAAGCCGCCGAGGTCAAACAAGCTGCGGCCCGGCTCTAAATCTACGAGGATGTCTATGTCCTTGCCGCGTCATCTTCGCCGCGTACCACCGATCCGAAGACGCGCACGTTGGAGGCTCCGTGCTGCGCCGCAAGAGACGGTATCTCAGCGCGGCGGCTGAATATCCATTGCTTTGTCTGCATTGTTTAGTTCTTCTATTAGTCTCACATCCGCGCTGCTTCCAGTGCGGTGCTCTAAAACTGCGGCGCTCTAAATAGGATAAAGGGGCAAAATATGATACCAGCACAGCATATAGTAGGCGAGCATACCCACCAGAAACAAAGGACCTAAAAGCGCAAGCCGTCCAGGCAGCGTGGAACGGCTGATGAGGCCAAGAACCAGCCCCAAAATTACTGGCAGTAGGCTTGAAATCCCAACAACATTGCTCCGTACACCAAGAAAGATTGCTATTCTTGTCAGGACAAATAGGGCCGAGCAAGCCAAAGCGACATAGCCGATGCGAGTTTTCTTCTGTGCTTGAAGGTACTGTGTATCCGCTTCCGGCGGGCGGTTTGTTGGAGAGGGCGGCCAGGTTTCCATTTGTTCTCCGGGTTCTCCTTGAAAATTTTGGACCTCTAAACTTGCTGCAACAATCATGGCATATTTTGCGTTGACAGTTCAATGTCTCTTGGGTATAATCAAATCAATTAGATTGCGACTTTTTTCACAATGTCAACTGAGACTTCGGTGCAGCGCAGCGTCATCACGCAGTTTTCGGATAAGACAGAGCAGGACTCGGCGTATGTGCGGGACATGTTCGACGACATCGCGCCTCGGTATGATCTGCTAAATTCGGTGCTGTCGGCGGGCATTCATAAAGGCTGGCGTGGATTCGCGACCCGGTGCGCGTGTCTCGAACTGGGCAACAGCGTCTTAGACGTGTGTTCGGGAACGGGTGAGTGGACGCCGTCGCTGCGGCGGGCGGTTGGGCCGGAAGGCTTAGTCATGGCGGCGGATTTCTCGCTGCCGATGCTTCAGTTCGGCGACAGGCGGTTCCGGCACGAGACGGCGCAGGAAGTGCAGGCAGACGCTTCGACCCTGCCATTCGCCGACGAAAGTTTTGAGGCCGTCACCATCGGGTTCGGGATACGGAATGTTGCGGACCGGGATAAAGCGTTTCGGGAGATGGCGCGTGTGTTGAAGCCCGGTGGGCGGGTCGTGTGCTTGGAGTTTTCTCAGCCGCCAGCGGGGTTGTTTCGCGTCGGGTACGAGCTGCACGCCCGCCATGTGATGCCGAGAATCGGCGGGGCGATCAGCGGCCGGCCGGATGCGTATGCGTACTTGCCGGCGTCGGTCGCCCGGTTTGACAGCCGCGAAGAGTTAGCCAAGCGAATGCGCGGGGCGGGATTGTCCTCGGTGCGCTGGGTGAATTTGACGTTCGGACTGGTCTGCGTTCATGTGGGAGTCAAGCCGCTTTAGGCGGCTTTAGAATGGAACCGAGACAATGGGAACTGCTGCCGTTCTGCCCGAAGAGATCAAGACTGCCGAAGTGAAGTCCGTGCCAAGTCGGGTGTCGTTTCTGGACATCGTGCATGACGACTTAGTGGCTGTCGAGGGCTTGCTGGGGAACGAAATCCGCTCAGACGTGAAAGCTGCGTATGCGATCTCCGGCCACACGCTGTCCGCTGGCGGGAAGCGCCTCCGGCCTGCGCTGGTCGTTCTGGCCGCCCATGCCGCGTGTGAGCTGTTCCCAGCGCAGACGGTCTTTGCATCCGCCGCCGCCGCCGAGCTGATCCATATGGCGTCGCTGATCCACGATGATGTGGTGGACGGCTCGGCGGAGCGGCGCGGGCGTCCGACGGCAAATGCGACGTTCGGCAACCAGATCAGTGTTCTCGTCGGCGACTATCTGCTAGCAAAAAGCATTTATTTGGCGGCTCGTGAGGGCAACATTGACGTCATTCGCGTCTTTTCCAACGTTACGGTCGGCCTGAGCGAAGGCGAAGTGCTTCAAATCACGGCCAAAGGCGATGTGGACACGTCGGAAGAAACGTACCTCACGATTATCCTGAAGAAGACCGCTGGATTTATCGCCGGCTGCTGCGAGGTCGGCGCGATGCTGGCTGGGGCAGGAGAAGCCGAAGTCGCCGCCCTGACCCGCTACGGCCTGAACTGCGGCTTAGCATTTCAGATTGCCGACGATCTCTTAGATTACACCGGCGACCCGTCGAAAACAGGCAAGCCGCTGTGCGGGGACCTGCGCGAAGGCAAGATGACCCTGCCGCTGATTTTGACCTTGCGCGATGTTTCCGAAGCCGAGCGCAGCCACCTGCTGCACATCTTGGAAGAACCCGAAGCGCTCACCGACACTGAGATCGCCGATGTTCGGGCCGCTATTGTGCGTCACGATGGCTACGCCCGCACGGCGGACGCCGCCCGGCGTTATGTGGAGCAGGCACAGGAATCGCTGCTTAGCTTGCCCGACTCCTCCTATCGTAATTCGCTTCATGCGCTGGCAGACTACGCGCTGACGCGGGAGCGGTAGGACGACCTCACCCCACCGTAAGCGGCGACCCTCTCCTTGATAAGGAGAGGGTAGAGAAGATCAGTCAGACCATTTCCTGTCGCAGAGACCACTTGTTTGTCAACTCTTAACCCTCTCCTTACCAAGAAGAGGGTCGCCGCTTACGGTGGGGTGAGGTTTTCTGCGTGTCTGCCGGGTGAGGTTCTCTACGCAGGAGTCTCCCGCTTCCGTGTTGTATTCCCTCCTACTGCCATCTGGTCGCTGCGGATGCAGAGGAGAACCCGGCCATGTTGAACCCCTTGTTCGATAACCCCGTCGTCACCAAAGAATTGCGCGGACGGATGCGCGGGACCCGGACCTACTGGCTGCTGTTCGGCTACCTGCTGGTTCTGTCGCTCATCCTCTTTTTCTCTTACCTCGGCTGGTCGGCGCAGCATTCTGCGAACATGGAAATTGGGGGTAACGAAGCCGGCTTTACCGTTGGACGCACCTTCTTTAAGACGCTGTTTTACTCGCAGGCTGTGATGATGGCGCTGATTACGCCGGCGCTGACCGCCGGGGCAATCTCGGTGGAGCGGGAGCAACGGACGTTTGAGCTGCTGCGCGGGTCGATCCTGCGGCCCGGCGCGATTGTCTGGGGCAAGCTTCTGTCGTCCGTGTCGTTTGTCGCGCTGCTTTTGACTTCCTCGCTGCCGCTCCTGTCCTTGTGCTTTCTTCTCGGCGGCGTGTCCCCCGGCAAGGTCTTCTTCGCGTATTTGCTGCTGATCGGCGATGCGTTTTTGTTCGGCGCCATCGGCCTGTGCTGGTCGGCGTTCTCGGCGAATACGGCGACGGCGACTGTGCTTTCGTACCTCACGCTGTTTGTCTTTTTCGGCGTGACGTTTCCTTTTGCCCTGCCAACACTGGATACAAGCGGCAGTTCGCCGAGCTTTGGGCTGTGCGCGGTCAACCCAGTGGGCGCGGTCACCGGTGCGGTCCTGCCGGAGCATTATTACGGCCTGGCGCTGCCGGCTTGGCTGCCCGCGCTGCTGCTGAACGGGACACTGACGGTCCTGCTCGTGCTGGCGGCGATGAACAGGCTGGAAGATTTTCCGGCAAAACGCGCTGCTGCGCTGCGAGCCGTCGCACTTTTGTTTGCGGGCCTGCTGGTGTTCTTTATTGATGGAATTGTGCTGGGGGCGGCGCGGCAGGCGTTCATTCCGCTCTGGATGGAGATGGAGTTTCTGCTGTTCGCAGCGGCAGCTCTGCTGCTGATGTTCGTGCCGGTCTTCGTGACCGGCGACTTGGAGCGGCCGCAGACGCGCGGCCGGTCGCCACTGCGGCTATTCACCTCAGCAACCCTGCCGATGGGCCTGCCGTTTGCCCTGCTGCTGACGTGTCTGGTGCTGGGGCTGACCCTGATGTCGCCGCACCTCTCGCCAGCTCCGACCGTACTGGTAGGAACGCCACATTACGGGCCGATGCAGTCGCACTTGACCCGGACCGCCGCCGCTGCCATCAGCGCCGCCGACCTCACGCCCGGCATTGAACAGGGGACGGCGATGCTGGCCGCTGTCGTGGTCGGCCTGGCGGGTCTAGGCTTCCTGCTTTCAGTGCTGCTGGGCAACCGCTGGTCGTCTCTGACGCTGCTTTATCTGGCGGTAATCCTTGCGTCCGCCCTGCCGTTTTTCGCCTATGGCACTTTGCACGGCGAGGATGCGGCGCTGGCGGTGCGAAACCCAGCCGTCAATTCGCTGTACTTGTGCCCGTTCTATCCACTGATCCAGCTTTCCGATGCAATCCATCCCAGCTACCAGGGCATTGGCTACGACGACGCTGCGCCGGGCCTGATCGGCTACAAGAGCGGCCCGCTGTGGATCGGCACAAGCGCCGTTTATTTGGGCATCGGCCTAGCGTCTTACGCCGCCGCTGGGGTCATTCTGCGGCGGCGAAAACTCACGCGAACCGCTTAATTGCCATGGCGACTTTGCCCATGATGACCACTTCATCGGCATAGATGGGATCGTAGTCTGGGTTTTCCGGCTGAAGGCGGACTCCGCTGGCTTCGCGGTAGAACGTCTTGACCGTGGTTTCTTCCCCCAGCAAAGCCACCACAATATCCCGATCTTCGGCAGTGTTTTGGCGGCGAGCCACGACAATGTCACCGTCACCGATGCCCGCGTTCCGCATCGAATCCCCGTACACTTCTAAAGCAAATAAATCCCGCCCGCCCTGATCGCCGCGTCGCAGCAGCGACACCGGGATCGGCAGCATTTCCGGGCTTTCCGACTGGGCGGCGAGGATCGGCGCTCCGCCCGCGACCCGTCCCAGCAGGGGAACCGAGACTGAGCGGCCCATGCTCAGGCGCTCACCGCCTTCCATGAGGTCTAATCCCCGCTTGTAGCGGTCCCGGCGCAGGAAGCCTTTTGTTTCCAGGCTGTCCAGGTGCTTCTTGACGGTGCAGGACGAGCTGAGGCCGACTTCCTTGCCGATTTCGCGAACCGTTGGGGCATGACCGCGCTGCTCGATGTGGGTCCGAATGACCTCCAAGATATGTTTCTGTTTGTCAGTGAGTGTCTGCATGAGGAGTCCTCTCTGTTATGAATAGAATAAAAGTGAATAACAGCGTATAAGTGCTTTAAGCGCAAATAAGCGTATTCGAGAGGATTATACCACAGCCGCCGGGAACTTACACAAACTTTTGTTTGTTTTTTTCTCTATATGGGCAAAATCTTCTTGACACCGCTCTATATGTTGAGTATACTGCAAGCAATACAAACTAATGTTTGCTTTGCTGTTCGTTTTTGACAGATGCATTGTGAGGAGAATTGACCATGGTTCCACTGACACTCGACTTGTGTAATGATCGCCCGGCAGCGCTTCGCTCACGGCCCGTGCTGGTACTGAAAGATCTGACTGAAGACTCGTCTCCTACCGCTCGCCGTTCGCACTGTAGTCCGCTCGCCCGCGCCGAAAACGCGCTTTTGGCGGCGGCTGCCGTTTCTGCCTGCGGCTATTTTCTTATCACTGCCGCCGCTTCTCTTACCCACTCCATCCAGCGGAACTACGCTGTTCCCGCATTGCCGCAGACAGTTGTGATTGCAAAGACTGTCAAGCGCGGCGATACTCTCGCTGGCCTTGCCCTTCGATATGGCGATCCCAGCACCTATCTGTTGCAGCGCGAGGACCAGATTGCTCGTGCTAACCACTTGCCTGGCTCTGCGCCGCTTCTGCCCGGCCAGCACCTTCAAATTCCCGTTACCAACCCGAAAGTTATCGCCCAGATCGTTCGCACCTCGCATCATGCCCTGATTGCGTCACGCTGAATTGGCTCTGACACAAAAAAGCCCGGCGCTGTCAGCGCCGGGCTTTTTTTATGAGTTGTGTTCAGCGAGAGCCGGGCGCCGGGTTTTGTCGCGCTGGCAGCCAGGGCAGAACGATTCGCCATAGTTGCGGACCGACAACTCCATTTGTGCTTTGGTCAGCGCCTTACCACAGTTGACGCAAGCCGGGGTTCCTAATGGGCTGGAAGCGGCAGGTGCAGCGGCGGGTTTTGCCGCGACCGCTCTCGGCTCAGCGGGCGTGTCATCACCAAAAGGATCGTCTTCAGTGGCGTCGAGCAAAGCACTTCCGCCGATCAGCGCCTCAAAGTCGTCCTCGCCTTCGTCTACTACTGCCGGGGCAGGAGACGGACGGCTCGGCTGCGGGCGGGCGGATTCGGCACGCGGCGCATCGCCGTTGTCGCGGGGCGCAGGCTGTTCTCGCGGCGGGGCCGCATCACGCGGCGGGGGAGCCGAAGGGCTGTAGCGTGCGCCGTCGCCGTTTGGCGTGGGCGGTGCGCCGTAGCGGCTGCCGCCGCCCCCGCTGCCACCGCTATATCCGTTCCCGCCCCCGAAGCGTCCGCCACCCATCGGCTGCGGACTGTCGGCAAACCGGCCCGCCGTGGACTCATCCAAATCAGGCGAGAACTGGGTGCCGAAGCCGCAGAGTGCGAGTGCGCGGCCTACCGCTCCGGTTTCGGCCTTTTCAATGTAGTCACCAAAGCCTTTGACATCTTCCTTTTTTGTTCCGGTCGCCATCAGCTTGCCGTCGCCGTCGCAGATGCGGGCGCGGAAGATGGCGTACTGCTTTTCATGGTTGATCTCGACGGCTTCCGTCTCGATGCTCCAATCGGGATGCTCCTGCCGGAACCAGACAATGCGGGCGGAAACGGGAAGGTAGGTGCGGCCGCCCTGCACTTTGATAAGGTGCCGCTTGAAATCAAATGCCATTGCTGCTGTTCTCCTTAAACCAGGTCAGATGCTCATAAACTTGTGGTTGATACTGTCAATTCGATCTGGATACGGGGCGTCAGCGTTGCGAAGGCGTAAATGCCCTCGCAACGCTGACGCCCTCGATAACTCTGCTGACTGGACTCCTACGCCAGTGCGTAGTCCGCTTCTTCCTCGCTCACATCCGCTTCCAGCGACGCCGGCAGCTTCTCCGGGATGCCGATGGCGATGTCGCGGACCTTGCCTTCCATCTCGGCCATCACGTCGGGATGCTCGTCTAAAAACGTCTTTGCGTTCTCGCGGCCCTGGCCGATGCGTGTGTCGCCGTAAGTGAACCACGAGCCGGACTTGTTGGCGATGCCCAGTTCAATAGCCATGTCCAGAATTCCTCCTGAGCGGGAAATCCCGGTACCGAACATGATGTCGAACTCAGCCTGGCGGAAGGGCGGGGCGACTTTGTTCTTGACCACCTTGACTTTGACTCGGTTGCCGACCATGTCCGTGCCTTGCTTCAGCGTTTCGACACGGCGGATGTCTAAACGCACTGACGCATAAAACTTCAGGGCTTTGCCGCCGGGCTGGGTCTCCGGGTTGCCGAACATGACGCCGATCTTCTCGCGGAGCTGGTTGATGAAGATAATAATCGTGTTTGTCTTGGAAACGCTGCCGGACAGCTTCCGCATGGCCTGCGACATCATGCGGGCCTGCAACCCCATGTGGCTGTCGCCCATCTCGCCTTCGATTTCGGCCTTCGGGACCAGCGCGGCGACTGAGTCCACAACGATGAGCGCAACCGCGCCGGAGCGAACCAAGCCGTCGGTGATTTCCAGTGCTTCCTCGCCCGTAGACGGCTGCGAAACCAGAAGGCTGTTGATGTCAACACCGAGACGCTTGGCGTACTCCGGATCCAAAGCGTGTTCGGCGTCTACAAATGCACAGATGCCGCCTAAACGCTGCGCTTCCGCCACAAGATGCAGCGAGAGCGTCGTCTTGCCTGACGACTCCGGGCCGTAGATTTCGGTGATGCGGCCCTTTGGAATGCCGCCTACTCCTAAAGCGATGTCAAGCGCAACCGACCCTGTGGAAATGGCTTCGGTCACCAGCTTTTCGGCCTGTCCTAAGCGCATAATTGCACCTTTGCCGAACTGCTTGTCAATTTGCGCCAGTGCTGTTTCTAATGCCTTTTCTCGGTCCATTTTTGCCTCTTCCTTTATTCCAAATCCCGCTCATCAAACGTTTGTTCGTCTTCCTGAATTGTACCCCAATTCAAGCACGAAGTCAAGAAATTACGCACAAATACTGGGTGATTTTAGTGGCAGTGACTGCCAACAAAGAAGTATAAGGGCAGACGTGCCTTGACAGAGGTTTCAACAGCGGCTATACTATCCCGGCCCCGAAAAAAGAAGCAAAGGTCGGCTCGCCCAAAGGCGTTCCGGCATGGCGCACGAGAAATCATTTTCTTTCGCAACTCTCGTGCGTGCAACCCAACCTGTAGGAGGAGACCATTTGCAATTGAAAACGGCCCGCAGTTTCTGTTATGTGTCTGTCGCGTCCGTGTTTTCCGCGACAGCCCTTCTCGCTCCGTTTGCGGCGGTCGCCGCGCAGAGCACGGGACTAAAGAACAAGGCTGTTCTCGCCCCGCCTCATCTGTCTTCCAGCTTAGCGGAAGTCACTCCTGCTCCTGATCTGGCACTGCTGCCGGATCCGGCGGTTGGAACGGCCCCCCAGCCGCTGTCCATCGTAATCTATGACGGCAGCCGGCCCGCTCAGACACTTCAAACCACGTCCGCCACCGTCGGCGACGCGGTACAAGCCGCCCGAATCGCACTCGGTCCCGATGACCGCATCCTGCCCGCGCTGTCCGTGCCGGTCTCAAACGGCCTCAAGATTGTCATCCGACACGTTCGGATCGAGACGCAGAGCGAGACCCAGCCGATTCCGTTCAAGACTGTCTTCAAGATGAGCCGAGCTGTCGCGCCGGGCCAGATCCAAGCCGGCAAGCACGGCGTCCCCGGCGTCCTCACCAAGACTTACACCGCCCGGTTCGTCAACGACGCGCTGAAGTCACGGACACTGGTCGCCAGCCGGGTTACAATCCCGCCGGTGAACCAGGAAACGCTGGCAGGCATTCGTGTCCGGGAAGCCCGCGCCCTGCCGTCGCGCTCCGGCGCGTACCAGCGAATGCAGTGTTTCCACATGGTTGCGACCGGCTATTCGCCCTACGAAGGCAGCAGCGTGGGCCGCTGCGCCAACGGCATGCGGGCCGGCTACGGCGTCGTCGCCGTAGACCCCCGGCTCATCCCGCTCGGCTCGAAGCTCTACATTGAAGGCTACGGCTACGCGCTGGCCGGCGACACCGGCGGTGCGATCAAAGGCCACCGGATAGACCTCGGTCACACGACCTTCCGCGAAGCGTCTGATGTCGGACGCCGCTCCGTCACCGTCTGGCTGCTGTCCGCAGCGCGGTAGAAACCCACCGGGGTGGGTTCTTCATTCAGTGATTATGCGACAGGGAATTATCAACCAGTACAGGGCGTTCCTGCCGGTGTCGCCCTCGACGCCGGTGGTGACGCTCTTTGAGGGCGACACGCCGCTCATCCCCGCCCCGCGCCTTGCGGCGGCGATCACGCCGGGTCTGAACCTGCTCCTCAAGTTTGAGGGCATGAACCCGACCGGCTCGTTCAAAGACCGGGGCATGACAATGGCCGTGACGAAAGCCGTGGAAGACGGCGCACGGGCGATCATGTGCGCGTCCACCGGCAACACAAGCGCGGCGGCGGCGGCCTATGCCGCGCGAGCGGGACTGGACTGCGTCGTGCTGCTCCCGAACACGGATGTCGCGCTCGGCAAGCTGTCCCAGGCGCTGATCCACGGCGCAAAAGTTTTGGCGATTGAAGGCACGTTTGACGACGCGCTGCGGCTGACCCGCGAGATCTGCGGCCTGTACCCTATCACGCTCGTCAACCATATCAACCCAAACCGGATCGAAGGCCAGAAGACCGGCGCGTTTGAAGTGTGCGACGCGCTCGGTGACGCCCCCGATTTTCATGCTCTGCCGGTCGGCAACGCCGGCAACATCACGGCCTACTGGAAAGGCTACAAAGAATACCAGGCCGCCGGCCGCTCCCAAAAACTGCCCCGAATGCTCGGCTTCCAAGCCGCCGGGGCCGCGCCCATTGTAGACGGCGCTCCCGTCCTCAACCCGCATACCATCGCTACTGCTATTCGCATCGGCAACCCGGCATCGTGGCAGCACGCACTAGCCGCCCGTGATGAGTCGCACGGCGTCATTGACAAAGTCACCGACGATGAGATTTTAGCCGCTTACCATCTCTTGCCGGCACTTGAAGGCGTTTTCACCGAACCGGCCTGCGCCGCCCCGGTCGCCGGCCTCAAAAAGCTGTATGACGCGGGCTACTTCCGGGACTACAACGGCGCGACTGTCGCCGTGACGCTGACCGGCCACGGCCTCAAAGACCCCGACCGGGCGATCAAGACCGTCCCGCACCCTCCAACTGTCCCCGCCGACCTCGCTGCCGTGGTTAGGGCGCTGGGCTTTTAGCCTATGTCTCTCCGCACTCTGCGCCTGCGGCCTCAGACCTACTGGGCCTTTGGCCTTTTGATCCTTCTGGCCCTGGTTCTGCGTCTGAATGTTCGCCAGGGCCGCGTCACGGGGCCGTCCATGTCCCCGACCTATGAAGACGGCAACACGGTCTTGGTTTGGACCTCCGTCCCGCGCTCGCGCCTCATACCCGGCACCGTGATCATTTTCCGCGACACCAATGGTGATGAGCTGATCAAGCGCATCGCGTTTATCGGCCCGCAGTACGCCCGCGCCGCCCCCAATGCCGACTGGATCACGATCAACGGCAGCCGCAAAATCCCGCTTGCGCTGCTGTTCAGCGACTACTACGCCCGCGTCGCATCAGGCCGCACCCCCGCACCGTCCGCCGACCGGGACATTTATGTCCTCGGCGACAACCTCATCGAGTCTGACGACAGCCGGCACATCGGTCCGATTCGCGCCCGTCAGATTTTGGGCAAGGTTGTGCCGTAGGTGAACACCAAGAGGAAGGGCGAACACAAGGTTCGCGCCCTGCATTCCGATTAGATCCGTAGGGGCGAACCTTGTGTTCGCCCTCCTATCTTTGTCTGCTTCTGCGAGCGGGTATAATACACCCCATGAGCCAAGCTTCTTCTCTGCCTGCCCTGCTAACGACCGACATTCCGGGCCTGCCCAAGTTTATTCAAGGCAAAGTGCGCGATGTGTACGACCTCGGCGACACGCTTTTAGTGGTCGCCACTGACCGCATTTCCGCGTTTGATGTCATCCTGCCGACCGGCATTCCCGGCAAAGGCCGCGTTCTGACCGCGCTTTCCGAGTTCTGGTTTGAGAAGACCGCCGGCATTGTCCCGAACCACTTCATATCCGGCGACATGGACGTCATCGGCGAGCGCCTGCACTCGGCGGGCGTCACCGTCACGCCTAATTTGATTTCGATGCTGGAAGGCCGCACCCAGCTTGTCCGCAAGTGTTCCGCCCTGCCGCTCGAATGCGTCGTGCGCGGCTACCTCGACGGCTCGGCCTGGAGGGATTATCAAACGATGTTCAGCCACGGCGGCGAAGTCGTCCTGTACGGCATTCCCGTCCCCATCGGTCTGCGCCAGGGCGACCCGTTCCCGACGCCGCTATTCACGCCCGCCGCCAAAGCCCATTCCGGCCACGATGTCAATGTTTCGTTTTCGGAAGCCGCCGAGATCGTCGGCGCAGACACCGCCGCCAAGCTCTCTGAAATCAGCATCGCTCTTTATTCCTCTGCCCGCGATTATGGCGCCGAACACGGCATCATTATTGCCGATACCAAGTTCGAGTTCGGTATGCTCAACGGCCAAATTATCCTCATTGACGAAGCGCTCACCCCCGACTCGTCGCGCTTCTGGGAAGCGTCTTCCTACAAGCCCGGCAAAGCCCAGGCATCGTTTGATAAGCAGTTTGTCCGCGACTACTTGGAAACGCTGGATTGGGGAAAAATGGACCCCGGCCCAGAGCTGCCCGCCGAGATTGCCGAAAAGACTGCCGCTAAATATCTTGATGCTTACCAGCGCTTGACAGGCGGAGAGCTGCTGCGATGAATGTTTCGGAGCCAGAGAAGCTGTTAAAAACGCATCGGTTGACGCTGAACGAAAGCCGTAATGCTGTAGTTGCACAGCTTGCTGTTGGTTTTGTGCTTTTTGCCCTCAGCATTGCAGCCCTTATTGATAGACACAAGATCGGAGCAGGAGTGTTCGGCCTAACGGCACTGATGCAGTTTATCACCCTTCCTGCGCTCCTCAAGCGTCATCGCCAAGTTGAGCAAGGATTAGCCGTTTACGTTGCTGTTTATACGCAATCGATGCGTATGCCGCAGATTGTTTCTGTCATAGTTGTTCTTGTGATGACGGTGTTTGTCGGCGTATGCAGCGCGTTCATCATTTACGTTGTCCAGAAATATTTCAACACCCAAATAGGCTGGACCGTCTGCGGCGTCACCCTGCTTGCAGTCTGGCTTTTTGTCGGCTGTTGCTGGTATCGTATTGCGACTGAGAAGCGGCCTGTTGTGCCTTTCGTCGCTCAGGAACAGCCGGAAGGAGTTTGGCCGCCGGCTCCGCTTTTCGCTGTTGAAGAAGACAACAAAGATTGACGGAAAGTGGCGCTAAGGACATGACACAATGATGAGCAGCGAAAAAGCCCATCCGACCCATCTTCCGCAGATCATGTCTGTCCTTGCCATTTTGATCTTGACGCTGTTTATTAGCGTGTGCAGCGCGTTCACGATCTCTATTACCTACACGCATTTCAACACGCAGAAGGGCTGGACAGTTTGTGCCATGTCGGTCTTGTCCGTGTTTGCGTTTGTCGGATACTGCTGGTATCGCGTTTTCACTGAGAAGGCAGCGGTTAAACCCGAAGTCACTCAAGAGCAGCCGGAAGGGGTTTGGCCTCCCGCTCCCGTGATGACAAGCGAAAGAAATAACCCATGAAATACATAATGCTCATTCCCGACGGGATGGCGGACTTGCCGATGGCGGAACTGGACGGGCAGACGCCGATGATGGCGGCCAAGACGCCGAACTTTGATGCGCTGGCGGAAATGTCGCTGGTCGGGAGCGTACTGACGGTGCCGCCGGGGATGTACCCCGGTTCCGATGTGGCGAACATGGACCTGCTGGGCTACGACCCGCGCCGCTACTATACCGGGCGGGGGCCGATTGAAGCGGTGGCGATGGGCGTCCCGCTGGATACCGGCGACGTGGCCTACCGCTGCTCTTTAGTATCATCGGACGGGACGACGCTGTTTGACAACTCGGCTGGGCATATCTCGACCGAGGAAGCGCGGCCACTGATTGAGCTGCTGAACCAAAAGCTCGGCACCGACAAGCGTCGGTTCTTTCCCGGCGTCCAGTACCGGCACATCATGGCGGAAAAAGGCGGCTCGATAGACCTTCAAACCATCCCGCCGCATGACTTCGTCGGACAGCCGCTGGCGGGACACTGGCCGGAAGGGGCAGGGGCGGAGCGGCTGCGTCAGCTTATGTACGACTCGCTGGAGCTTTTGGACGCGCACCCCGTCAACATCAAGCGCCGGGAAGAGGGGAAAGAGCCGGGAAACATGGTCTGGCTTTGGGGGCAGGGCTACGCGCCAAGCCTGCCGAACTTCCTGCAAACCTATGGCAAAGTCGGCGGCGTGATTAGCGCCGTGGATGTCGTTCGGGGCCTAGGCCGCGCGACCGGCCTCCGTGTTATTGATGTTCCCGGCGCAACCGGGTACATTGACACGGACTACGCGGCAAAAGCAAATTATGCCCTGGCGGCTTTGGATAACTTAGACTTTGTGTATATTCATGTGGAAGCGCCCGACGAATCCGGCCACGAAGGCAATTTAGACCACAAAATGCAGGCGATTGAAGACACCGACAAGAAGCTGCTGGCGACACTGCGGGAAGGCATGACAAAGCGCGGCCCGTACCGGCTGGTGATCGTGCCGGACCATAAGACTCCGATCTCGCTCAGAACGCACGAGGAAGGCCCCGTACCGTTCCTCTTGTACGATTCTGAGAACCCGCACACAGCGTCCCATTTCCCCTTTGACGAGCGGGCTGTCACGGAAGCCAAAACCCAGATTGACGACGGCACACGGCTCATCCGAATGCTGTTTGCGTGATTAATAGAACTCCCCCCCCTCCGCCCCCAATAATGGGGGAGTCGGAGCCAGCTCATCATGCTCCCCCAATAATGGGGCCCGAGGGGACATTGTACAGAAAGAAAACGACGTTTGCAAATACTTGTGACAGGCGCGGCAGGAAAAATTGGAACGAAGGTCGTGCAGGAACTTGTGAAACACGGCCACAGCGTCCGGGCGACGGACCGGCGGCCGGTTTCCCCGGAAGTCCGTGTGGCGGCGGACGTGGTGTATGCCGACTTGACCGACGCGCTTGCGATGCTGAACGCCGTGCGCGACTGCGACGCCGTGGCGCATATCGGGGCGATCCCGCAGCCGCATTCGGTGCCGCCCGATGAAGTTCTACGGCTCAACGTCCTCGGCACGCAGAATGTTCTGGAAGCGGCCCGCGCCGAGGAGATTGGAAAAGTCGTTCTGACCAGCAGTATTGGGGCGCTGGGCTTTTCGTTTCCAACCCATCCCTGCCTGCCCGACTATCTGCCGATAGACACCGCTCATCCACGCCGCCCGCAAGACGTGTATGGCCTGTCCAAGCTGATGAACGAGGAAAGCGCCGCCGCTATGACCCGGCTGTGCAGCATGACCACGATTGTCATCCGCCCGCCGTATGTCATGGATCTAGACCACGCCAAAGAGCGAGGCTGGCTCCGGCAGTTCCCCGGACGGAACGGAGACCATTACGACTCGTCGTTCTGGTCCTATATTGATGTCCTGGATCAGGCTCGCGCGTTCCGACTGGCGCTGGAAACTGACCTCACCGGCCACCACATCTTTTATACGATGGCCGACGACTTCGCCGTAAACAGCACGGCCTCAGCCCTTGCTGAGCGTCACCTGCCGCAGCTAATGCCCGACTTGCCGCGCCTGACCGGCCTAACCTTCTTTGACCTGGTTCCCGCCCGTGAGCTGTTAGGCTTCACCGCCGAGCGCACCTGGCACAAAGCGCTGGAAGAAGAATAGAAAGGGCGAACCTTGTGTTCGCCCTTCCTATTGAGTGTTCGCCCTTCTTCTCCCTTGCCTTCATCCCCGTGCCAATACGGGTTTTTCCCGCTTCTTCCTCGTTCCTTGTGTTTTCCCTCTGACGCCGCTTTCCAGTTTCCCCGAACATAAAACAGCCGGCATCTCGTCTGCCGTCCTACACTGTTCACACCAGCCTTCGGGCTGTTTATTGATAAGGGAAACCAGAAATGAAGTCCTCTCTGCTCCCGACGCGCTTTGTCTTGAAGCTTTTTGTGCTTGCTATGCTGGCTTGGGCCGCCGGAAGCCGCTCCCTTGCCGCTGTGCCGCCGCCGGCTGCCGGTCAGACCATCTACGCCGGGTCGCTGCAAAACGGCTGGCAATACTGGGGGTGGGGGAACGACAGCCTCACCAACCCCGCTCCGGCCTTGTCCGCCACGTCCATTAAAGCCCAGGCAGGGCCGTGGCAGGGGGTTTACCTGCACCATGCGCCGTTCCGCACCTCGCCCGCCGCGACGGTCTCGTTTTGGATCAACGGCGGCGCGACCGGCGGACAGGCGCTGGCCGTCAAAGCGCTCCGCAGCGGCGTCCCACAGGCCGCCGTGCCGCTTCTGCCGCTGAAGGCGGGCTGGCAGCAGGTACGGATCACCCTGCCGCGCCTCGGCGTCGGCGCGGCCCTCGACATGGACGGCTTATGGGTCCAAAACAACACAGCCACCACGCTTGCGCCGTTTTATCTGGACAAAATCGTCATTACGGGCCTGCCGCCCGTCCTGCCGCCTGCGCCGCCCGCCCCGGCGGGATTGACTGCCACCCCGCAGTGGGCCGCAAGCTGCCCTGCCTGCGGCGGCATGGCAATGGCCCATGTCGTGCTGGCCTGGAACGCAGTCCCCGGCGCGGATGCCTACACAGTTTACCGAGGCGGCGTGAAGCTCTTCAGCTCGGCACAGACCGGCTGGACCGACATGAGCGTCACCAGCGGTCAAACTTACTTGTATGCGGTGTCCGCAACCGGACCCGGCGGGGAAGGCGTCCGCTCGGCCCCGGTTTCCGCGACTGCCCCAAACCCGCCTGCGGCGAGTGCGGCATTTGGGGCACCGGTCAACTTATGCGTGTCCGGCCTCTGGTCGGGCGGGCCGACCGATGGGCTTTCCTGGTCGCCGGTTCCCGGCGTGGCCTCATACAACGTCTACCAGTATTCAACGCTGGTGGCGAGCGTTTCCAGCGCTTCGTATACGCTGCCGCTGCCGGCCTGGGAAAATGGCATGACTTACACTGTCACGGCGGTGGACCCGATGGGCACCGAGAGCCTGCCGTCGGCCCTCGCCGCCGCGCAGGGCGCCTTCAGCCCCAGCCAGGCGCCGGGCTGGACGCCGGGCGCTCCGGCCTCGCCGACCGCGCTGTCTGCCGTACCCGAATGGAACGCGGGCCAGCCGCGCATTCATCTGTTGTGGCATGGCGCAGGCAGCGATTATACCTACACGCTTTATCGGGACGGTCAGCGGGTGCTGTCCGGCTTGTGGGGTCTGAACGCTTACGACGTGAGCGTGCAGCCCGGCGAGACGCATTCCTACGCCGTCACCGCGTCGAACATCGCCTGGACCCAGGCCGCCGAAAGCGCTCCCAGCGCGGCAGTGTCGGCCACCATGCCGTCCGGCCCGGCCACGCCTGCCGTCGGTCTGGTACAGGTGACGGGTGTAGACGCAAACGACGACAGTGCCGTCATCTCCTTTGATGCTGTTCCCGGCGCGTTGGACTACCGCGTTTATGACACGGCTCATCCCGGCACCGTCAAATACAGCGGCGGCAGCCTCAGCATTGAAATGAACGGGCTGGACCCGGTCGCTGGGGCAAACCTTGTCGTCGAGGCCGTAGACAAGCTCGGCCCATTCCAGACAATGGACGGCATGGCCGGGCCGGGCGCGATGCAGATGGACGGGATGCACCAGGCCATCAACGGCCAGGGGGACCCGTCGAATGTCCCCCAGGTGCTGGCCCGCTGCGCCCCGGTCGCCGTTTCGCTCTCGCCGCGCAGCCTGACTGGGGCGCAGGCGTTCTTTGATACGTTCCGCAATGAGCCGGCGTTGGTCCCGCAGCCGCTGCCGGCGCTCGTGCCGAACACGTTCTACGGCGACCCGCAGTGCTTTGACGAGTTCGCCAATGCCAAGTGGACGATCCGCGACTACGGCGGCGATTTAAAAGACACGAAGATTTTCTTCATGGGCAATCACTTTATGGACACGCTCTATGACGGCGGCACGCCCGGCTCAAGCGTCCCGATGCACAACAATAATGCCTCACTGGTGATGATGCCGAACGCCATTGCCGATATTTCCGGCGGCAAAGTGCTGCACGTCACCTTTGAAGTGGACCCGCATATGGACGGCCGCCGGTGGTGCGACGTGTTCGTCGGGGCTGCCGGAGACACGCTGGTGGACCCCGGCAAGTTCGCCGACTTCGCGGGCCGCAGGCCGACCCTGAGCGGCAGGCTGTTCCGCTGGGAAGTGCAGGACAACCAGCACACGCTGAGCGTGTTCCCCGGCGTCCAGCCCGATGCGTATTCCGACATCGTGCATTTGACCCATCAGGAAAGCGGCGTCGGCCCCGACTCCTTCGGCATCTGCGCCCGCTCCGGCCCCTGGTGCAAAATCCCCTGGAACGGCACGTCGGGCGATCTGGACAAGCGGCACAAGTTCGACCTGTACTTGTCGCAGAACCGGGCCGTCATTATGGAGCAAGGCCAGGTCGTCAAAGACGCCGTGTTCCCCGCCGGGGTCACGCTGCCGTTTGACCACTGCCAGGTCTACTTCGTCCACCAGCTCTACCACACCGGCAACGACCGCCCAGAGCTGCTGAATTACTCGCCGGACGATGCCTACTGGATCAATAACCGGCCGTTCAGTGACGAGCGCCATTGGGACAACATGGGGGAAGAAGTGCTGAATGCGTTTCCGGCGCTGCCGTAGGAGAACCCACCCGGCGGCGAGCCGCCACCCTCTCCTTAACAAGGAAAGGGTATGCAAGCATTACTGCGTATAGCGTTCCGGTTTGTTCCAATCGGCGCTCGCGCCGGAGTGAGTTTTCCTACGGCTGAGTATTCAATTTCGCCGATAATCAAGTATACTTAGCCGAAATGGCAAACACGCACGAAGGTTTAAAGACGCACGGTTACTTGACGGAGATGGCGGCGCTGTTGCTGGCGCTTCCCACGGCAGACATTGACAATGCCATTGATCTGTTTTGGGAGAATTATCAGAACCGGCGGCGGGTGGTCTTTTGCGGCAACGGCGGCTCGGCGGCGACGGCAAGCCACCTGCCTGCTGACTTCCAGAAGAACATGTTCCTGTACGGCGGCCTGCCCTGGGAGTGCCTGTCGCTGGTAGACTCCGTGCCGCTTCTGACGGCGTGGGGCAACGACACCGAGTACGCCGAAGTGTTTGCGGGGCAGGCCCGGACCTGGCTCCGGCCCGGCGACCTGCTAGTCGCGGTCAGCGGCAGCGGCAACTCGCCGAACATTCTCGCGGCGGTCGAAGCCGCCCACGCCTGCGGCGCAGTCACGCTCGGCTGGAGCGGGTTCGACGGCGGCAGGCTGGCGAGTCTTGCCCGACATAGAATCGTCGTGCCGAAGCACAACATGCAGATGGTGGAAGATGCTCACATCGTCATCGGCCATCTGATCTACTGCGCCCTCCGCGACCGCCTCCTTTCGCTTTCCGTTCCTCCGGCTGCCGGCTCTTAACTTCCCGCGCCAACTAGCCAATAGAAAAATACAAGAGTGGAACACAAACACCGTGTCCCGGACGCGATGAAGGCAGGGAAGTCAGGAAGGCGGAAGAATGCGACTCGGTTTTGCTTTGGAATACTCGCTCGGCCACACGACGCACGCACAGAACTTGAAGCGGGAGATGACCCGGCACCCCGGCATCACGCCGGAGTATGTGGACCTGCCGTATGACGGCATGGCCGGGGCGTGGTCCCGCCTGCCGGGGGTGCGCTCGAACTGGTCCGTCCGCGCCTCGCTCGGCGCGTGGCTCGGATTGCGCCGCTCGGTCAACCGCTTGGATGGGGCGCTGTATCACACGCAGGTGACGTCGCTGTTCGCCGCCGGCCTAATGCGGCAGGTGCCGTCGGTGATTTCTTTGGACGCCACTCCCCTTCAATATGATGCGCTCGGCGCGTTCTACGGCCACGTTCCCAGCACGAATGCACGGCTGGAAGCAATCAAAAAGCGGCTGAACCGGCGGGCGTTCGGTGCAGCTCGCCGTCTTGTGACCTGGTCGGAGTGGGCTAAAGCCTCGCTGGTGGCCGACTACGGGGTCGCGCCCGACAAGATCACGGTCATCCCGCCGGGCATCGATACGGAACTATGGCGGCGCGAGCGTCCGCCTCGTTCTGCGGGACCATTGAAGCTGCTGTTTGTCGGCGGCGACTTTCTCCGCAAAGGCGGCGACACGCTTCTGGAAGCCTTCCGCCGCCTGCCGCCGGGACTGGCAAAGCTTACGGTTGTGACGAAAACCCCGCATATTGGGAATAATCTCCCAAATCTAACAATCCGGCATGATGTTCAGCCGAACTCCGACGCTTTGCTTCAGCTTTATTCAGACGCCGACTTGTTTGTTTTCCCGACGCGCGGCGACTGCCTGCCGCTGGCGGTCATGGAAGCCTTGACATCGGGCCTGCCCGTAATTACTACCTCGGTCGGCGCCCTGCCGGAAGCCGTCACCCACGGCGAGACCGGCTGGATCGTCCCGCCGGATGACCCGGCGGCCCTCGCGGACGCCCTGCTGGCCCTCGCTGCCGACCGCGCGGGACTGTCCCGCCTGTCCGCGCAGGCCGCCGCCGTTGGGGCGGAGCGCTTCTGCGCCCAGGCAAACTACGGGCGGCTCATCGAGGTCGTGCAGGGGAGATACACGCGGACGTGAACATCCGCACTGGAAGGGCTTCGCCCGCGCGTCCAGGGGACGCAATACAGACCCCTCTTATTCTGCTCTTCCGTCCCCTGGACTGCACTGGCAGACCTGGAAGGCAGGCGGCGTTTCCGAACGCCTTTCAGCGAGGGAGTTCACTCCCTCGTCTTGTGAGCCAACCGTGAAAAAAGCTTTACTTCTCATTCCCAGCGTCCTCAAGACCGGCATTGACGCCGAAGTCGCCGTGGGTACACATCCGGTTATGGACTACTACGCGCTCGCCCGCGTCCTGCGGGGGCGCCACGGCATGACGGTGGACCTGCTGGACTACGCCGCCGCGCAGGCCGACACGTCGGGGGGCGTGCGTCTGGCAGGTAAAACCGGCGGCCCCGATGCCGCGCTGGCCTTCATGGGGTTCCAGCGCCGCCGGGAGTATCAGACGATTTTCACGAACGGCGAGAATGTCGGCATTCCGCTGGCCCTGCTGCTCGGCGGCGTCTCAAACCCGCCGCGCCACGTCACCATCGGCCACCGGTTGTCTACAGGCAAAAAGCAGTTCTTTTTTACCAAGCTGAACGTGCAGCGGCGCATGGACACAATCTTCTTGTACGCTGAGGCGCAGCAGAAATGGGCCGTCAGCCAGCTAGGGATTGCGCCGAAGAAGCTCGCGCTGATCCCGTTCCACGCCGACGCCGACTTTTACCGGCCTTTGGCGGCCAATGATTTGGCGGGGAATGACGTGAACCCCAATCAAATCTGCGCGGCGGGGCTGGAATGGCGCGATTATCCGACACTGATTGATGCGGTCAGCGCCATGCCCGATCTCGAAGTCAAGCTGGCGGCGGCGTCGCCGTGGTCCAAGCATGAGAACGAAACGACCAATCGGACCCTGCCGCCGAATGTAGACGCCCGCCGGTACTCGTACCACGAACTGAGGCGTCTCTATGCTGAATCAGCGTTTGTCGTCGTGCCGCTGAAAGAAACCGATTTTCAAGCAGGAGTCACGACGATTTTAGAAGCAATGGCAATGGGCAAAGCTGTTATTGCGACGCGGACAATCGGGCAGACCGATGTGATTGTAGACGGAGAAAACGGCCTCTCGGTTGCCCCCGGAGACGCTGCGGGTTGGCGGGACGCGATTGCCCGCCTGCGCGGTGATGCGGTCCTGCGGGAGCGCTTGGGCCGGAATGCCCGGCTCTGGATAGAGAAAAATGCGACTTTGGATTTGTGGGCGCAGCGTATCGCCGCTGCCGTCGCTTGCTGATATTATGTGCGTCACGCTACGAATAAAACTTTTAATGTTGTTTGCCCCACAGTTGGCATGAATTTTGCAGTAGTAAATGTTGGGATCGCTATTGGTATGAAATCTTATACAGTTCGTGTTTTGGCGGTGATTGCCACTGTCTCAGTTCTTGTCAATATTCTCTTGTTTTTTCGGTACTCGTCGAGCCGGCCGATTGTCACGGTTGGCGGCACGGCGGTCACGAAAAAGCAGTTTCAGGACCAGCTCGAGCATGACGACGGGCAGGCGGTGCTGACGAAGCTTGTGTTCACGGCGCTTGTGACTCAGGCTGCGACCCATGCCGGGGTGCTGCCGACGGACGGCGATGTAGAAGACCGGATGCAGGCACTGGCCCGGCAGGCGCCCCAGGTGCTGGCCCCATACAGCCGTGACCCGGTCAAGATGGCCGGGTTCAAGCAGGACCTCTCGACAAACATGGCGCTCGAAAATCTGCGGATCCAGGATGTCGCGCTGTCGCCTGCCCAGATTGCGGGTTACTACGCCCAGCACAAGGCGGACTTTGCTCTGCCGCAGCAGACGCTGACGACAACAGTGGTGACGCAGAACAGCGTCGCCGCCGCGACCGCCGCCGACCTGCTGCGCCAGAACGACCCGCCGGACGTCATCGCCCGCCAGCCGGGCCTGCGCGTCGTCGGCATCGGCGGCTACAACCCGGACCTTGCGACTCTGCCGCCACTCGTCAAGCAGCAGACCAGCGCATGGGCGCAGTCGGCTAAAGTCGGGGCCGTCAAAACATTCCAGGCGGACACTTATTTTCTGACTTTCCGGGTCAGCCAGCGCCGTCCGGGCGTCGTCCCGCCGTTTTCCGATGTGCGCGGCGCCGTCGAGCGTGCCGCGCGTCTCGCATTGGCCCCATCCCAGCCGGAAGAAATGGCGCGGCTCTACCGAAATGCCAAGCCTGAATTCAACTCCGATAAGTACGCCGCATACTTTGCCGGCATCGAGCAGTATCCGGCAGACACAAACAGTGGAAAAAAAACGGCGTCCACGCTTTAAGATTTGGTAGCTTTTCGCGTTTTTTGCGCTATACTGAACTCAGCGCTTATCTACTTATTTTTTCGTCCGACCAATCTGACCGGAATAGGGGGTGAACAACTATGATCAACTTAAGCAGATCTACCATCGTCCTGCTGATCGCGGCGGGAACCGCTTTCGCCGCCGCGCCGTCCCAGGCTCAGTCGGGACAGCCTGTTACCTTCGCTTCCATCACCGGAGCGGGAGCCGGCATCAGCAGCGTCTTCACCTACACGCCGGGCGTGACAGGCGGCTTCAGTATCACTCCGGGGGCGCAGTTCATTGCATCGTTCCCTTCCACCTTCACGACGAACGCCCCGGCCACTGTGGTCTTCACAGGGCTGAACAACGTCGGGACCGTAACCGGCGGGCCGTCCAGCTACAGCCAGGCATTATCCGGGGGCACGTTCAGCGTCACGGCCGGCGGAGTCAACCTTCTCTCCGGCATGTTTGATGGTGGCAATCTTCTGGATGGAACGATTGGTTCCTTTACGCCGACGCTCAGGAACACGCTGACAAACGTCACCTACACAGGCGGGACCTACTTTACGCAGTCCGGCTTATATAATCCGGGTGCGTTTAATATCTCTATGGCAAGCGCGGTTCCTGCACTTGGAGTAAGCGGCGGCTACTTTAACGGGTTTACGGCAGGCGGAACCGGAGTCTTTCAGGCCTCCAATGCTCCGGCCGCAGTCCCGGAGCCGGCAACGGTGGTCCCGTTTCTCTTCGGCGGCCTCGGCCTTCTGGCCCTCGCCGTCCGCAAAAAGCGCAAAGCCGCAAGCATCACTGCTTAAGGCCGCGCCCGTATTGCACTCTTGACATCACCCAGCGGCGGCGTTGTTTTGGCAGCCCGCCGCTTTCTCTTTCAAGTTTTTGACGTTCAAGACCGGAACCCAGTATATTTCGCGCTATAATCGCAGTGGATTTCGCCGAAGATTAAGATAGTGTTCAAGAGAAGCCTTCGGAACTCAGCGGTGAAAGCGCCGTTTGCTCTGGCGGCAGTTCTGCTCCTTGTGCTGGCGTGGCCCGTGCTTCGGTTCTGGGCTTACGAATACACGAAGCCGGAGTCGTATTACGGCCATGCGCCGCTGATCCCGTTTATCGCGGCCTTGATGCTATGGCACAAGCGAGACACTTTGGCGGCAGTGATCAAGAAGCCGGCGGTTCAAGCTGTCGGCCTGCTGCTGCCCGGACTGACGCTGCTGGTTTTTGCCGAAAAAATTGAAGCCGAAGCGCTGGAGTCCATGGGGCTTCTGCTGGCTCTCACCGCGAGCATCTGGCTGGCATTGGGGACGGCGTTTGTGCGGGCGGCTTGGTTCCCGCTCGGCTTTTTGTGGCTGCTGGCGCCGCTGCCCGGCCCAGTCTTGAACGATGCGACTCAGCGGGTGCAAATGCTGTCTACCGTGCTGGCCGATAAGCTCCTGCATAGCGCAGGCTTCGGGACGACGCTGACGGGCAACGTCATCCAAATGGAGGATTACGCGCTCTTTGTGGACGTGCCGTGTTCAGGCTTCAAGCTGCTGCTCGCGCTGCTGACGTTCAGCGCGGCGTTTGCATTTCTCGTGGACGGCACGAGAGCGAAACGGCTGCTTCTGTTTGCGTTCAGCCTGCCGCTCTCTTTGGCGGTCAACAGCGTCCGCATTGCTTTAATCGGCGTGGTCGGCGAATGTGTCGGGACACCGGCGGCCCATGTGTTCCACGATTGGAGCGGGATGATCACGCTCGCGCTGGGTTTTACGGCTTTGTTCGCCCTCGCGAAAGGAATGGGATGCCGCACGTTTGCCGGATGGGCTATTTTCTAGCGCTGTGTGTCGGCGCGGCCCTGCTGGTCTCGCGGGTGTGGAACCCTGCGCCTCCGGCTCGGTTTGCCGGCCTCGGCAGCGCGGACATCCCGCGCAGTGTCGGCGGCTATGCAGCGGGATCGGACGATGCTGTTCCGGCGGACGTGCAGGCCGCGCTGTCGTCAGCGACCCTGACATCGCGGACGTATCAGCCGATTGGGAATGGCGGGGACGCCGTCAACTTTGTTTTGATTGGGGGGACGGACCGCAGCGCCCTCCACGACCCGCGCTCGTGCCTCATCGGGGCGGGGATGTCTGTCGGCAGCGATCACTCCGAACCGCTTCCGGGGACACGCACCGATGCCCGCACCTGCCGGGCGATGGATGCGGCAAACAAGAGCGGGTTCGATATTGTCTATCTTTACCTAGTCAATGGTCGGGTCGTCAATGAAGCGACCCAAATCCGCGCCGCCATGCTGTGGAGCGCACTGCTCGGACAGCGCGGTACGCCGGTTTATTTTTTGCGCTTCACGCGCCCGATTTCTTCCGACCCGCGCGGAGACGCGCAAGGTCACGCAGCCCTGCTGCAATTCGCTTCGGCCATGTGGAACAGGCTCCAGCCCCGTCTGCTGCCGCCCGCCCGCCAGGCAGAAAGTTAAGCTCGTGTTCACTCAAGTTTCTGTCGCCGGCACAGAGTTTCATAACGTCATCATGGAAGAAGCCGTCACCTGCATCGTGCAGATGGCCCAAAAGACCGAACGGCCGCGCTATGTATGCACCGGCAACCTGGACCATCTGGTGACTTTGGAGCGCGACCGGGAATTTCGGGCGATCTACGCAGGCTCGGATTTGACGCTCGCCGACGGCAAGCCTGTCGTGCTGCTGTCTCAGCTTGCGGGCGGAGAGCCGCTGCGCGAGCGTGTCACCGGCAGCGACTTGTTCTGGGAGCTGGCACGGGCGTCGTCCGTGACCGGCCTGCGCCTTTTTTTTCTCGGCGGGGCGGAAGGGGCGGCGGACGCGGCAAAAGAAGCCGTCCTGCGCCGCTATCCGGCAGCGGTCATCTGCGGAACTTACTGCCCGCCGCGTGACGTATTCGCTACTGAAGCCGAGCAGGTCCGCATCCGCGAAAAAGTGCAGGCGTCCGAGGCCGACATTCTTTTTGTCGGTTTCGGCGCTCCCAAGCAGGAGAAATGGATCGCGGCGAACAAAGACTTGTTAAGTGTCCCCGTCTCCATCGGGGTTGGCGGCTCGTTTGAGATGGCATCGGGCCTCGTGCGCCGTGCGCCGGTCTGGATGCAGGATGCCGGGCTGGAATGGGCTTACCGATTTTTGCAGGAGCCGACCCGCCTGTGGCGGCGGTATTTCGTGCGCGACCTGCCGTTCCTGCTGGTCCTGGTCTGCCGGACGCTGGCCGAGCGCCGGGCAGCCGCCTCCCTTCCGGTCTTTTCGGACCAATTTTCGGAGACCCAATTTTCGGAAACTCGTTAGCGCCGCTTCGGTGAACGCTTAGTGTGAAAGCAGGTCCGCTCATAGCAGTCGTGAATTCCAATCCAGGCGCCGAGGGCAGCAGCAGCGAGATGGTGCCGTTTCTTCCGGGGATTACCCTGCGCCATCCGCCGCTCAGTCGCGGCCCGCTGTCAGTGCTGTACCGAGGCTGGGACCGGACGCACCGGCGTGAAGTAATTGTCAAGGTGCAGCGGGCGACCGAAGACCCCGTGGTTTTAAGCCGCTTTGGCCGCGAAGCGGCGGTCATGCAGCGCCTGCGCCATCCGAGCATCGTCTCCCTCTACTTGTACCATTCCGGTGACCCGGCAAAGAACGACCCTGCCGCGCTCGTCATGGAGTATATCTCCGGTCCGACGCTGGCCGTGCTTGTTTCCGAGGGCGGCTTTTTGCCGCCGGCTCGCGCCGCCCGGATCGTCGAAGAAATCGCGGAGGCGCTGGACTGCATCCACGGCATTGGGGTTGTCCACCGAGATGTTAAGCCATCTAACATTCTGATGCCGAAGCGCGGCCCGGCCAAGCTGACCGACTTCGGGGTCGCCCGGATTGACGACGATCTGCCGCTGACCGTTATGGGCGACATCCTCGGCACGATCGAGTATGCCAGCCCCGAACAGGTCCACGGCAACGGGGCAGTAGACACCCGCAGCGATGTGTACTCCCTCGCCGCCGTTACCTACTTCGTGCTGACCGGGACGCCGCCGTTCCGCGCCGCCGACAACTCCACCCAGGCCCAGCTTTCGGTCATGCACCGGCAGGTGTTCGCCGAGCCGCCGCCGCTCCGCCTGCACCGCTCGGATCTCACGCCCGCGATGGAAGCCGCCGTTCTGCGCGGCCTTGCCAAAGCCCCCGCTGACCGCTATGAGTCCGCCGGACAGCTTGCCGCTGCCCTCCGCGCCGCCGTCACCGCCGCTGCCGAGCCGCAGCAGATTATCGCGGAGGCATCGGCCCGCCGCACCGGCGCGATGGCCGGCGCTTTTGCCAGCGCCGCGCTGCTGGTTGCCGGGTTCGTCCTCTGGAAAGAAAGCGCACACACGCCGCCCGCCTCCACCATGCCGGTTGTGACGGCGCAAACGCGCCGGGCCATCCCGCTGCCCGCCGCAGCGCTGCCGAAACCGCCGGTTAAAACAGCCGCCGTGATGCCGAGGCAGCCGACTGTCCAAGCACCGCTGATGTCCTCGCTCAAGACGCCGGTAACGCTTGCCGCAAAACCCCGGCAGATCGCGCAAATGCCGAAGCCGAAACGCATCAAAGTCGCCGCGCGTCCGCCTGCGCGGACAAAGCCGAAACAACTTGCCGCTGCCTTCAAGCCCCGATCAGTCGCCGCAGGGCGCATTATTCCTGCGCCGCTTCATCCGCTTAAAGCCGCGCTGCTGCCGGTGCGGGTCGCCGAACACAAACCTGTCCCGCGCCTCCTGTCCAGCCTGCTGCCGGCAATTCCCAGCGGCGTCACCAGCCCACCCGCCATTGTGGATGCCATTTCGACTGTCACGTCGCCGGTACTAGCCGCCACGCCCGCTTTGGAAACCTCGCCGCCGGCGACAACCCGCGTGGGCTGGTACACGGTCTCCGGCTGGATCGCGCTGGCCGAACAAGCGCCGCTGCAAAAAGCGGCGCTCGTTCAAGCCTCGTCGCTTTGGATCAAAGTGGACGGTCAGCCGTCGCCCGCGCTTGCGCTGGGGCAGTGGGCAGAACTCGCCACAGGGAAGCACACTATCACGTTTCAGCCGTTTGCGGGACTCGGCGTCGCTCCGAAAACCTGGGATATTGATCTCGCTCCGGCAGCCCATCTCAACCAGCAAATCCCCCTGCCTTCCGCATCTCTGCCCGCCGTCCCGATCCACCTGCGTAATCCCTAGCGCAATCATGGGCTGGAATCGCGTATAATAACGGCAGGGAGAACTCCGATGGCCGTCACAACGAAAACGTCCTTAGCCGGGCCGAGTGCGATTTCCGGGGCGCTGGCGCAAATCACGTCGCGCCTGCGCCTCGCCCGCTGGGTGCGCCATGCATCACGGGGCGCCCTCGTGGGGACTGCTCCGGCGCTGGTCGCCGTCGTGCTGGCGCATTTTGACGTGCTGCCTGACTGGCTGCCGCTGGAAGCTGCTATTCCTCTTCCAATCCTGCTCGGCATTCTTGCCGGCACCGTCACGACCTTTCTGCACCCAATCTCGCAGATGGACGCCGCCCGTCTTGCCGAAGCCCGTCTCGGCCTGAAAGAGCGCCTTTCTTCGGCGCTGGAGTTCGAGCGTTCCCCCCAAGCGAGTGACCCCGAAGCCGCGACACTGCGCCGCTTGCAGCTTGCCGATGCCGCTTCTCATGCCCAGTCCCTCAAATCCGCAGACGCCGTGCCGATCCGCCTGCCGTGGGAAGCCAAAGCCTTCATCGGCGGGCTTGTTCTCATTGCATTAGCGCTTTGGGTCCCAAACCTGCCGGTGTTTGTCCCGCCGGGCATCAAATTGGAGCGGCAGATCGTGCAAAAGACCGGCACGAAGCTTGAGCAGGCCGCGAAGCTGATTGCGAAGCAGGCTGACGCCCAGCGCTTGCCGGGGACACGCCGCACCGCCGCCCAGATCCAGCGCCTCGCCCAGCGGATGGCGGCAGGCCATATGGACAAAAAGCAGGCGATGGTCCAGATGTCGAAGCTGACCCAGCAAATGCGCCAGCAATTACAAAAGACCGCTCAGGCCAATTCAAGCGCGGGGGCGGGCGGCAAAAGCATGGCCCAAGCGGGCCAGCAGCTCGCGCAGGCGATGGCGGGAGGGCAGAACGCAGCGGGCGCAAACGGCAAGCAGGCTGGAGCGGGCCAGAAGAACGGCGGGTCCGGGTCAAAAAGCGGCCAGAAGTCCGGGCAGAACGCCGGGGCCAACGCAAAAAGCGGCGCGGGCGATAAGTTTAACGGCTTCAATGTCCCGACTGCCGGGAAGTCGTCGGCGAGCAAGAACGGCCAGAACGCCCAAACCCCAACGACGCCCGAAATGCAGAAAGCCGCCCAGGCCATGCAGCAGAACGACAGCCAGGCGCTGTCCCAGCAGCTTCGGCATATGGCAGACAAAACTGACTCCGGCAAGATGTCTCCGTCAGAGCAGCAGCAGGCCGCGCAGGATGTGCAAAAGCTCGCTGAAGCCCTAAAAAACACGCCGATGACCGAAACGCAGGGACACGCCCAGGCTGCCGCCGACGCCTTGAAGCGCGGCGACAAGCAAGCGGCCGCATCGGAAATGCGGAAAGCCGCCGCATCCGCCGAGAAAGAAGCGCAGGAGCAGGCCGACCAGCAGGGCCAGCAGGACGCCGCCCAAGGGGTTGAAGACGCCCAAAGCCAGATGGCGGGCGCAAACAGCCCCGGCGACATCTCCGACGACAACGGCCAGCCCGGCAACGGTCAGGGCAAAGGCAAGGGGTCAGGAAAAGGGCAGGGGAGCGGCGAAGGCGACGGCAGCGGCCTCGGCGACGGGCAGGGCCTGCAAGGCTCGCAGGGCAAGCACGGCAGCGGCAAAGGCAACGGCGGCTCCGGCGGCGGCGGGGAAGCCGGCGGCAAGCCCGGCGACAACGGCGAAGGCTCCAGCCCCTTGAAGCACCTCGGCAAAGCGGGCGCGGCTCCAAACCCAAAAGGCGTCAAGCTCTACTTCGGCAAGCCGCTGAACGCCGGCCCGTCCAAGACCGGCCCGACCCGCAAAGTCGGCGCGAACCCGAACGCCGTCCCCGGCCAGACGGCCAGCCAGGTCCCATACTACAACTACGTCGCCCCGGCACGGAAAAGCGCCGAGTCCACAATGGACAAAGAAGACATCCCGCCCGCCTACCGCAGCGATGTCCGCAAATACTTCAACTCGCTGAACCCTCCGGCGGCAGGACGATGATGCCACACAAACGAGAGTTCGCAGCGGTTCTTGAGAAACTTAATTTGTGGCGAGATGAAGTTCTTGTTCAACTTCGCGATCCGTTAGCTCACGCCGAAACCTTGACGCTCAAACTTCAACTCGATGCGGCCATTGCTGCGCTTGAGTTCTGTGAGCGTCATCAAATCAGACCGGAAGCGCCTGTCACCGTACTGCCGGATCTAAAAACGCAGTCACCTTCCAGTGCCTTCCGCATTGCCGAGGACCATGAATCGGACAATAAGGCAAACTGGGTAGAGCTTGAAATTAATGACTGGCATCTTGAACTCTCGCCGGGTGACATCATCATTGAGCAAGGAAGAACAGGGTGATGGAAAGGATGCCACGACAAGATGCTCATCACGATGAGACTGAAAGTAGCAGCGACGAAAGCATTTCTTAACAACGTAAAATTGAGCGAGATGTCACTAGAGGATCGCAATGAAGCAGCGCGGCAGTACGAGAAGATGGCAGATGAAATGGTAGGTGTCAGAGCAGACTTGGCACGGCGATACAATTTAGAACGCGCTAGATTTTTGCGCGGAGATGTCGATCATATCGCTAACTCTGCGCCGAATTTCGCCAAAGAGATAGGGTTCTTTGATGTCCCTACTGAATGAGAGGAGCGCTTTATGTTTCGTTTTTCCGACGGGGAAGTTGTCGCTATTACGGAAGACTACTCGGAGCTTGGCCTCCGCGTAGGAGATACCGGCGTCATCTGGGCATTCTATAATACGACGCCGCCTGCTTATGAAGTCACGTTTCAGGGTGAAGACGGCGAGCCGTTTGATATGACAATGAGCGAGGATGAACTTGCGGCTGTGCCGGTTACGCGCGAGTTGAGCTTGGCGGGCGGTTCCGAGGCGGCTGGCCGCCTTTAGCCGTGCATGTCGCGGCGCAGGGTATGGCAGAGCTTTGTCATTAAATTGACGGAGAAGTCGTCGTCGGCATTTTTGAGACCGGCTTCGGCGTAGGGCAGGGCAGCGGCAGGTTTTTTCTCGGTGTAAGACAGCAGCATTGCCATTTCACGGTCCATTTCCCAGTCGTTCGGGTTTTGCTTGATGCCCTCGGCCAGCACTTTTTCGCCCTCGGCAAGGTGGCCGGTGCGGGGGAGAATCGCACCACCCATCAGCTCATACGCCTGCGTGAAGTGCGGGTCCAGCGTGATAATGAGCTGAAGCATCGGCAGCAGGCTCTCGTTTTTCGCCCAGTCCCCGCCCTGCGCCATAAACTGATGGTGGTAATGGTCAATCACTTTGTCCCAAATCAGATTGGCGGCGGCAATGCGGAACTCGCCGCCGGCCTGCGCGAGCGCGGCGTTTTTCCCGGCGTCGGCGCTCGAGACGAGGTAGCCCTGCGCCAACCCCGACGGCTGAGACAGGGACTCAAATGTCCCGGCGACGGCAAAGCAGCCGAGGCAGAGCAGAAAGCCGGGAAGCAACTTGCGCCAGTATGTGCGTGTGCTGCGGGTCACGGTTAGGCAGCCTTTCGAAAGCTGGATGCCTCCGCCGAGTCCCGCTTCAGAAAGCTGGTTTCACTTGGCAGAGAGACCAGTTCGCAAGCGTTCTTGCGGCGGGCGCGGCGGCAGACGCTCGCGGCGGCCAGTACTAAGAAACCGGCGGCGATGCCGCCGAGCTGAAACTGCTCTTCGCGGGAATACTGCGGATCGCCCCAATGCTCCAAAAGTTCGTCTCCGTCGCCGTCATCGTAGGCAGACATCTTTGGAGCGGGCTGCGCCGAGATCGGAGGCGCGGCTTGGGCGGCCTCATGCGGGGCCAGCAGCGTGACGCTGCCGAGGGTCAGGACAATGCCCGGCAGGAGCAGCCAGGGCGCGAAGTCTCGTTTTTGTTGGGTCATCAGAGTTCTTTCCGAGCGAAGGTCAGCGATGCCAGTGTCAGCAGGGCGGCAGTGTAAAACACGCCGTAGGCGGCAGTCTGCCAGAGATAAGCATTTGGGACGCTGAGGTGATGCACCATCGCATCCTTGAAGTTGAACGACTCTAGGTTCGGCAGCAGGTGATACAGCGCGGCAATCGTGAACCGATTGAACGCATTTTGCGGGCGAGCGGTCAGCGACGCATAAAGCGGAAACTTGACGTTGCCCAGAAAGCACAGCAACACGGACAAAAACCAGGCCAGCGGCCATGATGCCCAGGTGGACAGCCAGAGGGCCATCGCGGCGAGAATGGCGGTCTCCAAGAACAGAAACGGCAGGACATAGAGCATGGCCGCGTCTATATGGCCCATGTAAACAAGCTGCAAAAATGTAAAGGTCGCGGCCATGACGGCCATGCCGATGGCGACTGTTCCCATTGCCCCGGCGTACTTGCCGCAGACAAACTGCCACCGGGCGACGGGCTTTGCGATCACGGGATAGATGGTCTTCTGCTCGCGCTCGCCGGGAATGCCGGTGACGGTAATTGTGATCGCGACAACGGCGGATACCAAGAAGACCGAAAATAAACACAGGTCGTTCAGCATCTTCATTTGAACGTGCCGGTCGAATTTGGCGAGCGACGCCGAGCCGAAGATTAAAAAGACGGCAAACAGCATCAGCACATGGAACACTTGTTTCCGTGCGCCTTCCAGCATCGTGATTTTGCCGATCACGCCGATGTTTCGCAACGCTTGTGTCACGTTAGTTCACCAATCTTAGAAACGCATCTTCTAAAGTCTCGCGCTGCGGGCTGACCGTGATCAGCCGGGCACGGCGGGCTTCCAGCAGGCCCATGACTTTGTAGACAACAGACGCCGGGACGCGCAGGATTGCCCCGCCGCCGGACACCGACGGCTCGACCGCCCCGCCCCAGTCCCGGACTTGATGCGTTAAGTAATCGTCCTGCGCGTCCTGCTCAATCTGCACCCGGACTTCGTCACAGACCCGTGTGATCTCCTGCGGGGTCCCGCAGGCGACGAGCGTGCCCCGCGCCATGACGCCGACCCGGTCGCAGACCGGCTCCATCTCGGACAAGAGATGCGACGACAAGAAGATCGTCTTGCCCTCGTTTTTGAGCGCGGTTAAAAGCTCGCGCAATTCTTTCCGGCCCACGGGGTCCAGCCCCGATGACGGCTCATCCATGATCAGCAGGGCCGGGTCTCCGACGAGCGCCGATGCCAAGCCGACCCGCTGGGTCATGCCTTTGGAGCATTTCGATAAAATCATGTGCCGGTTGTCCCACATCCCGACCTGGCGCAGCGAGCGCTCGGTTTGCTCCTTGGCGCGTTTTCCGCTGAGGCCGGATAATCCGGCATGGGCCTGCACCACCTCAATCGCCGACAAAAACTTCGGAAAATACGGCTGCTCCGGCAGGTAGCCGACCGACTGCCGCGCGGCAACGTCGCCGACGGACCTGCCGAACAGCCAGGCATCACCCGAAGTCGCCGGCAGAAAGCCGATCAGCATCTTGATGGTGGTCGTCTTGCCTGCGCCGTTGGGTCCCAGAAAGCCGAACAGGCCACCCGCTGGGACATCTAAAGTCAGATCATTGACCGCAACGCGCTTTTCTTTCTGGCGCGGCACCGGGTACTCTTTTGTAAACTTTTGGATTTGGATTGCAGTTGCCATAGCGTCATTTCTCTTTTTCAATATCGGTATTTCAACCGGGCGTCTTTAGGGAATAATTTTGGGGTACAATAGCGCTGAAAATCATGCCTGCACCCTCAAAAATCACCCCGGCCGAAGTTCAAGCGATTGTCGAGCGCGGCGACACTGTGCGCCTCGTGGATGTCCGCCAGCTCTGGGAATACGACCATGCCCACATTCCTGGCGTCCTGCTCCTTCCGCTCGGCGAGCTGCCCCTGCGGTTTGCGTCGGAGCTTGACCCCGCCGAAGCCGTCATCTGCATCTGCGAACACGGTGTCCGCAGCGCCCAGGCCGCCCAGTTTCTGGCTGCCCAGGGCTTTTCCAATGTCGCCACGATGACCGGCGGCATGGCTCAGTATGCCGGGCCGGTTGAAGCTTCCGTCTCAGAAAGCCGCTCTTAAATGCCGCAGCCGCTCCGCGAACTTGAAACCGTGAAAACGCCCGACGCGCTGGCAGAATTGTGTGGCCGACTCCGCACGGCCGGACGATTTGCTTTGGACACGGAGTTTGTCGGCGAGCGAACGTACCTGCCCCGGCTGTGTTTTGTCCAGGTGGCGACGGAAGAGTTCATCGGGCTGGTGGATACGCTGGCGTTTGCCGACTTAGACCCGCTATGGGATTTGGTGGCTGACCCGAGCATCCAAAAAGTGCTGCACGCGGCGCGGGAAGATTTGCGGCTGGCGTATTACGGCGGCAGGAAACGGCTGCCGCAGAACATCTTTGACACCCAGATCGCCGCCGGGTTTATCGGGCTGCCGTCGTTTCCCCTGTCGTATGCCCGACTTGCCGAAGCCTTGATGGGCGTCAAGCTCTCGAAAGCCGAAACGCGCTCGGAATGGGACCGACGGCCTCTCACGCCGGCCCAGCTTGAATACGCCCGCGATGACGTGCGCTATCTGCTGCCGATCACCGACAAGATGAATGGGATGCTGAAACGGCTTGGGCGCACGGCGTGGATGGAAGAAGAAATAGGCCGTTTTTCCGACGCCCGCACTTACGAGACTGCGCCGGAAGACGCTTACCTGCGGCTTCGCACCGGGCGCGGCTTTACGGTCCGGCCCACCGCGCTTCTGCGGGCGGTCGCGGCCTGGCGTGAGGAGGAAGCGGCAGCACGCGACGTTCCCGCCCGGAGCCTGCTGCGCGACGATGTTTTAATTGAGCTGGCCCAGCGTCCGCCCCGGCGATTGACCGAGTTCCGCCGGCTGCGCGGCTTCCCGGAAACTGAGGAAGTGTCGTTCGGGGCGCCGCTTTTAGACGCTCTCAACGCCGCTCGCGCCCTGCCCGACGACAAGCTGCCGCCGCCGCTGTCCGGCAGCGGGCCGGAGGAAACGCCGCGCGAGCGAGCGCTGGGCGACCTGCTGTACGGCTTCGGCGAAGCACTCTGCCTGGATCGTCATCTTGCGCCGGAGCTGGCGCTGACCAAAGCCGACGCGCTGGCGGTCGCTCGCGGCCAGTCGGGGGCACCGCTGCTGTCCGGGTGGCGGCGGGACGCCATCGGCGGGGAACTCGAACAAATCGCGTCTGGCCAGGCGTCTGTTCGCCTGCAAGTGACATCCACCGTCCTAGCAGTAACGCTGGATCCTTCGGTTGGTGAGTAGTTGACTAAAAAAGAAGTCTGCACGCTTTTCCATAATCTGTGGTATACTGCACCAAATTAGAATGTGTTTTGCATGGAAGACCCAACCACAGAGATCTACGCCCATGTCGGCGGCGACGGGCCGTTTTACGAATTAGTTGATGCTTTTTATGCAGGTGTCGAAGCCGACCCGGTACTCCGTCCGCTATATCCCGACGATCTGACGCAGGCAAAACAGCATCTCGCGCTGTTCTTAATCCAGCGCTTTGGCGGACACACGCTGTACGGGACTGAGCGCGGTCATCCGCGCCTGCGGATGCGCCATGTGCCGTTCCAAATCGGCCCAGCGGAAAGTGATGCCTGGCTGCGCTGCATGTTCTACGCGGTGGACACGGTGCCGGCCTTTGCGCCGTTTCAGCCAATTTTGCAGAAATATTTCACCGACTCGGCTGCGTTTTTGATCAACCATCACGAGATTCCTGTGCTTGGCACAGCTTAATCGTCCGCTATTTTGTGTTTATCTTTACGTTTGTCGCTTTTTTGCCATACTTGGCATCTTTTTTGCACTAAACCACAGTACCACATAGGATCGGCACCGGCCGGAAAGTTTGATGTTATGAACCGTTATTTTCCGCTTGCACTATTTTGTTCTTTTTCTGGATTTTTGCCGATGGCGGCAGGGGCTGCTCCAGTTCAGGAGATGGTTCCCGCCGATTCCTTCATCGCCCAGCATGTCGACACGGTCTCCGAGCTGCATCAGCAGATCAGCCTTGATCCAGTCGTCCGCCGCCGCCTGGCGCGGCACTTCCACACGTCGGCCCCAGCAGTCACGCGCTATATCCAAGACAATCTGGTGCTGACAAAACTCAAAAGGGCAGGCCGGTATCAAGTCTATTGCGTGGGCCGGAACGGACAGGAATACACAATTAATTCCCGTCTCGCTGCCGGAACTCCGGTTTTCGTCCTGCGTTCCACCGGGCAGCCGGTCCTGAAGCTTGCCTGCGGCAACCCAATGGTGGCCTCCCTGCCGCCGGTAAAAACGAAAGTTGGCGCGTACCAGTCGCCGGTTCTTGCTCCTGCTCCTGCTCCAGCGGCGATGGCCGCCGCACCGCTGCCGGCCTTGTCGGCGAACGGTCCGGTCGTCGTCGCGATGGCTAATACCCCCGGCGTCATGGTCATGCCGACCACGAAAGTCGGCGGCTTCATTGGCCAGCTTCCGGTTGTCCACGGCGGCGGCTTTCCCTTCGGCTACCTCGCTGCAATCCCAGTGATTGCTGCCATCAGCAGCCACGGCGGCAGTAACGGTCCATCGGGTACGACCGGCACGACGGGAACTAGCACCACGGGCACGACCGGCAGTACGACAGGAACGACAGGTACAGGTACGACTGGAACTACGGGTACGACCGGCGAAACAGGCACGACTGGCACGGGTACTACCGGCACGGGTACGAATGGCTCGACGGGAACAACGGGTACGACCGGCTCGACCGGCACTACTACCGGTACGACTGGAACTACGGGAACGGGTACGACTGGATCTACAGGAACGGGTACGACTGGATCTACAGGCACGACCGGCGAAACAGGTACGACTGGCGAAACAGGTACGACTGGCACCAATACGTTGGGGACAACGGGAACCGGAACCAACGGTAATACGACCGGAACGACTGGCACAACAGGAACCACCGACGGAACAAACACGCTTGGAACCGGCACCGGCAATACCGGCGTTTCGCCAGTCCCCGAACCCAGCACCCCCGCTGCGTTTGCGGTCGGCGGCGCGGCCCTGCTGTACCTGCTCGTCAGCGCGAAGCGGCGGCGCAGCAAAGTAAACTGAAAGCAAGACATGCCTGAAAGCAAGACGCCTTGAAGTTCACTTCGAGGCGTCTTTTGTGATCGTCTTCCGATACTCTGTAATCAAATTATGTGCCTGCCGTGTCGGCTCCGGCAATCGGTAGCCGCGCACACACTCCAAAACCAGCCGGGTAGTGGAGTTCACGCTGATTTTGTGGCCCGGCGACACATACAGCGGGTTTGTCCGCAACTTCGTCTGCACAACTGAACCAATCACTTCTTTTTCGTTTTTGTCCCACAGCGGCGTAGAGGTTCCCGGTTCCAGCGTCTGCGTTTTGTCGTACTTCCCGTACAAAAAGCTCTTTGCAACTCCGACACTCGGAATGTTCAGCAGCACCCCTAAATGGCAGGCGATCCCGAAGCCGCGCGGATGGGCCAGGCCCGCCCCGTCGGTAAGCAGCAAATCCGGCACAGTCTCAAGCTGACGGAAGGCTTCAAGCGCGACCGGCGACTCGCGGAACGACAGCAGGCCGGGGATGTAAGGCATAGGAGGCGTGGCTGTGGCATAGCGCGTTTCCAGTATCTGGAAGTCCGGGAACGACAAGACAACTACCACGGCGTGGCCTTCGTTTTTTTCCTCGCTGTACGACAAATCCAGCCCGGCGATTGTTTGGATGTCCCCGAAATTATCCGCCAGCGACACCCGCGAACGCAGCGCCGTCTGCTCGGCCCGCGCTTCTTCCGGCGTCATGTCCCATGAATGTATTTCCTGAAACTGCATTGTCTTCCCCTAAGCCAGCCGCTCCGAGGCCAGCGTGTCCAAATCCAGCCCATCAATCTTTCCCGCCTGCCAGTGATAAAATCCGGCGCAGGCGATCATGGCGGCGTTGTCCGTGCAGAGGCGCGGCGGCGGCAAGGTCAGCCGCAAATCGGCAGCGTTGCAGGCATCCCGCATGGCCGACTTCAAGCGCGAGTTAGCGGCAACACCACCGGCCAGCAGAACATGGCTGACGCCGTAGGATTGGGCGGCTTTCAGCGTCTTTGTTACCAATGCTCCGACAATCGCTTCCTGCACCGAAGCCGCCCAGTCAGGCAGCGAAACTTCCGCAAGCAACGGGTCTTTGTGGGCGTTCAGCACAGCGGTTTTAAGGCCGCTGAACGAGAAATCCAGCGAGTCCGGCCCAAGCTGGGCGCGGGGCAGGGGAACGGCGTTCGGGTTGCCGCCGCGAGAAAGCTTGTCAATGGACACGCCGCCGGGGTAGGGCAGGCCGAGCAGGCGGGCCGATTTGTCAAACGCTTCCCCGGCGGCGTCGTCCCGCGTGCGGCCCAAGATCTGGTACTCGCCGTGACCGCGCACCAGGAAAATCTCGGAATGGCCTCCTGACGCCACCAAGCAAATCACTGGGAACGCGATGTCCGGGTCCACCAGCCAGTTGGCGTAGATGTGCGCTTCAATATGATGCACCGCCAGCAGTGGGATTTGAAGCGCATACGCCAGCGTCTTCGCCGCTGAGACGCCCACCAGCAGCGCCCCCAAAAGCCCCGGACGGTTCGCGACCGCGATACCCCCCAAATCTTTGAAGCCGATGCCTGCTTCCTGTAATGCTTCGGCAATGACGGCATTGATCTGCGAGACATGCTGCCGCGACGCCACTTCCGGCACGACCCCGCCGGTCTTCGCGTGCAGGTCAATCTGCGACGCGATCACATTGGAGCGCAGCTCGCGCCCGTCTCTCAAGACTGCCGCCGATGTTTCATCACACGACGTTTCAATTCCTAGAATGTCCATAGTAACAGACATGATACCCGGAACAAGTCCCGGCGTTGACAAAAGCACGGCGTTACGGTATCATTTGAGCATCTTCATTTTCTCCATTTAAGGACCTACGATGGCAACACCCCGTCAGATACGCGGACGCATCCGCACGGCGAAAAACATCCAGCAGATCACCAAAGCCATGAAAATGGTCGCTGCCGCCCGCCTGCGCCGCGCTCAGGACGCCGTCGGCGCGGCCCGGCCCTACGCCGAGAAGATCCGGGCGGTCATGCAGAGCCTCAGCGCGGGCGGCACCGAAGGCCTCCAGCATCCGCTGCTGCGCCGGTCGGACGGTGAGCCAGCGAACATCGGCGTCATTCTCATCACCGGCGACCGAGGGCTTTGCGGCGCGTACAATTCTACCGTCATCCGCCGGGCCAACGATTTGATCAAGCCCTACGGGCCGTCCCGCGCGAAGCTCGTCTGCATCGGCAAAAAAGGCGCGACCTTCTTCAAGCGCCGGGGCTTTGATGTTGTCGCCGAGCATCCCGTCCCCGCCACCGGCATCTCGTTTGCCGATGCTCAGGCGCTTTCCCGCACAGGCCGCGAACTATTCGGCAGCGGCGAGATTGACGCTTTGTACCTCATCTACACCCAGTTCTTCTCCGCCATGACCCAGCGGCCTCAAACGCTGACTCTCCTGCCGATCCAGCCGCCGACCGCCGACGAGACCGCAGACGCTCCCAAGCAGCAGGCCGCCGACTATATCTTTGAGCCGGACCCCGAAGTCATTCTTGCCAGCCTGCTCCCGCGCTATGTGGACACCCAGGTCTACCAGGCGATCATTGAAAGCGTCGCCTCCGAACACGGCGCCCGCATGACCTCCATGTCCAGCGCGACCGACAACGCCGGCAAAATGATTTCCAGCCTCACGCTCTCGCTGAACCGCGCCCGGCAGGCCACCATCACGAAAGAGATTGCCGAAATCGTCGGCGGCGCGGAAGCGCTCAAGTAACCCGGATCAGCGAACGGATCCAATTATGGCTGAAGCACCCTCTAACCTGCGCCCGATGCGGCCCATTCTGCGGCATCCCTTTGTGGAAGAAGTTCTGCCTGTTGGCGGGCAGCCCGATGTTCCCGCGCCGAAAAAGCACACGCACAAATCCGCGCATAAGTCCATGAACTGGACCCACGCTCAGCTCATGCAGGACCTAAAGTGCGATGGTGGCACAGGCATCTACGCCAAAGCAAAGGCCGCCAATGGCGGCAAAGACCCTATCTTCAAGTCCGGGCATTCCGTTATTGGAACCGGAGGAAGCACAGATACAAACGCCGGGGTCATCACGTTGGATCCGAACCAAAGCCGCGCCCGTGCCGCACAGATTGCCATTTTTGAGTTGACCAACCTTTCCAACAAGGCTCATTTCGCTAAAGTAGATGCTGATACTGCTGCTGGCAACCATAATCGTGAGCAGTACATTCGAGCCAATGAAGCGATCGAATACGAAGGCATTGCAAACACAAATAAAGCGTTTCGTGCGTGTGGAGCAGCCTGGGGCGCTCCCAAGGGGACACCTGGCGTTTTTCAGCCTTATGATCCGGTCAAGAACTTTGACGATTATTACAAGAATTATCTGCCTCAGATGCACAAGAATTATTATGGGAGCACTTGGGACAAAGACTACAAAGCCGTTTATAATGCTGTCCATCCGCCGCAAAAAAAGCCATGAGACATTACAAGAAGCCATGAGACATCCGGCGAAACGCTTGGTCAACATTCTGCGCCTGCATCCCGCCCTCATTCAGGCTGTTGGCGTTTCCATGGTACTGCTGCCTCTCGTGTCGCTGCCGGCACACAGCCGCCCGCAAAAACAGCAGCAGAAGCGCAAGAACGCAAGCCGCCAAGGAACAACAATGATCAATGCAAAACAGGCAATAGCCGATCACGAGGCGCATGTGGAGTTTCATGCTGGAGCAGTCCGCTTCGACATTCTCCGCATTCCGTCAGGTGACTTTGAGATGGGAGTGCCTCTGCACGAAGCCGGCAACGCTGCCATTGGAACCCCCGCCCGCCGCATCCGCATTTCCCAGGCGTTCTACCTGGGCAAGTACGAAGTGACGCAGGCCCAATACCGCGCCGTCATGGGCCAGGTGGAACCCAGTAACTACCACGGCGACAATTATCCAATGGACTCGGTGCCGCTGGCTCATGCAAAGGCGTTCTGCGAGAAGTTGTCTCATCTGACGGGCCTGCACGTTGCTCTGCCGACGGAAGCGCAGTGGGAGTATGCCTGCCGGGCGGGGACCACAACGCGCTACTACACGGGCGACAGCGTGGCGGATTTGGCGCGGGCAGGGTGGTTCCGGGGCAACTCGGCGGAGCATGTGCACGAAGTCGGCCAGAAGGCGCCGAACGCCTTTGGCTTGTACGATATGCTGGGCAACGTCGGCGAAATGTGCCAAGATGAGATTTACGATTATGTGACAATGGATGCCACAGACCCCGAAGGCAATGTGTCGGACGGCCAAACGTCTCTTCGGGGAGGAGCCTGGATGCTGCCAGCGGAAGACTGTCAGAGTGCTTCACGCAGCGTCGCTTCTTTAATGACATTTCAAGGGCAAGGTCTTCGTATTGCCGTCGTTCCTGAATAGCGGCATAAGCTTTTTGCCTAAGCATCCATGAAACCTGCTATGACCCTACGGCGTTCGCGTGCGGCTTTTATTTGGATGGCCTGTGTTTTGCTGGTCTTGTTCCTGATGCTGGTCTTGTCGCACGCCGCGCCCAGCGCTCGCCGCAACGGGCAAAGCCTCACAGGCTGTCGCGTAAGAGCCGCAACCCAGCAAGCGTTGGCTGCCCATGCGTCGCGGGTGGAGTTCCATGTTGGAATGGCTCGCTTTGACATTCTCCGCATCCCAGCAGGCGAGTTCGAGATGGGGTCGTCCCCGCACGAGCCAGGCCATGAAGAAGGCGAAGGGCCGGTGCGCCGCATCCATATCTCCCAGGCGTTCTACCTGGGCAAGTACGAAGTGACGCAGGCCCAGTACCGCGCAGTGATGGGCCAGGTGGAAGAAAGTGACTACCACGGCGACGCTTACCCGATGGACGGTGTGCTGGTGAGCGGTGCCCGGACGTTCTGCGAGAAGTTGTCTCATCTGACGGGCCTGCACGTTGCTCTGCCGACGGAAGCGCAGTGGGAGTATGCCTGCCGGGCGGGGACCACAACGCGCTACTACACGGGCGACAGCGTGGCGGATTTGGCGCGGGCAGGGTGGTTCCGGGGCAACTCGGCGGAGCATGTGCATGGAGAGCGTCCACACGAGAGTTCCGACGAGCACCTGCACGAGGTCGGGCAGAAAGCACCAAACGCTTTTGGGCTGTACGACATGCTGGGCAACGTCGCCGAGATGTGTCAAGATCAGGTGCCTGACTATGCCACGATGGATGCGACGGACCCGGAAGGTTATGTACAAGAAGGCGTGACCACGATGAGAGGCGGCGCGTGGATGTTGCCGGCGGATGACTGCCAGTGTACTTCGCGCCTCGTTGCCGGTGATTTCATGGCTAGTCAGGCACAAGGCTTTCGCATTGCGGTTATTCCTTGAAAGTCATCAATAGCTATCAGTGCAGATATACGATTGACACCGTTTGGCTTTTCGGCTATACTCAACATAACTTAGCGCTATTTTTCACACACTAACAGAAGATAAACACGAAGAAGGGGGAAGCCTCTTCAAAGGAGAACAAAGACAGACTATGGCCGTTGGTAAAATCGTACAAATCCAGGGACCCGTCGTGGACGCGCAGTTTGCGGCCGGCGAGCTGCCCCAAATCCTCAACGCGCTGACCATTGCCGATCCGGCGCATGAGTCGAACCTCACGGTCGAGGTCTCGCAGCATCTCGGCAACGATGTTGTGCGCTGCATCGCCATGTCGTCCACCGACGGCCTGATGCGTGGCATGGATGTCCTCGACACCGGCGCGTCCATTACTGTTCCCGTCGGCAACGCGACTTTGGGCCGCGTGTTCAACCTGCTCGGCAGCCCGATTGACGAGCGCGGGCCGGTCCACACCGACACGCGCTACCCGATCCACCGCTCTGCGCCGACGCTGGAAGACCAGTCGGCGAACATTGAGATTCTGGAAACCGGCATCAAAGTGATTGACCTCCTGTGTCCCTACCCGAAGGGCGGCAAGATCGGCCTGTTCGGCGGCGCGGGGGTCGGCAAGACGGTCACAATTCAGGAACTCATTCGGAACATCGCGGTCGAGTTCGGCGGCGTCTCGGTCTTCGCCGGGGTCGGCGAGCGTACCCGCGAAGGCAACGACCTGTGGCTGGAAATGAGCGAGACCGAGTTCAAGGACGCCGAAGGCAAGACGGCCCATGTCATTGACAAGACCGCCATGGTGTTCGGCCAGATGAACGAGCCGCCGGGCGCCCGCCTGCGGGTCGCGCTGTCGGGCTTGACGATGGCCGAGTATTTTCGGGATGAGCAGGGCCAGGACGTTCTCCTGTTCATTGACAACATCTTCCGCTTTGTCCAGGCCGGCTCGGAAGTCTCGGCGCTTTTAGGCCGGATGCCCAGCGCAGTCGGCTACCAGCCGACGCTGGCGTCGGAAATGGGCGGCTTGCAGGAGCGTATCACCTCCACCAAGAACGGCTCGGTCACATCAGTTCAGGCGGTCTACGTCCCCGCCGATGACCCGACCGACCCTGCCCCGGCGACGACCTTTGCCTTCCTCGACGCAACGACCTATCTGGAGCGGTCGCTCGCGGCCATCGGCATCTTCCCGGCTGTTGACCCGCTTGTCTCCACGTCCCGCATTTTGGACCCGGCAGTGGTCGGCCAGGAGCATTACGACGTGGCGCGGGGCGTCCAGCAGATTTTGCAGCGCTACAAAGAGCTTCAAGACATTATCGCGATCCTCGGCATTGATGAGCTATCCGACGAAGACAAGCTGACGGTCGCCCGCGCCCGCAAGATCCGAAACTTCCTCGGCCAGCCGTTCTCGGTCGCCGAGCAGTTCACGGGCTTGCCCGGCCAGTATGTGCGCTTGACTGAGACCGTCCGCTCTTTCAAGTCCATTTTAGAAGGCGAGCATGACGACCTGCCGGAGCAGGCGTTTTTGAACTGCGGCGCGATTGAGCAGGCAGTCGAAAAAGCGAAAGCGATGGGCGGGTAGGAACCTCACCCCGGAACTCCGTTCCGACCCTCTCCTTCGGAAGGAGAGGGTGGCGGTTTGCCGCCGGGTAAGGTTTGTTCGCGCCCTGAAACATAAATTATGGCAGCAACGTATATTCTCGATGTGGTCACACCGGAGCGCATCATGCTCTCCGAAGAAGTGACGCAGACCATCGCGCCCGGCTCGGAAGGGCAGCTCGGCATTCTGGCCCACCACGCACCCCTGATGTCGGAGCTTGCGCCCGGCGAAGTGCTGGCGACGCTGGCCGATGGCCGGACTCTGTCGCACATCGTCATTTCAGGCGGGTTTTTAGAAGTCGCGCCGCAGGACGGTCACACGACCATTCTGGCCGACAGCGCGGAACGGGCCGACGAGATTGATGCGACTCGTGCGGAGGAAGACCTCGCCGCCGCCCGGCAGATGCTGGCGGAAGCGGGCGACGGCTCGGACACGCAGGCGGAAGCCCGCCGCGCCGCCCTTCATGCAGAAACTCGCATCCGCGTTTCACGTGGACGCTGAGGAGATTATTTTGGCAGTTGACAGTGAAACACGAGCGGACAATCAAACCGCCCTTAAAATCTGGCGCGGGATTTTTGTCAGCGCCTTGCTGATTTTGGGCGGCATTTCCGGTTACCTGCTGGGTCAATTCATTGTTGCCGTCGGCAGCGACCCGAACAGCACAAACGCTTTTGTCGTTGCCTCACGGGAAAGTCTGAACACCCCTGCCGGCAAGGCGACCGCACTGGCGGCATTCACACTGCTCGGCATTCTCGTCGCACGGCTGATTTCGCCCCCAGCATTCCTTTGGCTTGTCCGGGCGGGCGACCGGCTGCGCGAGATGAAGCCGAACGAGAAGGTCGCCACATTCGTCGGTGTCGCAGTTGGGCTGCTCTTGACCATCATGCTGCGCTCGGCGTTCCCGATTATGGGCGTCTGGTTTACGGTCGTCGTCGGTGGCGTCTTGATCTACCTCGGCATTGTCGCGACGTGGAGTATGAAGGACGAGTTGCGGATCTTTTTGCCCGGTCCGGCGCCGCTGCCTGCCGACGGCAAGGAGGTCCTGCCGGAGCAGTGCAAAATTCTTGACACGAACGTTATCATTGATGGCCGCGTCGCCGACATCTGCCGGACCGGGTTTATCGAAGGCCCGATTTATGTTCCCGGTTTTGTTTTGGATGAACTACAGCACATCGCCGACTCCGCCGACGGCCTAAAACGCGCTCGCGGACGCCGGGGGCTGGACATTCTCAACCAGATGCGGACTGAGAATGACATGCAGGTACGCACCTACGACAACGTTGACCCGAACGACCGGGACGAAGTGGACGCAAAGCTCGTCAAGCTGGCAAAGAAGCTGCACGGCAAAATCGTCACCAATGATTACAACCTGAACAAAGTTGCCGAGCTTCAGGGAGTCCCGGTGCTGAACATCAACGAGCTGGCGAATGCTGTCAAGCCGATTGTCCTGCCGGGCGAAGAGATGGTCGTCACGATCATTAAAGAAGGCAAAGAGCAGAATCAGGGCGTCGCTTACCTGGAAGACGGCACGATGATTGTAGTCGAAGGCGCACGGCGGCGCATTGGGGAGACTTTGCCGGTCGTGACCAGCAGCGTGCTTCAGACCGTCGCCGGCAAGATGATCTTCGCCAGTATTCGCGGCGAAGATGAAGGCGAGGAAGAGGACGGCAGCGGTCTCCGGGTCTATCCGCGCGGCGGTCCGCCACAGGACCGCCGCTCCGGGGGCGGCCGCCGCTACTAAGCCGAAGTCAGAACTAAGCCGATGTCAGCTAAGTATGCTCTTATTCCCGCCGCAGGCCGCGCCTCCCGGTTCAGCCCGGAAGGCGGGACAGGAAATAAAGTCTTCGCTCTTCTCGGCGGCAAGCCTCTTCTTTACTGGACGGCTTTGGCATTTGCCGCCCATCCTCAAATTGACGGCATTGTCGTGGTTGCCGGGCCTGCTGAAGTCAGCCGCTGCCGCGAGGCGCTTGCCGGAGTGGACATTCTGGCCGTCGTGGCAGGCGGGCAGACGCGCCAAGAGTCGGTTGCGATTGGCCTGTTCACGCTCGGCGGTGACCCGGACGATCTCATCTTAGTCCATGACGCCGCTCGGCCTTTAGTGTCCGCCGCTGTCATTGACCGCTGTTTAGCCGGCGCACAGCACTCTGGAAATGCTGTGGCCGCCCTGCCCGTCACGGATACGCTTAAAGCCGCCGACGACACTCTGACCGTACAGCGCACGGTAGACCGCGACGGCCTGTGGGCCATGCAGACCCCGCAAGCGTTCCGCTTGGCAACGCTTTTCGAGGCACACAGCGCGGCCCGAAGCACAGGCTGGCTGGGAACCGATGAAGCGGCGCTGGTCGAGCAGTTCACGGACGAGCCTGTCCATCTTGTGCTGGGCGATCCCGCTAACTTTAAAGTCACCCGGCCTGAAGACCTGCCGCTGGCCGAGGCGCTCTGGCAGTCACGGCAACCTCCCGTTATGACTCAATCCCGCATCGGCTTCGGCTACGACATTCACCCGCTGGCCGAGGGTCGCCAGCTCTTCCTCGGCGGCGTTGAAATTCCCAGCCTGCGTGGCCTCGACGGCCATTCTGACGCCGACGTTCTTCTTCATGCCCTCTGCGATGCTTTGCTCGGCGCGGCGGGCCTGCCCGACATCGGCCATTTGTTCCCAAACACCGATCCCACCTACAAAGGCGCGTCCAGCCTGTCGCTTCTCGCCGAAGTCGTTCGCCGTGTTCAAGAAGCGGGTTTCGCCGTCGGCAACGCCGACATGACGCTCATCGCCGAAGCCCCGAAAATCGCCCCGTACATCGCTGAAATGCAGGCCGGCATTGCCGAAGTCCTGCGTGTCAAGCCGGTCCAAGTGGGTATAAAAGCGACAACAAACGAAGGTTTGGGATCGCTGGGACGCGGCGAAGGCATCGCCGCCCACGCCGTCGCGCTTCTCGTTTCTGCTACTTGATTGGAGCCGTTCATGCTGCGCTTCTGCAAACTCCTCACCGCCTGCCTGATTTTGGTATTCGCATTCGGACCCGTAGTAAGTCGCGGCGAAGTTAGTTATGTCCCTCCCCGATACAATTTAGACAGCCTCTGCTATCTGAGTACCGATGTTGTTGAAGCGTCGCTGGTCCGGCATCAGGCTGAAAGGCGTTCTTATGAGGACACTTTCACGGCGATGGTTCTCGACACTTTGGGTAGTGACTACAAAATCGGCGACAAGATTGAGCTTCCTTACACGCAAGTCATTTTGCCGCCTCATCCCTGTTCGCTTTGCATTCTCTATTATTGCGCGTAAACAGTTTCAGCTAGACGTGACTGTCGCGAAAGCGATGCCTCCGCAAATTACCGAGGTATTGCCTGTGGACGCTGTCAGCCGCGTCCACCGCTATTCTCAGTGGGAGCGGTTGTTCACCAGGCCTGATGAGGCGCCGGAGAAGGACCCGGATGAGCAAAGCCATCTAATGCCTATCGAAGAGTGCAATATCATCAAGTCACGATGGACTGCCGTGAACCAGATGCGGCCTCTGCTGTCGCATCCTCTTCGGCAAGAGAATGTTCCAGAAGCGATGCGCGTATACCATCAGCACCAGCAATTTGTCGCCGGGAGTGAAGGCTTGGAAGACGTCATTGATGACGCCTTTCATGCCCGCTTCGCTGACTATCGCAACCCAGCTCCGCATCAGTCGGACGATCTTGTGAGGCGGATAAGCTTCATTTCCGTGTTGGAGCATCTTGTTCGTGTCTGATGAGGCCACAACAGATCGAAAGGGGATCAAAGCAATGTCCATTGCGGTATCGGTTAAAGGAAAGCATTTACAGGTCACGGACGGCCTGCGGGAACACGCGGAGCACCGGCTTCAAAAGCTGGAAACGTTCTTTCAGAACATTCGGGAAGTCATTGTCGTGGAAAGTGTCGAAGGCGGCCTGCACCGGGTGGAAGTCACGCTTCAGGGCGACGGCCTGACCCTGCGCGGGGAAGAGCGCACGAGCGATATGTACGTCTCGCTCGACCGGGTGGTAGACAAGCTAGAGCAGCGTCTTCGCAAGTTCAAGGCCAAGCACACCCATCTGCGAAACCACCAGCAGAGCCTTCGCAATGCGCTCACAACCAACGGCTCCGGCATGGAGGGTATCCTGCCGGCGACCACCGAAGACGACGTGGACGACAGCCCGCGCATTGTCCGCACCAAAGCCGTCACCATGAAGCCGATGGGCATTGACGACGCCGTCCAGATGCTGGAACTGACCGACCATGAGTGGTATGTGTATCTCGACATGGACACGCACCTGACCCAAGTGGTTTACCGCCGCCGCGACGGCAACTACGGCCTCGTCGTCCCCAAAATCTAGTGTCGCGCAGGGAAGCAGGCATGGCGTGTGTCTGTCTCCCTGAACTTTGCCGGAGAACACAATGCAAGGAAGCGATTCGACGGCGCAGGTACGCGCTGAGCTTGAGCAGATTATGCCTGTTGTCAGCCGCTTGACGGGGTTGCCCTCGCAATGGAGCGGCCGGATTGAACTGGTGACAGAGGCAGATTTTCTCGGCCAGAAGCGGTTTTCGTGTGACATTTTTATCTTGCAAGCAGTCGCAAGCCAGCCGGAGCGTTGGTCTACTTTGATCCATGAAGCACTTCATGCCATTTCCGCTGGCTACATTCGGAATGACTTCCTGACGCTTCCAGGCTGGGAAGAAGGCACCGTCGAGCAGTTGCAGCGCCTGCTGCGGCCGCAGATACTTTCTCAGCTTGGAATTGCTGCGCCAGAATTTGTTTTTGCATTCCGGGAGATCAACCATCCTTACAACGCTTATATCTCAGCTCTCGAAAAAATACGCACCGTACTTCGGGTCTCTGAGGTACAATTTTATCAGAGTTTACTTGCGACCCCGATTTCAGGACGTCCGGCCTCTGTCTTTAGTCAAGTCCGCCGACTGCCTCACGAGAAGCAGCGTGACGCATTTGCGGTTCTTTCAGCCTCCAACGCGACATCAAGGGTGCGATTATGAATTTTCTCCATGATCCTGACCGGGAGCTTCTTATTCGGCAAATTCTCACCGCGAGAACACTTCAGCAAATAGGCGTCGCTCGCACGGCACTGCGGCGATGGCGAGAGCGCTATCCAGACGACTGGAGCATACTGGATGCCGGGGAGCAAATGTCGCACACCGAAGAGGCACTTCTGGAAGGCGACTCGCTTGATGGCAAACCCTTGTCGTGGACCGAATGGCAGTGGCTAGAGTATCAAGTCATGGGTGCACGGGCCTTGCCTGAAATTCAAGAAGCGCGATCTGCCCTGCGTCAGTGGGCGGAACAGCATCCAGGGGAAACAAAGCCCGATTTACTGGAAGCGTTATTCTTTTTGCTTGATGTCGTGGAAGACGAGCAAAGCGGCAAAAGCGGCTCGTCAGTCCAAACAGAGCGCGAACTTGCGGGTCAGGCAGTTTAAGCGCTCATATGGAAAATGCCGTCACGCTCAAAACTGCGACAGAAGCGGAAACCGAAACCCTTGTCGCACTGCTGGAAGACGCGCTTTCGAGTGAGACAAGGCGCCGAGCAATGCTGGCTGATACAAGCCTAGCTTCCTATACGGCGTACCGTAATGCCGAACTTGTCGGCGCTGTTGTCGTGCGCTGGGGCGACGACAGCGAGATTGAGCTGCTGGCGGTAAAGGCCGCGCGGCGCGGGCAGGGGATCGGGCGGGCGATGATGGCCGCCGTCATCGAAGAAGCGCGGCAGCGCAGCGTCAAGCGCCTGCTGGTCGGCACCGGCAACTTCTCGCTGGATAACATCGCCTTCTACCAGAAATGCGGCTTCCGCATGAGCCATATCCAACGCGGGTACTTTGATACGGTGAACCCGCCGGAAGTCTGGCAGGGGATCAAACTGCGCGACATGATTGTGTTTGACTACAGGTTAGCACAAGCAGAAGAGGCAGGTAGACCATGAACGCTTACACTCCCCGTCACCATCCGCGCGGCTTCACGCTCATTGAACTGCTGGTCGTCGTCGGCATCATCGCTCTGCTGACTGCAATTTTGCTGCCGGTGTTTCTTGCGGCGCGGGAGCGGGCGAGGGCAACCGCGTGCGCCAGCAATTTGCGGCAGTTGCATTTGGCATTTTCGCTGTATGTGGCTAACAACGGCGGCTACTTGCCCCCATATTGTACAGACCACATACGTCAGGTAACGCGGGACGATGGAACCACTTATCTGGTACTGGATCAGAGCCAAGAACTGGTTGCCAGCGTGATGCCCTATGTTCAGACGACGGGCATATTGTTTTGCCCTGACGATCCATTCGCCGGTGAAGAAGTGGCCGTTGCGTATGATTACCGAAATGGCTTCGGCTACGATCATGTCTACAACAACACTTACACCAGTTCTGCTTATGTTGCCGGAGTAACCTGGAAGCAAGGAGCTCTAACGCCTCAGCGTCTGGATTCCTCACCTGCAAGCGTTCCGCTGCTGACGGATGACAAAGCGGGCAGTGTGCTTGATTTGCCGCCTGCCACCGGGCCGGGGCCATACTCGCATCGCGGCAGGTTCAATGTGATTTACCGGGACGGACATCTTGAAGCGCGGCGCTGGGATGATCCCAGACTTCTTTAAAAGGCAAATAATAGCGACAACAATCGAAGGAGATACGAGAGAGACATGAAAATTGGTATGCTGACCGGCGGCGGAGATTGCCCCGGATTGAACCCGGCGATTCGAGGCGCGGTGATGCGCCTTTTGGACTACGGCGATGAAGTCATCGGCTTCACGCAGGGCTGGAAGGGCCTCGTCGAAGGCAACACGGAACCGCTGACTTTGGAGCGCGTGGAAGGGATCATCAGCGAGGGCGGGACTATCCTGCGGTCGTCGCGGACAAACCCGTTTGCGGTGGGCAAAGAAGCGCAGCTTGAAGGCGTGCTGGCGAACATCAAGAAGTTTGAGCTGGATGCGCTGATCGCCCTCGGCGGCGAGGATACACTGGGCGTGGCATCCAAGCTGTACACGCAGCACGGAGTCAAGACGGTCGGCGTGCCGAAGACGATGGACAATGATTTGGACCTGACGGACTACACGTTTGGCTTTGACTCGGCGGCGTCGGTCGCGCTGGAAGCGATTGACAGATTACGCGATACGGCGAAGTCGCATGACCGGGTGATTGTGGTCGAGATCATGGGTCGCCATGCCGGCTGGACCGCGCTGTGGGCGGGGGTCGGCGGCGGCGCGGATTACATTGCCATTCCTGAAGTGCCGCTGGACATGGACGTGATGTGCAAGCATTTGCAGGCGAATTACGCACGGGGCAAGACGTGGGGCATTGTGGCGGTTAGCGAAGGGGTCGAGATCGCCGGGGCGCAGAAGGCGGACGACGCCCAGCTTGATGCGTTTGGGCATCATCAGCTCGGCGAAGTCGGAATCGGGCCGGCGATTGCCAAAGAAATTGAAAAGCGCACGGGCATCCCCACCCGCGACGTTGTCCTGGGCCATGTCGTGCGCGGCGGCTCGCCGACGCTTTTTGACCGCATTCTAGGAACCCGCGTCGGCATCAAAGCCGCCGACCTAGTGCATGAGGGCCAGTTCGGGGTCATGGTCGCCCAGCAGGGGACAAGCATTGTTGCGGTTCCCATCCAAGACGCGGTGAAGCAGTGGAAGCTGGTCTCGCCTGCACTGTACGACGAATTCCTGACGACGTTCAATAAGTAGAAAGCGGCCCCCACCCCCCGCCCCTCCCCCGCGACGGGAGAAGGGAGCTAGACTAGGAGCAGAGACATTGGCGTCTTCTTACTCTTTATGCTCCCCTCTCCCGTCGCGGGGGAGGGGCGGGGGTGGGGGCCATTCTTAACCCATGCCTCACGACATTATCACCCTCGGCGAAGCCCTGATTGACCTGCCGGCCACCCAGTCCGGCGTCTCCCTCACCGACGCCCCCGGCTTCACAAAAGTCCCGGCGGGCGCACCGGGAAATGTCGCGGCGGCGGCGGCAAAACTCGGCCTGCGGACGGCGTTTGTGTCGAAAGTCGGCGATGATCCCTTTGGAAAATGTCTTGAGCAGCATTTCAGCGGGCTAGGCGTGGATACGAGCCACTTTATTTTGGACAAATCTGCCCGCACGGGCCTTGCGTTTGTATCCGTGATGCCGGGCGGCGACCGCGATTTTTTGTTTTACTTTGACCCGGCTCGTGACTTCGCCCTGCAACCGGGTGATTTGGACGCGGGCTGGCTGGGGGCCACGCGCATCGTTCACTACGGCAGCATTTCACTCGTTGCCGAGCCGGGTCGGAGCGCGACCCATGAAGCCGCGCGATTAGCGCGGGCGGGTGGGGCGCTGGTGTCCTACGACCCGAACTTACGCCCTCGGCTGTGGCCGTCGGAGGACGCCATGCGAGCCGGGGCGCTGGCGGGCTTTGCGGACGCGGACATTGTCAAGATCAGCGAAGACGAAGTAGCAACGCTGTTCTCAGACGCCCCTAACGAAGCAACTGCTGTCTTCCGTATTTTTGAGAAGGGGCCGCGCCTCGTTTGCGTGACACGCGGGGCGAAGGGCAGCACTGGGTACTATGAGAACTGGTCGGTGAATGCACCGGGGTTCTCCGTGCCGTTCGTGGACACGACCGGGGCAGGGGACTCGTTCACGGCGGGCCTGCTGGCGTTTCTGCTGCGGCAGGGGCCGGATTTAGACGGGACTTTAAAGTACATCAAGTACGTCCTGCGGGACGCACTGCGCTATGCCAATGCCTGCGGGGCGCTGGCAACCACGGTTTTAGGCGCGTCTCCGGCGGCACTTTCGGAAAGCGCCATTCAGACACTTCTGGAAAGTAACCCATGATACCGATTGATCTAACCGGCAAGAATGCACTCATTACCGGCGGCACGCGCGGGATCGGACGGGCGATCTCGCGGCGGCTGGCGGAAGCGGGCGCGAACACGCTGGCCGTTTGGCGCGGCGATGCAGACACGGCACAGCAGTCGCTGGCCGAGCGGGAAGCATTTGGGCTGGGAACGCATCACAATACGCAGGCCGATATTGGCGACGAGGCGCAGGTGGACGCACTAATGGGCGAGACGAAGTCGCACTACACTGATGGTCTGGACCTGCTGATCTTGAACGCAGGTATTGGGCTGGGCGGCAAAGTGACTGAGGTCGAGCCGGCGGCGTGGCGGCGGATGCTGGACGTGAACTTAGGCTCGGCGTTTCTTCTGACGCGCGGCCTCGTGCCGGCCATGCGCCGGGGCGGAGTAATCGTCGCCATCGGCAGCGGCTCCGGGCATGACCCTCTGCTGGGGCTGGCGTTCTACGGCGCGGGCAAAGCGGCTCTGAATATGTTTATCGCCGATCTCGCGCTCGAAGTCGGGCCGGACGGCATTCGGGCGAATGTCGTCTCTCCCGGTGGGACGGACACGGCGTTCCAGGAGAACGCGCCGTCACCGTCTCTGCCGCAAAATGGCACGTCGCACAATGCCCTGCGGCGAGGTGGTGTTCCCGACGATGTTGCGGGGGTTGTGCTGTTTTTGTGCAGCGATTTGTCAGGGTTTATCACCGGGCAGGCGATCCGGGTCAACGGCGCGGCGCTTTAATTCAAAGTCAATGCAGGAATACAGAGTTTCGTGTCGTATGCTGAGTGTGTGACTTCCGACACTCCGACCCCCACTTCCCAAACACCCGAACCGCCAGGCTTGTCCCGGCTGCAAGTCCAGCAGGCGCTGCGGCTTTCGACCATTGAAGGCTGCGCTTCGACCGTGCAGGGGCAGCTCACGTCGGGCGCGTTCCAGACCGGCTTCGCGCTGTTTTTAGGATGCAGCTCGTTCTGGCTCGGCGCTCTCGGCGGCATCCCGGCCTTTGCGGGGCTGGTGCAGCTTTTTTCATCGTTTCTTGCCCAGCGCTACGGTGAGCGCAAGGCGCTGATTGCCGGGTTCTCGGTCATGAGCCGCTTGCTTTGGGTCCCGATCCTGCTGATCCCCTTCCTGCTGCCGCCCACGCTCTGGGTCGGCGCGTTTTTGCTGCTGACGCTGCTGTCCGCCCTCTGTATGAACGTTTCCGCGCCGCTTTGGATCGCCTGGATTACGGACATCGTGCCGGCGGCCAGCCGGGGCCGGTACTTCGGGCAGCGCAACATGTATGCGGGATGGGTTGGCCTCGTCGTGCCGATTGGGGGCGGCTACTTCTTGGATGCGGCCGTCAAGCGGCATTCCGGGGGGGAGCCGGCGGCGTTTGCGACGCTCTTTTTGACGGCCAGTGTCTTTGCACTGGCCTCTTTTGGTTTAGTTCTGCGAAGCCCGGATGTGCCGCAGGTCAAGCCCGGCGCGGACGGTACGCCCAGAGAAAGCGCTTTGGCGTACTACAAAGCGCCATTTGCCGACCGAAACTTCCAGCGCATCACGGCGTTTCTCGCGATGATGGTCATCGGACAGTCGGTGGCGGGGCAGTTCTTCACGGTGTACCAGTTGCAGTACCTGCACCTGAACTACACGGCGTTTCAGTTATTGACTGCCGTAGCGACATTGGCGTCGCTGACGTCCATGCCGCTCTGGGGGTATCTAGCCGACAAGTACGGCAACAAGCCGGTGCTGATGATCAGCGCCATGCTGGTGCTGGTGCCGCCGCTGCTCTGGATACTGGCCGCGCCGGACGGCATTCCCGGCTTATGGGCTTACGGCGAGGGCGGCGGCCTGCGCGTGTCCGTGACCAAGCTGGTCATCGTCCTGCTGAACTTGTTTTCCGGCTTCGGCTGGGCGGGTGTCGGCCTGACTCAGTTTAACCTCATGATCGGCGCGGCCCCCGCCGAGAAGCGGACTGTTTATATCAGTGCCATCGCCGCCGTTTCGGGCCTCGCGGGCGGCCTCGCGCCGCTGGCAGGCGGGGCGCTGATGGTGGCGTTCGGTCATCTCTCGTTCCCGAAGCACGGTTACATTCATAGCAACTATCATCTGCTGTTCTTGATTGCGACTCTCACGCGGGGGCTGGCGCTGCTGCTGGTGCGGCCTATTCAAGAACACGGCAGCCAGCGGACCAAGTATGTCTTGCAGCAGCTCAAAGCCTCCAAGCCCATCGGATCACTTGCCGGAATACATAAGCTTTCCAAAGCCGGCAGCTCATCGGCACGGGTGCAGGCCGCCGAGCGGCTGGGGCGGCTGAAAACGCCGCTGGCCGTCGAAGAGCTTGTCCGGGCACTCGACGATGTCGCTCTGACGGTGCGGGAGCAGGCTGCACTGGCTTTGGGCGAAATCCGGGACCCCCGCGCGACCCTACCGCTGGTCAGCAAGCTTGCCGATGCATCGTCCGGGATCAGCGGCCACGCAGCCACGGCGCTGGGGAAAATCGGCGACAAGGCTGCTCTGCCGGCCCTGGCCGCCGCCGCCCAGCTTGGTCCGCCGACCCGGCGGCTTGCCGCAATGGAAGCGCTGGGCCGCCTGAGTGACGGCTCGGTCACGGAAATACTCAGCGTTCTCCTGCGCGACCCGGACGCGGCCATCCGCACGGCGGCCATTCGGGCGCTGGCCGAGCGGGAAGACCCGGCCAGCCTGCCGAGCCTCCTCACGCAGCTTGCGCGGGAGCAGGAACCATCCAATTTAGCAATTCTTGCCGATGCGCTGGGGCGGCTGGGTGAACCGGAGGCCACGCCCGCGCTTTTGGAAGCCCTCGGCAGGACTCAGTCGCCGACGGTGCGCCGGGAGATCCTCAACGCTGTCGGCAGCCTCGGCGGCGGGCGCGATGCGTTTTACCCCTATTTGGCGCTGGAGCCTTATGCCCGTGATGAAACAGCCGGAAAGATCTTGCTGAACCTCGCCCGGCGTTACCGGGCGCGGGCGTCGCAAAAAAAAGAAATCGGCGCAGCCCGGATTTCCGTTCACGCTAAGCAGGCATTGGCCGCGTACACGTCGGGCGATTACGCTGCCTGCCTGGGCCGCTTGGTCCGCCTGACGGCGCTGCTGCCGGCGGCTTCCGAAAGCCCAGCGCTTTCAATTTTAACGGTGCTCGAAGCGCAGCCGGCAGGCGAGATCGGAGTGGAAGAAGCGCTCTTGGGGGTTTTCCTGGTACGGCGGCTGGTGGGATAGGAACCCCTCCCGCTCGTTCCTCGCTCCCTCCCCTGTTAGGGAAGGGCTATACAAAAAGATCGGGAAACAAAGGTATTCGCGGTTGCCCTTGCTTGGCTCTGGCCCTTCCCGAATAGGGGAGGGAGCGAGGAACGAGCGGGAGGGGTTCCTACCTCAGCGGATCAAACAGCCCCGCCGTTACGATGCGGGGCTTGCCGATGACCGACTGGACCGTCAGAACGTGCGCCGGGCCGGACGAGGACGACAGCAGGCGACGGGCCTCCATCAAGCCGAGGCTTCCGGCAGGCTTGCCGTCAATCGCCAGCACTTCGTCGAAGTCGCTCAGGCCGGCTTTCGCAGCGGGGGCGTTCGGCAGGATGTCCGCGACCGCAAGATGAGCGCGACCTGCTTTGTCTTTTGTTTCTAAAAGGCTGATGCCGGTCGTCCGGGTCACGAACGCGGCTTTTGCCGGCGCGAGCGGCGCGAAGAAGACCCGGTTGTGCGGGTAATCGAACGTCACAACGAAGCGCGACAGCAGGCGGGAGCCGAGCGCCCCGGCGTTGACCTGTGACGCCCCGCCTTTGGTATCCAGTGAAAAGTCCGCCGGAACATTTTTGAGCGTCTGCCCGGCCACCGTGAACGACGCGACGCGCGTCCGGCGGGCGCGGGAGACGCCGCCGATGCCGCCGCCGACCGCAACCACGCCGCGCGGGTACTTTTTGTCCAGGCCGTATTTGGCGACATACGGACCGTAGAGCCGGACTGCCGCGTCGGCGTCGCCGGTATCAATGAGGAACTGGCCGGGCGGCAGGCCGTCCAAAGCCGCTTTGATCGTCGGCAGATTGCTGTCGAGCGTGAGGGGAAGTGCTGCGCCGTCGGCAGGCACCGGATGGAAGGCGGCGGGCTGGGTGAACGTGATCTTTTTGCGGTCGTAGTCAATCCGAACGACAAAATGCGATAGCAGATCATAGCCGATGAAGCCTGCCAGGGGCCGGGTGAAATAGTCATTAATCTGCTGCGGCAAGTCTATTGCGATTCCTGTGATGCCCGAAAGCTGCACCGCGCCCGGCACTTCGAACTTCTCGATGGCAATCGGGTGCTGGTCGGTCGAGCCGCCGTAACCGCGCACCTCTAAAAAGCCGCTGCTTTTCAGCCCCAGCGCATCCGCCGTCGTTTGCGACAACGCTATGCCGCCTGCGCCGCTGTCTAAGAACACGCGCTCCGGCGTCCCGTTGATTTTGACTTCCAGCCCAATTTCACCGTCGTCTAAGTCAAACGGCACGGTCGCTGAGGCCGCGCCGGGTGCAACAAAGCCGAAGTTCCTCGCGCCGAGCGGCTTCGCGAACAGGCTGGGCGCGATGGAAACGTTGTTTTGGAGCTGCGTCACTTGCCCGACAATATCATAGCGCGTGTTGCCGTTAGTGGTGACTGTGTGGAACGGGAACGGGGTGCCGTCCACTGTGCGGTAATCGGAGTAGGTGGTCGTGACCAGCACGTCGTCGTCCAAATGCTGTTCTTTGACGATCATAAACGAGTGCGGGTTAAAGAAGATCGTGCTTTTCTTGCCGCCTTCGGGATCGGTGTCTACAATGTAATCGCCTGTCCCCGGCTCGGTCTGCGGGCGCAGGTTCAGGGTGCCGGGAATGCGGCCCGGCAGGACATAAGAGTTGGTGTCAAAGAAGAGCTGCACCCGCAGGTCCTTCAGCTCTTCTCCGGCCAGATCGCGGACATTGCCGTTGGTATCGCGCTCCCAGGCGGCTTGGCCGTCATAACCTTGCAGGCTGTCTAAGATGCCGAGCTTGTCTTCCTCGTATTCTTCATCGGGTGCGGAGTAGATTGTTGTAATGACGCCGTGGATGCCCCCGGTCTCGACATCGGACACAATTCTTGTGTTGTGAATGGCCTCAAGCGCCGACGCCCCGCCAAGCGCGGCGAGATGGTGTTGCAGCAGTGTTTCCAATGTCAGCACAGGGGCAGTGTCGGCGGCAAAGAGGAGGCGCGGCCGTACAGTCTGTGTGAATACCGCAGGAGTCGCTATGGGTGGACTCAGCGGCAGGTACGGGCGTAGGGACATGGTGCCGCGTGCGTAGTCAAACGTGACCGTGAAGTGGCTGAGAAAGACATTGCCGATGCCGCCGGCCTGCGACGAAACCTGCGTAATGCCCGGCCCGCCGATGGTGGAGAGCGTCAGCCCGGAGACCTGCTGGCTGCCGATCTTCAGCGAATGGCCCGGCGACAAGATTTCGGTCATCTGCCCGCCGACCCCAATGCCCTGCCGGGTCGTGGCCGCCGGGTCTCCCGCTTTCGGCAGCAGGCCGTTTGCCTGGGCGTACTGCGTGTACAGGTGCGCCGCGCCGGAGTCGCCAGTGTCAACGAGGAAGCGGCCCGGCGTTTTGCCGTCCACGGACGCCAGCACGGTCGGCATCCGGTTCTCCAGCTTGATCGGCACGACGCTTCCGCCCGTCTGCGCCGCCGACGGTGCGGTCGGATCAGTCAGCGTCAGCGTCTTATCAGCATAGTTAATGGAAACCGTCAGACGCGCAAACAGCTCGTAGCCGACCGCGCCGTCGAGATGCCCGCGCTCGGCCAGCAGGCGCGTGATCGCTGGGTCCTTGATGACGTGCAGGGTGAGATGGGACAAACGAACGGCGTTCCCGACATCCAGCGTGGTGTCTGCGGCAAGCCCCGTCGCCGCCGATCCGCCGTAACCCAGCGCCGGCAGGTTGCCCTGCGTCGTCAGCCCGGCGGCCTTCGCGCCGCCCTCGGTCACAAACGCCGTCCCAGAGCCGCTGTCGAGGAGAAACCGCAGGGCGTGGCCGTTGATAGTGACGGGCAGGACAACCTCGCCGCTGTCGGTCTCGAATGGCAGGGTCGCCGAGACACGCGGGCCGGACGCCAGAAACTGCCAGTCTTTCGTGACTGTCGGGGGCGCGAAGAACGCCGCCGTGACCGCCGGCAGCCGCGCCTCTGACTTCAGGACTGCGTCAATGACCAGCGGCAGGCCGGCGTACTGGATCGCCAGATGGCTCGGAACCTGCGTTCCCTCTTTCGTCGTGTACGCCAGAACGGACACAACCCCAGTCAGCCCGCCTTTATGCTCCACAGTCTTTTTGACGAGAAACGTCTTCGGGTCAAGATAAATGTTCTGCTCCGACCCGTTCTTTGGGTGGACATCCACCACATAGCAGCCGGTCTCCGGGTCGGGTAAGGGCCGCAGCTTTACCACCGTTCCGGCTTTGTTATGAAGCGGGTCAAATGTTTCCAGCGAAAACCCGGCGTCCGCGCTTTGCTCCGCCAGCTCTTCCCCGCCGAGTATCCGCACGTTCCCCGCGCCGTCCTGCTCCCACGTCACCTTGCCGTCGGTGCCAGTCGTCATCGCAATCGGCCCCAGCGCCATTTCCGTCCGCGACTTATGCGGCGGCGCTTCGTAGTTGGTCATCATCCCGACCAGCCCGCCCGCGCTGACCGAGTAAACAATCTGGTGCGCCGATTTGTCGCGCTGCGCCGCCGGAGTCGCCGCCGCGTTCCGGTGCCGCACGAGAAGCTGGGAAAGCGTCAGCGGCCTGGTAGAAATGCCGATTGTTTTTCCGAGCCGTTTACCGATTTTTTGGCCTGCTCGCACTGCGGGACGATGGTGTTGTCCACTCTTCCTTGATTGCACTAAAAGATGAGAAAGCGTTAGCGGCGCGGCCCAGGCAGGCCGAATGCCGGTAATAAACAGGCAAAGCAAAGCGCAAACAACGATGCGCGAAAATTGGTAGTGTTTCACGCTGATATTCTACCTGATAACGGTCGGAACCATGTGTTTAAGACCATGCGTTGATACGAAGTAATGCCGTAGGCATAAACGCACGGCTACACGGCGCGGACGCCACGAAGTACCGCTTCGCGGGACTCGGATTTGTCTTTATCTTGCTCCTAACCCCGCGAAGCGGCGTTTTGTGGCGTCCGCACCGTATAGCCGTGCATTTTAATGCATGGTCCTCATCTTTTCCGCAGACACCGCGTCTACCAGCGCATCCAGCGGCGTAGTTCCTTGCGTCACTGATTCCTGGGCGAAGTCCAGCACAAAGCCGCTGCCGGGCAGTCCTTTGGCGTCGTCCTTCAGCTTCCGGGCGACTGCCGCGATGTCATGGTCGTTTTTGAGGACTTCGCGGCGCAAAACGATCCGTCCCGGCGCTTTGGCGAGAGCGGTGATCTTATCGGGCGGCACAGAGAAGCCGGTGGCCTGCTGCTCTGTCAGCGGCGGCGACTGCCGCTTCGGATTGTTCCAGTCAACAAAATAGCTGTCCTCGTCTGAGGTCTGCTGAAGTAGCACTGTCAGCGGCGGGCCGGAAGGGCGCCAAGCCGCCGCGCAGAGGCTTTGAAGCAGGGACGCATCGGCGGCGGCGGTGAACTTGGCCCATTGGTCCGGCAGGGCCGCGTCGGCTTTAGGGTCATCGAAGAGCGGCAGGGACAAGTCAATCCGGGACGCGCTGGGGTCGGCAATGTCTACAGGGTCGGCGTGGGCCGCCCGCAGGAACGCCAGGCGCATTTCGGGCGTGTAGCCGAGATCGCTGTCCGGCTCGGCATCTTCCCAGACAACTCCCGCCAGCTCAGGCCGGGCTGCGAGGTCCTGCATCAGCCCCGAAAGCGTTTGCGCTACCGCCGGCGCGGCGGGACTGACCGTCACGGAAGGCGCAACAAATGGGATAAGATTATCGTCATCGTCATAGCTTGGGTCCGGGGCGGCTTCATTGTCCGCAATTGCCGCCTGCCGGCTGTCCTTGCCGTCAATCGTCAGGTCGCGCACGCTGTCCGGCGGCTCGGTGCCCCACGTCAGCAGATTCAGATGCGCGTAGACCTGAATGCTGGTGCCGCGCGTCTTGTTCAGAGCTTCCGTCAAAATGTCCGTGCCGTAAGCCGCGCTTGTCTTGATGTGGTTCGCGCCGCCCGAAAACACGTTCAGCCAAAGCTGGTTTAGGCCCAGCTTCTGTATGGCGGCAACCAGCGCGTCCACCTCCGCCGCCGAGTACGGGTGGGCCAGCACAGCCCGTCGCTGTCCGGCATGAAGCAGGGGCAACAAAGGCGGCGCGGGCGGCAACTTTGCTAATGCTTTTGCTCTTTCGTCGGCATCTACGCCTTTCGCTTTGATCATCGCCATCACTGTGGCGGTGTCGGGCCAGAACAGACTCATTTGCAGACTGTTCTGATTTGTGTCTACAGCCTGACTCTCCGAAGGCACGACAAACTGCATCTGGATATTCATTCGCAGGCTAACATTATGTGTGAAATCAGGGCTTCCCTGTGCAGCAGCGACATCGCCCAGCGCATTGCTTTGCTGCTTTTCTTCATAGTCTTCCGCTCGTTGCTTCATCCATGTCTGTTGCGATGAAGTCAGCTTTGCGAACGGATAGTCTGCGTCACGCATGAATGGTATGTACTCGGAAACAGGATCATTCGGAATGGCTGCCATTTCTTCCGGCGTCAAGCCGAGTGGGTCGCCGGGGGCCTTCAGTTTATAAACATCTGCCGCATGGCGTTCCAGCATGACTGGTGCCACTTTGTTCTTCAGCCCGTTCTCAGCGGCGTTTGCTTGACTTTCCCAGTCTTGGAGGTGCTTGCGGCGGACGCCGACGCCAATCAAGTCATCGGTCAGCACATAGGCCGGGCCAACTTTGCGGAATGTGCCGGTGACGCAGACGCAGACGGCCCGGAGCAGGTCTTTAGCAGGTGCAGCCGTCATCGGCCCACTTACGGTGAGTGTTTTCGCGGCGTAATGCGGGTCGGCGTATAACTCTAAGCCGCTCCCTTGCCCGATCCGCGTGACCAAGTCGCCGACGGTTTTCAGGCCCGCTAGAGGCACAAACGCTTGAAGCGCCTTGCTGTCCCAGTCTAAATCCGACGGCTTCAGCGTGTTCGGGACTTCCGCCCGCAGGGAAACGGCGTGATGCACTGACAGCGGCGGCATTTTTGGCTTGTAGGTGTGCAGACGGCTTGCGGCGTCGGGCCGGCCATTGCCGCTGAAGTAAATGGTTCCGCCCGAAGTGTTGTGCAGGTACAGATGCGCGGTTTGCGTCAGGCGCACTCGCACCGCGTCAATTTGGTCGGTGTCATCGCGCACATCCGTCCGCTTTTCGGGCGGCAGATCAGCAAGCGCCGGGTCCTCGGAGCCGATGTAGAGATGCCCGCCAGGGAACAGGGCATGGAAGAGGCTGCGCTGGGTGTCATCGGTCAAGTCGGACAGTCCCAGGCCATGCTCAGAAGTCAGCGCGGCCCACTGGCTATCGGAAAGGCTTGCCGCCAGCAGGGACAGGGCAGTAGTAGCGCTCATATCCGAAGCAATATCCGGCGGGCCGGGCGACGGGTTCAGCAGGACCATGGACGACGGCGCGACGGCGGCCACATCACCAAAGCTGACGGTGATGTCACCGAACGCCACTGTGATGTCGCTGAAAGAGGCTCCGGCAGGCGGCGCATCAACGCCGTCGGGCAGAGTCGCTTTGTCGGCCCCAACGGTGAGGCGCAGACCATCTGTGGGCGGCGAAATAGCCCTCAACGCCTGGGCTAAAGTCAGCTTCGGCGGCGCGGCAAGAGGCTTGACGGTTTGCGCGGCGGCAGCCAGGGCGGAGGCAAGAAGACAGAGCGAAAGAAACAAAAGTCGCATAAATTATATCAACGGGGAAAGCGGCGGAACGGTTCGGCATGACCGTGTTAAGGCGTAAAAAACTTGTCGGGCGGAGTTTGGCCGGTGTAGAACTGTTCCAAACGTAGGGCTTTGACATGGCCGTCCATGAACGCGAGATTGGCCCGCGACGAGTGACGCGCGGCAGGGCGGGCATCGGCGGGGTCGTTGAGGTCACCGTCGGGAACGGTCAGCTTGAAGGCGTTCTCGCGGGGCGTTTGAAAATCGTCCGCCGTGCCGATCTCGCCGAGCATGACCGTGTCGGACGATGTTTGGAACGACGCTAGGATTTGGGCGGGCGGATGCACCGGGTCGGTGAAGTCCACAAACGCGATCTCGTTCAGGCCGTAAGAATTGGTCGCGTTGGCGTCATCCGGGCAGACGCGGACTTGGACGTTCTTGACGTAGGGGTTAATCAGATCGGGCCAGAGCGTGCTATCGGCGGCCTGCGTCGGCGGCAGAGTCTCGTTGAAGTCCGGTGCGTATAGCAGAACGCCGAGCGCAAGCTGCTTTTCGCCCGACTGGCAGGTTGTCCGCCGGGCGTTCTCGCGGACAGACTGGAACACAGGGAACAGAATGGCGGCGAGGACCGAGACAATGGCGATCACAACCAGCAGCTCAATCAGCGTAAAGCCGCGCTGAAGCATTTTCGAATTCCTTTCGTGGGTGGCGCGGATCGCCCGCCCGCAGGGTCAGCAGCAGGGCCGAGCCTGCCAGAAGCGCCGACAGCACGAACACGCCAGCGTAGCCGCTGGCATGGTCGGCGAGCAGGCCGCCGAGAAGCGGCGCGGCGGCGCGGGGCAGGGCTGTCACGGCGTTATAGAGGGCTGTATACAGCGGGATCTCGCGGGCCGATCCCGCGTACTCCATCACGATGTTGTTGCCCGCAATCCCGCCCCCGGCAAGCGCGAGGGCCAGCAGCACGAACACGCCGTAAAATAGAAGCGGGGTGGGGGCCAGCAGCGCGACCACTGAGGCCGCCGCCGTGCAGCCGCACGACGACAGCAGAACGTTCTTGTTGCCGCCGTGGTCGCTCCACGCCCCCCACAGCAGGCCGCCGAATGCGGTCGCCAGCACAAGGGACGCCGTATAGCCCGCAACGCTGCCCGCCCCGGCGTGGAGATGGCGCTGGGCGTACAGCACATAAAACGGCACGGCAAGCGAGGCCGAAGTCAGCGCGATTTGACCATACAAAAATCGCCGAAAGTGGGAATTGGTTTGCCAGACTTTCTTGCTGTCCCGCCCGTAATGCCCCGAATGCGGGTCGTCTGCACGAGCAGGCTCCCGGAGCGGCTCACGCACAAAGCCGAGCGGCAGGCAGCTCATGGTCAAAATCACGAAGCCGATCCCGAAGCCTAAAGCGTAGCCGTGCGGGAAGCCGCCGCTTGGGCCAGACAGCAGGCGGCGCAGCAGGCCGTCCATGCCGAAGCCCAGCACGCCGGCCACGCCGCCGGCGTAGCCGAACAGCCGCCCGCGCCACGCCGCCGGAATACACTTGCCGATGACGACCCAGTAGGCAGGCTGGTTGATCCCCATTGCTCCGGCATGGACTGCAATCGCCCCGAATACCGCCGCCAGCAGCCAGCCGGGATGCGTTTGGCTCCACAAAAGCGTCAGCGGGGCAAGTGTCAAAAGCGCCAGCCGCTCGACCAGCGCGACCGCCAGCAGAAAGCCCCGAACACGCGGCAGGCGTCCGATAAAGCCTACCATCAGCAAGCCCGGCAGGAACACCAGCAAGTTGTACATCGCGGGCAGGCAGCCGATAAGAGTATTTCCTGCGCCGAGGTGCCGCAGAAAGACCGGCAGGATCGTCGCCTGCGAAAACAGCGCCGACCCCAGCGGCCAGCCGACGGCATCGGTCAAACACGCCGCAAAGTTCCAGCGCTTGTCGGCAGAAGAAAGCTCCGTCATAAACGATCCGGCGTGTTTTGAAGGACGGCGGGCAGGACGCCGGGGAAGCGAGCTTCAATTTGTTCGCGCTGGAGCGACAAAATGCGCCGCCGCCCGCTTTTGGTGACTCCGATAAGGCCGGAGCGCTCCAGCCGGGCAAAGTGATAGGCCAGGCGCGTCTTTGGGCCAAGGTCGGAAAACGACGAGCAGCAGAAATCAGCAACGGCGAGGCGCAGAAGTATTCGGCGGCGGGTTTGGTCACTGAGAGCGTCCAGCACATCAGATAGGTCCAGCAGCGGCAGTGGGTTTTCTTGAAGCATTGCAGGTTATTATAGCACACCGAAAATTAGTTCCTAATTGTTCAATGTTTATTGAACAATTTGCGTGTTGTCTGCTATACTGTTCAATAGGTATTGAACAATGATTGCATATTTTCCCCGCCGTGCCAAGCTTGGGCTAGCCATTACCGTGCTGGCTTTGCTGTTTGCTGCACATACCGGGGCCGCGCCGAACCAAACTTACGTTTCCGCGCCGGATGGCGTCAAAGTCGCTGTGCAGGAATACGGCAACCCGAAGGGTCTGGAAATCGTGCTGGTGCATGGGCTGGACGGCAGCCATTTGAATTGGATGAAGCAGACTTCCAGCCCGCTTCTCTCCGAATACCGGCTGATCACCCACGACCTGCGCGGGCATGGCTTCTCCGACAAGCCGACAGATGCGTCCTACTATGCCGACGGCAAGCGCTGGGGCGATGAGCTGCACGCGGTCATTGAAGCAAAGCATCTCAAACGCCCAGTACTGGTCGGCTGGTCTCTCGGCGGGCCGGTGCTGACGAACTATTTGGGCCTGTACGGTGACTCGCAGATCGCAGGGATCGTCTATGTAGACGGCGTGATCGAGCTAAAGCCGGAGCTGCTGAAACCCCATCCGGCTACCATCACAGCCCTTATGTCGCCCGATGAGGCCGCGTATTTGGAAGGCACGCGGCAGTTTGTTCGGCAGTGCTTCTTTCGTCAGCCCCGCCGACTTTGACCTGCTTTATGCTGCTGCCTCGCAGGCGTCGCCGAACATGATCCGGCAGGCGTTCGCCGGGCTGTCCATTCCGGCGGCGGCTCTGCCGAAAGTAACCGTGCCAGCCCTGTACATTTATGGGGAGCGCGATGACTTAGTAGAGCCGCGCATGGTCACGCGGGCTAAACAGCTTTTGCCGCGTCTGCAAGTTCTGATTTATTCCGATACCGGCCATGCGTCTTTCTTTGAGCAGCCCCAAAGATTTAACCGGGACTTAGACCGCTTTGTCCGGCATGCGGCACAGAAAGACGGTATGGCCCGTGCCGACTCGCGCTAGAACGACAATGATTTCTTCGGTCCCGCGCAGCTTCAGTGAGTGACGCAGCTCATCGGGTTCGGTCGGGAAGCCGCGTTTTTTGATGATCACCCGGCCAATATTGCGGGCCGTCAGCGCCTCTTGCAGCCGCTTCTTGCCGTAGGGAAACTGGTCTAAGACTTCGTAGGCGTCGGCAAACGGGGTCGGCGCAAGAGTATCACTGAGGAGGTACGCGATCTGCGGGTCCACCGCCGCCGCGCCAATTTGTGCTGCTAAGGTGCCGATCAGATGCGCCCGGATGACGGCTGGGTCAGGTTCGTACAGAAAGCGAGCGCCGGTCGGCGAGGCCCAGTCGCCGCGCTCGTCGGCCTTACCGCAGAGCGTGTGCGTCGCTGCGGGCGTGATGACCGTCGCCGACAGTGGATGCCCGGACTTTGCTTCGCCCAGCCAGAGCAAAGCTTCGCGGCACTCGCCGCCGTCGGAGATGAATTCGAGTTCCGCGCCGAACAATGCAGCAAGCGCGTGGCCAATCGCTGGGGAAAGCTTGACGCCGACCGCCCTGACAGATGACTGCTTCAGCATGTGCAGCCAGGACAGCGGCGGCGTGTAGTCTTCCGGGTCGGACACACGGCGGCTGTTCTGCCGCCGGGCCGGGTCAAGCCAGACGGCATCTGTGTCTAACTCGGCCTTGGTGAAGTCGGTTTGGGAGACTCTGACCTGGGCGGCCAACTTCCAGACGCGGGTGTTCTCTGCGGCGAATGCGGCCCGGACTGGGTCGCGCTCATACAGCGTCACGCGCAAGCCCGCGCGGGCAAATGCCAGAGCGTCGCCGCCGATGCCGCCCCCCAAATCAGAAACGCGGCCCGCGCCCGCTGCTTTGAGTCTTGCTGCGTGGTAGTCGGCAGTCCCTCGGCCTGACGCCTGCTCCAACGCTTCCCGCACAAAATACATCCGCGCCGCAAGCGTCCCGAACTTTGCTCCGCCCCGCTGACGCAGTTCGGACTGCTCCCAAGCCGCATTGGCAAGTTCCGCCGCCGCCGACCGGCGCAGGCGTGTCAGCGCCGTCAGTGTGTCTGCCCGCCCTGCTCGCAGCTTATCAGCCTCCGCCAGCAGGGCGCGGCCGGACGGGGTCAAGAGAAATAACGCACTATCTAAATCCACGCAGGGGATTGTACCCGGCGCGGCGAATAGTCCGCCATGAGTAAGTCTCAGACACAGTTTGCGCTGCCGAACAACTGGGATGCGATTTATGCCGGGACGGAAAAATACTTCTTCGGAATGGAGCCGAGCCAGATTGCTCAAACGGCCCTGCGCTTCTTTCGGGCGTTCGGCGGCGACCCAAACACAGCCGCCGCGCTTGACCTCGGCAGCGGGGAAGGCCGGGACACGGCATTCCTGGCCGGAACGGGAATGCATGTCTCGGCCTACGATGCCTCGCCGGTCGGCCTCGAAAAGACCCGCGCTCTGCTGGCGCGGCGCGGCGTCCCGGAGAACCGCGTTCAACTGACGCAGGCAGACATTGGCAAGTTTGTGTATCCAGTTGGCGTATATGACATCGCGCTGGCGGCGAATGTCTACCAATTTTTGCCGCCTGCCGATGTGCCGGGCCACATCAGGCGGCTTCAAGCCGCGACAAAGCCCAGCGGTCTCTGCGCGGTCGGCGTCTTCAGCCCCGCGATGGGGGCATGGGGTGCGGACACGCAGAATTATTTCACCGCAACCGCCGCCAACCTGCTGACATACTTTCCTGAAGACGCCGGCTGGCTGCTGCTGGACCGCACGGAATACTGGACTTACGGAGTCACCGACAAGGTCCATATGTCATTCGCCTACGTTGTCGCCCGGAAAGAACACGAATCATGACGGCTCACCATCTGTATCTCATCGCCCCCGGCGCGTCGGCTGCCGAAGTGCGGCAGTTCTATGCCGACACGCTCGGCCTGACAGAAATTCAAAAGCCGCAGAGCCTTGCGGGGAACTCCGTACTGTGGTTTGACGCCGGCGCGGTTGTGTTTCATGTCGGGCACCCGCCGTCGGGAACGGTCGGCGACGGACACACGGCGCTGGCCGTGGAGAATATCGAAGCCGCCCGCACCCGGTTTTTAGCCTTCGGCCTTTCCGTAGACGACAACGTGATTCCGATGGGTTATCCGCGCTTTTATCTGCGTGATCCGTGGGGCAACCAGTTTGAGGTGCTGCCGCAGGGGCTGCCGTGAACTCCAAGCCGCCAGAAATCTCAGACTGCCCTAAATGCCGGGTTTTGTGGTAAAATCGGAACAGAGGACGCGATGTTCGGCTTGTGCCTGTTGGGTTTAACGGCCGCTCTGCCGGGCGGCGGGGAGCAGAGCGACGCCGCGCTGGTCGCGGCGGCGCAGCGGGGCGATGTGCAGGCATTCGGCATCCTGCATTCGCGCTACTACCTGCGCTTGTACCACCTGGCGTACCTCAAAACCAACAACGCGCAGGATGCGGAAGATGTGGCATCGGAAACATTCGTCCGCGCTTTGGCCGGTCTGAGCCGCCTGCGCCTCAAAGACGACGCGGCCTCGCTGTACCCGTGGCTGCACCGGATTGTGCTTAACCTGATCGTGGACGGCCACCGGCGGCGTCCGCCGTCCGGCGTCGTTTCGCTTGACGCGCCTCTCATTACCGGCATTCGGACCCTGCTGGACACGGAAAACTTGGATGCCGGGCCGACCCCGCACGAAGTCGCCGAGCGGCATGAAGTGCAGCAGCTTGTGCGGTCGGCCATTGCCGCCTTGCCGGAAGATCAGGCCGACGTGCTGATTTACAAGTATCTCGGCGATTTGAGCCTCCGCGAGATTGCACCGCTGCTGGATCGCTCGGAAGCCGCCGCAAAATCTTTGCTGCACCGAGCGGTCGTCAGCCTGCGCCGGGAGATCGAACGGCGCGTGGAAGCCGTCGAGCGGCTGGAAACAAGCCGTGTTTCCCCGCCCGCCGCGCCGGAGGAGACGCTGCATGTCCGACGATCTTGATTTTTCGCCTTTAGAGCCGCGCCTGACCGGCACGGTGCGCCTCGTTGAGTCGGCGCTCCACGCCCCGCCGCCGCCGGATTTCGCCGAAACGAAGTCGCGTGAGTTTGTAGAACAGCTCATGCAGGAGGCGGCCCTGTCGCCGAAGATTTTGCGCGAAGCCGTCCGAGAACAGCCCCGCAGTCCCTGGTGGCGGAAGTTTTTGCCGAAGAGATAGAGTAGTTATGCCCCTAGTTGCCGGAGTGGTCTTCAAGCCCCTCGGAAAAATCACGCTTTGTGACCCAAACGGTTTAGCGCTCGAACCGGACGCCGCCGTGATCGCGGAAGGCGAGAGCGGACCGGAGTTCGGGTTTGTCAAGACGCCGCTGCGGGCGGCGTCCGACGCCGATGCGCCCGGTCCGGTGCGCCGCCTCCTGCGCCTCGCCACGCCCGAAGACTGGCAGCGGCGGGAGCGCGGCGAGCGGCGGCAGGCGGAAGCCTACAAAGTCTGCAAAGAGAAGATCGCGCTTCTCAAAGCCCCGATGAAGCTAATTGAAGCGGAATGGGCGTTTGACGGCGCCCAGGTGACGTTCCACTTCACCGCCGAAGGGCGGGTGGATTTCCGGGAGCTGGTCCGGGAAGTCGCCGCCGTGCTGCACACCCGCGTCATCATGCACCAGGTCGGGGCGAGAGACCACGCCCGGATTTTCCCCGGCATCGGGCCGTGCGGACGGCCCACCTGCTGCTCGACGTTTTTGCGCGAGTTCCAGCCGGTCTCCATGAAAATGGTCAAGAACCAGAACTTGGTCTTGAACCCGGCGAAGTTCTCCGGGCTGTGCGGCAAGCTGATGTGCTGCCTGCGCTACGAGATTGACGACACCGAAGGCCGCCCGAAGATGCCGCAGCCGGGTATGGTCGTGATGACGCCGCTTGGCCGGGCGAAAGTGGAAGAAGTCAACGCCGTCCAGCAGATGCTGACCGTGCAGCTTGAATCGCAGCAGTTTGTCGAGGTCCGCGCCAAAGACATTTCGGAAGTCCCCGACTGCGTGGACCATGCCGAGGGCGGCTGCGAGGACTGCAAGGCGTCCGGGGCGCTCTCCGACTGCGCGGTCCCGACCCGTGATGCTCCGCCCGGCGCGACTTCTTTGCCCGTATTTTAGCGAGTTTCTTCGTATTTGGTGCGTTGCCGCCAAAAAACGGGTACTTTAGACCAAAGCAACTTGAAGTCTGCCGTTAAGCACAACAAAGGACACCGTGTTATGACCCTGCTGCCGACCACGCTTTCCGACACAGCCGCCGAGCGGCGGCGGCTTTTAGCCCGCGCCCGCCGCCTCACCCAGCGGGCGCTGACCCTAGCCGGGGCCGGCAGGCTGGCGGAGGCGATCCGGTGTCAGGACGAAGTGACTGCCATTCGTCCCGAAGACGCCGCCGCATTTTTCCGCCTCGGCTTGCTGTGCCGCGAAGCCCGCCGCACGGAGCAAGCCGTTGAAGCCCTGCGCCGCTCGACGCACCTGCGCCCCGGCGACCGTGACCCGCGCGAAGCTTTGACCGAAACCTTAGTCGAAGCCGGCCGCTACGACGAAGCTATCTTGGAAGCTCGCGCCCTGCTGAAGATCGTCCCCAAAAGCTTGTTTGCCCGCGATGTTCTCAGCATCTCCTATTTGCAGACCGGCAAGCTCGACAAAGCCCTTCAGAGTACCGGCGAGATGGTCTGGCTCGACCCTTTAAATCCCGGCCACCATTTCCGGCGCGGCCTGCTGTTCCAGCAGAAGGGCAATCTGACGGCTGCGGTCGGCGAATACAGCCGTGCTTTGGATATGTCTCACCCCGACAGCGAGACTTATTCTGACGCCGAAGACGCTTTAGAAATGCTCGACGATGAGCAAACCCGCCAGATTTTGCTTCTCGCATCCGAAGACTGGTTCTTTCTGCTCCAGCTCCGGCGCGATTCGGCGGAAGCCGTTTCCGAGCGCGGCTTCTGCCTGAGCGAAGAAGGTCTGGCCCGTCTTGGGTATCTGCTGCCGCATGAGTTCCCCGAATGGACCGGCGACCGGCCAACGCCGACGGCCTGGGGCGCACGGGGCCGCTTCCATTGAGATTGGTCTCTCAGGGCCGAACGCTTATTATCGGCGTCCTGAACGTCACGCCCGACTCGTTCTCCGACGGCGGCTTGTATGCCGACGTTGACGCCGCCGTCCGGCAGGCGCATCAAATGGCTCAGGACGGCGCTCATATTCTCGACATCGGCGGCGAAAGCACCCGCCCCGCCACATTCGGCGATTATTCCCCGCTGCCCGCCGCCGAAGAACTGTCCCGCATCCTGCCTGTCATTACCCGTTTGACCGCCGAGCTGCCGCACATTCCAATCTCCGTAGACACCTACAAAGCTGAAGTCGCCCGCGCGGCGCTGGACGCCGGGGCCGCAATCATCAACGACATCAGCGGCCTGACCTACGATCCTCAAATGGCCGAGCTTGCCGCCGAACGCGGCGTTCCCGTCATCGTCATGCACCTGCTCGGAAGCCCCCGCGACATCCCGCTCAACCCCGTCTACGCCGATGTCGTCGCCGACATCAAAGCCTTCTTCGACCGCCAAATCGCCTATGCGTCCTCCTGCGGCGTCCGTCGCGACCAGATCTGGCTCGACCCCGGCCTCGGCTTCGGCAAGACCACCCAGCACAATTTAGAGATACTGCGTCGCCTCGCCGAGTTTCAGACCTACAATCTACCTGTCGTCGTCGGCGCGTCCCGCAAGCGCTTTCTCGGCCATGTCTTAGGAACCGATGACCCCAACGACCGCAAAGAAGGCACCGCCGCCACGGTCGCGCTGTCCATCGCCGCCGGAGCCGCCGCCGTCCGCGTCCACGATGTCCGCGAAATGGCCCGCGTCGCCAAAGTCAGCGACGCCACCGTGCGCGGCTGGACATAATCTGGTACAATCACTAGGAAAGCAAACAGGGAAGTGAAAAATGCCAACATGGCGGGAACTGAGTGAAGACAGCCTGCAAGCCGCAGAAACGCTTCTGCAAGACGGCAGATACCGAAGCTGTGTAAGCCGCGCCTACTACACGGCTTACTGCGCGGCTACCCACGAAATTGTTCAAAAGCTAACAACTTTTTCCAATGGCTGGAACAACCCCACGCATGAATTAGTGCCGACTCATGTTCGCAACAACCTGACAATCACACAAGCTAAGAAAGATGTGATTGTTCCTTCCCTCATTCTCCTGCGCTACTACCGAGTAGACGCAGATTACCGACCGCACACGACAATAGACGAACAAATTGCGCGAGACTGCGTCCGCACTGCCGCAGAAATTCAGCAAGAATTTTGGGGATCCAACAAATGAATGACACAGCCATCGCTAACGCGACACAAGCTGATACGGCACAACAAGTTGCTGATGCCGTTCGCAAGCACCTTCTCGGTAAGCGGCCCGGCGGGGCCATTCTAGAGGTCGTGCCGGAAGGCATTCGACAAGACCGTGAATGGTGGTACGTTCCGGTCCGGCCCAGCCTCCGGCTCACGAAACGCTTTGAATTTTATGAAGTTTTAGCAGGCGTCGAGAGCGAACTCCAAAAATCTGAGCATCTGACGGTTCTGCTTCTACCGAGTATCCCAGAATCCGAAGCCTCAGCCGATTGACGAGGGTGGCATAAATCTACTGTGACTTATCAACTTGGCGACAAAGTGCGAATGGTTACAGTTCCGCCGTATCTTTATCGTGATGACCCTGTGGATAAAGAGACGGCGGCATTCTTTGAGCTATGTCTCGGTAAAGTCTTTCAAGTCGAAGGCTTTGACGAAAACGGGCAACTTGGATTATGGACGACAGAGAAGGGCAACCCCCGAAAAGCGCCGCGCGGCCTAAATACCCACTGGATTTGGATTGAGCCGGAGTTCGTCGAGCCGTATCCGAAGCCGCCGGGTTAGCTCAGACTGTTCGCACAACAATATCTCGCGCCGCGAGGTAGGCTTTGATTTCGCTGATGGAGTGGGTGCCGTAGTGGACGATGCTGGAGACTAATGCGGCTTGGGCGCCGCCGTCGGTAACGGCTTCGTAGATGTGCTGGAGGCTGCCTGCGCCGCCGCTGGCGATGACGGGGATGCCGACAAGATCGGTCACGGCGCGGGTCAGGGGGATGTCGTAGCCGGCCTGGGTGCCGTCGGCGTCCATGGAGGTCAGCGTAATCTCGCCCGCCCCCCGGTCCTCCATCTCCCGTACCCAGTCTAATGCATCAATGCCGGTCGGCGTCCGTCCGCCGTGGATATGCACTTCCCAGCCGGACGACGTTTTGCCGGTCTTTTTCGGGTCAATCGCGACCACGACACACTGTGCGCCGAAGTCTTTAGCACATTCGGTAATCAGCTCTGGGGTGATAACGGCGGCGGTGTTGATGATAGCTTTATCTGCCCCGGTCTTTAAGATGCGCCGGAAGTCGTCAATCGTCTTGATGCCGCCGCCGACGCAGAACGGAATGAAAACTTCCTCGGCCACTCGACAGGCATAATCGAACATCAAGTCTCGCTTTTCGTGGGACGCCGTGATATCAAGAAAGATCAGTTCATCGGCACCCTGGGCGTCGTACAGCGCGGCCCGCTCCACCGGGTCGCCGGCATCGCGCAGGTTCAGGAATTGGGTGCCTTTGACGACGCGCCCGTTCTGGACGTCTAAGCAGGGAATGATTCGGGTGGCAAGCATAACAAGAGTGTACCCGGCATCCGAAAAAATCAGAGCGTAAACGTGAACGAGTAAAACAGCCGGGCCTTCGGCTTGCCGTGCAGCAGGGGGAACTCGACGCCGAGCGAGTTGCTTTCGTCTACTCGGAACGACGGCGCGACCGAGAGGCCGTGCAGTGTAAGCTGGCCGTCTACGGAGTACCTCTCGCCGGGGCCGCCCGTGAGAAGTTGGTCGGCAACCAGCGGACTGACGCCTTCCTGGCCGCCGAACAGGAGGCCGAGCTTGATGGTCGGTGCGGGCAGCGACGACGGCGGGGTAAATGGCTTCGTATCCAACCCGAACCGGGAGCGGACGAACTCGGCGCCGACGGCTTCGATCTTCTTGGTAGCAAAGACAGTCCCATAGTGGCCGGTCGGGATCCAGACAATCGGAGCGCCGCCGAGGGCATGGGCCAGGTGATGCGCCTGCTTGGGGTTCACGAACACGTCAAAGCGGCCATTAAACAAAAGCGCGTTTTTCGGGTCGAAGCCCGCAAGCCAGTTGGTCGGCTCAATCGGCGCATAGTCGCGCTTCAGGGAGTCGAACGTGACGCCGTGGTACAGGAGGCTCGGACGCAGGCCATAAGTGATGAAGCTGTCGTAGACCAAATCGGATACATCGCCGCCGCCGACAATCGTGACCAGAACTCTGGCCCGGTGGTCTACGCCCGCAATTAGCGGAGCGAGAATGCCGCCGAGGCTGATGCCCGCGACGCCCATCCGCAACGGGTCAATGTCCGGGCGCTGCTGAAGCCAGTCCAGAGCGCGGCGGTTGTCCAGCACCGCCTGGCGGACGGCGGCGACGGTCTGATGGCTATCTCCTGAAAGCAGCTCCACATCTTCGACGCGCGGCAGGATGCGCCGGTTGTAGCTGTATGGCTGGACAACGAGAAACGCGGCGACGCCGGCGCGGGCCAAAGTGGCACACAGCACAAATTCATTGGTCAGCGTCACCGGCAGCCATTCATGCTCCACCAGCATGACCGGATGCGGACCGGGTGTGTTGGGCTGGAACAAAAACGCTGTGACGACGTTGTTGACGGGGTAGGGGGTAGCGACCGGGCTGGGGTAAGTAACGCGCGTGACTTGAATGTCCCCGCCGACTTCCGCCATCGCCTCTTTGTCTGTTGTTTGAGTAACGGGAAACGGCGCTGACGCATTGTAATCGTAGAAATGCGGGTCTACCGGCGCGGGCTGCGGGGTGGCCTGGGCGGCAGCTCCGAAAACAACTGCCGCACAAACAATACTGGCGAAAACACTCTTAAAAGCGAACTTAATAACAAACCCCCGGCGAAAAGCAGTGTCTTAGTATACCTGCATTGAGTAGACATTGTTCCAAAGAGAGCAGGGTAGGGTTGACAGACGGCATGTTCCGGTGCTATACTAGCAGGTCATCTTTTAGAAACCAGCACCAATTCAACCGATACTCATTGAGGGAGCGTAACACGACTATGGCGAAAGTATGTGACATCAGCGGGCGCAAGGCTCAGGCAGGGCGCTGGACGCGCCACCCGCACTCCGGCTCGTGGGCGCACCGCGCACCGCAGAAAGCTCGGCGGTTCGAAGTCAACCTTCAGAGCGTGACAATCCAGACGCCGCACGGCAAAAAGAAGATCAAAGTCGCTGCCCGAATGCTCAAGTCCCGGAACTTCCTGGCGATTGTCGCCGGTCAAAAGCAGCTCCCGGCCCACTTGATGAAGTAAACCGATAACAAGACAAAGCAGAAGCGGGCGTAGGAGAACACCTCCCGCGCCCGCTTTTTTGCGTCTCACTCATGGTAGAAGCGGCCACGGGCAATGAGATCGGTCTCGACGGACCAGGACAGCACGGGGACGCCCGCTTCGCGGAGGCGGCGGAGGCGGTCGGCGACTTCCCACGGGGACAGCTCCGTCACGCGGCTGAGCTCCACGCGGCCAAGCGCCCGCCACTGCACCCAGAACAGCCACAAAGCGTCGGCTTCGGCAGAGTCGGGCAGCCGGGAATGCAGATACTGGTGAACGTCGGCGGCTTCAAGATTGCAGCAGACAGCGGCGATGCGGCGGTCGGCGGCGCAGGCAGAGGGCGGAGAAGACATGAAATAGACTCACTTTTCCTGACGATCAGTGAGTCTATTATAGGACGCGAGCAAGCCGGACGGCAATCGTAAATCTACGGGTTTGTGACAACTACGCAGGCTAAATGTCCGCAACGTCGAGGCGGTCGCCGGAGATTTGCAGGAAACGCTGGTCGGCGCTGCCTTTGTTGACGAGAAGCAGGGTGACTTCGGCCTGGGCGGCAAGCTGGGCGATGATTGGGCCGGGCAGGACGACGGCATTGCGGCCTGCCGTGTCCCAAACGCGCATTTTCTCTTCGCTGGTGAAGCAGAGCAGGGCGTCACCTTCCGTCAGCAGCTCCAGCTCCTGCGGGGTTTCGGGTGTATCTTCCGCCGCGCCGGTGCTGAGGACGATGCACTCGGCATCTTCGTCACTGTCAGCGGCTATCGGGACGCGGCTAAACTCTTCTAAAAACGACTGGACTACGGCGGCCCGGTTTTCCGTGATGTCGGTCCCGTGCAGAGCGGCGAGCGCAATCTCCAGGCGCTCATTGCTGCCGGACGCCTGCTGCTGCATTTGGGCCATCATCTGGGAAGTCTGGGCGATGGCCTGCATTTCCTCCGGCGTCACTTCGGCATGAACGTCCGGACCGTCTACAAATAAGCGATGTTCGCTGGGGCCAAGAATGCCGCAAAGCTGCGCTCCCGACAGGAACATCCCATGTTCAAGCTGGGGCAGGGTCGCGCGGAGGATGCCGAGTTGAGTAAACGCCGGAACGCCGCTGATGCCTTCGGGATTGGTCGCAATAATAAGCTGGATGTCGGCGCCCGGCTCAACCGAGCCGTCGGGGGCGGTCGCGACCGGCGCAATGGTGGGGACGGCAAGCGTGCTGTCCCGCAGGATGTCTAAAAAGCGGGTGCGGGCTTCGGCCCCTTCTTCGTCGGTGAGTGCCATTCGGAGGCCGAGTATCGCCGATTCAAGGTTGATGTTTCGGAGCGGTTCCTGGGTCGGGTCTTGTTGCATAATCCAGCTTTCTTCCGTTTTAACTTAGCCTAAAGTTTCTTTCGGCGGCGTGTTCTTGTTCTGCTTGCCGAGGCGCTTGAGGCGTCCCAAGATTCCGTGCTGGGCTTCTTCCTGCACCTGGGCTTCAAGAGCCGCCCGCTCCTCGGCATCGCGCTCGGCCCGCGTTTGGGCGGCGCGAGCCTGGTAATCCGGGTTATCTATCTTCGCCCCGCACCAATTGCAGAGGGCGCTGGATTGGGTCAGCAGGCGGCGCTTGCAGGCCGGGCAGATGCCAATGTCAGTCGTCGTTTCTTGGGTATCGCTCATGTTAGTAAACCCTCTCCGGCGCTCTGCTCGGTGAAAGCGCTCGCAGTTTGCCGACAACCGCCGGCAGCTTGTTTAGAACATAGTCGATCTCGGCATCGGTCGTGAAGCGAGACACGCCGAACCGCAAAGACGCATACGCGAGAGTGTCCGGCAGACCGATGGCCTTTAGAACATAGCTCGCGGACAGTGATTCGGACGAACACGCGGACCCGGTAGAAAGCGCGACTTCCGGCAGGGAGGTCATCAGCGCGTCGCCTTCGACTCCTTCAAACGCAATGTTGACGTTGTGCGGCAGCCGCTCGGTCCGGTGACCGTTAAGCTGCGTCCCGTCAATGCTTCCTAGAATGCCGTCAATCAGCTTATCACGCAGAGCGATGAGGCGCGGCATTTCTTCAGGCAGTTCGTTCCGGCAAATTTCGCACGCTTTCCCAAAGCCGACAATCCCCGGCACGTTCAGCGTCCCCGACCGCATCCCCATCTCATGTCCGCCGCCGTCCATCTGCGCCGACAGGCGCACACGCGGCCCGCGCCGCCGGACGTACAGCGCCCCGACGCCTTTGGGACCGTGCAGCTTATGCGCCGTCAGCGACAGCAGATCTACCGGCAGCGTGTTCAAATCCAGCGGCATCTTGCCCGCGCTCTGCGTCGCATCCGTGTGAAATAAAACGCCCCGCTCCCGGCAGAGGGTTCCAATTTCGGTGACCGGCTGAAGCGTCCCGATCTCGTTGCTGCCGGTCATCACCGAAACTAAAGTTGTCTCGGCAGTCAGCACGTCGGCAAGCTCATTCAAGTCAATCTGCCCGCGCGAGTCTACCCCAAGATATGTCACCCGGTGTCCCATGTGTTCCAGGTGCTTTGCCGTATCTAGCACGGCTTTATGCTCGGTGACTGCGGTGATCAGATGCCCGCCGCCGTTCGGGGCAAGCTTATCAAAAACGCCTTTGATCGCCAGGTTGTCCGACTCCGTCGCGCCCGATGTCCAGACGATTTCGCGCGGGTCGGCCCCAAGAAGAGCCGCAACCTGCCCCCGCGCCTTCGCAACCGCTTCCTCCGCCGCCCAGCCGAACGCATGAGAGCGCGACGCCGCGTTCCCGTACACGTCGGTCAAATACGGCAGCATCGCGTCTACCACGCGCGGGTCCGGTTTAGTTGTTGCGTTGTTGTCTAAATAAATCGGTGTCATCACTTAAATACCCGGCGAGGCTGCTTCCTGTTCTTCCTGCGGGAATTCAACGATTGCCGTTTGGGTTTCTTGAACGTTTATTTCCAAATTGTACCTTCTTGATAGCTCCCGCCGCCCGCGAGGCAATAAGACGCAGCCTGACACTAAAGCTCACCTGTGACATCTACCTGCGCAGCACAACCAACACGCAGAGCAACAATGACAGGTGGCGTCCGGTGCAGCGCTTTGTTAGGCTGCATCCGTTCCGCCTCGCGATGCCGGTTGTTCGGGTGTCTACAACGTCTTGCGTATTCCTAGCTTTTTCTCTGCCGCACGCCGGGCTTCCAGTTGGGCTACTCTCGCCGGTACGCCACGCAGAAGGCAACAATACCACCACCCGATGAAGAGAACCAAAAAGGGAACGGCGATGTTCCAATTCACCGGAGAACTGATTGCAGAAGGGAAGGCGACGACCACGACCATCATGATAGGCAACCCAACCAAGACCATAAGTACAAAGACAAGCAATAGAATAAGGTGCCAAGTGCTGATAGACTGTGTCCTTTTCCTCTGTAGCTTGCGCCATACATTCCTGAGAGAATGGGTTTTCTTCATTAGTAGTCTCTGAAACACTGGGACCGTCAATGATGCAGCCTAGCAAGTATTTTATCGCGTTAATGTAGCGTTTTCTGCCTAGCGGTTGCTGTCGTAAAGTATCCTGTTGTCATGCAAAATCGTTACCCCATCGGCAGGCCGGCGGCGAAGCGGCGAGTGGAAAAGTCGGGCAGGGCGGACCAATCGGTTTCATCTTCGGGCGCGGGGCCGATGCCGCCCACGTCGGCCAGCGTGATTTCCACCAGTAGATCTTTGACACGCCGCTCGATCTCAGCCATCGGGTCGCGGATGGTGCAGCGGCTGAACTGCTTACAGCTTTCGCCCTGACCGTTGGAGCAGGGCAGGATCGCCAGCGGGCCGTCAATGGCGGCGACGATCTCGGCGACGGAAATGGCGCTCGGCGCTCGGAGCAGGCGGTAGCCGCCGGTGGGGCCGGGGTGGGAGGCGACAATGCCGGTGCGGGCCAGCGTTTGCAGCAGCTTTGCCAGCAGCTCGGCGGGGATCTCGTACTGCTCGGCAATTTCTTTGGTGTTGACCAACCGCGCCGGCTCGGCGGCCTGGACGGCAGCCAGATGAGACAGCGCAAGGAGTGCGTAATCGGCGCGTTTTGACAGACTGAGCATGGGTTGCGCTGCCCCTTTCTTTTTCGTTTTCCTGCTCTAATTATACCGAAGTTTCGAGGAGCCTGTCAAGGAAGGCGCCCGGCGGGAGAAGGTTGAGAAGAGTCAACCGGAGCTGTAAAGGTCTTGACATTAGAGGTTTTGGCAGCAGGCGTCTTGATTGCGCCGAGGGGCGGGTTGAACACGAACGTGGCGTTTGGGGCGGGCGGCTGAGGCGCGATGCTTAGAATGTCTTCGCGATAGAAGAACTGCGTCCCGTCTTGGGTTCCCGTCAGGTCCACGCGGGTCAATGTGCCGGTCTGGGTGTTGACATAGAACTGGTAGGCCAAGTTTTGCTTCGTCAGTGTCAGGCTGTAGACATATTCATCGTGGTCTCTCATGGATTTCGTCTCGCGGGACAACGTGATGCCCATGCTGCCTAGGATGGTCAATACGGCGTCATTGTTGGCAGGTGTAACACTGTGCATGCCTTCGACCAGTGGACGGCCCTCGCCTAGAAAGAAGCCGCCGATGACTAAACCCAGGGTCGGGATGTCGCTGTCAGCTTTTTCGAAGGCCGGCAGGGTCGAAACCGAGTACCGGCGCAGGCCGGGCCGATAAGTCCAAACGGAGGCGCCATTTGAGACGACTACCAGCTTCTTCTGCGGGCCGCCCGTCATATCGTACTGGGTCAGCGACGCATGAAACCGGCCCGGCCGGTGCGAGATGATTTGGAGGTCTTCCCGCAGCAGCACGGAGACGCCCGCCTGCGTGCCGGTCATGCGGAGGGTAGAATGGGAGCGCAAAACTCCGCCGCTGTCCAGGGGAGTCAGCGCTTTTTTCAGCGGCAGCAGATCGACATCCGCCGGGGCCGGAGCAGTCGTGATAGGAGGCGCGGCAGGGGGAGAAGCCGGAGCCGCAAATGCAGGCAATAGTAATGCAGGCAGCAATGCTGTCATCAGGAACAATGGGAGTGCAGTAAGACGCAGCAAGAGAATGTTTCCTCGAAACAATAGGCTAAGAAAGGCCGGCGAGGCGGGTCAAAGTACGGCTGAGGGTGCGGGAGAAAAAGCCGACGGCGGGAACGGCGCGGTCGTAGTCCATGCGGGTCGGGCCGACAACGCCAAGTGTGCCGCGCTTGCGGGTGCCCACATAATAAGAAGCCGAAACGACGCTGCATTCCGTCATCGCCGGGACATGGTTCTCCGCGCCGATGACGACCGTAACATCCGCACCGAGCAGCGCCCGCGATAGCGTCTGGAACAGCAGGGTGCCGCGCTGCAACGTTTCTAAAACGCACTCAATTTTGGCGACATCCCTGAATTCCGGCTGACGCAGGATTTCGCTCGCGCCTTCCAAATAAATGCTGTCATCATCGGCGGCATGGCGGGCCATCTGCTGGGCGGCGGCAACAAGCGTGGCGTACAGAGAGCGGAGCGGCGGCGAAAACTCCGCCGGGGGAGCGAATGGGGCATCCGGCAGCATGTCGAGCGGCTGCCCAGCCAGAGCAGCGCTGAGGGCGTTGCCCACAGCGGCCAGCTCGGCGGCGGTCGCGGCGGCGGCTTCTGCCGGGGCGGGACAGAGCAGGCGATTTTCGACTTGCCCAGTGCTGAGGATCAGGACCAGCAGCAGGCGGTCATCACCAGCCGGGGTCACAAAAATCTGTGAAACCTGCGTGTCGGCAGGCCGGGGCGGGGTGGCGACCGACGTGTAGGAAGTCGTGCGCGTCAGCAGGGCGCAGGTGCGGCGCAGCAGCCGCTCCATTTCTAAAGCCTGGCCTTCTTCGTCCAGCAGTGGCAGGGCGGCGTCAGCATTCGGCGCGAACGCCATTAAATGGTCCACATAAAACCGGTAGCCCAAATCCGAGGGAATACGGCCCGCGCTTGTGTGCGGCTGACGCAGCAGCCCCATCTCCGACAGCTCCGCCAGTTCATTGCGAATTGTCGCGCTTTTGATGCCCCACCGATGCCGCTGGGCCAGATCCTCGCTGCCGAGCGGCTTTACCGTTTCGACATAATCGCGGACAACCGCCCCTAAAATTTTTTGCTTACGCTCATCCAGTTCCATGATACTGACATAAGTGTACCATTTTTGGTAGGATGTGTCAATGCAGAACAGACATACTGAAGACAGACGGCAACACTACCGAGAAACAAGCGAAATTTTTCCTGCCTATCGCTTGTCGAAGAAACAAGACCATACATGAGAAGGAAAACGAAGATGAACATCAAACACAGCCATCAGCAAGTGACACTGCTAATCCTTTCCGCAAGCTGCCTTGCGGTCGCCGAAAGAGTTCAGGCGCAGACGGTGCCGCCAGCTGGACCAATTCGCCTTGAATCTACCGGCCCTATTTATACGCTCAGGCGGATAGACATTGCGGATACGCAGCCTGCCGAGCAAGTCTGGACTTTGCAAACAGGCGCTCGCGAGACGGCTTATAAATCACTCGGTGTCCTATCTTTGCGACTGCTTGTCTCTCGCCTGCCGAAAGGAACTTCCGTTTTCTGCACCACTACCTCTCTCTCCCGGCCTATCACGGCAATCAAGCCCGGCAGCACAGATGCTGGGCTTGAGAACTTTATTGCCTATTGCAAAGTTTGCGGCGTCAGTTTTACTTTTGGCACATCTTTCTAACGCCGGGCTTCTTCTCCATCAAGACAGCCGGGCTGGCTCCGATGAAGCCCTGTAGGGTCTCATGGCAACAAGGCAAAGCCCCCCAGCCTCTAATAATGAGGGGTGGGGGGCAACATTGCTGCCGTGTTATTCGGTTTTTCTTAATTACGGCAGCGTCGTCTCGCCCATCAGAAAGCGGTCGCACTCGCGGGCTGCGCCCCGGCCTTCGTTGAAGGCCCAGACGACAAGGCTCTGGCCGCGCCGGGCGTCGCCCGCCGCGAAGACGCCGGGAACGGAAGTGGTATATTCGCCGTAAGGCGCCTGGACATTCGAGCGCGGGTCGCGGGCGACGCCGATCTGCTCCAAGAGCGTGTCTTCCGGGCCGACAAAGCCCATCGCGAGCAGAACCACCTGGGCGGGCGAGACGCGCTCCGTGCCGGGGACTTCCACCGGAACAAAGCGACCGTTCTCGTCGTGCTGCCAGTCAATTCCGACCGTGTGAACTTCTTTGACGTGGCCGTCAGCATCGCCGACGAACTTCTTGGCGGTCGTGCAGTAGACGCGCGGGTCGGAGCCGAAGACGGCCAGCGCTTCTTCCTGGCCATAGTCCAGCCGGTAAACTTTTGGCCACTGCGGCCACGGGTTGTCGGGGGCGCGGGACATCGGCGGCTTGGGCAAAATCTCAAGCTGGACCAAAGAGCGGCACTTGTGGCGCATCGAAGTTCCCACGCAGTCCGTTCCCGTATCGCCGCCGCCGATCACAACGACATCTTTGCCTGCCGCCGAGACAAAGTTCGGGTTCGGCTCTCCGTCTAAAACAGCCTGCGTGTTTGCCGTCAGGAAGTCCATCGCAAAGTGGATGCCGTGCAGATCGCCCCCCTCAATTTGGGACAGGCCGCGCGGCTTGGTCGCGCCGGTCGCGATCACGACGGCATCGAACTCTTTGAGGAGCAGATCGGCGGCATAGTCTTTGCCGACCTCGGTGGAGGTCAGGAACGCGATGCCTTCCTGCTCCATCAGCTTGACGCGCCGGTCCACTAGCTCTTTGCCGAGCTTCATATTAGGGATGCCGTAAGTCAAGAGGCCGCCGACGCGGTCGCCGCGCTCAAAGACCGTGACCAAGTGGCCGGCCTTGTTGAGCTGGGCGGCGGCGCACAGCCCGGCCGGGCCGGAGCCGATGACGGCGACGCGCTTGCCGGTGCGCCGCTCCGGCGGCTCGGCGACAACCCAGCCTTCGGCAAAGCCCTTGTCAATGATGGCGCATTCAATGTTCTTGATGGTGACGGGCGGGGCGCTGATGCCGAGAACGCACGCCCCCTCGCAGGGAGCGGGGCAGACCCGGCCCGTGAACTCCGGGAAGTTGTTTGTTTTGTGCAGCCGGTCCAGCGCCTCATGCCACAAGCCCCGGTAAACCAAGTCGTTCCATTCAGGAATGAGATTGTTGACAGGGCAGCCGGACGCCATACCGTTCAGGGTGGTGCCGGTGTGGCAGAACGGAATGCCGCAGTCCATGCACCGTGCGCCCTGCTCGCGCAGCTTATTCTCGCTCAGGTGCAGATGGAACTCTTTCCAGTCCTTGATGCGCTCGGTGGCCGTGCGGTCCAGCGGCAGCTCGCGCAGGTATTCGATAAATCCGGTTGGTTTTCCCATGTGTGGTCTCTTCTAAATGTGGACGAACACGATCAGTGAGGCGTGAAGCGAAGGAATAAATTCCTCTCGCTGAATAGCATCCTTCGGATGAAGAAAAGCCAACAACAGCAAGTCTGTCGTCCGAAGGACGTAATTCAGCGAGAGGAATTTGTTCCTTCGCTTCCTCAGACAACTACCCGCCCCCGGCCCGCGCCGTGTCCTTCGCGTTCATCTCAAACGCCGCAAGCAGGGCTTCGTCGCCGCTCAGGCCCGATGCTTCGACGCGCGTGATCGCGTCCTGCATCCGCTGGAAGTCGTGCGGAATGACGCGGATGAAGCGCGGCACATTTTCTTCCCAGTTATTTAAGAGGCGGGCGCCGTGGTCGGAGCCGGTATATTCGACGTAGCGCCGGACCATTTGGCGAACTTCTTCGATCTCAGCGATGTCGGCAAGCTTCTCTAAACCCACCATCTGCTTGTTGCAGCGGGTCGCGAAGTCGCCGGACTCGTCCAAAACATACGCGATGCCGCCAGACATGCCCGCCGCGAAGTTCCGGCCGGTCGGGCCGAGAACCACAACGCGCCCGCCGGTCATGTATTCGCAGCCGTGGTCGCCGACCGAGCCGACAACCGCCGTCGCCCCGGAATTGCGGACGGCGAAACGCTCACCGGCCCCGCCCCGGATGTAGACCTCACCGCTCGTCGCGCCGTACAGGGCCGTGTTGCCGATGATGATGTTCTCATGGGCGAGAAAGCCGGAGCCGACCGGAGGCGCGATAACGATTTTGCCGCCTGAAAGTCCTTTGCCTAAGTAGTCATTGGCGTCACCGTTCAGAAACAGCGTCATGCCGGACGGGA
>CAXSFV010000001.1:369961-428200 GCA_964236795.1 uncultured Armatimonadales bacterium | reverse complement strand
GGGCGCGGCGCAGGGCGGCGTCGGCAGGTGACGTGCGGACACGGACCATCGGTTCTGCCGGAAAATCGCCTTGGTTTGCAGTCGGGTTCGAGACGCTCATAGTATGTTCCTCAGCGCGGATAGCTCAATTGAAAAGTAAAAACTTCCCGTAATACTACTGTGCAGAAACCATGCCAAGCCGGAGGTTTCGGTGCCGTCTCCGAAAAATTATTCGGAGTTCTTTGCCACATTCGCACTCTTGTTTTCTGCCTTACCTTCGGTTTGCACCCAAGCCTTCCAGTCCCGTTCCGTCGCCTCGGTCATTGCTGCGACGGCATGGGGCAGCCAGTTCTTCGTCTGGTGGTCCAAGTGACGCCGGACGGCTTTAGTGACTGCCGGGCTGCCGAGGTGAATGTTTGCCGTTTCCCATCCCATCGCCCGCAGCAAGCGCAGCTCGTCTCCCGCGTCCGGCAGGGCCGTCAAGGAAATGCGCGAGCAGTCCGGGGCCAGACGCCGCAGTATCCATTCGCCGCGCAGCTCCACATAGGGATCACGGCAGCGGACGGCCTGACTGAGCATCGCTTGATACAAAATCTCCAGCGGCCCCGACTTCTTCTCCGCCCAGAGCCAGGCCGACGGCACAAGGGCTTTGGCTTCGCGGACGACCTGCCCGCCGTTCCAGTCCGCCAGCCCGGCAAAGCGCTGATGCCCCAGGCTGCCAAGCCCCGCCCGGCGGCTGACCGCATGGTAGGGAGGCTGCGGGTGGGGCAGAGTGTGTGCAATCCCTTCACGGGCCGAGAGTGGAACTTCTTTTTCGGCAGGCGGCAGCGCGGCCATCTTCTTCCAAAACTCGCTTGGATCGGCCAGGTTATTCTCAGCAAAACCGCGCAGCCACCTGTTGTCTTCGGCCAGAACAAACGGCTTCCCGCCCGCTTTGAGGCCCGCCTCGTAGCCGTCCAAAATCGCCGTGCAGGCCGCGCCGCTTTTGCGGGACAAGCTGCCCGTCAGCGTCGCACTGACCGCCAGCCGGACCAGATCAACCGTATAGGGCATTTGATGCGTCTCGTCAAAGTCGTTCACGCCCCAGATCAAACGCCCTTCGGTATCGCGCCAAGTGCCGAAGTTTTCCACATGCAGGTCCCCGACCGCAAGCAGCGTCGGCGCTTCGGCCAGCGCCGGGCAGACATCGGGAAAGCGCTGCGCCCAGCGGTAAAACGTCGAGCGCAGAAACGGAAACACACCGGTCGCCATCTGCCGGTGCTTGAAGTCGAGATCGGCCTGAACAAGCGTCGTCCGCTCCCCCAGCCAGCCTTCATAATTCTGCGTCGCCGCTTGAATGTTCATAATTGGGGGTTGAAGTGAGTGCGAAGATGCAAGTCACAGGATATGCAATCTGTCCATTCAAGGCGAGAGAGACGGCCTATATTTGAAAGAATAGTAGCCGAGCGGTTGGGACCTGTAAGGTGTCACGAGTTGAGCCGCGATTGCTCTGCTATCAGCCCAAGCGTGCGTTGTTTAACCACCGCTTATCATAGGCGAGAACGCAACCTGTTTGCTCTTGCAATACTGGGTGAAATCCTTTATCTCAGCTTCAAGGGCAGCAGAGTCCAGTGCGAACCCTCTATCCATGCGACAAGGCCCCATCCACATCCCACATATAATGGAAGTACCCGCTGGCAGGTGGCTTACCCACTGCCTCAGTACCGGATCAGCGAGAGACTTAACACTGCGGCGGAGCGGCAAAGGCCCATTGCTATACTGCTGCTGTAAGTCCCAGGTATGGACGGCAGGACCCGGCTGCTGAAGCCTGACCCAATACATCAGGTAAAGCGGAGGGCTAACTGGAGCTGACGGCTTCACCAGCGCTGGCTTTGCAGCAGCCGACGGCACTTCGGCAGTCGCTTGCGGCGCAATCGCTAGGTAGACGAGACAGGCCATAGCAATATGATAGATATTCACCGGTTCGCTCCTTTTGTCTAAGTTAGAAGACATCTTGCGGCTCAACTCGTTATAGAAATCGCCAGAAGGCGTAAAGGCACTAAAAAGTCAGCGAAGCAGATTGGCGTACACGCCCGGTACGCTGTTCGGGATGACGGTCGCACTAACGGACTTTTGATAGAACTCGACCGGGCCGGCGGCTCCGATGATGGCGTAGGCATAGCCGAGGTCATGCAGGCCCCAGAGGGACTCAATCAAGAGCGCCTTGCCGATGCCGCGCCCCCGAAACGCGGGGTCAACGCCGGTCGGGCCGAAGAAGGCTTTGCGGGTGGAGTCATACGCCGCGAACCCGACAATCGTTTTGCCGGAAAGCGCCAGAAAACTCGTCACCGGCTGACGCGACAGGGTCACGACGGTTTCGTCCGCCCAGCTTGCCGAGAAATGGGTCTGAATAAACTCGCGCACCGGGGTCAGCTCAAACGGGTTCGGGCGGCGCAGGAGTATGCCCACGCCCGCGACACTTGCCGCGCCCTCGTCGCGGGGCGGCAGGGAATAAAGGGGAACTAAAAGGTCAGGCATAGGCGCTTGTTCGGCGCCGATTGCAGGCATTCCTGCATAGGGATTGCATAGAAAACAATCATCAAGCCCCCCCGCCCCCATTCTGAGGAGCCGGAACAGGAGAATATGCCGTCCTCTTCCTGCTCTGGTTCCCCAAACTTAGGGTTTTATTAGGGTGGGGCGGAGGGGCATTTCTCTACAGTTCCTTAGCGGCGGCCTATTCGGCCAGCGCGTTCAGCGTTTTTAGAAGCTCCGTCGCCAGCGCGTAAGCCGCCGCGTCCTGGGCGAACAAGTCGGGGTGCAGGGCGCGGGCCAGAACGCGCCGGGCGCGGCGGCGCTCTTCCGGGCCGAGTCGGGCCGCAACCGCTTCCAAGGCTCCGCCGGTTCCGCCGCGCATCCCGGAGGCTTGCAGCTCAATCCGGCGCTCGGCGGCTGCCAGCTTAATTTCGGCGGTTTTGGCCCGCTCCCGCATCTCGTCCCAACTTGCCTCCAGCTCGGCGAGCTGACGCCGCAGGTCACGCACTCTAGCTTTCTGCGTGTCGTGCCGGGCGCAGATCTTCTCGTGCAGGGCAGCGTCCACGGTGCGCGGGCCGTCGCCCTTTGCGCCGATGAGGTCACGCAGGTCCTGCGAACGATAAATGGTCGCCCGCGAAACCCCCGCCCGCTCGGCGACATCGGCGACAGAAAACGCCGCGCCGATCTTTTCCAGCTCCCGCACCGCCGTCTTGACCCGCACTCGCCGCGCTTCCGGGTCCTGCGGCTTCGCGCCCCGCGCCCGTACTTCTTTCGCCCGTACTTCTTTGAACTTACTCACGGGCTATTTTGGCATATTCGCCCGCCGAAGTCTACAGACGCTAAATCCTACCGACGTTTATTGGCCGCCGAGCGCCGTCATCAGGCGGATGAGGCTGGGACCGAGCAGGACCACGAAGACCGCTGGGAAGACGAAAAAGACAAGCGGAAACAGCAGCGTCACCGGCAGACGCGCCGCCTGCTCGCGGACCGCCTGCACTTTGGCCGCGCGGGCCATGACACTCTGCGCCCGCAAAACGCGCACAATCGAAGTGCCGAAGCCGTCCGCCTGCGCGACCGCCGCCACAAAGGTCTTGATCTCACGCATTTCCAACCGCGCCGTCATGTCTTTCAGAGCCTGCGCCCGCGTCTTTCCCACCTGTGTTTCCGACCTTGCCCGCGCCATCTCCTCCGCCAGTGGCCCGGTCATCTTCTCGGTCACTTTCGCCATCGCCCCGTCGAGGCTCAGGCCTGCTTCGACACTAACCACCAGCAGGTCAATCACTTCGGGCAGCGCCCGCCGGATGAGCGCTTCGCGCCGCCGCACGGCCTGCTGAAGCAGCGTGTCCGGCACGGTCAGTCCCACCGTGAGGCCAAACAGCAGAACGAAAAAGCGCAGGCCAAGCGACGGGGACGGCAGCAGAACACACAGCGGCAGGGCCGCACACACTCCCAGCGCCCCGGACAGCACGCGCAGGCCGGCAAACTCGCCAACACCCAGTTTGGGACTGCCCGCCCGCAGGAGCAGGCCGCGCAGTCGGGCCGATGCGCCCGCCGGGGTCAGGCGCAGACCCCACGCCGCCAGCCGCGTTCGCAGCGGGACCCAAAACCGCTCTTGCCAGCCGCCTTCAAGCTGTTCTTCCGCCAGTGACCGCCGGGCGTTCTCCTGCCGCCGGGGCAGCGCCGCCAGCCGCGCTGCCAGCGTCCGCCGCTCCGCGTTAAGCAGTTTGACGACTGCAAGCGCTGTGAGTGTGCCAGACAGGAAGGCAAAGAAGAGGACGAGAATGAGCATAAGAACCTACACTTCCAGCGTCACCATGCGGCGGATAATGAGAGCGCCGACAATCTGGCCGGCAATCGCGCCCCCGATCAGCAGGTGACCGAATGGGCTTTGCAGCAGCGGCTGGAAGTAATCGGGACTGTGCAGGGACAGCAGCAGGGCCAAAGCGGGCGCGAGGACAATCAAGATGCCTGCCGAAAGGCGTCCTTCGGCAGTTAGCGTCTGCACTTCGCCGGTGATCCGCACCCGCTCGCGGATCGTCTCAGCGATAGCGTCCAAAACTTCCGCCAGGTTGCCGCCGAGCGGAAGCTGGATCAAAATCGCCGTCACGACCAGATCCAAATCGGGCGACTGCGTCCGCGCCAGTATCCGGCCCAGCGCAACGCCCAGCGGCACGCCCAGCGTGACTTCGCCGGTCGCCCAGGCGAACTCGACCGACAGCGGCGGCGGCAGCTCTTCGGCGACCGTCTGCATGGCCAGCGAAAACGAGTAGCCGGCCCGGAGCGCGGAAGTCAGCAGCATCAGCGCATCGGGCAACTGCAAGTCAAACCGGCGGCGGCGAGACTGCCGCCGAGACGACAAGACCATTTGCGGCACGGCAAACCCCAGCGCTCCCAAGAGAAACGCAGCCCCCAGTCCATGCGTCGCCGTCAGTCCCAGCAAAAAACAGGCCACTGCCGCGCCGGCGCACAGCGCGATCCATTCGGCGGGTCGCAGGCGCAGGTCCGCTTGCAGCATCAAAAGCCGCAGGCGCGGCTCCCACTCCTGCTGCGACAGCCAGCGCGTCACCGTCGGCAGCACATCGGGCCGGGGGCCACCCTCGGCGCTTGCGGCGGCAGGCGGCGGAGTGAACGTCCACTGCCCTGTAATTTGCTCTAAACGCGCCTGCAACGCTGAGCGCTGCCGGGAGTGTGTCAGCGCAAAAACAAGCCCAGATGCTGCAACGAAGCTCAAAATGGCAGTAAGGAGTGGGTTCATGCCGGTACCAGCCCCTCTAAGTCCGCGTTCCAGCGGAACCTATCGGTGACGGCAATGCTGCCCTCCACAATCCCGGCGACTTCCGAGACGCAGGTAACCCGGCGGCGACCGTCCGACAGGCGCTGCTGCTGGACGATGAGCTGCACCGCCGACGCCACCTGCTCCCGCACCGCCCGCAGCGGCAGATCCGCCCCCGCCATCAGCGTCAGCGTCTCCAAGCGCGACAGGGCATCGCGCGGGCTGTTCGCGTGAATGGTAGACAGCGAGCCGTCATGCCCGGTGTTCAGCGCTTGCAGCAAGTCTAAAGCCTCGCCGCCACGGACTTCGCCGAGCAGGAGGCGATCGGGCCGCATCCGCAGGGCGTTTCGGACAAGCTGCCGGATCGTGATTTCGCCGCGTCCCTCTAAATTGGGCGGACGGCTTTCCAGCGTCACGACATGGGCCTGCTGTAATTGCAGTTCAGCGGCGTCTTCGATCGTCACAATGCGCTCACCTGCCCCGATAAACGACGACAGGGCGTTCAGCGTCGTCGTCTTGCCGCTGCCCGTGCCGCCGGAAACGAGTATGTTGAGGCGCTTCTCAACGCACCCGCGCAGGAAGTCGCTGGTATGTTCGGTCAGCGTGCCGAGCCGAATTAAATCAGAAACAAGCAGCGGCGTCTTGGCAAACTTGCGGATCGTCAGGATCGGGCCGCGCACCGACAGCGGAGGGAGTATGATGTTGATCCGGCTGCCGTCGGCGAGCCTCGCGTCAGCCATTGGCGACGACTCATCGGCGCGGCGGCCCAGCGGCGCGAGAATGCGCTCGATAATCCGGCGCAGATGCGCCTCGTCGTCAAAGCAGATTTCCGTCCGCGTCAGTCGCCCCCCGCGCTCGACATAGACCTGTGCCGGACCGTTGACCATAATCTCGGTGATGCTTTCGTCTTCCAAAAGCGGCTCCAGCGGCCCCAGCCCGACCAGTTCATGCAGGACCGACTGCACCAGAGTGTCCCGCTGCCGCCCGGTCAGCGCGGCGTTTTCGCTCTCCAGCAGCCGTGATGCCGAAAGCATGACCTGTTCCGACAGGGCCGTGCGGGGCAGGCGGCTAAGGCGCGAAGCGTCCACTTCGGACAGCAGCCGGGTATGAACCCGGCGCTTCCACTCTAATAAATCAGCGCCGGACACTATGGAGACTCCTTGCCAGCGCGTACACGCTGCCCGCAGCCTTGCTGCCGGGGTGCGACAGCACAAAGGGAACGCCGCTGTTCACCGATGCCGGGACCAGCCTGCCGTCGTTTGGAATACAGAAGTCAATCGTCCGGCCCAGCGTCCGCGCAATGTCCGGCATTTGAAGCTTGTTCGACGGCGAAACGCGGTTCAGGACAATCTGAACGGTGTCCGTCTGCACGGCTTCCAGCCAAAGCCGCGTGTCCGCCAGGGTCGTCAGATCAAACAAGTTGGCGACCAGCAGCACCCGGTCGGCCTCCGCCAGCGCCCGCCGGGTTGTCTCAGTCAGCACCGACGGCACGTCCAGCACGACATGCGCGTAGTCGCAGCGCAGCAGTTGCAGCAAGTGTTCCAGGAAGTCCGGCGCAAGCGCGTCCAATCGCAGCGGGGCGGACGCGCCGGCCAGCAGCTTGAGGCCGCAGGAGTGCCGCTCCAAATGGTTTTCGACAAGCGCGGCATCTAAATCCGCTAAATCCACCTGCACTAAGTTCGCCAGCGTCCGGCGCGGAAGGACGTTGAGCAGCAGCGCGGCGTCGCCGAACTGCGTGTACAAATCCACTAAAACAGTCGGCTCGCCGGTCTCGGCGGCCAGCGCGGCGGCGAGATTGACGGCAAGAGTTGTTTTGCCGATGCCGCCTTTTGCGCCGCTGACCACAGTCACTTTTCCGAGCGCCGGGCCTTCGGCAGGCGACGCGCTGCGCCGCCGCAGGTGTTCGGCATGGATCGACTGCACCGCCGTTCGCAGCTCAGCAGGCCCGGCGGTCCGGCAGATGACTTCCCTCGCCCCAGCTCGCATCGCCCGGCGCAGGTCCAAGTCGGAGCTTTCGGCGCAGACCAGAATTGTTTCCAGCGGAAGCCCGGACGCCGTTAGCCCTTCCGCCGCCGCAAACCCATTGGTCGGCGGCAGGTCTTCGGCCAGCAGAACAATGTCGGGACGCAGGGCATGGGCCAGACGCACGGCTTCCGCCCCCTCCCGCGCTGTTCCGGCGATCTCGATAGTGTCGCCTGCCAGCGCGGCCCGCATCTGCTCCCGGCGCTCCTTGTTGTGTTCGGCGATTAAGACGCGGATGGTCATGGTGTTGTTGGTCGGCAAGGAGCGCGTGGCAATAAATTGCGACGCTGTGGGGCGAAGCGCCAAGTAGCCGCCTGCGCGGGTACGGAGAAGATTGCGTTGATATCCTATTCTTTGCCCGCGAAGGCGGTCAATAGGCGTTTCGCCCCACAGCGCCGCAATTTATTGCCACGCCGTTCTTCTAATTCTTCCCTATGGCCTCTGCGCGGGCAGATTGACCGGCGGGCCGGGTTTTTCTTTGTCCCCGCCGCCTTTTTGCAGTTCCGGAAAGTCTTTGTCGAAGTCTGTGCGGCTGACATCGGGACGCGGGATCGGCAGGTTTTCGAGGCTGCCGGGCGGCGGGGGATAGGCCCCGGCGGTCGCCGGCGTGACAATCTCCGGCTGGATCAAAATGAGCAGCTCGCTTTCTTCCTTGCGCGTGGTCGTGTTCTTGAAAAACTCGCCCAGCACTGGGATTTGACTGAGCACCGGGATTTTGTTCACCTGGCGCGACTCGGTGCTGCGGTACAGGCCGCCGATGACCAGCGTTTCGCCATCCGCCATTTGCAGCGTGGACGTAGCCCGCCGGACTGTGAGGGCCGGGACCGAGAAACCGGAAAGCTGGAGGCCCGCGCCGTAGTCCAGCTCACTGACTTCCGGGGTCACGGTCATCTGAATTGTTTTGTCGCCGACCAGCGCCGCGCCGACCAGCAGACGCACCCCGTAAGGCTTGTATTCAATCGCAACCGACGCGCTCAGGCCGCTCGTGCCGCTGCTGGACTGGGCCACGGGAATGGGAATTTCGCCGCCAACCAGAATGCTGCCCTCGCAGCCGTCGAGGACAATCAAACTCGGCTCGGACAGCACACGCGCCTTGTTTTCGGAGATCAGCGCTGAAAGCTCGGCGGCCAGCGGCGAGATGCGGCTGAAGCTGCCACCGCCGAGCAGACTGGAGTTCGGCGTGTTGACTGCGGCCGTCTGCCCGAACAAGATCGGCTGCGGCTGGAACGTGTAGGAGCTGCCGCCGCGTGCTGCCGAATAACCGCCGGTCCCCCAGTCTATGCCGAGGCTCTTAGACGCGATTCTGTCAATGTCAATGATTTTCGCTCTGACGAGGATCTGGCGGGCTGGGCCGGAGCCGAGATTGAGCAGGTTGATGACTTTGAGGTCCGGCGGCAGGGACTGAACAAGATGGTCCAGCGGATCCGATGCGACCGCTTCGGACGCCGTTTTTTTGCCGGCGGCTTTCCCCGTTTCTTTGGCGGCGGCGACATCTTCCGCCGGTCCGATTTCGGGGTCAGGCGCGTCGTCGCCGGCATCGCTCGCAGATTTGCGCTTGCCGGCGCTCTTGCGGCGTCCCTGCGGCGCGGGCCAATCGGAAGTACCTTCAGACGCGCCCGGCACGGCACGGCTGTACCGGCCCGACAGGGCGATGGTCTTGTCGCCGACGACCTGGACGGCGATGCCGAGCGGGGACAGCGACGGCGCGAGAAGCGCGGCATAAGTCTGGGCCAGCGAAACTGTCGCGCTGATCTCAGGCGTGACCGTGAGCAAATTTTTGACTTTCGGCGCATACACTCCGGCAATCGCAGCGGCCCGCTGCCAGGCGACGGCGCTTGAGACGCCGCCTTCCAAGAACACGGTATCGCCGAGGGCGCGGGCCGTGACTCCCGGCAGGCCGATCGCCGACTGCACTTCAAAGGCCGCAGGACGCAGGTCAAATGGCATGGGGACAACCAACAATTTCAGGCGGTGCGTCCCGGCATGGTCGCAGACAAACAGTGTGGTCTGGCCTAAGTTCTTGGCATTCACCAGCAGCCGCCGCGACGACAGCGGCACGATGTCGGCAATCAGCGGACTGCCGACCGCCGCCGTCGTCATCCGGTCAAAGAGGTACACGTCGGACTGCCCGACCCGCAGCGTTTTCTGAATTTCCTGGGCATGGACCGAGGGCGCAGTCAGCACGGCTAAAAACGCGCACAATAGGAGAAGTATTTTCATGGCGCCACCGTCACCGTCTGGCTGACGGTGCCTTTAATGACAACCACGGAAACAGACGCAGGCGGCGCGGCAGCCGGGCGCGGTAACGGCGCCACGGGCAGCGGCGGCAGCGGCATGATCTTCGGCACACGCTCTGGCAAAGGAACCGGACGCGGGCGCGGCGGCTCGCGCAAGGTGAATTGAGGCAGGACCGGCGCCGGCAGGACCGGAATTGGCGTTTCGCTGCCGTCGCCGATGGCCCGCAGCGCGAGGTGCAGGTGTCCCCGCGCGGCGGCCAGCACCAGCATCTGCGCCTGCGCCGGAGTGACGGCGACGGTGACATGGGCCGCACCGCCGGAAGCCGATGATGAGGCTGCCGGCGGATCAGGCGACGTATTCCCGCCGACCGCCAGCAGCCGGACGTTTTGCAGCACGGTCCGCGCCTCTGCCGGGCCGCTGCCCGGCTCATCGGTCGCAAGAATGTCCACATGGTCTTCGGGCCGGACAAATAAATCCGCCCCGCCGTCGGCAGGGTCGGTTGCGACTGTGACAGCCCGCAGCGTCGGCGGCAGGCTGAACGCCATGCCGAGCGCGGCGCTCGGCGCGACAACGGCGCTGTCAGTCACGGCGATCCCGGCTCCAATCGGTGCCGTCGTAATCTTGCCCGCAAACACGCCCGGCGTCTTCGCCGCGCCTTCGGGAATGTCGTTCGGCGGCATCGGGCGCAGCGCAAGAAGCGCCGGGGTCAGCCGGGTCCGGGCCGGCAGGTCGCGGGCGGCGACCACGACGGAAATTACCGGCGGCGCGGCGGCATCCGCCGGGGCGCGGCTTCGCACCAGCAGAAACGCCAGTGTCGCCGCCGCCAGCCCGGCGGCCAGCGCGGGCAGGAACGTCCCCCACTGCGGTTTTTGCCGCAATGCCTGTGGTTTGGTTCCGGTTATTTTAGCCCCAGCTCGGAGCGGCGCGATTTGCATGATGATTTCTTATCGTTGCTGCGTGAATTGTTACTGCGTGAGGCGCGGCGGCGTCAAAGTTCCAACGTTCGCACAGGCACCCGCCGACGCGCCTGGCACGGAAAGGCCGAGAAAACGCCCGTACACGACGGCGTTTGTGCCGTCGGTCGCGGGCTGGCTGATGAAGAACGTTGCAAACGCAAGAATTGAGACGTTTCCCGGCTTGTTCTTCACGGCTTGGCTGATGACGGGAATGAGCATCAGGTGTCCGTCGGTCTGCGGCTGCCCCCCGTTGAACCAGGTGTCGTAGGTGACGACAGGGTTAGATGGGTTTTTGAACTGCGTACTGCTCGGCGCAAGCCGGGCCGAAATCCCCTGCCGTGTCAGCGCCGTGTTGTCGTAAGCTATGGCCGTTGTCGAAAGCGCCTGCCCCGCCGACAGCGTCTGGTCGGAAAGATGCAGGATTGTACTTTGATAGCCTGCTCCGGCCCCGCTGATCGTCAGCGGATCGAAGCTGCCGGCCACGGTGAGTTTTCCCGTCGAGTCCCACAGATTGAGTCGCAGCATGACCTGCGTGCTTGCCGCCTGATATGCGCCCGGCGTCAGCTTTTTCGTGCCGGCCAGCAGCGCCGAAACCTGCGCGACCGCCGGGTCGGTGTTCGCGGGATCATCGCCGATGAGGCCGAACGGCGCGACCGGCATTCCCGGTGGCAGGCTGCACGCGCCGAGCATCGCTGCCGTAGCGGACGCCGAGACAGTCTGCGTGCTGGCCGAGCCGTCGCTCCCGCGCGGCGTATAGCCGACCGCCGGGGCGAACGACAGCGGGGCATTGACCGTCCCCTGCACCGAAACCGCTCCGCTGGAATTGACGCTCACAGCAGCGCTTGTAAACACCGACCCGCCCTGGTTGTTCGCGGCAACAACGCTTCCTGCTGCTGTACTGGGCGCACCCGGAGCGGTGGCCCCCGCCAGCGCGGCGGCATCGGCGACGGCCTGTGCCCGCTGCCGGGCAAGGCCCATAAGGCGCAGGTCAATCGCAAGCGAGGCTGCGCCCAAGAGGCCGGTCAGCAGAAAGAGGATCAGCGGCAGGGTCGCGCCGCGCTGTTCGTTGCGTGGAACTGAAGTTCTACGCTGTGGGGCGAAGCGCCTAATGACCGCCTTCACGGGCATGGGAAAGATCGTAATTATGGTCCTACTCCTTGCCCTTACCCTCGGTTGCTATCTGCAAGCGGATTACTTCGTATCGGCGTCTGCGCCCCACAGCGTAGGAAGGTATTCCCACGCTCTTATTCCTGCCATTGTCACTCCCGCTGCATAACCAATTTTGCCGTCAGCAGCCGGGTACTGCCGGGAAAGATCAGCGTCGTCACCAGCGGATGGTTGTAAGACACTGTCGCCCTGACCAAGCTGCCGGAAATGGCGTCGTTTGTGCCGAGCGGCGTATCACCAAGTGCGATCCAAGTCATGCCGTTATCCAGGCTTTTTTCCAAGTACACGCTGGCAGAGGTGAGGTGAATACCGGAACCGGCATTCACCCCGCTGGTCTCAGCGCTCTCAATCGTACTGCCGAGGCACGCCGCGCGTGCGGCCTCCCGTGCGGCAGCCCCGACCTGCGCTTGGTCGCCGAGCAGCAGGCCCACTTCGATGATCCCAAACAGCAGCAGGAACAGCAGACTGCTGACAAGCGCAAACTCGACTAAGGCCGCACCCTTCTGCGCTGTTCGCCGGTTAAATCTCATAGCAGTGAATGCAGATGCGCGAAAGCAAAACCCGCGCCGAGAGCGACCGCCGGAGCGAACGGCATCCGGCTGGCTTTTGCCGGTGTCGGCAGAGTCAATCGGCCCCGGCGAATGACAAATGCCAGGGCCAGCAGGCCAGCGGCGAAGACCGCGCCGAGCAGGGTCCAGAGCAGAAAGCCCGGCCCCATCAGGGCGCCTACCGCCATCAAGAGCTTGACGTCGCCCGCGCCGAACGCGCCGGCGGCGTACAGCAGCAAAAGCGGCAGCGCGGCGGCAATGCCTTCCAGCGACGGGAGCAGGCCCGGCGGACCGCCTAAACAGGCATGGCCGGCCAGTCCCGCCAGCACTCCGGCGGCAGTGATGCCGTTCGGAATGCGGCGGGTCTTGAGGTCGCAAACAGACGCGGCAAATAAAAGCAGCGCTAGAGCGAAGCTCATGGTGACCACACTTCCATTAGTGCAGCGTTGTGGCCGCCGCGTTCAGCTTCGTGTTGGTATTGGTGCCGAGAAGTGTGACCGCGCCGACGCAGACAGCGCCGATAAGCGCCACCAGCAGGACGTACTCGACGAGGGTTGCCCCCTCGTCGTCAGCCCAAAAGCGGCGGACAGCCGAAAATGTGGAAGACAAAACGGAAGAAAAGGCGGTTGTCATGGATGGTCCCCTCCCTGGGGATAAGAATGAAAAGTCTTACCGAGAACGATGTGAGAGAATTTGGGTGGTGGTTACTGAAGCGACGTCGCCGCCGCGTTCAGTTTGGTGTTGGCACTAGTGCCGAGCAAGGTCACAGCCCCCGCGCAGACGACGCCGATGAGCGCCACGAGCAGGACATATTCGACGAGGGTTGCGCCGTCGTCGCCGCGCAGAAAGCGGGTAACGAAAGAAATAGGCGCAGTGCGGTGCAGGGGGTTTGCTGAAAACAGCATGGCGAAGTCCTTCCGTGGTTCGTGGTCACTCGGTCCGTGAGATTTGGATTTTCTTACGCCGCTATTATACAGCAGAAACGACGCGGAGTCTCGTATTTTAGCGGTTATGGGGCAAAATAAAATTTATTTTCTCGTCATCATAATCCCGGCGAGAGTGAGGAGGCTCAAAACTGCCATCAGGCCGCTCGGCATAAACGTGGGGGGGCTGCTTTTGGCGTAGCGGAGGCTGAAAAAGACGAGGAGGAAAAGTGCCAGAAGCATAGCCAGCGGACGCCCCCAAACGGCGTGCGTACCGATACCATACCCGGCAGCCGCCAGCGCGAGGCCGCTGACGAAACCCATGAGGAGCGACGGCAGGCTTTTGGCTTTCAGGTAGCCGACGAGGCCACCGATGGCGACCAGTACAGCGTAAACAGTGACGATATAAGCGGCAGTCTGCATGATTATACTTGATCAATTAAGCCGTGCAGGACCGCTTGAACAGCATTCAGCTTTTCCGGTTTCAGTGAGCAGATTTTGCGCTGCATCCGCTTCTCCGAAGCGGCGAACGTATACGCAGGGCGGATGAAGCACTTTTGCTGAAAGGCGCCGCCGATGGTGTCGCTCTTGTTCAACTCCATCTGCATTGGGTCGCCATCGTCCTGAGTGGAGATCATGCAGACGAGATAGTCCCGGCTGCCGAGATAATCCCAGGAGGCAAGGACGAGCGCAGGGCGGTACTTGAAAGCGTCTTCACTTGAGAACGGGAAATTAACGGAGATAATGTCGCTTTTTAGATACCGCGCCAAGCATCATCCTCCGCAGGACGGTTCCAAATCCTGCCGAGCGCTTCTTCGCCCATCAGCGCGGCGGCTTCTTCAACCGGAATGTCCATACCCTCGAAGACAATGTGCTCGCCTTCCGTCGTGATGAACGTCAAAATATCGGTCGAAGACTCAACGCTCGGAACACGCTGATTTAACTCATTCTCCAGTAACGCCATTCTTGCATTCCTCCTGCACGGCATTATGATTTTAGCACAATCACGGGACGTTTGAAGCAGAGCGTGAAAAACAACTTTTATGCTGCCAGAAGCAGCGGGAGCAGGTCGCTGTCGGCGGCGGGTTCGGGCTGGGAATGGGCTGCGCCGGTCATCATATCCAAAAAGACAGCCACGACATGGGGGTCGAAGTGCGTGCCGGAGAGGGAGCGGATGTGGTCTAAAACTTTGGCTTCGGGCCAGGACGCGCGGTACGGGCGGTCGGAGCGCAGGGCATCCCAGACGTCCACAATCGCGAACAGGCGGGCGGCCAGCGGGATCTGGTCGCCGCGCAAACCGCGCGGGTAGCCGGTGCCGTCCCACTTCTCGTGGTGGCAATAGGGAATGTCCAGCGCGGGGCGCAAAAAGGCAATCGGCGAAAGCATGTCGCAGGCGTCCTGCGGGTGCCGGCGCATGACCCGCCATTCAGTCGGGGAGAGGTTTTCGGTCTTCAGCAGAATGCGGTCAGGGACACCCATCTTGCCGATGTCGTGCAGCAGCGCTCCCCGGCGTATCGGGACAAGCGCGGCGCCTGAAAGCCCCAAAGCCTGCGCCAGGCGCTCGGATAGATCGGTCACGCGCCGCGAGTGGCCTTCGGTCTCCTGGTCACGCAGGTCCAAAGCCCGGGCCCAGCCTTCAATTGTCGCATCGTATGCTTCCATCAGCTCTTGATGCGAGCGCTGGATGTCTTGGAACATGGCCGCGCTGTCAATGGCAATGGCGGCCTGGCCGGCGAGAATATCCAGCCGCTCCCGCCAGCCGGTGTCGGGCAGCAGCGAGGAGCGGTGGAAAACTTCCAAGACGCCTTTGAGGGTGCCTTTGGCGATCAGCGGCACGGCCCAGTAGGCGGCGAACTGTTCCGACGCCAGCAGAGGGACATCGGCGAACACTTCCGGGGTCCAGGTGAGATTGGATAGCTCAATTGTCTTCCGTTGCCGCGCCGCCCGGCCCGCCGGCCCGAAGCCGACCGCCTGCGCCGGGAGTGATGACACCGTCTGATGAAGCCCGGCACCGGCGATATAAAAAAGGTCTTCCGTCTGCGGGTCACAGGTCAGCACGGCGGCGGCGTCTACCCCAAGCTGCGCCCGAACTTGTTCCAGCACCAATTCTAACGTTGCGCTGATGTCCGGGCTGGACATGATCGCGAGGTCTATCTGATGCAGCGCGGCGATATGCTCCACGCGCTGCTCCAAGTGCCGGTTCAGGGCTAAAATCTTCTGCTGGGCCTGCCGGCTTTGTGTGATGTCCTCGACCACGGCAATCGCGAAGAGCGGGCGGCCTGCGGCGCCGCGCACCAGGGACATGGTGAGATTGGCCCACAGCGAACTGCCGTCGGCGCAGGAATAACGCTTTTGGACCTGGTAGCTGTCGCACAGTCCTTCCTGCAAGTCCCACTGCCACTGGAGATTGGCCGGGGCGTCGTCCGGGTGGGTCAGTCGGGCAAAGGCTGTTCCGTGCAGCTCGTCGGCGGTGGAGCCAAGCATGTTCTGGAACGCCGAATTGGTCCGGGAAAGCCGCCCGTTCATCTCTACGCGGGCAATCCCGACGGCAGCGGCGTCGAAAATCGTTTGAAGCTGTTCTTCGCTTTCCCGCAAGGCGTTCTCCGTGTGGCGGCGGGCGGAGATGTCCTGCACTGTGCCTTCATAGTGCAGCAGAACGCCACTGGGATCGCGGACGGCCCGTGCGTTTTCTGAAACCCAGAGGAGCGTGCCGTCGCGACGCCGCACCTGCGCTTCAAAGTCGGTGATGGTCTCGCCCAGCTCTAAAAGGCGCTGAAACTCCGCCCGGCGGGTGGGGTCAACATACAAATCGCGAGCCGCATCTACATGCTGGGCGACCAGCGCTTCCGGGGTATCGTAGCCGTAGATGTGCGCTAATGCGGCGTTCGCCCGCAGGAAATAGCCGTCGGGAGATGACTGGAAAATTCCGATCAGCGCCCGCTCGAACATGGCCCGGTGATCTTCTTCCGAGCGCCGCAGCGTTTCCTGCTCAGGATGAAACCGGCTTCGCGCCAGCAGAACGGCGCTCCAGACAGTGTGTGTGCCGAGCGAGACGCGAGACAAAGCCAGCTCAATGGGAACGCGGGAGCCGTCGCGCGGGCAGGCGTCGAGGCGCAGCGCCTGCCCGGTCGTTTCGGCAGTCAGGCCGCGCGGGAACAGCGGCAGGAGTGACCAGACAGTTTCGCCCAGTACGTCCCCGGCCCGGCAGTGAAACAGTCGCTCGGCCTCGGCGTCAAACGATAAAATTTTGCCTGCGTCACTGAAGGTAAACGCGGCGGCCGGGGCAAGAGCGGCGAGGGTCGGCAAAATGGCAGGTGCAATTTTCACGGATAACTTTTTATCGGCAGTTTCAGCCCCGGTCTTCACCCAAAAATGTGCGCGCATCGTCTTCAAGGCAGCGATGTCCAAACAGCGTGAAATCCGGGTAAAATACCGCTTAATGAGCGCTACCGAGAGAAGAATGCCGACGACAGCCGCGAGGAACAGCAATGGATGATGCGGCGATGCGCCAACCCCGGCCGAAGGCGACCGTCTCCGCCGAAGAACGCGCTCTCATTGAGCGCTGCAAGCGCGGCGATTTGGGCGCGTTCAACGACCTTGTCCGCAAGTACGAGAAGCAGGTCTATAACTTTGCGTACCGCTTGACCGGAAACTACGATGATGCCAACGATGTTGCCCAGGATGCGTTCCTGCGCGTCTTCAACGCCATCGGCACGTTCCGGGGTGACTCGTCGTTCTCCACTTGGCTGTTTCGGATCACCACCAATGTTTTCCTAGACGAGCGCAAGAAGGCAAAATCCCACCCGCAAACGTCCCTCGACGAGTATTTGGAGCTGGGCGAGTCCAGTGTCGCCCGCCAGATCGAAGATCCCTCCCCTACCCCCGAAGCCGTGCTGGAAGAGTCCGAGCGGGCGCAGATACTCCTCAAAGCCGTCGGCGATCTGCCGGAATACCAGCGGGCGATGGTGACGCTGTACCACACCCAGCAGAAGTCGTATGAAGAGATCGCTGAGATCATGGACCTGCCCATCGGCACGGTGAAAAGCCGCCTGAACCGGGCGCGTCTGGCCCTCAAAGAAAAACTTTCCGGCATTCGGGAACTTTTCAACTCGTAGCGCCGTCGCATACGCAGACAGGCTTACGCCTGCGATTAAACCTAAAATTCACAATTTTTTCAGATTGTGATTTTCAATAGTCATCACCAGGGGGCGATGAGGACGAACGTTATGAAAATGGAACGAGCGCAGGAACTTTATTCGGACCATGCTGAAGGGACGCTGACGCCTGCGCTGCGGCAGGCGCTGGAACAGCATTTTGACGCCGACCCGGCGGCGCGGGCCGACTATGCCGAGTTTTCGGCGGTGTATTCGCTGCTGGAACAGCCGATCGGCGAAGAGCTGGAAGCGCCGTCGGGCTTCCGAGCCAAGATCATGGAGCGGGCCTCCGCGCAGCAGGAGCAGCGCGTCACGGCACCAAACCGCACAAGCTGGCTCGGCTGGTTTGTGCCGCCCGCCCGCCAGCGGGCTACCGGCGGCGCCCTTGCGGCCCTTGCGGTTGTCGTTGTCGGCGGCGTTCTGCTGACACATCCAAGCAAGCCCGGAGCCAACGAAAGCGGTTTTGTGACGCTGCCAGTCACGCAGCCCATTACAGGGCTAGTGCAGAGCGTGGACAGGAAGCCCGGCACGAGCTTCCACCAATTCAATCTGCACCTACCGTCGGCAGTCACAAGCGCGACCGTCAATGCGTATGTCGTGACGGCTACTGAGCAGATTACCGATCCGACGCACCTTGCCGATGCGACTCCGGCGGTCTCAGGCCAGCATCTGACCAACCATCAGGGCCTGCAAATCCCGATTGCGCCGGTGGACGCGCCGCCGGCGGGCAGTACACTGAACCTGCTGGCCGAGTACAAGCCCGACGCACCCGCCCAGCCCGCCGGCGAGGAAGCCGTCTTCACGCCGTTCGGCGCTGCCGACCCTGCCGTGGCGGCTCCGGTCAACACGAGCTTTTTGGACGGGATGCAGGCGGTCGCCGCCCACTACGGCGCGACCGTAATCGTAGACGTTTCGGCAGCCCCGACCCAGCCGGTCACAGCGGACTTTTCCGGCGCGGATCCGATCACGCCGCTGACCGCGATGGCGAACACCGCCAGCTACACGGTGCGGAAGACCGGCGACAACACTTATTATGTGGGACGTGCGTAAGAAGCCCCCCAGACCCCAATAATGGGGGAGCCAGACTAGGAGCGGAAATTTCTCTTATCATGCTCCCCCATTGTTGGGGGTTGGGGGCTGGGGGCTTCTTCTCTGAAACTTTTCCCTCTCACAGCACTCCAAGCACAATGGAGGCTCAGTTTATGCGCGTTCCCGCCGCACTCTTTTCCGCTTTCCTCATCTGCATGATCTCTCTCTGCCGCGCAGACACGCCGCCGGTGCAGGATATCTTCGTCGGCAGCGGCACGCCCGGTCCGTTCGCGCTGCACTGGAACAGCGTCGAGGCCAATACCGAAGCCGTCTCGGTCAACGGGCAGACCCAGCTTCGCGCTATTGACTATACACTCGACAGCGCTGCGGGAACAGTCACGTTCACACATCCTATCCCCGCAAACTCCGCCGTGTCCGTCACCTATGCTCTGGTTCCGGGCCAGTCGCAGCACAGCGGCAGCGGACAGACCATTCCCCTCTCGGTAGATTTGCTCCGAAATCAAAGCGGCTACTTTTCGCTGGATGCAATTGGAAATACTTCTGCCGATGCGCCGGGCAACCTGACACTGGGCGCGGGCTTCGGCTGGAACGGCGGGCCGAGCAGCCGGTTCACGTCGCGCTTTGTATACACGCCGACGCTCGCGGGAGCAGACAGCCATGCCGACCGGACCGGGCTTTCGCTCGGCGGCTCGACAGCGGCGGGACAGTGGGGGCAGTTTTCGCTCGGCTTGTCCCGCGCCGGAGCCGGGCTGGACACAAGCACGGGCGGCGATTTTCAAGCAGGCCGGCAGGTGCTGACCCTCGGCAGCACGCTGACGCCGGCCAAGATGGTGCAGGCCCAGCTTTCGTTTTCTCGCTCCGATCCGCTGACCCAGACGGGAACGGCGGCGGGCGACAGCCAGACCCAATCGTCGCTGGCGCTGACCCTCACACCGAGCGATAAAACCAAAGTCTCGGCGGACGTGTCCGAAGCCGATACCGAAAAAAGCGGCACGACCCAGACCGTTGCGCTTTCCGTGAACTCGCAGGCGACGAAGACGCTGGATGTCAGCGCCGGGTTCAATAGCCAAAACCAGCCCGGAGCGGCAGGCGACAGCCAGGCCATCAATCTCCAAACCGTCCTGACGCCCGGCAAGACCTACTCGGTGCAGGCATCCGCCGACCAGTCCAAGCTCGGCACCGCGACAACCGATCAGCAGTCGGTGACGCTTGCGCTCATGCCCCGGTCAAACGTCCAGCTCAACGCCGGGTTTTCCCTGCGCCAAAGATCAGCAGACGGCTCGCCGGATACGCTCGGCACGTCCGAAGCAACCGTCGGCGGAAGCCTGCGTCCTTTTTCCATGCTGGAAGTCTCCGGCACCTATAAAAGCCGCATGGCCCCCGGCACGGATACAAATACTGCTGATCTACTGGACACCAGCACCGCTCAGGTTGCCTTTGCGCCGTTCAAGACATTCAGAGTGACGGGCACCTACGCCCAGAACCCCGATGACGGCGGCGACACATTGCAGCGCATCGCACGGCGGGGCCTGGGGCTGGAAACGAGATTCGGCGCCTTCGGCCTCTCCGGCGGCTGCGACTGGTCCCGCACCTACGGCACGCCGGATGTCGAGCAGACAATCCACGCTAACCTCGGCCTGCGCTTCTCCGCCGCCACCCTTCTTTGCGTCGGCTACCAGACACAGCAGAACCGCCTTGACCCGACTGTTCCCCTCGCGACCGCCTATACCCTCGGCTTCACCCATACCCTGGGCGACCGCTTTAGCTTCAGCCTCAGCGGCAAGCGCCAGCAGGCCGCGACTGCGGAAGCGACGCCGGATTACAAGGCGACGGCGAGTTTAGGAATGAAGTTTTAGGAGAAGTGGCCCCGGCAGAAGGTGGCGACTTGGTGCAGGAAACGGATGACGAGGCGGCAGCGCGGCCAGCGTGACGAGGAATGACTTGATGCAGGTTATAGCACAGGTTCGGGGATTGCGCCAGACGCGAACAGCACCCGCGCCATTTCGGCGCGGGAGCCGACTTCGGCCTGTGCGCCTTCCAAATACCGCAGATTATAGATGACGCTGAGGGCGGCAAACGCCGCTCCCGCCCGGTGCAGCCGGTACGCAGACTTTGCCGCCGGCAGCAGCAGCGTCCGCAGCGGCTTGCTCAAAACGGGAGCAGCGAGAACGGCGCGAGCCAGAAGGCGCGTCGCTTTGTTCCGGGCATGGTAGCCGTGCCGGACCGTGTCCCACGGCGTATCGCCGCGTCTAGCCCGGACAACATCCAGGCCGCCGTAGGCAAGCGGCACGGCAAGCCAGGACGCAAAGCGTCTTTGGGGCCGGTGCGTCCCTCGCGCCTGCGGCGCATACACAAACTGAACGCGGCATTTTTTCTCCAAACGCACGGCAAGCTCCACATCTTCCTGACGTGGGAACTGTTCGTCAAAGCCCCCGACGGCGATCAGATGCTCCCGGCGTACCGACGCGTTCCCCGAATAAAAGTGATGCGGCCCGCAGCCGTCCCATTTCCCGGTGCGCCAGGCCGTGTACTGCTTTTCCAGCATGGCATGCTCCCACGCAATCCACACCGGCTCCTGCCAGAGAAGCGCCGGGTCCGGCAGCATCGGCCCGATTACGACCGTGCTGCTTCGGCCAGCATGACGGGCGGCATGGACCGCGAGAAAGTCAGGCGACGGCTCGACATCGTCGTCCAAAAAGACAACCACTTCGCCCCGCGCGTGTTTAATGCCGTTGTTGCGGGCGCGGGCCGGGCCGCCATTCGGCTGCGTGATAACTTGAAGTGCGAAAGAGGCGGTTTCGGCATGCTTCGCCAAAAGAGCATCAGTGCCGTCCGTGCTGCCGTCGGAGATGACTACAGCTTCAAACTGTTCGGTCGGGTAGGTCTGCCGCGCCAAGCCGTCCAGCGTCTTTTGCAGGCTGCCTTTGCGGTTAAACGTCGGGATGACGACGGAAAGAAAGATTTGAGGATTTTGGCTCATGGCGTGTTTACGGCAGTTCTCGGCAGGAGTGCTGGGCGACTTTAGTCGCCCGTTTCAAGCAGTTCCACGCAGTCCAGCTCCCTAATCAGCCGCGCAGGAACGCCGCCGACCAAAGTATGCGGCAGAACATCTTTTGTGACCACGGCCCCCGCCGCAACAACTGCGCCCGCGCCGACCGTGACGCCCGGCAGCAGCGTCACCCCGGCAGCGATCCATGCGCCGTCTCCCACCCGCACCGGCAGCGCCTGAACGTCACCTGCCCGGAACAGGGGTGAGCCGACCGCATGGCTGGCTGTCACAATGACCACATGATGCCCGACCGAGACCCGGTCGCCGAGCGTCACCAGGCCCGCCGTGTCCACAAACAGAGGGCTGTTCAGAAAGCAGCGCCCGCCGATTTGAAGGTTTCGGCGCGGGTCGCCGGACATGCCGAACTGCATCGGACCGGCGATCATCGTCCCCGGCCCGATGTGAAGGCCCGCTAAGCGGTACAAGCGCGTTCGCAGCCGCCCGCCCGCTCCCAGCGGCCAGCCGGACAGCAGGCGGTCCGCCAGCCACAAGCGGAACGGCAGAACACCCAGCTCGGAGCGCAGCACCGACAGCAGTTTCGCCAGGGGCAGTCGGCTCATATCGAGACCGCTTCACGCGCCGCCGGAGCCGGCTTGCCGGGTTCCATTGCCGCCAGAGTTCGGCGGTTCGCGGCTTCCAGCGTGTACCTCTCTTCCATGAGCCGCCGGGCATTTCGGCCCATTTCCGCCGCAAGCGCGGGACTGTCCAAAAGCTGTCGGATGCGGGAGCGCAGGGCATCGGCATCGCCGGGCGGCACATAAAAGCCCGTTTCGCCGTCTTTGATATAGTCGGAATGCCCGGCGATTTTAGTTGTGATGACCGGCTTGCCCATTGCCATCGCTTCGGCGATCACCGCGTAGCCGCAGGCATGAACGGCATCATACAGCGGCACGACGACGCAGGCAGCCTCGGCGTACAAACGACGCAGGCCGACATAGTTGCCGTAAGACCGGGCTTCCACATTCGGCGGCAGCGGCTGCCCGGCGATGTCCAGGTCACTCCGAAACCACGCGCTGTCCGCCGCGATTTTCGCCGCGGCATCCAGTCCCGCCATGGCTTCGGCGAGCGTCTTGTAGTCCCGGTTCGCCATGCCCGCACTGACGACAAGGTTCGGTGTGGCTGCAATAGTCGGATCAGGCCGAAAAAAGTGCGTGTCTACCCCGTAGCCGATGTTATGGACACGGGCCGCCGGCATTTGATGGACAGCGATTAGCCGCTGCGCTAGTGTTTCCGAGAGGCACAAAAAGTGTACGTTCGGCGCATTTCGCAGCAGTTTCAGCGCAAATGCCCCCTTGCGCGAGCCGAGATACGAGCCGTGCGTGATCATATACACCGGCAGCGAGCCGCCGGTCAGGCGCTGCGCCAAAGCCAGCGGCAGGCCGACATCTTCCCCGGTCGTCAACGCGCATCCCAGCCCGCGCTGCACTCTGCTAAGTGCGGCCAGCCCCCAGTAACCGCCCGCCCGCCGGGCCAGCGCGACCGAGAGCGCATTGGACGCCGAAACGTCGCCGAACGACAGCAGGCGCATCGGCGTGTCTCGCAAAAGCTCCAAAAACTCGACGCGCGGATGCTCGCCCCGCGCGATGCGTTCCGCCAAAGACGGATCAAACTCGCCGCCGAAGAAAAAGCCGATTTCACCTATTACTGCTTCTGGGGTCATGGCGTCTCCCGTACCACGTCCAGCAGCGCCTGCCCGTAGGCCAAATCAGGACTGCGCTTGGCAAATGCCAGCTCTAAGCGGCGGCGCGTTCGAGCCGGCAGCCGGTACACGACAGACGGCAGCCAAACGACGCCGCTTTCTTTCACAATCCGAAACCCCTCCTGCCGGACCAGCTTGCGGGCAGTCTGCGGCGTAAAGAAATGCACATGAGTCCGGTCGAGCGGTCCCGTCTCAGTGTATTCGAAGTGACCGCGCAGGATCTTCAGGCGCAGGGACCAGTGAATAATGCTTGGCACGCAGATCAGAATGTGGCCGCCGGGGGCCAGCAGCGGCGCGACATTCCGCAGCGCCTGCTCCGGGGAAATCAAATGTTCCAGAACATCCCCAAACAGCACGAAATCGAAGCTGCCACGCGCTAAACCGGCGACCGCAGCGGGGTCCATGATGTCTCCGCCCAGGACTTCTTCATAGCAGCCCCGCTCCCGTGACTTTTCCGCCGGCCCCGGCATATACTCAATACCGACCACGCGGCACCCTTGGTGCTTGACCAAATGCTCGCCGACATAGCCGGTCGCGCAGCCGACTTCCAGGACGCGCTTGCTGTCACCGATGATCTCTCCAAACCAAGCGTTCTTGTTGCCGGGATCGTCGAACCCGGCGGGATAATCATACACTTCAGCCAAATCTGTTCCTTTCTCGTCAGCCTTGTTTCTGTCAGGCCCGCTTGGCGAGTATCTGCCGGACCATAAGGATGTCCTGGGCGCTGATGCAGCGCAAAATGAGGCACATGACGGCGTAAATGGCGACGCACGGCCCCAAAATCCAGGCCCCGGCGCGGCTGCGGGACATCAGCTCCAGGAACGCCGCCATCGGCAGGGCGGCGGCGGCGCAGCGGCCCAAAAAGACCAGGTTCTCGCCGATCAAAGTCTGCGCGGGCAGCATCCGCAGGTAGCTGAACACCAGATAGGCTTCCACGGCGGCGTCGCTCGCAATCGCCCCAGTCGCGCCGTTCTTCCAGAACATCGCTCCGAAATAGGCCCCGGCAAAGCAGGCCGGAATGCTGACTACAGTTGCAATCAGGGATGCCCGCACCATTTTGTTCTGGCCGTCGGACGCCACCACCGCTGTCCCCAGTACCATCGCGGCGTAGTACAGCAGAACCGCAAGGCCGCCGATCCGCAGCACCGGAACCGAATTCTGAAAGCTTGGGGGGTAATGCAGCAGCCCGATCAGCCGGTCCGGGACCAGCAGCAGCACCAGCGCAACCGGAATGCCGCACAGCATCACAATCCCCAGCATCCGCCGGGCAAGGAGCCGAAAGCCCGCCGGATCCGTGCCGTGCAGACGGGACAAGGCCGGCAGCAGCGCCGTCGTGATCGCCGCCGGCAGGAACAGGGACGTGCCGACGAGCCGCGACGCCGCCGCGTACCAGCCGACCGTCGCGGCGTCCGCGACTACGCGCAGGATGATCGGGTCGGTCCGGCTGTACAGCGTCTGGAACACGATCCAGCCCATAAATGGCATTCCGGCGACCACTAAAGCTCGGATGTCGCGGACCGACGGCAGGCGCAGGGCCGGCAAAAGAGACCGGAACGCTGACGCATTGACTGCCAGCGAGACTGTTCCTGTGAGAAGCGTCACCGAGGCCAGCGCCCACAGCGGCGCATGGCCGAAAATAAGCAGTATCGTCAGGCCCGCGAACAAGAACTTGTTGACCAGCGTTGCCGCGCTCTGCCGGGCCATGTTTTCCTGCCCTTGCAGCGCAGATGCCAGGGCGTCGTTCAGCATGGCAACCACCATGCCGGCGGCGGCAAGTGTCACGAGAAGCTGCACCAAGGGCGAGTAATGCAGCAGCACGATCAACCCCACCGCGAGGCCGCCCATCAGCAGGCCGAGTGGAAGACGCAGCAGCAGAGTCGCCGCCAGCAGGCTCCCCGCCCGGCTGGAGTCTCGCGCGATTTCCCGCACCAGCACGGTGGACGTGCCGAGCGGCACGACGACGCCGAAGATGACGACGAGGGAGTCAGCGAGCGCCAGGTTGCCCAAGCCGGCGGCTCCGACATAGCGCGGCAGAAACAGCGTCACGGCAAATGTCAGCGCCCACGACACAAGCTGCGTCGCCAGCACCACCAGCACATTGCGCCCCACCCGCGCTTGCATTTCTGCGCTTTGCGATCCTTCGCTCATGTTCTGCTCTCTTTTGCGGACAAACTTGGCAGGGCGGCGATGATGCCGGTCCAGAGGCCTGCGAACAGCATGTCCCGAAAATTAGAAAATTGCAGGTCGAGCAGGCCGAAGATCATCAGCGACCCGATAATCAGCATCCCGGCAATCGCTAAAGATTTGACTTCCATGTTCGCGCTTTCGCTTCGCACTGTCCGGGCAGTGTTAATCAATATCGCCGAGATCATCATCCAGAACGCGAGAAACCCAACTGTCCCGACCCGCATCCATACCCACAGCACCTGGTTATGAGTCATAATGTCCCACCACTCATATTCCGCGCTGATGTCGGCGATCGGCACGGCATGGAGCATCTTTTTGCCGTAGCCGTAGCCGAGCGGAGCCGAGCGAATGGTCGCCATCAAATCAGCGTTCTCGGCATCCCGGTAGGCGTTTGACGACGCATCGCGCGGGTCCGGCGAGAACTGGGAGCTGATCGCGCGAGCTGGCTGGGCGAGAATAGAATTGCTGTTTCTGAACGCTGCATAGTAGCCCGCGAACGCCACCACGCCTGCCACCGACAGCAGGCCGATCAGTCGCCGCCGGTGAGGCAAAGCCTGATAGGCAGCCAAAATCAGCACCGGCAGGATAACAACGAACGCCGCTGTCGCCGCCCGCCGGTTGCATGCAAGGCTCCCCAGCACGACAAACGGCAGCAGCAGCAGCATCACGTTCCGCATCTTCGGAAATGTCCCGCAGACCGAAAACGCCAGCAGCAGGGCGATGAACACGTCAAAAAAGAACGCCTCTTCGTGGCTCCCGACTCCCTGATCCGGCAGCGGCAGGCCGTGCAGGGTGACGTAGCGCCGGAGCGTATACAAAATGCCTTTGAGGCCGATACACAGCACAACAACCCAGAGCGCCGCCTCAAGCTGTTTCCGGTCACGGATCATGTTAAAGGCCAGCAGGTAGGCCAGCCCGAAGTAAAGCTGCGAGCGGATCTCCTGAAGCGAGAGTTTAAAGTCGCCGCCGGTCGCCATGCCGTTGACCCAGGCCGCCAGCACGAACGCCGTGTAGACACCTATCGGCCACAGAAGCGGGCCGGGCCGGAAGTCGGCGGTCTTGGTGTAGGCCGAGCGGACCAGCGCACACGCCCCGGCAAGCAGCAGCAGCACTTCCAGCAGGTTCAGCGGGATCGCCTTGAAGTCCATGTGGCCATAGATTTGGAGGATCGTGTTGAAGTTCCAGAACACGGGAATCCGGTCGGTCAGCGAGTCGGCATATGCCCCCCCGCCCGGCCCGGCCATCTGGGCTAACTCGAACAAGCAGACTGAAGCCAGGACAAAGTACAAAACAATGCGCGGAAACCGCCACAGCAGAATCGGCAGAAGAAACGCCGCGAGCACCACCAGCGGCAGAAAAATGTTGCCCAGCCCGGCAAAGACCGCCGCCACAACCGCTGCCAGAACTGCCGCGCCCGCGAGAAACTTCCCGTTCCGGCGCTGCACGGCGCGGGCGTAGTCATCCGCCGTCGGCAGCCGCGAGCCGATCTGGCCGGCTTCTGCCTCCGCATCGTCGGATGGCGGTTTGTTTTGAAGAAGTGAGTTCATTCAGTATTAAAAAGCAGCGGACGAGGATTTGAAGACTTCTCGCTAGGAGAAGCGTCTTTCAGACGGAGGATTACCAATAACGACTTCTTCCGTCCGGCAGGACGCTTGACCTAGCCAGAAGTTTTCAAATCCTCGTTTTGCGAAACCTCACTGCCGCATCCCAATCCGCACCAGCGTCACCGACTGCGGGGGCAGCACGACCGACTTCTTCAGCGGCGACGGCGAGAACGCGGCAATCGTGCTTGGATTGTCGGCAGAGGCACGCCACATCTTCACGGGGCCGGACGGCGCTGCGCCGGAAAACGTCAGCGGGGCATTCACGGTCGCCTTCGGCATTTTGTTGACTAAAATCAGCGTCAAGTCGCCGGAGCGGCTGTCGGTCGCAGCGTAGCACGAGAGTTTACTGCTGTCGGCGCTGGACGCCGCACACGCCACATCGCCGAAGCCGCGGCCCTGCCCGTCGGCGTTGCGGTACAGCTTGAACGCCAAATACGCCGGGCCATTCTTGACGGGATACGCCCAGTAGTTCGCGAGGTAAATGTTCTCGCGCCCGAAGATGCCCAGCGCGTCCGCAGTCGCAACACCGCCGCTGATGTCTTTGTCGGCCCCAAAGCACCACTCGGTGATGCCGATCCGCGTGCCGGGATAGCCGGCGGCAATCCAACTCTTTAAGCGGGGGATTAGGGCAATCGGCTGAGCGATCCAGCTTTCGTCGGTGTAGCCCGTGTCCCACAGCGAGCGGGTTGAGCGCTCCCGCAGAGCATTTGTAGCTTTGTCGGCCTGCGGGCCGTAAACGTTTGCTTCCTGCGGGTAGTAGTGAACATCTAAAATGTCCAGCGTCCGTGTTCTCGCCGAAATATCGTGGGCGTGAACCCGCTTCAAGAACCAAAGCAGGAACGGGTCGCCGCCGTGCGCTTTGCGGTCCGCAAGCGAATGAAAATTGTCGTCGCCCCGGTCTAAAGCGGAGTAATTGTAGCCGGTCCAGCCCCACGAGACCGGCCCGGTGACATACGCCGCCGGGTCAACCGCCTTGACCGCAGACGCATACTCTAAAAAGTTATGCAGGACATCATCGTAGCCCATGCGGGCCGGGTGAATGTCCGTGTGGGTCGAGTCCCACAAGTCCGGCTCGTTGTCCATCGCATAGAACTGGACGCCGCCGCCGGACGCCGGCCCGAACGTCTTTTTGAGGTGGTTAATCCACTCGTCCTGGTACACCACGCCGCCGGAAAGCGTTGGCATATCCGTGAACGGCGCATTCTTGCGGGCGACTGATCTGACGCTAGTGCGGCTGCGGTTATCCGCCGGGTCGTACCCTGCCGTCTTGTCTGCACCCGGCACATTCAGCGACTGGTGGCTGTTGTCGGAGTCCCGCGCGACCCAGCCGATAGTCGGCACGGTCAGCAGAGTTGCCGCGCCCCGCGCGTTGTTGCCCGCGACAAACTTGTCGGCGGCGGACGACGGCCCCGGCGGGACGGAGGCGTCGGACGCAAAGCGGTTCCGAAACTCCCAGTCCCGCGCGGCATTGTCGGCGTTCCCCTGCACCCAGTTATAACGCGATTTGTCGTTCCCGCCCCACCGATTAACACCGAGCTTCAGGTCGGCTAGATAGTCGTCGGGCGCAAACGCCATGCCGTAAATATACGGAGAAATCGGATGCCGCCCGGCGTTCACATTAACCGTCACCGCCACAGTCGCCGCCGTCGGTGCGGCGGGAAGCGACAAGTCCGGCAGCAGCGTCACCTCGCCCAGCGCGAGCGGCTGCGTCGCGCCCGCATCCGGCTGAAAGACAATCCCGGTGATGGTCTCGCCGCCGGCCGGCGACCCAAGCACCGTCAGCGGCACCCGAAGCCGGTGCCAGCCCGCCAGCCCCGCCGGGTCAGACGTCAAGTACCGGCTCAAAGACGCTTTCGCGCCCCAGTTCCCGCCGCTGTCTACGAGGCACACCTTCGCCGTCATGTCCCCGTAGACAAACGCCGACAGCGCCCCGTACCCGCCGGTACCGCACGGGTCATGATGCAGGTACACTCCTCGGTTACCCCCCGGCGAGAGCGTCAAAGAAAACTTCCCCGTATGCACTGGGCTTGTCGCCTGAAGAGTGCGCGTCCCCCACGACCAGTCCTGCCAGCCGTCGCCCAGAGCATCCGTATAGATGACGAGCGGCCCGTCCGCCCGCTCGGCAGGCAGCGCCGCCGCCTGCACAGATTGCCCTTTGACCGTGTGGTACAGGCTCGCCCCAATCTGGTGCCAGCGTCCATGCCCGTGGATCGCCCGCTTCCCGATTTCCGCCCCGCCTCCCACTACCAGCAGGGTCAGCGCCAGCCCGCCTATCGCTATTGTCTGCCTCGAAGCCATACAGCCATTCTACCATGACTCTGGGGAGAAGTTATGGGAAAAGGATCAGGCTACGCCGTTTCGGTAGGCGCGTTGATGTGCCTTTGTGCTGACAGTGTGGGGTATCGGTCTGCGATTTGCAAAGCGCGGCGTTCCAGAAGGCGGTCAGGATCGTTGAAGCCGAAGATGCGGACTGTCACCTCGCCAATCTCTGTCAGCGGCATAATCAGCATCCCGTTTGGCTCGTCTAAATGAAAATGCTGATGCCACTGATCCTGGCGCGGCGAATAAAAGCGCACGAGCGTACCCATGCGCTGGGTTAGAGAACCGAGGTCACTGCCTTTGCTGCGATTGCAGGCAAGACAAGTATAAGCAAGATTATTCTCGTGCGTCAGGCCGCCATGCTTTTCGCTCACAATATGGTCTACCTCGCCGCTGAAAAGCATGTCGTCCTCATGCAGCAGGCAGTATTCGCAAAGATAATCCGCACGCGCGATGACCAGACGGCGTAGACGCACTGAAATGTAGGTGGCGCTCATTTGCCGGCTAAAAACTGCCGTGCCCGCGCTTTTGCCAGACGCATTAAGTGTTCAAGCTGAAGATAGTGGTCGAGTTCGGACTTTTCTTCAGCATCTAAACCATCCGCTTTCTCCCGCGCCAGCAGATCATTGACACGCGCATGAGCGGCTTCGGAAGGGCGGAATGCCACGACGGCCTCCGGCGTGTTACCACCAGCAATGAAGTCAATAACTTCTTCGTAGACTTTAGTTGTTGCCATGAGAAAGTCCTTCAAACCGTGACAAGTTCTTTGAGGATGTGGTTCTGGTTGTCGGTGATGGTGACTTTGTTGCCCTGTCCGGCCTCGCGGCTGATGACGACGTAGGTGGCGACGGCGCGGCGGATAATCTCCGCTTTAGACAGAGATTTGTCTTTGGCGACTTGGTTAAGCTGCTGCTCGAACTCGGTGCCGAGGTCTATTGTGTATTTTGCCATAGTAGCCTATTATACACTGTTTTGCCGTCGTTTTAACGTGTTTTTACTTGTCGCCAAGCAGAAACGCCGACACGAACTGGACGGTGGCGCAGAACTGGAACTCGATGTTCTTCTTTTTGGCGAACCCGTGGCCTTCATCGTCGGCCATCAGGAACCAGACGGGGACGCCGTTATGGCGCACAGTGTCGCGCATTTGAATGGCTTCGGACGCCGGGACGCGCGGGTCGTTTCGGCCTTGAATGATGAACAGCGGCTTTTTGATTTTCTCGGCGTTGTTGAGGGGGGCGATACGCTCTAAAAACTCGCGCATGGCGGGGTCGCGCTCGTCGCCGTATTCCACCCGCCGCAGGTCGCGCCGGTAGCCTTCGGTGTTTTCGAGAAACGTCACCAAGTTGGACATGCCGACGATGTCCACGGAGCAGGCGATTTTGTCGCTGTAGAGGGTCGCGACGGCCAGCGTCATGTGGCCGCCGTAGGAGCCGCCGCTGACCAGGATGCGGCTTGGATCTAAATCAGGCTGGTCGGTAATCCAGTCCAAGAGCGCCCCGATGTCTTTGTAGGAGCCTTCGCGGAGGAAGCCGTTGTCGAGGTCTAAGAACGTCTTGCCGTAGCCGTCAGAGCCGCGCACGTTCGGCAGCAGCAGGGCCACGCCCAGCTCGTTGACGTAGTAATTGCTTTGGCCTAAATAGCCGGGCCGGGCCTGTCCTTCGGGGCCACCGTGGATAACGATCATCACGGGGCGTTTGCCGGGAAACTTGGCGACGTCGGGCCTAGTCAGAAAGCCGGAAATCTCACGCCCATCGAAGCTCGGCCAGCGGACAAGTTCAGGCTCTTGAAATGTCTCCGCGTTCAAGCCGCCGGTTTCGCTTTTCGTCCAGCGGCTTACGGCATGAGTAGCGATGCTCAGCGAATACACGTCCGACGGCGACCGGGCAGACGTGACGCTGAAGGCTAAATCTTCGCTGTTTGTGTGCCATTTGGGGCCGCCGATGATGCCGCTTGGGATGCCCTCCGGTACGGAAACAGTTTGCGTCTTCGTGTCGTACAGCCGCAGAACGCTCAGGCCATCTTCGTTGGTAACAAACGCGATCAACCTGCCATCCTGCGAGAGAGCAAACTCTTCGACGCCCCACTCTAAATCCGGCATCAGCGGCGACAATGTTTGCGTTTCGATGTCCAGCGACAGCAGCCGGGCAAACTCCGAGTCTTTGTCGGCCTGCACAAACGCCGCTTGGCCATCCGGCGCAAACTTCGCCGCCGAATACGAGACTTTCGGCCCGCCCTTCGGCGTCAGCAGCGTCTTGTCGCCCGTCTCCGCTTCCATCAGCCACAAATAGCTCTCGTTAATGGAGACGTATTCCATGACCATGAGTTTGGCGTCATCCGGGGACCAGTCCAGCAAGGACCAGCCTCCGCCGTCGAGCGCTGCCAGCAGGCGGTCGCTTTCTGGATTTCGCGGGTCTATGACATAAAAATCCACGTCTTTGCCGGTACGCCGGGTGGACGTGTAAACCATCTTGTCGCCATGCTTGGACCAGACGCCGAGGCTGTTCTTGGAAGACCCATCGGTCAGCAGCGTGATCTGTCCGTCCGCCAAATCCAAGCGATAGTTTTGGGCGAATTCGTTGCCCCCGGTGTCTTTGCTGAACACGAAAAACGCGCCGGCGGCCGGGTCATACGACGCGCCGGCGACGGTATCGGCGAAGAACGTCTTTTGCTGCCGGTCGCCGCCGGGGAACGCGACCGAATGTACCTGGGCAGTATCGGCAAAACGGGTGCGAATGAGCATCTCGCGCCGGACCGGGTGCCAGTCGGCAAAAAGCGCCGCGCGGGACTCGGTGTAGCGCCGCAGGGTTTCCGCCACAGCGCTTGGGATCGGCGGCACGCCTTCCGTCGTCAAGTTCGGGCCGGGAGTTAAGTGGGAGCTGGGTTCAGGCATGGGGAAACTTTCGCGGGAAAATACTCGTAAGGGGACAGGTAGAGAAGTTCGGCACTGACGCCGATAATCAGTGTATCAGAGTTTTCTGTGTGTTCTCTCCTGTGTCCTATGTCTTCGCCCCGCCGGAAACGGCGGGGCCTTTTTTTGAGAACCCCTCCCGCTCATTCTTCGCTCCCTCCCCTGTTAGGGAAGGGCATAGGAGAAGCCAGGAATAGCTTGGCGGGCGTGTTGGCTCTTGTTCTGTTTCTTTATTGCCCTTCCCTAACAGGGGAGGGAGCGAAGAATGAGCGGGAGGGGTTCTACTCCGTCAGCGCATAGACTCGCAGCACCTCAGCGACGCTCCACGCCTGAGCGGGGCAGCCGTTGGGCGCGAACGGCGCTTCGGCGTCGTAGACTTCCGCCAGGGTGCCGACGCCGTACTCGGTGAAGCCGACTGTCAAGAGCGTGTCCAAAAGTGCGCGAGTTTTTGCTTTGTCGCCGTAGGTCTTGAGGTGCGCCTCGCAAAACGCGCCGAGCAGCCAGGGCCAGACCGTGCCTTGATGGTACGCGCCGTCGCGGGCAGTCGGGTCGCCGGGGGCATAACGGGCGTGGTAACCCGGCGAGCCGGGCGCAAGCGTCCGCAGGCCGAACGGGGTCAAGAGGTGTGCAGCAACGGCGTCTACCACAGCTTTAGCTTGATCGCCTTCGATCACAGGGAACGGCAGAGAGACGGCGAAGATTTGGTTCGGGCGCAAGGACATATCGGGGCTGCCGTCGGGGCCGATGACATCGTACAATGAACCACTGTCCGGGTTCCAGAACTTGGCGGCGAACGACGCTTTGGCCTGCGTTGCCCGCTTGCGGCAGTCCTGGGCGAAATCTGTTTGCCCGGCTTTGTCTCCAATCTCAGCGGCGATGCACAGCGCGTTATGCCAGAGGGCGTTGATCTCCACCGGCTTGCCGGTGCGCGGCGTCACCACCCAGTCGCCGACTTTGGCATCCATCCACGTTAATTGGACGCCCGGTTCGCCGGCGGACAGAAGGCCGTCGGCGGGGTCCATGCCGATGTGGTAGTCGGTTCCGGCAAGGTGCGCGGCTAAGATTGCCTGCAAAACAGGCAGCATCTCGGCAGTCGCGAACTGCCAGTCGCCAGACGCTTCGGCGTAGGCGTAGATGGCCTGGAAGAACCACAAGCTGGCGTCCACGGTGTTGTATTCGGCCCCTGCCCCGCTGTCCGAGAAGCGGTTCGGCAGCAGGCCGTCTTTGACCGCGCCGGCAAACGTCGTGAGGATTTCTTTGGCGACTTCAAACCGCTTTGTCGTCAAGCACAAACCGGGCAGCGAGATCATGGTGTCCCGGCCCCAATCGGTGAACCACGGGTAGCCCGCCATAATTGTCGCACGGGCGACTTTCTCGGAGTTTTCAATGACAAATTGATCGGCGGCTAGGGTCAGCGTCTCGCGAGCCGCATCGCCGGGCACGACTTCGGCGGTCTCCAGCAGCGCCTTCTGGCGGGCGGTTTCCTGCGCCAGTGCAATTTCCGGCTCGTCGGGCGTCTCGGTTTCAACCGTTGCTACCAGCGTGATGGTCTGGCCTGGCGACAGAATGCCGCTGAAGCGTCCGGGACAGTAGAGGTCTTCGCTGAAGTCCAGGCCGCGCTCCTGCTCGCGCGGATGCTCGAAGTTGAAGAACCAGCCGGAGTGGTCCACGAACCCGAACGGCGGCTTCATGGTAAGATAAAGAGGGTTTGCGGTCGGGTACGCGACAAACTTAAATTGTCCTCCCCCTTCGTCCGTCATCTCGGCGGTGAAGCCGTCCCAGCGGTGCTGCTCGGTGTGGTAGTCTTTGTACGCCAGCAGCGGCACCAGGGCCATCTTCACGGGTTCAGGGGCTTTGACCAGGGTATACTGGATGTAGACGGTGTTGAGGCCGTGCGGCATCCAAATGCGCTTTTCTAAGACCACGGTTTCTTCATGGAAGATGTAGGTAAAGGTTGGGACTGGGCGTGTGTCGAAGTCCATCAAGTGCCGAAAGCCCTGGGGCTGGACGACGCTGGGGTACTTGTTGGACGAAAGCTGATACAACTGGTCTTCGACCCGGACTTCTTCTTCGGCTTTGGATAAAAGCACGGCCCGGCCCAGCGGCGGCGAAAACGCCGGAACCAGCAGGCCGTGGTAGCGGCGGGTATTGGCCCCGGCGAGGGAGGCCGACGCATACCCGCCGATGCCATTGGTGACAAGCCATTCGCGGGCCGAAGCGCCGTCCCAGTTTTGCAGTGTGTCGCCTTGAATCTGTGTCATTGCCTCTGCCCTCACTGCGTTTGTTTTGTTGTTCTTTAACGATGGGATTGGAAGAAAAGAGAGCCGTGGGACTGAAGTCTTCGGCTGTGGGGCGAAGCGCCTAGTAACTGCCTTCGCGGGCACGGGACAGGGTTTTCATTCTTGTTCTGCTCCTTCTTCACGCTGGTGGAGACTGGGCGTCCTCGCCCCGCAGCGTAGGTAGAACTTCAGTTCTACGCATACCGCGACATCAAGCCGCCTCAGCGACGCCCCGGTTCTTGCTGAACGCTTCCAAGCGGCGCACCGTGTCTACCGCGCTGCGGCGGCGCTCGACAGCCTGGGCGACTTTGAGGCACAGCAGCTCGAACACGTCTACGTTCGGCATATTCTTTTCAACGTAGTCAAACGCCCCGCGCTTCATGCACTCGACGGCGTTTGCGACGTTGCCGTAGGCCGTCAGGATAATGACTTCGGTAAATACGTCGCGGGCGACGGCATTTTCTAGGATGCGTATGCCCGACCCCGAATCTTCCATACTCATGTCGGTGATTACAATGTCATAGGCACGCGGCGCGGTCTGCATCTTTTCAATGCCGCTGTCCTCCCCCGGCGCGGTCTCCACCGTGTAGCCCTCGCGCGACAACCGCCGCCCGACCGCCTCACGCACTTCTTCTTCGTCGTCCACCACTAAAATTCGGCACATAATAAGGCCATTATACCTAAGAAGCCTTTGTTTAAGACGCTTCGCGTTGCGTCAGCATTTGTTCCAGTTCCATCAGATGCAGCAAATCTTTCGGACGCCCGGCAGCACGTTTCATAGCGATTAGCGAGGAAATGGAAGCGACATGCACGGACGAGCCATCAAGGTCTATTTGTGTCGCGTCGTTCCACAACTGCTCAAACGACACAATCCCGGCAACTTCGCCGAGCAAATCCACGCTGCCCAAATCTGTTCGCAGCGTGATGTTCATGATGTTTCGCAGTGTGCGAACGTCCCAGAAGAACGGCAGGCCGGGCGGAGCGCCGCGCAGAGACGGATGGTACGGCGCAAGCGCTCGGACCAGCGCTTCAAGATTTGCCGGGTCTCGCGCCACGGCGAAATCAATATCGTCGGTGATGTGCGCGGAGCCTTGCAGGCGCATCGCAATCCCGCCGACAATCACAAAGCGCAGTCCTGCCGCCGCAAGAGCGGCGATTATCTTCTGAAACTCACCAATTTGTTTTGCTTCCATGCGATCCTCCTTGAAGAAAGTCAAATTGCGCTGAAGCTTCGCCAGCCGCTCCCAGGGAGAAAAGCGCAGGTTCTCGCGAATGAGCGACACGTCAATGCCGTTGGCGTCCTGCTCGCCGTAGCCGTGCGTGTACGCCTGCCACTGCGCCCACTGCGCGTCGGTCATGCCGAGCCGGTCTTCCGCTGCCGCCGTTTCTTGTGCTGCTTCCGGCTGTGCCATGCCGCCATTGTACCCGGAACTACTGAATGGATTGCGGCGGAGTGGGAACGTGCGACGCGCTTTTCACGCGCTGCCAGTCGGCGTCGGCGAGACGCTTGATATGGCCGTCGAGAAACAAGACCGCCCGCAGGCCGTCGCTCTGCGGTGCGGCTTCATAGTAAACCACCATCGAGGCTGGGTCTTGGAAGCTGGCGAGCTTTCGATGGGACAGCGATGTGTTCGGCTGGTAGGGAACATTCGCCGGCGGCTCCAAGAACGTGGCGTCGGACTTGACATAAAGATAAATCGCAGTCTTTGCAACGGCCGCGTTTTTCAGCGGCGGCAGCACTTCATCGTAGTCCTGGGTGTATTGGAGCAGGGCGAGGCCGATCTGCTTGAGGTTGGACGTAGACGCTGGAATAGGATCAGGCGCGGGGGGAGGCGGTGGGTTCAGCGCGGCTTGGAGCGAAAAAGGCTGGATGTCGTTCAGGCTGCCCACCGAGCGCAGGTTCAGCAGCGACAGCGACAGCGCCGTGTTGGGGGTCGGCTTTGGAGCCGGCGGCGCCGAGGCGCCGCTTTTCAGCAGCGCGGCATAATCAAAAGTGCTTCTCTGATGGTAGGCGACCAAGTACTCCTCACCGCCCCGCGAGACCGTTACGCCTTGTGTGTAGTAAGTTGTCTGGGCGCCGCCAGTCAGCAGGGCTAAGTACGTCTGAAGCTGGCCCGAAGCATCGCTTGAGCCGCTGAGGCTGAATGTGCGCCAGCTTTCGTCCAAAGACTTGAGCGTCAGCGACAGCGGATACTGATTGCCGGACAGAAACGGCGTCAGGCCGCCGAACGGCGCAGGCGCGGCGGACTGGCTGAAGGCCGGAGACGCAGCCAGCAGAGCAGACAAAGCGAGAATGAGGGGAATGGGTCGAAGCATGGATCACTCCTCACGGCAGGATTTTCGCAGCAGGTATTCGGCTGCCCGCTTGTCTACTTTGTACCCGAAATCAGAACTTTGTACGCGCTTGCCCGAACGGGCATAAATCCAGCACGACGCAGCGGGGACAGTCGGGGCTTTGGTAGAAGCAGCAGCGCTGGCCATGCAGCATCAGGACTTCGTGGTTGTCATAGACTTGCTGGGCGGACCAGTCGGCGGGAAGCTGGGCTTCGAGCAGCGCGTGGGACGGGCCGACGGACACGGACGCGGGGATGAGGCCGAGGCGCACCGCGACCCGGTGATGATGGCTGTCCACCGGCAGGGCGCGGCGGTGCAGGCGGCTGAACGACAGCACGGCAGCGCTGGTCTTCGGCCCGACCCCCGGCAGCCGCTCCAGCCACGCGCGGGCGTCCGGCACCGGCAGGTCTTCGAGGAAGTCTAACGACAGCTCCCCGCGCTGGGCGGTCACGCGCCGCAGGATGTCCTGCACACGCGGGGCTTTCTGCTCCGGCCAGGTGCAGGGCGCGAGGGCAGATTGGACTTCGGCCAGCGGTGCATCGCGGACCTCGGTCCAGCCGCCGGGGAACTGCGCTTTCAAGTTTTGGAAGGCCCGGTGCGAGTCGGCGTTCTTGGTCCGGTGCGACAGGAGTGACGACACCAGCTCGCTCAGGGGGTCAAGCTCACCAAAGTACGCAATGGGGCAACCGTACTCGGCGCACAGCCGGTCATGGACGGCTAAGACTTTTTCAGTTAAGACTTTTTCAGTGGCATCCGCAGTCATACAGTGTCATCCCCCGAACGGCGGGCAGACAAACAGCGCTGCCAGGCAGGAAAGCGGGCGGCATTTCGCCAACAGTGGCCCATGACATACAAACGCTACGTCCGCCGCGCGGCGCTGTTCGGCACGCTCGCGCTGGCCTGCGCCGGCCCTCTCGCCGCCAAGCCGCTGCCGCAAAACTCCCCCGCATCTGCAGTCGCGCCGAACACGCTGCCCGCAGCCGCCGCGCTGAAGCTTGTCCAGGCCGAGCGGGACAAATACTGGCTCAACGCCAAGCATGAGGTGTACCGAAGCACTTTGGAGTTGATCGCCCAGGACCAGACCGAGCTTTTGCGCGGGCTTCGCATGGACAAAGTGCTGCGCGGAAATCCCAATCGCCGCGAAATCGCGCTGACCATTGACGACGGCCCGCACCCGGCCTACACGCCGAAGCTGCTGCAAATCCTGAACCTGGCCGGCGTCCCGGCGACGTTCTTTGTGGTCGGCGAACGCGCGGAGCAGTACCCGGAGCTGGTCCGGGCGGAGGTCGCGGGCGGCCACGAGGTCGGCAACCATACTTACGACCACGTCAGCCTCATCAAAATCCCGCCGGAATATATTGACACCGAAATCAAAGCCTGCGGCGATGTCCTGACCCAGATCACCGGCCATACGCCGCATTTGTTCCGTCCGCCCGGCGGCGAGTACAACCGGGCGGTCGCCGAATCCGCCGAGGCACTCGGCTACAAGATGATCCTTTACAGCGACGACCCCGGCGACTACGCCGACCCCGGCGCGCAGGTGATCGAGACGCGCACGCTGGACACCATCTCAAACGGCGGAATTATCCTGCTGCACGACGGCAGCGCTCAGACACTTCAGATTTTACCCCAGATCATCCAGCGCCTCAAAGCACGCGGCTTCCGGTTCGTCACCGTAGACCAGCTTCTGCGCCCCGGCGGCTAGCGCCTGCCGGTTCTTCTGCCCGCGAAGGCGGGGAATTGCATCTTTGAAGGCACGGGGGTTCAGCCCCGTGTTTCTACCCCATTAGGAGACTCTACCCATGCACCGCCTTCTTACTGTGTCTGCTCTTTCGCTTGTCTGTCTCAGCTTTGTCCCCTCGGCTCATGCAGACGCAAACGCTTCAACCATAAAGAGTGTAGAGAGCCAAAGTGCCGCGCCGCAAACGCCGCCCGTCTACTTGAGTTATATGCCGTTCAGTTGGGAAACTCTTTTCCCCCTGCCTCAAGGGTTTTTTGCCGGCAGACTGCACCAAGCGATCCACGTTGGGCTAGATAAAGAACACGTCAAGGACATGGGGGGCGGCATTATACAACTGACTGCTCCCGCCGACAGCCAAATGCTGAGGGTGCTGCTGAAGGACCCGCATTGCGCGGTTCAGGCACAAGGCTCCGGCAATACGCGGCTTTTGTTTGAGGCTGACGGGGGCAAAACACAGGTTTTTGTAGATACCGGCGGTGTGGTTTCGTCGGGGAGCCATTCATGGCGGCTGACTTCAGGAGATTTTGCCCGGCTGGCGCGGACGCTGGACCGGATTTATGCCGCGCCGGCCTCGAAGTAAAGTCCAGCGCAGCTTCTAAGCCAAAGGCGTCTTAATTTGTCTGTGTCTGGCGTTCACTTGGGTGATGAACGCGCCGAAAGTAACCGATATAGACTGTATCAAGTTTCTAGTCGCTTGGAAGCACATTGGTACAGGCGGTCATTCCCGGCCAGGCTGCCAAAGCGGACCTTATCCGCGAGGCTGTTCAATAACACTTGCAGAACCCGGTTATTGGTTTGGAGCCGGCTGCGAAAGCCTTCAGTTAAGTAGTCTTAAATGCATATAATATGTATTTCGAAATCTTGCATTTTGCCAGGGTAATTTGTTAAAGTGATTCACCCGGCACTCGAAAACCCCGTAAGACACAAACTTCCGTTCCACAAAGAGAGAATGAACTATGCACTACCCCCGCGCCTCCGCACGTCTTTTTCAGAGGCTGCTTTTCCTGTTTCTTGCTCTTTCGGTGCTGAACGCAGGCGGGCCGGCGGCGAACGCCAACTGGCTTTTTTCCAACCCGCCCAACCAGGTCACGCTGGATTCGGGCCACCGCAACCATGTGTTTTACGTCGGTGATCCGGTCAAGTTCAGCTTGACGATCACCAATTACGGCACCTACACCCTGCCCGCGTCCTCGCCGGTGCGCTATGAAGTGCGTGATTACTGGGGCAACGTCGTCGCGTCGGGAACCACGCCCGCGCCGACCCCAAGCGCCCCGGCCTCCCTTCTGCTGCCAGCTGTGACACAGCCGGGCTGGTACAAGCTGTATCTGCACCAGCCGGCCGCTGTCGCTCCCTGGGGCGACAGCATCGGCGGCACGATGTTTGTGATCCTGCGCCCGACGCCGGGCTTCCCTGTCGAGCCGAGCGAGACGCTGCCGGGCAACTCCGGCGGCTCCGACGGCGGCGATGAAGTGGCGCGGGGCGTCCTCGGCATGGGGCCGGAGCGGCACCCGGTTAATGACGCCTCCCAGCCCGCCCAGGCGTTCGCCTCGCTCGATCCGGCCATCGCCCAGGACAAACAATACTACACCCCGTTCGACCCGCAGCGTCCGCGCCCGCTGCTCATTGCGTTCCCAAACGGCGTCGCCGCAAGCGACCCGGCGCAGCAAAGCAAGAACCTGGCGGGCCTCGCGCAGATCGTGGCGCATTACCACAATGACGTGAAATACTGGGAGCCGCGCAATGAGCCGAATTATGCATACAGCGGCGCGGATTACGTCAACAAAGAATTGAAGCCGTTTTATCAGACCGTCAAGAGTGTAGACCCGACCTGCAAAGTGCTGGGGCCGGCGGTCGTCACCATCGGGCCTTACGGCCTGAGCTGGCTGGAAGACTTCCTGAAAGCCGGCGGCGGCAATTACATTGATGCGTTCTCGTTCCACGCCTACAACAATGTCAACGGCGATTTGACGCTGACCCGGCAGTCGCTGGACGCTTTGAACGCCTTGCTCTCCAAGTACGGCATTGGGAATATCGAGAAATGGCAGACGGAGCAGGGCTACTTTGCGGCGGTTTACGGCGCGTACCAGCCCCGCCTGCAAGGGCGCTGGACGATGCTCCAAATGATGGTCTACGAGCAGTACGGCATCCCGAAGGAGCATAACCATCTGTGGTACGACAAAAGCCACGGCTTTTGGGATGTGCCTGCGTTCTGGGAAAACGAAGACGGATTATACTCCTTCGGCTCCTTTGACCCGGCGGCCCCGCTGATGCGCGTTTGGAGCGAAGAGCTGTACGGCACCAATTTTGCGTCTGCGTATGACCTGGGTTCCCTCGGCAACAAGCTGTACGTCGGCAGCCTGTTTCGCGGGCCGGGAAAAACCGTCGCGGCGTTCCAAAGCGCCGGACGCACGGACGGCTCCCTCACGCTCAGCGTTTCGGGCGGCGCGTCCCTCCATGTCGTGTCCGCCTTCGGCGTCGCCTCCGACCTGCCGGTCACGGCGGGGAAAGTTACCCTGCCGGTGCCGGAGCTGCCGGTTTATGTGGAGCCGGCGGCAAACCAGACCATCCAAGCGATGCCGATTGACTACGGTCCGAACCTTGCTTTGACCCCCGGCACGGTTGCCACGTCGTCGGGAAACGGCCAGTCGCCGCTGAACTCGTCGTATCCGAATGACATCAGCAAGGTCATCAACGGCGTTCTGGAAAACTGGTACTGGAACCAGGGACCGGGCGACCATCCCTGGATGGGAAACGATGCGTCGCTCCCCGGCTGGGTGCAGGTCACGCTGCCGCAGCCCACGCCGATTTCCCACGTCGTCGTGTATGCCGGGGTTCCCTGGCAGAGCGACGGCTCCCTGCTCGATTACGAGCTGCAATACGACCAAAACGGCCAGTGGGTGACTTTAAGCCATCCCGTGGAACCCACCAACGTCGTGGACTTCTTCACGCCGTCCGTGTTCTGCACGGCGGACAGCTTCTACAGCGACCGGGACGTGTTCGTGCATGACTTCCCGGCTGTCACGACTCAGAAAATCCGCCTGCTGGTGCATGACGTCACCTGGGGCGGCGGCCCGACAGCGGACATTGTGGCGGCAGGCGGCCAGACCGGCCCGCACCAGATGACCCTGCGCGAGATCGAGCTGTACGGCCCCTCCGGCCAGGCCACGCCTCCGACGGCCGGGACCGGCACGGGCCTCACCGGGCAGTATTTCAGCGGCGTGGACCTCTCTTCTCTGGTCCAGACCCAGGTTGATCCCACCGTCAACTTCAACTGGACCCCCAACGCGCCGGTCCCCGGCCTGACGCCGAACCTGTTTTCCGTGCGCTGGACGGGGTTGGTGCAGCCGCTGTATTCGCAAACGTACACGTTCTCCACGGTGTCCGATGACGGCGTCCGCCTCTGGGTCAACGGCCAGGAGATCATCAACGACTGGACGGACCACCCGCCGACGACCGACAACGGGACGATCACGCTGGCGGCGGGGCAGCTTTACAGCATCAAAATGGAGTATTACCAGCGTTACGGCGGCGCGATGGCGCAGCTTTCCTGGTCCAGTCCCAGCCAGGCGGCGCAGATTGTCCCGCCCTGTCAGCTTTACCCGGCGGCGTCCGCCCCGCCGCCTGCTCCCGCATCGGGAACAGCCCGCTTCTACCCGCGCGTCGGCTCGGCCAACCGGATGCAGGGCGGCAGGTTCCAGGGCAGCGCGGACGGCGTCACCTATACGGACCTCTACACCGTCAGCGGCATCCCCGCCGACAGCCAGTGGACAACTGTGACGCTGTCTGCCGATCCGAAATCGTACCGCTACCTGCGCTATCTCAGCCCCGACGGCGGCTGGGGCAACGTCTCGGAGGTTGAGTTCTATTCCGGGGCGACGAAGCTGACAGGGACCCCATTCGGCTCGCCCGGCTCTTACAACAACGACGGCAGTACGTTTGACAAGGCGTTCGACGGCGACACGAGCACATGCTTCGACGGCCCCGGCCCAAGCGGCAACTTCGCCGGCATCGACCAGGGCGGGCAATCTGCGCCGCCTCCGACTCTCACGCCGGTCTACCAAATCAACGCAGGCGGGGCAGCCGCCGGGACATTTGCCGCCGATGAATACATTCAGGGCGGTTCCACAGACGCTGCCGGCGCTTCGGCCACGATCAACGTCAGCGCCGCGAATAGCGCCCCGCAGGCCGTGTACCAGTCGGAGCGCTGGGGGACCTTCACCTACACGCTGCCGAACCTGACACCGAGCGCTTCCTACACGCTGCGTCTGCACTTCGCGGAGATTTTCTTCGGGCCGGGCCTTCAGGGCGGCGGCGGGGCCGGTTCGCGCCAGTTCAATGTCGCCGTCAACGGCGCATCGGTACTGACGAACTTCGACATCTTTGCGACGGCAGGGGGCGCAGACACAGCACTTGTTAAGACCTTCCCGGTCAAGGCCGACACGAACGGAAACGTGACGGTTTCGTTCACCAACGGCAGCGCCAACTCGCCGAAGCTCAGTGCTCTGGAGCTGCTGCACTAGGGCAAAAAACTAGGGCAACAATTCCCGCCCTCAAGACCTTGCCAGCTTTTTCTCAGCTTGCACCAGTGCACGGCTGAGAAAAGGCTTTTCAAAAACGAGGTGAAACAGATACGAGAGCGCCAGCGCCAGCGGGACGCCGACAATCAGCATCAGCCCCAGGCCCAGTGTCGGCGGCAGATGCAGAGGCCGGATCGCCGACTGGCACAGCGCCAGCACCGGCGCATGAACAAGATACAGGCTGTAGGAAAATGTTCCCAGCCCCACCGCCGGACGCGACTCCATCAGCCGCAGCGCCAGAGGAGAGCGGCCACGATGCGAAGATTGATCAGTCGCCGTCTCGTGGCGGCGGGTCAAATACCGGGTGCAGGCCACCAGCAGGCAGGCGGTCGCCCCGCCGACAAGGATGTCTTTGCCGGCGACCGCTTCCGGCCAGGACGAGTGCTTCAGACTGACCAGGATGAGGACCGCCAGCAGCCCTGCCGACGTCCCCCCCCAAGGCAGCCGTTCCCGCCAGCGGGCCGGCGCAGGGCGCGAGGAGAAGTTTACGTCCGCCGCCGCCGTGCCGAGCGCGAACAAGCCCAAAAACTGCGGGCTGACGCCGCTCCATCGGTCATAAAACAGGAACAGGGGGACGAGGCCGAGAACAAACGCCGCTGCAACGGCGGCAAGGGACCCGGCCCGCTTCCAGATTGGCAGAAGCACGAGCGGGAACAAGAAATAAATCTGCCACTCAGTCGCCACGCTCCACATCGGATAATCAATCCTGGAATGCCAGGCCGGGTTGAAGTTGTGGATCAGCAGCAGGTGCGAGGCGATAACGCCGGGGGTGAATGCCGGGAGCGCTTCGTTCCAGAGCGCGTCCGGGTGTGACAGGTTGTGCAGCGGGGGTAAGACTGCAATTGCCAGAAGGCTTACTCCGAGAGCCGCATAGTACGGCGGCAGAATACGCCGCGCCCGCCGCCGGAGGAACTCGCCGGTCCCGCCGGAGAGTTTCCCTGATCTAATGACCGGCAGCATCAGGCAGTAGCCCGAAAGCACAATAAAAATATCCACGGCGCTGCGGCCCAAATACAGCCAGTAGGTGAGATGCGCCGCAAGCGGCGGTAACGAAGCCTCCGCCGTTAAGCCATAATACGCATGGTGCAGGACGACATACAGCGCGGCCAGCCCGCGCAGTCCATCTAGATAGTCTAGGCGAAGACGGGGCGGGGCCGGGGCGGGAACGGAAACCTCGAACGGTGGAGCCGAATAACCAAGTGACATAGCTTTATTTCTTCGCTTTATTTCTTGCAAGATTCATGCCAAAACAGAGGATACGGAGATTTTGACTTAATGTTCACGCCGTTACAGAAGCTCACTCGCGCCGCTCAGCAGTCGCGGCATCAGGGCGCACTGCTCCTGGCGTCCCTGCGGACCCGAAAAGTCCGGCGGACACGAAATGTGCGCGGCGGGCGCGGCCTCTGGGCGGGACGCGCGGCGCGTGTCAAGACAGACTTCGAGGCGCATCTGTATCTGGGAGACGGCATTTGGCTCGGCGACTATTCGACCCTCACGGTGGAAGGCGCAGGCTGCCTGGAGCTTGGAGACCGGGTGAGCATGAATGAACACTGCCATTTAGTCTGCTCCGGGAAGCTGAGGCTCGGCGCAAATGTCGGCATCAACAACCATTCTGTCATCCACTGCCACGGCGACGCCGTCATCGGTGCGGATACAATGATCGGATCTTATGCCTTTATTACCGACAGCGGTCACAACACCGAAGATTTAGACCTACCGATGCGCCTTCAGGGAAACCTGCCGCCGACACCGCTGCTCATCGGGGAGGATGTCTGGATCGGCACGAAAGTGACGATCACGCGCGGCGTCACCATTGGAAAAAAAGCGATTATTGGGGCCAATTCGGTCGTGACGCAGGACATCGGCGCCTATGAAGTCTGGGGTGGCGTCCCGGCCCGGTTCCTCAAGATGCGCCCCGGCGCGGAGCATCTTGCCACCCGTCCGCCCTGGTCTTCGGAGAAGTTTGTCTCCTAAGAAACTTGTCTCCTGTTCGGCAAACCATCGAGATTGGCACGAAATTTGCAAGTAGTGTTCTTAGAGACTCTATAGAAGGTTTCACGGGGCTGAACCCCCGCGCTTTAGAGGGGCAAGCTCCCGCCTTCGCGGGCGAAGATGTAGCCGGTAGGTTTCATGCCCGCGCCCTCCGGGTCTGCCAGTGCAGAAGGCGGGGAGTTGTACTTTAAAGCCCTGCCGTTCAGGGCAGGGTATGTCTACACCGCCGCCCAGCGCTTGCGCCTTTAATTTAGGAAGACTACCCATGCCGAAATCGCCCCCGATGGAGCCGCGCCGCCGATCTGCCGAGCCTGCCAGTAGAAACAAATCGGAAGACGCCCCGCCGCTTCTGGACCCAGGCGCCTCAGCGTTGTACAGCATCATTCTTTTGGCGCTGCTGACCTGGCTGCTGCTGGCCGTCACTTACAGCGGAGCGGTCAATCCCGCGAGCGGCATCACCGGCATGGACTTCAAGGTATTTTATCCGGCGGCGGTGCGGATGAACCAGGGTCAGCCGCTGTACCAGCCGAACCTTCCTATCAGCCTTCAGCACGCCTTGTACTGCTACACGCCGCTGCCGGCGGAGCTGCTGCGCCCCCTGGGGCGGCTTTCGTTTGAAAAGGCCCTGAAGGTCTGGTTTTTCGTCAATGCCTTCGGCCTCATCGCGGCAATCGGACTGTATGGGTCCGCTGCACGGCTGGGCTTGCGGAATGCCTGGCTTTTAGGAATTCTTCTGCTGGTTAGCTTTCGGTTCTGGGACAACACGCTGAACTTCGGGCTAGGGCAGTCCAACGACCTTCTGCTGGGGCTGATCGGCGGGATGCTCTGGGCGGACAGCCGGGGCCGCTGGGGGATGATGGGAGCGCTGATCGTCGTTGCCGCGCTGTTCAAGCTGTGGCTGATCGGACTGCTGCTCTACCTGCTGCTGCGCCGGCAGTGGAAGCCATTTTTGGGGAGCGCAGCCGGCTTCGGCGCGGCCCTGCTCCTTTCGTTTGCTCTGGTCGGCTGGAACGAGCTGCCCGCATTTGTCCGCGTTCTTCAGCAGTCCAAAGCCTCGCAGGAAGGGCAGGAAGTGCAAAGCTCGATCCTCGGCTTCGCCAATGTGTCGCTGCACGCGAATCCGTTTGTCACGCCGCTCGTCAGCAGCCACGGGGTTTATCTCGCGTTTCTCGTGCTTGCGACGGCGGCGGTTCTCGGCGGCTTGGTGTTTTTGTGGCGCGTTCTGAGCCGCCCGTCGCCGCTCGAAGCGCGGCTGGCGTTCGGCCTGACGCTGGCGTCCATCCTGCTGCTGCTGCCGACCTATGAAAACGGCTACTTTGTGTATTGTTTTCCCCTGCTGTGGACACTGCTGGCGTCGCCGGATGCAGACCGGCATTCGGCGTCGGGCCGTCTCCCGTTAGGCCGCCTCTCGCCCGCGCGGCTGATGCTGGGCGGCGGGGCGCTGGTGTACTTGATCTTCAGCCGTGCCTGGCCGTTTTATACGCCATTTGCGCCGGCCTATCAGCACGGGCCGCTGTCGCTGTTGGTGTCCATGAAGTTCTTCGGCACCGTAGCGCTCTGGACCCTGGGCCTGCTGGCGCTGCGCGGGTTGCGGCGCGATGCCCTTATGACAGACGAGACGGCAGTGACGGCGGCTCCTCTGAGAGTGCAGGAGCAGCCTTGAACGACCACCAAAAAGACCGCCCGCGTGTTCCGGCCTGGTGCCGGATTATCCCGTACCTGTTTTTGCTGGGGGCGGCCTACTCCGTCTTTGCGGAAACCGTGGACGATCCCTACATCACCTTTCGCTACGCCGCCAACCTTCTGGCCGGACACGGCCCCGTGTTCAACATCGGGGAGCGTGTGGAAGGGTACACCAGCCCGCTGCATTTGCTGCTGTCGGCGATCCTGCTGTTGATCGCGCCGTCGGTAGACATCTTGTTCAAAGCGAAATGCGCCTCCCTGCTTTTCGCGGGCGTCATGCTGGCGCAGACCGGAATGCTGGCCCGGCGCAGCGGGCTTGGGGGCTGGGGAGCGCTGCTCGCGCAGGCGCTGGTGGCACTGAACATCAATTTCGCGCTAGCTGGGGTCAATGCGCTGGAGACGACTCTGTACGGCAGTGTTTTGCTCGGCGGGCTGCTCGTGTTCCACCGGGAAATCCGGCGCGGGCGGGGCATCCTGTCGGGACTGCTGTTTTTTGGGGCGACCCTGGCAAGGCCGGAAGCGGCTTTAGTCACGGCGGCGCTTTTGATCGTCCGCCTGCTCTGGATGCGCCGGGAGCGGCTTCCGCTGCGGTTCGCCGCCGGCTGGCTGCTGCTGTTTCTGGTCCCCGTCGCGCTGCTGGAGATCGGCCGCTGGAGCTATTACGGGCAGCTTGTGCCGAATACCTATTTCGCCAAAGCGCAGCCGCTGATGCAGAGCCTTTCCGGCGGCGCGGAGTACCCCCTGCGGGCGATGTCGCCGACGCCGACCGTGATCCCGGTGTTCCTGCATCACCTGTCGCTGCTGAATGCAGGCAATCTGCTGGCGTTCCACAGCCTTCAGCAAAAAAATGTCCGCTCCGACTTCTTCAACCTGCTTATGCCGCTGCTGTTCTGGGGACTAGCTATTTGGGGCCTTTGGCGGACACGCCGCCGCATTCTGGGGAGCATCAGCCTGGCGGTCACGGCGGCTGTGCTGGTGTTTGTCCTGAAAGCCGGCGGCGACTGGATGTACGGCTGGCGCTTCATGGCGCCGATTCTGCCGCTCCTCGCCGTCAGCCAGGCGCATGCCGTGCGTGCGCTCAGCCGGCGGCTTTCGGCACGAATGTCGGCACGGCGGGCGCGGGGGCTGTCGCCGAGACAGATTGCTGCTTTTTGCGGTACACTGATGGTCATATTGTGGCTTGTGAGCTGCGTTAAAACAAATCATTACTCGTGGAAAAGCGCACAGTTTTCCACGCAGGGCAGCCGGCTTCTTCAGGCCAGCGAGGGGTACGGGCCGCTGTGGGTCAAAGGAGCAAGTTACATCCGGCAGCTCCCGCGCGGCACGGCGGTCGCCTACTCGGAGATGGGCTACGCGGGGTACTCCAATTTAGACAAGTCTTTGCTGGACATCCGGGGGCTGACCGACCGGCAGATCGCCCACCTGCCGGCAAAATATAAGTACAGCACGGGCATCGCGGATAAAAACTGGTATCAGCCCGGAGACCCGCTGTTTGCCATTCTGGAGCGGCGAAAGCCGGAAGTAATCATCTCTTTCGATGATGTCCCGGCAAGCGCGGCTTTAAGCGGCTACGGGCGCCGCTCCCCGCTCGTCCTGCCGACAAACGGCCCAGTCGGCACAACGCCCGCTTATGTCTTCCAGCGCTTATGAACATAGCCATTACATCGCTTTATCTCCCCAGCGGCAGCAAGATTGGGGTCGGCTACCAGGTCCATGCCCTGGCGAATGCGCTGGTGCGCCGGGGCCACGCAGTCACGGTCTTCAGCCAGACGGGCGCGTCTCCGGACACGCGCTACGAAGTCGTGGTCGTGCCGCCGGGAGCGCGTTTGAAGACATTCGGCTTCGCCTGGGACCTGCGCCGGTTCGACTTTTCCCGCTTTGACGTGCTGAACGCCCACGGCGACGACTGGTTTTTGTGGGGGCGAAAGCGCCCGCGCCATGTGCATACGTTTCATGGCTCCTGCTTGGCCGAGACCCTGCACGCGCGGGGGCTGACCACGAAGACTCGCATGGCTGCGCTGGCGCTGTGCGAATACAGCGCCGCCGCGCTGGCCGATGAACTGGTGACGGTGTCTGCCAACACGCAGCATTACCTGCCGTTCGTCAAGAGAGTCATCCCCTGCGGCGTGGATTTGGAGGCGTTCTCGCCCGGCGGCGAAAAGTCCGCCATGCCGTCGCTGCTGTTTGTCGGGACCATGCACGGGCGCAAGCGCGGCGCGATGCTGCTGGATTTGTTCCAAAAAGAAGTCCGGCCGCAGGTGCCGAACGCCGAGTTCTGGGCGGTCTGCGAGAACCCGGTGGAAGGGCCGGGCGTGCGCTGGTTCGGGCGGGTCCCGGCCCAAACGCTGACGGATTTGTACCGCCGCGCCTGGGCCTTCTGCCTGCCGTCCACCTATGAAGGCTTTGGGGTTCCCTATATCGAAGCGATGGCGTCGGGCGTTCCGGTGATCGCTTCGCCGAACGTCGGGGCGCGTGAAGTGACACAGGAAGGCCGCTTCGGCGTCCTCGCCCGCGACGAGGAATTAGGCTCCGTGCTGGTGCGTGTGCTCTCGGATGCATCGGAGCGCGACACCCTGCGCTCGGCGGGCCTCCTCCGCGCCCAGGACTTCGGCTGGGACCGCGTCTGCGCTCAGTACGAGGCTGTGTACGCCTCGCCGTCTGCTTCGGCCTCGCCGCTGGCGGCTTCTTAAAGAATTGGGCAGAAAGTCCTCGGATTGCCCCCCAGCCCCCAATAGTGGGGGAGCATGACAAGAGCAGACCTCCCTTGATTCCGGTTCCCCCATTATTGGGGGCTGGGGGCCTCTTAAATCTTAATCTATGAACATTGCCATTTTTGCCAGCGCATTTTATCCGCACTTCGGCGGCGTTGAAGAAGCCTGCCGCCATCTGGCGCTGGAATATGGGCGGCGCGGACACCAGGCCCATGTCATTACCACGCGCCACCCCAGCGATCTGCCCGCCCAGGAAACGACGCAGGACGTGGCCGTCTGGCGCTTTCCCTTTGAGATGCCGCGTGCTAGGCCCGCCGGTCTCGCCCGCTTTGCCGGGGCGTTTCCCGCTGAGCGCCGCGCCGTCGCGGATTTGATCCGGTCGCTTAGGACCGACGTCGTTCATGTGCAGTGCGTCGGGCCGAACGGCTTTTATGCCCTTTGGGCGGCGCAGGACGCCAAAGTGCCGCTGGTGGTGACGACGCAGGGGGAGCGGACAATGGACGCCGGGCAGTTGTATCAAAAAAGCCTGGCGGCCAACTGGACATTGAAGCGACTCCTGCGCCGGGCCGATTATGTCACCGCCTGTTCGCAGCAGACATTGGACGACGCCAAAGCGTTCGCCGGTTCTAAAGTCGCCGAAAGCCGGGCGGTCTACAACGGCATCGATTTGAGCGAATTTGACGCCGACACGACGCCATACTTCCACCCGCGCCCGTACATCCTCGGCATCGGGCGGGTCGTGCCGCAGAAGGGCTTTGACCTCTTGATTGACGCCTACGCCCGGCTGGTGTACCGCCTGCCCGGTGCGCCGGACCTCATCATCGCCGGGGACGGGCCGGAGCGGGAGCGGCTTGAAGTGCAGGCCGAGGCGCTGGGACTTTCGGAGCGCGTTCACCTGATCGGCCGGGCGGACCGCACCCAGGCAGTCCGTTTGTTCCAAGGCTGCGAAGGCTTCGTTCTGCCGTCGCGCCAGGAGCCGCAGGGGATCGTAAGCCTCGAAGCGATGGCCTGTGCCAAGCCCATCGTCGCCGCCCGCGTCGGCGGCGTCCCGGAGATTGTCCTGGACGGCGAAACGGGCCTGCTTTTTCCCGGCGGCGACGCCGTGGCTCTGGCGGACACGCTGGAAAAGATGCTCGCGGATCCTGCTCACGCCGCCCGGATGGGCCGGGCCGGACGGGCGCGGGCCGAAGCGCACTTTACTTGGAAGCGCATCGCCGACCAGTATTTCGAGATTTACGATCAGGTGTCGGCTAAGACGTAATTCTATGCATGGGGGTCGGCTGCATAATTTCGGACCATGTCCTGAAGGACACGGCTATTGGGCGCAGACGCCGTGAACTGCGCCTTCGGCGCACCGTGAATGGATTGATCTTCCCTTGTTAATCTTCTCTTAGCCCCACGAAGTGGCGGGTTCGCGGCGTCTGCGCCCAATAGCCGTGTCCTTCAGGACATGGTTTTCAGAGCAGTCGCATTTATGCAAAACTTATTTTATGCAAGACCTCATCTTTGTGTCTATGGAAAACTGGGACGATGTCTGGCGGCGCAACCAATTTCTGTGCGCCGGACTCGCCCGCCGGTTTCCCGAAATTAAAATCCTGTTCGTCGGCCTGCCGCGCAACGTCACCAACGATCTGCGGCATGGGCGGCTGCCGTCTTTGAGTGCGGGGGACACTTCCGTGCCGGGCCTGCCCGGCATCACGCTGACGCGCCCGCTGAAGCTGCTGCCGGATACGCTTACATGGGGGCGGCGGCTCAATGAGGCGCTGTTCCGGGCGTCCGTCGCCCGCGCCGCCTGGCGTCTGGGGATGCAGTCGCCGACCCTCTGGCTGAACCCGCATTCGGCGGTCCACATGGCCGGAAAGATGGGCGAAGCCGCCGTCATCTACGACATCACCGATGACTGGACAACGCTGACCCAGTCGCCCGCGCTGGCAAAGCGCACAGTAGACCAGGACGCCGCACTGTGCCGCCGTGCCGATGCGGTCATCGTCTGCTCCGAGCGGCTGCACGCAATGAAGCGCGATCTGGCAAAGCATCTGCACCTGATCCCAAACGGCGTGGATGCCGACCATTACACCCCTGTTCTGGACGGGACGGGGTCGTTGCCGCCTCCGGCGAACGGCTGGGCAAAGCCCGTGCTGGGCTACACCGGCACGATCCACCCGGACCGGGTAGACGTATCTCTGGTGGAGTCGCTTGCTCGGCGCTTTTCGCCGGGGACAGTCGCGCTGGTCGGGCCGAACCTGCTGACCGCTGACGACCGGCAGCGGCTCCTCGCCTGCGGAAACGTGGTTCTCACCGGGCCGGTTCCCTACGCCCAAATCCCGGAAACCATGCGGGCGTTTGATGTCTGCATTACCCCGCACCGAATGACGGCGTTCACAGAGAGCCTGAACCCGATCAAGCTGTGGGAGTATTTAGCCGCCGGCAAGCCGATTGTCGCCACCGATGTCGCCGGGTTCCGGGATTATCCGCAGTTTGTCCGCCTGGCTTCCAATGCAAACAGCTTCGGGCAGGCTGTGAAAGACGCCTTAAGCGAGGAAAACACTGCCGGGGAAGCGCGTCGCGCGGAAGCCCGCCGTCATTCCTGGAACGCGCGTTTAGACCAGGTGGCGGAAGTGCTGCTGTCGTGCGGACCCGCGCCGCGCAGGGAAGAGGCCACTCGTGTCTCCTGAGCCGCCTGTATCCGTCATCATCATCAGCTATAACACGCGCCAAATGACGCTGGACTGCCTCGGCGCACTTTTTGCTGACCTCGGAGCCGAGGCCGACGTTTGGGTCGTTGACAATGCCTCGCAGGATGGCAGTGCGGACGCAGTGCGGGCCGCGTTCCCGCAGATCCATCTGATTGAAAACCCAAATAATACAGGGTTCGGAGCGGCCAACAATCTGGCGCTTCAGCGGGCATCCGGCGAGTTTTTGCTGCTGCTCAACAGCGATGCGTTTGTCCAGCCGGGCGCGGTCGGCGCGTTGGTTCAATGCTTGGAATCGCATCCGAAGGCGGGCATTGCCGCCCCGCGCCTGCTCAACGTAGACGGTTCTTTGCAGCGGTCCTGTTACCGCTTTCCGTCTCCGGGCCGTGCCTGGCTGGAAAATCTCGGCTTGTCCGGGATGCTGGCCCGGCATCCCGCCGCCGGGGATTACTCGCGCTGGGCGCACGACAGCGAGCGATCAGTGGAATGGGCCGGCGGCGCGTGCCTGCTCGTGCGTCGGAAGGCTTATGTGCAGGCGGGCGGATTTGATGAGGCATTCTTCATGTACCAGGAAGAAACCGACTGGCAGCGGCGCGTGCGGGGCAGCGGCTGGGACATTGTTTTCACGCCGTCCGCTTCGGTGATCCATTTGGGCGGGGCCAGCGGGGCATCCGAACAGGCCCGGATCAACGCGCACTTTTTCAATAGTCTGGACTACTACATTCGTAAGCATCATGGCCTATCCGGGCTGGTCTCGCTGCGCCTTGCCATGATTGTCGGCGCCGCCGCACGGACGCTTGTGTGGGGCGGGATCGCGGCGGCGCTTCCCCGCCGCCGCGCGGCAGCACGAGCGAAGACACGTCTTCAAGCCTGGCTTTGCGTGCGGCAGGCGACGCAGTGGCGCGGGGCCGGGAAGGGAGCACGGGCATGAAACTGCTGATACCGGATGCGGAGAATCGAGCGGGACATCAATTAGAGGCCGACAAATCGGCAGCTTCGACGTGGCGGCGTGCGCTGGGCGTTCTGGTCTGCCTCGCTGCTGCGGTGATTTTAACCAAGCTGGCCTTTATCAGTCTGTTGATTCCGGCGGCGATCTTATATGTCGTCGGCTTTTCGCTGGTCGCCTGGCACTTTCCGGGCGTCGCCCTAATGCTGATCTTTGCCTCCGCCCCGTTCCAGAACGACTTATCGGGCGGGGGAGGCGCGAAATTCTCCATCGCCGAGATAAATCTGATGCTAACGCTGCCGGTCCTGTATCTGCGCTGCCTCACCCAAAAGCTTCGGCTGCATGTCGGGCCGATTCTGGTTCCTGTCCTGCTTTATTTTGTAGTCTGCCTGTATTCCTCGTCCCTGCACTGGCTCGGCCAGACGGCGCTGATCTCGCTGATCCAGATGTTCTTGTATTTTATCGTCGTGGTGGCCATCTTCTGCGTCTTCGTCACGGACGTGCGGCAGTACTGGATCGCCTTCCATGTGCTGGTCGGCGTCGGCGTCTTTTTGGCGATTGCCGGAATGGCGACCGGGTACTGGTTCATTGGCCTGAACAAAAACGGGATTGCGGCGTCTTTAGCCTGCTGCTTTCTCGTCAATGTCGAGTTGATCTTGTCGGCGGAGACGGTCCGGCGGCGGCGCTGGCTGCTAGCGGCGCTTGCAGTGATTGCGCTCGGCCTGCTGTTTTCGCTCTCGCGGGGGGCTTGGCTTGGAACAAGCTGCGGCGTTTTCTTTATCTTCGCCCTGCGGGGGCGGTTGCCTCTGCTGCTGAGGATCTGCGTGTGCCTGCTGCCTTTCATCGCGATCTTTTGGCTGACGTTGCCCCCAGCCTCCCGCGACTATGCCACCGGCTTCGGCCAGGAGCATTACAATATTAAGCTGCGTTACGAGTCCATTGATGTCGCCCAGAATTATTTCAACGAGAGTCCGGTGTACGGCATGGGGGTTGGCCTGCGGAAGAATTACGACGCCACGAATGTTCTCTTGATGACGCTGGCGGAAACCGGCGTGCTCGGCGCGGCTGCGTTTCTGCTGATCCATGCCGCGTTCCTTCAGATGATTTGGCGGGCGCAGAAGCGGATCGCCCGATCGGAAGCCTTGTTCTCGCTGCTGTGCATCGGTGGGGCGCTGGTGCTGAACAAGCTTGTCCACGGCATGGTGGACCAGTATTGGAGCCGGGGCGCGGTCATGGCGGCCTGGGCCGGGGCCGGCATGGCGACGCGGGCTTACTACGTCGCCATGGACCGCGCTCGAACCGCCTTGGCGGGGCAGGGGCGGGAGTCTCAGGGGTGGGAGTCTCTAGTCGCTGGGCCTAAGCTATGAAAATCAAAGCATGAAAATCAAAACATGAAAATCGCGGTCTCGTTTCCCGGTTGTCACCGGCGCGGCGGCATTGAGCGCTGCGTCCTGGAAGCTGTCAATTTTTTGTCGTCGCAGGGGCATGACGTCCATTTATACACGTCGGACTGGGACCGCGAAGCATTGAGTTCAGGTGTTCAGGTCCATGCCGTTTCCCTGCCCCCGCGCGGCTCGGTGCTGCGCCTGCTTTCCTTCGCCCGGCAGAGCCGGAAGCTAATGGCTGCCTTGCCGCCTGGAACCGTCCATGCCGCGTTCGGCGTCCAGTCGCCGCCGGGCGGCGTGATGTGGGTTCCCAGCGTCCATAAAGCCTGGCTGGAAACAAGCAAAACGCAGAGAAACTGGCGCGGGCGGCTGAAGCAGAAGCTTAATCTAAACCACCCTGCCTTGCTGAAGCTGGAACAGGAGTACTTCGCCGGCCCGCGCCCCCCGAAGCTGATCGCGCTGACGGACCAAGTCAAAGCCGATTTGATGCGCTTTTACGCAGTGCCGTCCGAAGCTATTGCCGTGCTGCCGAACGGCTACTCGGCGACAGAGTTCAATACGCAGCGGGTGTCTCAGCACCGGGCGGCTATGCGTGAGAAGCTGGGATACGGTCCGCAGGATAAAGTGGTAATTTTCGTCGCCAACGAGCTGGAGCGCAAAGGCTTCGGACCGCTCCTCCGGGCCATCGCTCTGTTGCAAGACCCGAACGTAGTTTTGCTGGCAGTGGGCCGGCTCAATCCTAAAACTTATGCCGAGGAAATACAGCGTCTGGGCCTGGCAGGCCGGGTGCAGTTTACCGGGCCGTCGGGAGATGTCGCGCTGTTTTACGCCGCTGCCGATGTGTTCGCCCTGCCGACGCAGTACGAAGCCTGGGGACTGGTAATCGTGGAAGCCCTGGCCTGCGGCCTGCCGGTGGTCACGAGCCGGCTTGCCGGGGCGGCTATCACGGTGAAGGAAGGCGTCACGGGCAGCCTGCTCGACAATCCAAACGACCCCGCCGAAATCGCCGCCAAGCTCCGGTCGCTGCTGGACGGCCCGCGTGTCCCCGCCGAAGCGATTGAGCAGTCAGTGGCGCAGTATTCCTGGCCGAACATCCTGCGCCGCTACGAACAGATGCTGTTCGAGCAGCAGTCCTTTAAGACGCCGAAAAATTAATCCGAGACCATGCCGTCGGGTGCAGTGGCTCCATAAATGGCACGGCTACTGGGCGCGGACGCCACAAAACGCCCGCTTCGCGGGGTTAAGAATAAAGCCAAACAAAGATTGTTCTGAGTGCCGCGCCCTCCGGGTCTGCCAGTGCAGAAGCGGTACTTCGTGGCGTCCGTGCCCAATAGCCGTGTGCTTCAGCACATGGTTCCCAGAGCCGATGATCTATGCAAAAACGCCATATGCCTTCACACCCTCCTCCGCTGCGCGTGATCCTGCTCACCGATGCCGACGTGTTCGCCGGGACGGAGCGCCACATGCTGGATCTGGCACGCAGCCTGTCTGCGCTCGGCGTCGCCGCTGCCGTCGCCTGCCCGTCCCCGGCGGCGCTGGAAGACGCGGCGCGGCGAGAGAATCTGCCGACCCTGCCGATCCCGAAGCGCGGCCTCGTGGACTGGCGAGCCGCCCGCCTTCTGGCGCGGCGGCTGAAGTCGGGCCAAACAAACATTGTCCATGCCCACAACGGGCGCACGGCGCTGGCGGCGGCGCTGGCCGTGCGGCTGGCAGGCAAAGGGCAGTGCGTGATGACCCAGCACTTTTTGGAGCCGAACCACGCGACCCAGCACGGCCCGAAGGCCGCCGTGTCCGGGGCGGCGCACCACTGGGTCGTGGGGCAGATGAGCCGCGTTCTCGCCATTTCCGAGGCGGTCCGGTCGGCCATGCTGGACCGGAGGGAAGCGCCGGACCGCAAAATCACTGTTGTCCCGAATGGTATCTTCGCGCCGGACCCTGCCGACCCCGCCGAAACGCGCCGGGCGCTAGGTATTGCCGCGAACACGCCGCTTGCGGTGTGTGCGGCGCGGCTGGAACGGGAAAAAGACATTGCTTCTTTGATCAGCGCGATTGGAATTGTCAAAAACACGGTCTCTGAAGTCCGCTGCCTAGTGGCCGGGACCGGCTCAGAGAAGGCGGCGTTGGAAGGGCAGATTGAACGTTTAGGCCTGGCAGGGACTGTGACTCTGCTCGGCTTTCGCGCCGATGCAACCGCCTTAATGGCAGCGGCGGACCTTTTTGTGCTGCCGAGTCTTGCGGAGCCGTTCGGCCTGGTTCTGCTGGAAGCGATGGCGCTGGGCAGGCCGGTGGTCGCTACTCGCGCCGGTGGGCCGCTGGAGATTGTCGTGGAGGGCGAAACCGGTTTTCTCGTCCCGCCGTCGTCGCCGGAAGCGCTGGCGGATGCCGTGAAGCGCCTAATCGCCGGCCCTGCCGCCGCCAGGCGGCTGGGCGAGAACGGGCGGACGCGATTTGAGCAGCGTTTCACCGCCGAACGAATGGCACAGGCCACTCTGGCCGTTTATGCCGAGATCAGCCGGTCTTGAGGAGTCCCCCTAGCCCCCAATCATGCTCCCCCCATTATTGGGTGCTGGGGGGACTCTTAACTTGTCCGGCGCTTTCCTGCGGCCCCTGTCAAATTGCCTGCCACTGACGCGGCGCTTCGGCGGACGTGGACGCCAGCGTTTCGCCGTAGATTTCCCACATCCGCTCCGCCACACGCTCCCAGGTGTAACAGTCTTCCGCCTGGCGGTGTCCGGCCTTGCCCCGTTCCCGCGCCTCCGCCGGGGCCGAATACAGCGCCAGGATGGCTTCGGCAAGCGCCTCCGTATCGCCTTCGGGGAAAACTATTCCTCCGTCCCCGATTACGTCGGGGATCGCGCCTGAATCCGAGCCGATGACCGGGGTTTCGCACGCCTGTGCTTCGATAATCACCCGTCCGAACTGCTCCTTCCAGCGCGGCGTCGTCCGCGACGGCAGAACCAGCGTGTCCAGGGCATTCATAATCTGCGGCAGCGCGTCCTGCGGCTGGGCCGGCAGAAACCGGACCCGTTCCGTCAGCCCTAGCTCTGCACTTTTTTGTTCCAGCGTGGATTGAAAAGGGCCGGAGCCGACAAACAGCAGGTTGACCTCCGGCGGGCAGTGGGTCAGCGCCGCAACCATGTCCGCCAGCCCTTTTTCTTCCACTAATCGCCCGACATAACCCGCCGTCCACCCGGTCAGTCCGAGAGCGCGGCGGCATTCGGCGCGGTCCAGCGGCCGAAACAGCGTGGTGTCAACAGCGTTCGGAACAACCGCCGCACGGCCGGTATAGCCTTTGGCGCGGATGTTTTCGATGGCTTCCGCACTGCGCCCCACCACAAAATCGGCTTGGCCGAGCGTGTACGCCCGGAATGTTTCAAACGGCGGGGGGAGGGTCTTGGCGACATTCTGCTCGGTCTCGGAGATGATCCTGGCATGGGGCGCGAGGCGGCTGCGGAGCCAGACTGTTTGAGCGCTGACCAGGCCCCACGGCTCTTCCCAGAGGTCAATAACGTCCGGCTGGAACTCCCGCAGGGTTTGGGCGAGTTCAGGGTACCAGTGCAGGTACCATTGTCCGGGGCCGGACCAGGGCCAGCGGACTTTTCCGATTTGGTATGCATAGCTGTCCCCCAGGGGTGTCTGGGCGCCGCGCCATGCCCCGTACTCCCGCCAGCGGTCCGGCACAAGGACGCGCAGATCGACTCCGGGCAGGCGGCTCAGAGAAGCGGCCTTCGGCTGTCCCTCGCGTCTTGATTGACAGGTATGCGAGATCAGTAACACACGCATCGGAACCCTACTTTCATTCCTCAGCATC
>CAXSFV010000001.1:240880-369861 GCA_964236795.1 uncultured Armatimonadales bacterium | reverse complement strand
CCTGCATTCCTCAGCATCCCTGCATTCCTCAGCATCCCTGCATTCCTCAGCATCCCTGCATTCCTCAGCATCCATGGCTAAAACCCGCCTAAAAAAGCAAACCCGCCTAAAGCAGTTGTTCCCACTGGTCAACATTCGCGGCCCAGGTCGCGCGGGCCGCGCGGGCTACGGAGGCTTGTTTCTGCTGCCGGAGCGCCTCCGGGTCGGTCGCCAAGCGGCGCAGGTGGCCGACGACGGAGTCGAAGTCATCCGGGTCCACCAGCATCCCGGCTTCGCCGAAGGCATCCGGGATGCCGCCCCGGTCGGCCCCGATGACGGCGCAGCCGGAAGCCATGCTTTCCAGGCAAACCAGCGGGTTCGGGTCGTGGGTGCGGGACAGCACGCACGAGACGTCCTGGCTGCGGACCAGCGCCGGAACATCCGGGCGCGTCACATGGCCTTTGTAGTCCGCGCCGATAGAGTCCATTTTCTCCTTGAGCGACCGAAAGAACGGGTCGGTCATCTCCTGGCCGTGCCCGTAAAACCACAGCCCGCCCGCCACGGTCAGATGCACCGGCAGTCCCTCGCGCTGCAAGACGGCCACGGCATCGGCGGCAATGTCCGGGCCTTTGTTGCGGTCAATGCGCCCGATGAACAGTACGTTCAGGCAGGGGCGCGGCTCTAGATAATCCAAACGCGGATAAAACGCTTCCAAATCAATGCCGTTGTTGATGACCGCCATTTTGCGGTCGGGGACACCGTATTTTTTCTGCGTCCAGGTGCGGATATGCTTGCTGCACGCGACAAACGTATCGGTCGCCGCAATGGTGGCCGCTAGATCGGTCTGCCGGGTCCCCTGCTCGTTCTGCAAGTCCACCAGTATTTTTGCACTCGGCAAAATCTGTTTGATATACTTCGGGGAAACAAGATCATTGAAGCAGATCACGACTTCCGGCTTAGGCGTGAGCCGCTTGAGCGCCTGCCGGAACGAAGCCAGATAATACTCATAGTACGCATAATCCCATGTCGTGGTTTTGTTGCGGAAGCGGGACAGCACCCGCTGCGGCAGAGAGAGTTGATCCCGCTGCCTTGCGGCAATCGGCACAACATCGCCCACCGCGTAGATCGGATCGGCATTGGTCGGCGTCAAAACAGTGACGTGATGCCCCCGCGCCGTCAGCTCGCTCGCGGTTTGCATGATGATTGTCGAAATCGCTCCGCCGGACACCGGCGAGTAATACTCAATCGGCATATTCAAAAAACAAATGTTCACAGTGAAACCTTAATGTTACCCAACTAACGGGCGCAGGCGTTTCCAGGAGCGCTCCCAGGTGAATTCCGCCGCCCGCTGCCTGGCTCGCCGTCCATATTCGGAGCGCAGCGGCGCATCACAAACCAGCCGCTCCAAGTGCGCCGCCAGCTCCCCGGCATTGTCCCGCTCAAACAAAAACCCGGCGTCGCCGATGATCTCCGGCGTGCCGCCGGTTCGGGAGGCCACCGTGGCAAGCCCCGTCGCCATGCCTTCTGGCGTGACCAGCCCGAACGGCTCGTCCCACCGGGACGGCACAACATTGATGTGCGCTTTGCGAAGCTCGCCCGGCAAGGCATACCGATCCACGAAACCGGGCCGCGACACGGAAATGCCGTCCGCTTCCAGTTCTTCCGACATGTCCTGAAGCTTCTGCTGGAAATCATCCCAAACAGAGTACCCATAATGGTTGGAGCCAAGGATTTGCAGCCGAAAGTTCTTTGTCTGCTTTGAAAGCATGGTGGCCGCCAGCAGCAGCAGATCGGTCCCTTTCGCATGATCCGTTCGCCCGACAAAATTGATCAGCGGCGGGCCTTCCGGCGGCTGCGCCGCCGGGTGATACTTCTCGGTATCCACACCGGGATAAAGAGTCGTGACCGTTTCGAGTCCGTAATACTCTTTGTTCCACTGCCCGCAATCATCGCTCACGGCCATCGCCGCGTTGACGGCGTACTTGAATTGTTGTTTAAATTTCGGGCTGCACGGGTTGCGATTATGGGCTTGATGCAGGATCACCGCTTTGGGAAATTTACGGCGCAGGAAAACTGCCAGCTCAATGTCGTTGTTCAGCAGAAGCGGCAGATGCTGAAGATTATTTTTTTGGATTGCTGCCGCAATGCGTAAATTGTACGCTTTCTGGCGCACATGTCCCCAGCCGGTGAGGTCGCGCTGAACATAGTACAGCTTGCTCAGGACGCGGTTTTTGGGGATATGCGGGTAGTCAAGCAGAATTGTCTTAGGCCACGGATACGGCTCCGCCGGGCTTTTTTTGGTGATGACCCAGGGTTCAATGCCGTCTTTTTGGGCGCGATTACAGAGTTCCCAAAGGCAGGTGCAAATGGCCCCGCTTTTTGTCGGCGTGAATGTTTCCGCTGTGCAGTTGATAAAAACAAAACTCATCGTGGTTTGAAGGCCGTATAGAGCCTGAGCAGGCGGTTAAAACCGCAGCAACAAAGGCACGAAACCTGCCTTCGCAGGTTAAGAATAATCCTCAGATTCGGAGTCCGCGCCCTCTGGGTAGCCAGTGCTGAAGGCGGACTTTGTGCACTTGTTGCCGCGACTTCCAGTCGCCCGCCAATCCTTCTACCTATTCTCTCATCTCAAAAGCGTTTGCAGTGTTCCCCAGGTCCGCTCCCACGGAAACTGCTGCGCCTGCTGCCGCGCCCGGCGTCCGTAGTCGGCACGCAACGGCGCATCGCAAACCAGCCGCTCCAAATGCGACACCAGCTCCCCGGCGTTGTCGCGCTCAAACAGCAGCCCGGCGTCACCGATCAGCTCCGGCGTGCCGCCGGTCCGGGACGCCACCATAGCCAGGCCCGACGCCATGCCTTCCACCGTCGTCAGGCCGAACGGCTCGTCCCAGCGCGACGGCACGACGTGAATCTGGGCCTCACGCAGCACTTCCGGCAGATCCGCGCGGCCCACATGGCCGGGGCGCTCGACGCAGACCCCGCGTTCTTCCAGCGCCTGTGCCAGCCTCGCCAACTTCCGCTGATAATCGTCCATCTCCAAGCGGTCCCAGTGGTTCGAGCCGATCATCAAAACGCGGAAGTTTGTCGTCGCTTCCGAAAGCGTCAGCGCCGCCCGCAGCAGGAGGTCCGGGGCTTTCTCCAGGCCGGTCCGTCCGACAAAACTAATGGCAGGCGGACCGTTTGGCGGAGCCATCGCGGGAGAAAACTGCGCCGAATCTACGCCGTTATAGAGGGTCGGCACGGAGTCAATCCCGTAATACCCGGCGACCCAGCGGCTGGTGAAGTCGCTGACGCCGACGGTGACATCCGCCGCCGATGGATAAAGCCTGCGAAAACGAGGCGAGGCTTCCAACTGGTTCTGGAACCAGTGCAGGATGACCGCATTCGGGAAATGCCGGCGCAGGTAGACGGCCATTTCCGGATCGTTAATCAGCACCAGCGGGCGATCCGCCAAATGGTTCCGGCGCAGCGCCGACATGACCTTGAACGCATAGGCACGGTGGCGCAGATGCCGCCAGCCGGTCAGCTTGCGGTCGGCCCGCAGCGCTTTGGTCAGCAGCGCGTTTTTCGGGAGCGGCGGCGGCTCCAAAACAAGGGTCTGCGCCCAGGAGAACCGCGCAGCCTCGCTGGAGCGCGTGATCACCCAGGGCAGCTCTGCCCCGGCGGCTTGCTGCTCAGCGACGCGGCAGCACTGCCAGATGATTGTCGCGAGAGCGCCGCTGCTGGTCGGTGTCCAGGTTTCAAGTGGGTGGTTGATGAAAACGACGCTCATCGGACATCCACCAGCTCATTGACTAATTCGTTCTCATTAACTAGGTGCCGGGCGACGGGCGGGGCATCCCGCCAGTCGAAGTCGGCGAACATCAGGCCGTCGGTGATTGCGTGCGGATGGCTTGGGTCCGGGTAGGGCAGGATCGGGATGACGTCAAAGAAGCAGGCTTCTTCCCAGCGGTCAATGATGTTTGCGCCGCAGAGGAACATCTCTAAACGGTAGCGGCCCGGCTTCAGCCAGGGCGTTCGAATGACAAACTCGCCCTCGTAGGTCTCCGACGCTTCCAGCCAGCGGCCGAGCAGCCGGGAGTCGCAGGTGACGAGGCCGACCCCGGCTTCATTGAACAGGTGGCAGGAGATAAAATACTTGCCGCGCATCGGCTTGTGCTGGGCGATGCGGAACCGAACGCGCTTTTCTTCCGCCGCTTCATAATAGGCTTTGCTGGGGGTTGCCTCGGCAATCCGCAGCTCGCCGGAGCCGGGCCGGCGCTGAGCGTCGCTCTCGGTCTGCGCTTCCTGAGCGTTGAAGCTGTCCAAATAGTGCCGAATGGCTTCCTGAACGCCGCCGTAGTACGTCATGCGGCCTTTGGTGAGGTACATGCCGCTGGTGCAAAGAGCCGCGACGCTCTGCATGTGGTGCGAGACAAACAGCACCGTGCGCCCGCTTTGGGCCACATCCTGCATTTTGCCGAGGCACCGCCGCTGGAACTCGGCGTCGCCGACGGCCAGCACTTCGTCTACGATGAGAATTTCTGAGCTGAGATGGGCGGCGACCGCAAATGCCAGCCGCACATACATCCCCGATGAGTAGCGCTTGACGGGCGTGTCCAGAAACTGGTCTACGCCCGAAAAATCCACAATCGCGTCGAACTGCCGGCTGATCTCGCGCCGGCTCATCCCCAAAATAGAGCCGTTCAGGTAGATGTTTTCCCGGCCCGTCAGCTCATGGTGGAACCCCGTGCCAACTTCCAATAAGCTCCCGACACGGCCGTACAGGTCAATCTCGCCGCGCGTCGGCTCAGTAATCTCACTTAGAACTTTCAGCAGCGTGCTTTTGCCCGCGCCGTTGCGCCCGACTACGCCGACCACGTCGCCGCGCCTAATCTCAAACGACAGGTCGGACAGCGCCCAGAACGTCTCACTCGTGCTTTTCTTTCGCGGCTTGAACCGGGCCACCAGCGCCTCAGACGCCGTGGTATGTGTTTCGGCATTGTGCGAGATCGTGTACGATTTGGAAACGCCGCGTGCCGCGATTGCGATTTCAGAGTTAGATGACATCGGCGAACTTCCTTTCCATTTTCTTGAAGGCAAACGCACCGCCGAAAAAGACAAGCAGGCTGACGGCGGCGGAATACGCGACCGGGGCGACGGGCAGGCTGCCGTGTCCCAGCAGCGACCAGCGGAAGCCTTGTAGCAGGCCCGCCAGCGGGTTCAAAAAGTAGAAGGACCGGAACGATGGCGGCAGCTTGGCAAGCGCAAACGTCAGCGGGTACGCCACCGGGGACGCATACAGCAGAAACTGCATCAGCACCGGAATCACATACTGCACGTCCCGGTAAGTCACCGCCAGGGCCGCCGTGTACATGCCGATGCCCAGCGCCAGCAGCAGCAGCAGCGCAAACCAGAGCGGCAGGGTCAGCAGGGCGATGCCGGGGGCGACATGGCCGATGATCATCAGCAGCGGCAGCAGCGTGAATGCGACGGCGAAGTCAATCAGCGTCGAGAACATCATGGACAGCGGCAGAATCAGGCGCGGGAAATAAACTTTCGAGATCAAATTCGAGTTCTGCACCAGCGACGCGCTGACTTTCACGACAGTGCCGGCGAAGACGTTCCATCCAAGCAGGCCTGCATACGAAAAAACAAAGTACGGGACGCCGTCGGAGGGAAATCTTGCCAGCTTGCCGAACACCAGCGAGAAGATCCCCGCCGCCAGCAGCGGCTGCAAAACAACCCACAGGGCGCCGACGGCGGTCTGCCGGTAGCGCAGCTTGACATCCCGCTGGGCCAGGGTGAGAAGCAGGTCGCGGAACTGCCAGAGTTCCCGGACATTGAGCGCCTGCCAGCCGGGTTTCGCTTTGAGTGTCCGCAGGGGCCGCGCGAGCGCGTTTTGAGTTGTCCCGGAAGAGATAATGCTCATACTTTATATAAAACTTTCGTGCAGCCGGCGGAGCTTTTGAGACCCCTCCCGCTCGTTCCTGGCTCCCTTCCCTAAGAAGGGAGGGTAAGAGAACAGCGAGGCAGACGCGGGGCTGCTCTTGACTCACTCCAGCCCTCCCTTCTTAGGGGAGGGAGTGAGGAACGAGCGGGAGGGGTTCTTTGAGCCGGGCGAAGTTCCTACCGCCCGGTCAAAACCCTGGCGCCGGTTCCGATGCCGATGATGCCGCCGAGAGCTTGAAGTGCATTGACATTTGATCCCTTGACCGGGATATAAATCGCGTCGTTCGGCTGGAGCGGGAGATTGACCGACATATCTCCGTGCTGTAGAAACTTCCCGAAATCTACGGTCTCCGCGACCACTGTGCCTGCCTGCGTGCCTTGATGAACGACAGTGACTTTTTTAAGGTCCGAAACACCGGCGAGTGTGCCGCCGCTGCCGCTGATCGCGTTCACCAAACGGTCGCCGGGCTTGAAGGCATAGTAGCCGGCATGACCGACAGCGCCGTCCACAAAGATGCGGTTATGCAGCTCCGGGATGTAGATGCGGTCGCCGGGCGCCAGCGCCACATTGTTCGCAACCTGGCCCTGCACTAGCAGGGCATTTAAATCCAAAGGACGCTCCGCGCCATCGTGAATGAGCGTTGCATGGGACAGATCGGCGGTCGCTTGATTAACATTGTCGGCATCGGTTAGGGCATCCAGTACCGTCATTTTGTCTTTATAAGCGTAGGAGCCGGGTTTTGCGACCTCGCCGAGGACACTGATCTGCATGTGGCGCGGCGGCACATAAATCACATCATCAGGCGCGAGGGCAAGGTCCTGGGCGGTGCCGCCGGCGGTCTGCGGATCGCTGAGATCGGCAGTCTGGATCACGCCGTTTTTGTGGGTTACGGCGACCTGGCTCAGGTCTCCGGTTTCCGACGCGCCGCCGGCCTCCGCCAGCGCTTCCATCAGGTGCAGGTCGGGCCGATACTCGACAGTTTGGGCGTGGGTGACGGAGCCGTAAATCTGGACGCTTTGATGACGGCGCTGGGTCAGTGTGACCGTGACCAATGGGCTGACGACATACTCCGACCACTTGGTTGTCAGCGTCCGCGCCACCTGCGCCGTCGTCCGGCCCGCGACCGGCAAAGAGCCAAGCACAGGAACAGTAATATTGCCGTCGGAAGGAACGGTGGCCTGCGGAACATTCAATTCAGGAAAGTTGATGACTTGAATGCTGAGGACATCGTCGGTTCCCAGCAAATAAGGCGTGGGCGTCATCCTCGGCTTATGCGTCAGCAGTTGCTGCGGCGACGGCTGCGCCCGCGTTTCCGCCGCATACGCGAGGCTGAAAGCCACCGCCATTAAGGCGGGCAAAACGAGGGCGGGCAAAGCAAAATGGAGTTTATTGTTCATGTCTATCTCATTCGTAGCGAAACTTGCTGGCGCCAAGCTGGAGAACATCACCGACTTCCAAAGCGTGCCGCGAAACAGCGATGTCGTTCACAAGCGTGCCGTTGGTGGAAGAAACGTCATACACGATGAAGTTCTCGTTTTCCAGCGAAATATGGGCGTGAAGCTGCGAGATTGCCGCATCGCGCGCCAGCACGATGTCGCTGTCCGGGCGTGAGCCGAGCGTCAGGGACTTGCTGCGTGCAAGCGCAAAGCTTTGTCCGGCATAGGGACCCTCAAAAGCGAGCAGGGACGAGCCGACGCGCGGCAGGACGCGCAGAGAAGACCGTGTGCCATTGGCGCTGTCTTTGCTGACATGACTGCCGGAACCGCTGATATGACTGTCGGAACCGCTGTCAGGTTCCAGCCCGGTGGGTTCTTCAGCCGTGTCCGGCCCCAAAGGGCGTTTCATGACAATGGTGCGTGTTGACCGATAAACGCGCGAACTTTTCTCCGGTTCGGGGGGAGGAGCGGCAAAAGTCGTGCGTCCGTAGCCAGCATAAGAATAATTGGCCGGTTCGCCGATCAGGTGCGGCACCCGGTTGACAAAGTACGCCAGCATTTTGGGCGCGGCCGCCGCCAGTGCGCCCGCCGTGTTTCGCATATTCTCGCTGTCCACAATGCCGATGCCGACAACATAAAGAATGCAGTCCATATAGGGCGCGAGAAGAAGAGCGTCCGCCACCACGGCAGCCGGGGGCGAATCCACAATGACTACATCGGCCGCTGTTCGCAGCGCCTGCATCACCTCAGCCATGTGCGGCTGAGAAATCAAATCCATTGGGTTCTGCGCGGCGGTTCCTCCGTGCAAAACAAAGAGATTGGCCGTTTCCGTCGGCAGAAGAGCGTCTTCCACGCGCAGCTTGCCGGAAAGGATCTCCGCCAAACCCGGCGGCGATGTTTTTTCCGCCTGCATCAGCGAAGAAGGCCGGCGCATGTCGGCGTTCACCAGCACTACGCGCCGGCCTGCCCGTGCGAACGAATGAGCCAGCTCGGAGGCCGTGAGCGATTTGCCTTCGCCGGGCAGAGCGCTGGTCACCAAGATGATCTGGTGATCGTCCAAATTGACGCCGGTGCGCTGGCGCATGGCAAGGCTGAGGTTTGCGCGGGCGGCATTGTACGTCTCAATTAAATGCGGCGGCCTGCTGCCGCCGGAAAACTGGTTCTTCTCCGCACGGGTCATCTGCGGCAGGACAGCCACGACCGGGCCGTCCACAAGGCGGCGGACATCGGCGGCGGTCCGCACCGAGCTGTCCATTTGTTCCAGAAGCAGCACGGCCAGCAGCGATAGAACCAGGCCGATCCCGAAACCGACCAGCAGATCATGTTTGGGGCTGGGGCGGAACGGCGAGGCCGGCGCAAAAGCATGCTGAACAATCTGGACATTGCCGCCGGCGACATTTTTGTTGATCTGCGCGGCCTGAGCGGCAGCGCTGGCGGCATTATAAAGGCTGTGGGCCTGGGCCGCGCTGTCAATCAAGTTCTGGGCTTCCTGACTCAGCCGAGGCAGGTCCAAAGTTTGCCGCTGAAGCAGGTTACGCTGGGCAATGGCCCCGTCTAGCTTCACCTGGGCGGCGCGGGCGGCGCTTTGGGCGTTGTCGCTGGCGGTCTGATACGATCCCTGGTCTTGAAGCGAAGGCTGGCTTTCCAAAGTCTGGATGGACCGATTAAGATTAGCCTGCGTCGTCAAAATCTGGCCGTCCAGCTCCGAAAGCAGGTTTTGGCCAGGGCCGCCGGTCTTTCTCTTGTAGCGCTGGGCGGTCTCAAAGCGCTTCTGCTCCAAATCTCTGAGGGACTCCTGAAGCTTTTTTACTTCGTCGTCATCGCGGACGCTGTGCGTTCTAGTGATGGCGTCTTTGCCCTTCTGGAGCTGCGCGAGGTCGGCGGCTGCCGTCGCCTGCGCGGCGACGTTGTCCGTTTGCAGGCTGGCGACCACGGCATTCTGGGTGACCAGAGCATTGAGCGCGGCGGTCTTTTGGGTCTGGGGGTCCAGAACCCCGACGCCGCCCAAGCGGTGCGTCTGCTGAAACGTCAGAAGCTTGGCATCTGCAACGGTCACCTGCTTCTCGGCTTGCGCCGTTTGAATCTCAAGCTGGGCTAGATTCTCTCTGCTGTTTTTCTGCGCCAAAGCGTTTTTGTACGCGACAAAGGTCCGGCAAAGCATTTCGGCCCAGTGGATCGCATGCTGCCGGCTGTCGGCGACTACCGCCACATCAATCACATTGTCGCCCTCTTTGCGGGGCGTGATTGTCGCGGCGTTCTGGAGCGTTTCCGGGCTGATGCCGAGTTTAGCAGCCGCTTCCTGGGCCAGCTCGCGGCTTTGCAGCAGGGTGATTTGGGTTTCGATGGACTCCACCATCGGAGCGTTTGCGGCCGCCTGCGTCGAGGCGATCATTACCGGCTCCCGCTGAACCAGGAGAACTTGTGCGGTGGCCTGCCATGCTTTCGGACTGCGCTTTGAAAGGATCGCAGCGGTGAGTGTTGAAACGGCAACAATCAGGACAATCAGCCACAGGCGGCGCCAGGCGATCAGCGCGAGGTCATGCGCGGTCATAGCCGGTTCCGCAGGAAGAGGGCGCGGGACGGAATAAAAAGAAGAGCTGGGCTGGATTTCGTTCATTGGTGTTCGTTTATCTGCTCTGGTTTAGCTCGATCTTGATTTTCAGCGCTTGTTTATTTTTCGGCGTTTTGATGCCGGACGGCAAGCTCTGTCTTGAAGCTCTCAGTCAGCGGCAGGGGAAAAAAGGGCTGCATCACCTTTTTGTCTTGTCCCAGGCCCTTGCGGTTGATATAAGTAACACTGTTGTTGTGACAATGTTCTTCCATGGCGCTTGCAATCAAAGTTTGAATCTGTTTTTCAAAGACAGACGTATCAAAGCGAGCGGCCTGTGCTTGAAGCGCTTCAGGAGAAAAAGAGCAGCGGGAAATCTTTTCCAGCGCCGCCGCCAGCGAGTTCACCGACTGCTCCCCAAAAAACAATCCTGTTTCTCCATCCAAAATCGTCTCCAGCGCCCCACCGGCACCGTAAGCCACGACCGGGCGGCCGCTCGCCATGCACTCGACCGGCGTAATGCCGAAGTCTTCCTCGCCTGGAAAGATGAGCGCCTTGCAGCGGGCCAGCTCCTGCACGACCTGTTCATCGGACAAACGTCCTAAAAACTGAATGGTCGGCCCGGCAATGCGCTTCAATCGCGGCAGGTCCGGGCCGACGCCGACCACGCGCAGCGGCAGATGCAGGCGGGTGCAGGCTTCCACCGCCAGGTCAATGCGCTTGTAGTTGATGAGCCGTGAGACAACCAGAAAATGAGCGCCGACTTCCGCCATGCTGACAGGCTTGAACTTGGCGGTCTCGACCGGCGGATAGATCACTGCTGCGACATCCCGCCGGTAGAACTTTCGGATGCGGCGGGCGACATTGTACGAGTTTGCGACAAAATAATCCACCCGCTGAGCGCTTTCCACATCCCATGCCCGCATGTTGTTGACGACTAAGCTTACCAGTGAGGTTACCGCTCGGCCGGAGCGGCTTTGCGCCAGATACTCCTGCTGCCGCCAGACAAAGCGCGAAGGCGTGTGGCAGTAGCAGATATGGCACGTTTCCGGCGGCGTGATGACACCTTTCGCGAAGGAGCTGGAGGAGCTGAGGACCAGGTCATAGCCGGTAAAGTTGAACCGCTCGAACGCCGCCGGGTAGTACGGCAGGGCCAGCTTGTGGAACCGCCGCGAGGAAAACGGCCAGCGCTGCAAAAACGACGTGCGAATGTCCATTGCCGCAAAGGTTGCCAGTGTCGCGGACGGGTCATAGACGGAAGTATATAAAGGCGCTTCCGGGAACAAAGTGTGAAAGGCTGCCGCCACGCGCTCTGCGCCGCCTGCTTGGGCGAGGTAATCATGAACAAGTGCTGTTTTCATAACTGTTTTCTAGTTGTCAATACACTATTGCAAATTTTATGCCAATCGGTTCAATTCGGCGCTGTTGCCTAAACTCTGACAAGATTGCCTGCTGCTTGGGTTCAAATCAGTCATTTTCGCGTCTGAAGCCTATTTGGGCAGCAGCGTCGTTGGCTTCTTTTCTATTTTTACTAAAATTTGCTTCTGCTTTTTCTTTACCATCACTTGCCCCCAAATGTATCACTTCCGCTTGGTTTGTAACCTGTTTGTAACCATCGTTTGCTATGTAGCTTTCAATTAGAATGTTAGAATATCCGGCGAACCCCTTGCTTTTCTCTTCTCGGTGGATCGCGACAGATACAAGGTATGCTGTTCTGCTTCCCGACGCTTATCACAGCACAGATTGTTCCAAAACAGTTCGGCTATTCTTGTTCTTGTATTTTTGTTCTTGATTGGAAGCAAAGAAAAATCCGCCCCCGTTCTTTTCGTGGGCGGATTACTCTTATTTAGAAGCCAAAGATTGGAAAGCCGAAGACAGGATTCGAACCCGTGACCCGCTGTTTACAAAACACGCCTTAACAGCCTTCGTCTTGCTTACCCTGTTATACCCGATCCACCATGCTTTTTTTCGTTCCGTGGCCGGCTGTTCGCTTTTTTCGTCAATTTTTTTGCTTCATAACCCTGTTTGCGGAGAATAATGCGTCTAATCTCCGCATAATATGCGGAAATTAGAAGCTGCTAAAACTTCTCCCATGTTTCATCTTAGTTTACCATTTGAGAGTAATAATTCAGATATTTGACTATATTTTCCTGAATGTGCTATGATCATGCTATGCACAGGTCCGTGTACGACAAACTCAGGCGGCAGATTGAAAAGCAACTGCCCGGCACCGTCTTCGTCACGCGCGAGTTTTTGGAACTCGGATCACGCGCCGCCGTGGATGAAGCCCTCTCCCGCCTGGCCCGCGAAGGCGTGATCCGCCGGCTTGGTCGCGGCCTATATGATTTTCCGCGGCTCCACCCGGCGTTTGGTCCCGTGCCTGCCGATCCCGACCAAATCGCTGCCGCGCTCGCCCGCAAGACGGGCAGCCGGCTCCAAAGTACCGGCGGGCAAGCAGCCAATGCGTTAGGATTGTCCACCCAGGTTCCGGCCCGCGCCGTTTACTTGACCGACGGGCGACGCCGCAGCGTCCAAGTCGGCGGACAGACGATCGAGCTTCGCCATGCCGAACCCCGCTCGCTGACCGGTGCAGGACGGACTGAAGGAACGGTCATCCAGGCGCTGCGGCATCTGGGACAGGGACAGATTACTGCGGACGTGATCGCGCGGCTGTGCCAGATCCTCACCCCCCGCGAAAAAGCGGCTCTTTGCCAGGAAGCCCTGAACGCGCCCGGCTGGCTGGTTCCAATCCTACAAGAGATCGCAGGCGGAGCTAAGCCTGATACGCAGGCAAAGGTCAAATCCGCAACAAAGAGCAAAACGGCAACCGTGAGAGCAAGATCATGAACCTCGCAACCGCATCTGCCGATACCCGCCGGGACGCCTTCGCCATTGCCGGCGAGCGGCGCGGCCTCCTGCCCCTGCTCATCGAGAAAGACTTCTGGGTCTGCTGGACGCTGGAGCGGCTGTTCGCGCTGCCGGGATTTCATGACCACCTGCTATTCAAAGGTGGCACCAGCTTGTCCAAAGTTTACGGCCTGATCCAGCGCTTCTCCGAAGATATTGACCTGTCCCTAAGCTGAGCCGCGCTCGGCGTAAGTCTTGCCGATCCTGAGCAAGCAGCAAGTAACACCCAGCGTAAGCAACTTTCGGGGGCACTGGTCACAGCATTTCAAGAGACTGTTACCCACCGCCTGCTCCCTGCCCTGCGAACAAGCATCGCGCAGGAGCTAGAAGACGCGAGTAGTGGAGTCTGGACCCTTACGCAAGATGCCTCTGATCCTGGCACGCTCCACTTCGCCTATCCTCGTGCAGTCAGTGGGGAACTAGCTTACGTCCGCCCGGAAGTGAAGATTGAACTCGGCGGCAGAAGCGACGACTGGCCGGCTGAGAGCCGGACTGTGACCGCGTATGTCGCCGAAGAACTACCCCAAATCATGCCAGCCATCGTCTCAGTGCGCGTGCTCGCCGCCCGACGCACGTTTTGGGAGAAGGCGACCATCCTACACGCCGAGTATCACCGGCCGCCGGACAAAGCTTCGGGAGAACGGCTGTCGCGTCATTACAGCGATCTCGCGCAGATGGCCGGCACCGAAGTGGAAGTCCAGGCACTCGCTGATCTTCCGCTGCTGGCACGGGTGCGTGAGCACAAATCCGCTTTCTACACAGCTCCCTGGGCCAATTACGAGACGGCTCTGCCTGGGACCTTGCACTTGGTCCCCCGCCCGGAACGGGTCGCAGGGCTGCGTACCGACTACCGTGGGATGAGCGCCATGTTCTTCGGGCCAAGCCTCTCCTTCGAGGCGATGATGGACAAAATTGCCGCTTTGGAACAGCGCGTTAATACTGCTTCATAGGGAGTCATTGTTGATGTGTTACCTTCTCCCATCCCCTTGTTCTCACGACAAACGACTTTCTAAGAAATGGCTTTTTCACAGACCTATCCACCATTTTACTTTCGTCGCTATATTTTTGTATCACTGTTTCTTTTGTTGTATTCGGTTTTGCGTCTTCGCTTTTGCGAGTGTTGTCCACAGTAACGTGCTTGTTATCCACAGACCCATCCGCGTTATCCACAGCCCTTGCGCCTGATCCTAACTGATAATACAAGTGGCCTAAATGCCGTCGGCGCTCTTCGGCGGTTTTCTTAGGTATCCCCTTTCTGTCCGTTACGTTGATGAGTCCCGCTTGCACGAGCGTGTCCACGGCATGGGATACGGCCTCACTGGCGCGACCTGCCCGCTGCATAAGCTGGCCTTGCGTCAGCCAGTCCCGGTCCTTACGCCGGGCCGGATCTGTCCCGACCATCCAGCCAAGCGTCTGGCGCACGACAACTAATAGGACGCGAAGCTCGGTATCTCGAAGCGTCGGCATCACCCGGTCCAGGAGATCGTTTGGCACCGGCGTTGTTCCACTTAAATCTGTTGTTGGGCGTGTTCCCTCATTCTTTCTTGTCCGGCTCTGTGTGTGCATCATAGAGTTGAAAGTAAAAAACTAAATAATCTCAGCCTTGAAAAGCAGTTCACAGTGCCGCCTGTTACCCGGACAGCTCAGACCGGACAGCGACAGGAGCCTCATAGTTGTTCTCGATGGCGGCCACCAAGTACCGCGCCGGGTTCTTAGCGCCCCGGTGCGGCATCCATTCAAGCTGGCGTCGCACCACCGTTAGATCAAAGCGGCTTAAGATGTCCAGCGCTTTGTCTTTCGGAATTCCCTGTTCTGAAAGCTTGTCATAAAGCTGGCGCTTCTCCTCAGCAACGCCCGGCTCCTCATCCTCAAAGGCCGGCGCTCCCCACCCCATTCGCCGGGCGATGTCGGCTTCAACCTCCGCGCGGGGCGTCGCGTACCGGGCGCGGCTATGGGCGATCAGCGCGTCCCGGCCAGCTCGCGGCTCTGTGAGAATAGTATGAGCCGCGGCCACTGGTAGTTCCTGTTCCTGGCGGCTTCCCAGAATGTGCCTTCCCGGCAGGTACGCATCCAGGCCGCTCTGCCGGTTCAGCTCCACGACCAGCGGCTGGCCGCGCCACAAGCGCCGGGACAGCCGAAGCATCCGAGCGCGGGTCTGCACATGGGACGTCTGCATTGCCCCCGCAAGTTCGGGCAGCGTCGGTTGAACGTGGCCGTTCGACGAAAGGAACGTCAGCAGCAGCGTGAGGTCCCGCAACTCATCAGGCGGCAAAGCGCTCCACAAACCCGACGTTCTCAGCGCAGGCGTCAGCAGCAGCCGGGCCGCAGGCCAGAACGATCCTCCTGCCCCCTGTTCGCCCTTGAACTGCTCGATAACAAATGGGAAGCCGTCGTCCAAAATCTTGTCGTGACGAACTTCACTTTCTTGCTCATCACTACGAAGTGAAGTCATAAGCCTGTTGTGCGCGGATGAAGTGAATGAACATGGCGGTATCTTTTGCAACTTCAAGCCACCGGCGCTTGTACGCGCCGGAAGTTGCTGGAAATACTTGGGTCTATATTGTGGATCTGCACACCGCCGCGTCGACCATTACCGCCTGTGCATCCCCCTTTGCGGTGGCACAGCGTCGGGGCCGCTATGCCGCCGGCGACTTGATCCCGAACTGGGACAGGCTCGCGGCGGGCGTGGCGGTGTGCGTTTTACGCTTTATATTTTTCCAGCGTCTGGTACATCGGCTGGACCCGCCGCTTGTCTCTTATGTTCTGCTTGTCCTTTTTGCGGCTGTCCTGCAATCAGCCAGACAAGCGGAATATCGCTTCCAAGCCGCGTCAAGGATCGCTCAAGGCGGCTGCGGTCGCTGAAGCGCAGGAACGGCCAATCTAGGTCCGTCAGCGCATGATGCAGCAGCCGGGCCAGATGGCTGCACAAAACCGCCTGAGAATGAACCTGCGACAAATAATGAGAAGAAGCACCAGTAGCACTTTGCGACGGCGGAGCCATTGGGACATCCAGAGCAGGGTCACGAAAAAGAGTTCGGTTCATAAGACGGGAAATTAGAGATGGAAGAGTGAAAGGGAAAACCTAGATTGTGACACTCTCACTGAGGGAGAAGAATAAGGCTAAACAGGAGCAGTAAGAGCGGGAAAAGGAGCGCCCCAAAAACGATCTCTTCGTCTGCCGATCCCGTGACAAGGCGATGACCAGGTGGCAGCAAATGCCAGCGGCCACGCTTTGGATACAGCAGCGGCACACCGCTTCGGGTGCTGGCATCCCCTAGAAGATGGGAGAGCATTCCAAGCGCCAGGGCAAGAGCCGGCCTCCACCCAAGCCATAGAAAGGTTGGCAAGCCCAGCCAGACCCAGAGCAGCGCGATCCCCGCGAGCGAGTGCAGCGGACCTCGGTGACCGAGTTCGTGGGACAGAACGCGGGCGGGCAAGAGGAACGGCTGGAAGCGTCGCCCCAGGCGCAGGTACTTGACGGTGGAGCGTGTAGCATCCAGGTCCGGCAGGAGTGCGCCGAGGGCGGCAAAGCCGACGATCAGGCCGGGACTACTGCCGTCTTGAACGGACAGCGGCCCGACGGCTCCAGGGATGAGACGCATCAGCCAGACGCTGCTGACGCCCAAAGCGATGTGAGTGGGTCCGGTCATACGGCTGTGTTCGTGGATGTTTTCATCAAGGAGAGTTCGTGAGCACTACTCGTTTTTACCTGTTCTAAAGCTTCCCTTTGTCCCCGGCTCTGCGTTTAGCACGAGCGAAAGATGCAGCACATGCTTCTTTTGCGGTGTCGGCGATGGGTACTGCCGATTACCAGGCACATAGCCAGCAGTAGCATGGCTTGAAAGAAGCCGGCTTTGAATTCGCTCACCCACCTTCTTTGTCCCTGATTCCTGAGCATCACCAGCCTCCGCCTCGCGTATGGAGCGGAAGAACTCCAGGTCAACAGCCCACTTGCCGTTTGGCTTGTGGCGCACTCCCAGTTTTTGGTGGATGAGCAGACGGACCAGTCCCTCGCCGTCTAACAGGACAACCGGAGCCAGGGAAGACGCCTGAGCCGCTTCCTGAGCCACGGGCGAAAAGCGCGAAGTCGTGATGAGGATACCTAGTCCTGCTCCTGCTCGAAGGATGCACCCCCGCAGCTCATCCACCGTCCGCTGCTGCACTGCCAGTTCATCGAATTGCTTGACCTGGATAATGCAGCGAGACCATTCCTTGCCGGGCATGAGCGACTGCTGCCCCAGTACTGCTTCTAAATCCCAGCCGCCACTTCGGTTTCTTCCGACAAACCCTTTTCGTCCAAGCAGGCGAACCTCACGGTAGCCCTGCCGCTCAAGGAGCTGAGCGATGACCAGCAAAAACGCAGCATATTGAAGGGAAAGCAGTTGTTCGCGAACCTGAGCGTAAAGGCGCTTTGTAGGCAGAGCAATCGAGTTGTCTAAGTTCGAGTTGTTGTCTGAGTTCAACTTGTTCTCTGGTTTCATTATGAGGTGATTGTTAAATGAATTCGTAGAAGATTGAGGACTTCAAGGCAAGTAGCGGCTGTTCTGTCAGTTCTCTTGTCATTTTCGCTTCAATCACTCTGCGAACGGTTTTTGTCGCTTTGTTCCGGTGCAAGGGACCAATCGCCAGGACGAGCGTTCAGCCATTCCACCCGGCGACGCCCATGGCCGTCAAAGGCCGCTTCCGGCAGGCAGCCGGTGCATCCGCTCAGCCGGCAGCCGGAACGCTCGTGGTAGGAGCCGTCGCCCGAAAACAAATCGCGCGGCACGAGCGGCTTTTTGAGATGCACGGCCAGGGCGTCCGTGACTGCTTGGACCAGTGCGTGGGAGGGGCTGGTTTGCCCGTTGATCATGCGGCTGATCGTGGACCGGGACACGCCTGCATCTGCTGCAAGACGGGCGCGGCCCTGGAAGCTGTACCGACTAAGATGGACCATTACGGTCTGGACGCGGTTGTGCAGCCGAGGTCGCGCCCTGCGAGGCGACCCTACTTTTATTCCCGCTGTCACTTTCGCCACTTCTTCTGTCTTTTCCTCAGCAATCTTTGCTTTTTCTCGACGCTCTTTGGTCATAAGCCTCCTGCTTAAGCGGGTTGATGCAGCCATCCTGCCAAACAAAAACCGAACATGCAAACACTGTTGCATGCGAACAGCACAACTGAGAACCTGTTCCGAGTAATGAACTTGCCGAGCTTCTCCGACCACATCTGGCACGGTAACGTTATGCCTCTGCCCGTTCCAAGTGCCAATGCAGTTACTTCTTTCCATGACTTGTTCCTGGCGAATTTTGGTGTAGATTTGAGTCCCCAAGACTCTCAGGAGCTTGCGACCCATACGCTTCAGCTTTTCTACCTCAAAAATTATCCTCATCGACCACCATTGCGAGCAGATATGACCAAAGAACAATTCCTGTATTACAAGAAGAAACAGCAGTATGAGGTGAGATCTGAGTATGAATTGAAATCAGAACCTGGAGTGCAACAAGAAGGGGTTACCTTAGATTGAACAAAGATGCGCTATCTTATTTACGCCCGTAAATCGACAGAAAGTGAGGACCGTCAAGTCCAGAGCATTGACGATCAGCTTACTGTTCTTCGCCGCCTCGCCCAGCAGCGGGGACTTATCGTGACCGAAGAACTTGTTGAAAGTAAGTCCGCCAAAGGCCCTGGCGCTCGGCCTGTATTTGCACGGCTGCTGGAAGAAGTCGAGGCCGGGCGTGCCCAGGGCATCCTCTGCTGGAACATTAACCGCTTGTCCCGAAACCCTGTGGACAGCGGCACCCTTTCTTGGATGCTTCAGCGCAGAGCGATCCACTCCATTCTCACGCCGGAGCGAGAATATCTTCCGGAGGACAATGTCGTTCTATGGGCTATAGAGAGTGGGGTCGCCAACCAGTTCATCCTGGACCTTCGTAAAGCGGTTGCTAGGGGAACCCAGTCCAAAGTGGAAAAAGGCTGGTTCCCCCACCGCGCCCCGGAAGGCTATCGCAATGACATTGCCGAGAAAACAGTGGTCGCAGATGGAGAGCGATTTACGCTTCTACGGGAAGGCTGGGACATGATGCTGTCCGGCGCTCACACCGTTCCCCAGGTGGGTGCCTTTCTCAGCCAGCGCGGATTCCGCACCAAAAAGACGCGGCGCTCCGGCGGCAAAGAAATTTCCCGCTCGGCCTTGTACCGGCTGTTTGTTAATCCTTTTTACATGGGGGAGTTCGCCCACGAAGGGCGCACCGTCCAGGGCGCACACACGCCGATGGTTACCCGAGAAGAGTTCCAGAGGGTACAAATGCTGCTGGGGCGCAAGAACCACATCCAGCCGCAAAAGCGGCGGTGGGCCTTTACGGGCCTGATCCGTTGCGGCGTGTGCGGCAGCTTAGTGACGGCAGAGCGCAAGGTGAAGCAGTATAAGACGTCGGGCCTGCGGCGGGAGTATGCCTACTACCACTGCTGTGGACGGGACTGCCGCCCGAAAACCAGCGTGGCGGAAGAAGTGCTAGAAACGAAAATCGCTACGCTGCTGAAACGATGTCAGGTCAGCACAATCTTTTGGGACTGGTGCGTGACGAGTTGGGGAGAGACTGACGCCCAGGAAGTAAGTGTTGAGAAAGCCGCGCAGTCACAGGCCGCGCAGGCCATTGCCAAGGCAAAGGCCAGGCGTGAGCGCTTATTCGAGATGCGGGCGGACGGGGAGATCAGCCGGGAAGAGTTTCTTCTAAGGTCCGAGCAGGCAGACAACGAAATCAGCGACCTGAACACCGCCCAGGAGAGCAAGCGAACGAAGACCGAGCGAGATAAACAGACGCTGCGCGACTTAAGACATTTTTCTTCAACAGCCTACACCCGCTTTACGCAGGGGGATGTGGAAGCAAAACGGGAGGTCGTTTGTGCGCTAGGCGGAAAGATGTCTCTCACTCTGGGAGAGCTGCATATTCAGCCTCATCCACTGATTGATATGATTAGGTGTCTCGAACTAGGAGAAAATGGCTCTGAAAGCCAAAAACAGGGCAATTTAGCCCTGCCGAATCCCGCATGGTGGACCATGCGGAACCGTATCCGCAAGATATTAGACGCGGATGCGCCTACTTTTTGTCTTCACCATCGGGCGTTCTGGGCCAGTGGGTAATGATATACAAATGCAAAGTACGGGTTGCCAGATTCCATGCCTCCTCATCGTTCAGCGTGATGCCGGATGCCTTGAAGAAGATTGCTCGAAACTCCTCCACTGCTTGTTTGCTGGGGATCGGTAACATAGCGAGATTAGCGGATAGACCTCCGTCCTACGCCAAGCGCTCCGTCCATGCAACCCCAAACGACATTTCCCACCAACCGTTCATTATTGTCCTATGATCAAAACCTCCCCCACTGACCCGATGTACGAGTACCATGTCCTAACTGGCAGGATGGCGGCCATCGCCATGGAGATCAAGGCCCGCAAAGGGGAACTGGTCTTCTGTCCACCTGTTGGGTACCGCATCAACATCGACGGCCCGCGGGCAAAGGCCGAGCCGGACCCGGTGCTGGCTCCCCTGGTGCGCCGGGCCTTCGAGCTGTACGCCACCGGCGAGTACAGCCTCCGCAGCCTTCTTGCGAAGATGACCGAGCGGGGGCTGGTCTCCCGCTCCGGTAAGCCGATGAGCGTTGCGAGCCTGCACGTCATGCTAAAGAACCCGTTCTACTGCGGGCAGATCCGCTGGAACGGGGAAGTGATCGAGGCCGGGCATGAACCCCTATTAAGCCTAGAAATGTTTGAGAGAACCCAAGCTTATCTAAAACGGAAAAATCGGTCCACGAAATAATAGCAACCTATCGTTTTATTTAACTAGAAAACTTTTTTACCTTTCGAGGCTGGATCGAGTTTAGGATCGCCCTGTCTACGCGGGCTTCTTTAGACCGGTTTTTCTTCAAGCTCTCTATTGCTTGCTGCGAGGATGCTACGACGATCGGATCTGTTGCCCATCCTTGGGCCTTAAGCAGATCAACCAGCAGGCGAAGGTCTTCGCCATGACTCATGGCAAGGATTGGTGCTACAGCAGGTATAAGAACGCTCGTTAAATTGCCTTCATTCGGTACGCGCAAATACTTTGAAAGCAATGTCAAGCCATATTGCTGCTGCTCAATGTCGCCCCGCAAAGCTGATGCGATTACTGGTGCGCCCCCTACTTGAACCAGAACCTGCAGCGAGCAGGCGACTAAGAAAAGGGGGCGAAATTCAAGAGGTTCCGGCTGGTTCGCAATATGTACGAAAATGCTTTCTGCCAAGAAATTTTTCTCTTCGTTGTCGCTGTGACGAGTCAAAGCTGACGCAAGTAGCTCCAGTGCTTTTTCATGTTGCGGAAGTTTAGCCTGGTCTGCCCCTATCAACAAGGAAGAGATCGAATCAGTATCCAGATGGTTGGATTCTGCCGATATGTCTTCAAGTATCTGGGCTTGCACCTCTCCTTGCCATGAAGATTTTACTGCAGCTACTTGCTGAGCGGTATTCATCTGACTCCAAAATGATCTCACAGCATTCCACGCCATCTTCGGATCTTCACCGGCATATGCCGCCATATTGGTGAGGTGAGCATCACGATTGATAACTGGCAAACTGGAACTCCACGCATCGAGCAGCTGCGCTGCGAGAACGCGGGCTTCCGGGGTTGTCAGACTCGTCCAGGTGCTTGCCAAGCTTGTACAAATCACGGCGATGGACGTAAGTGGCATCGTGCCGTCTCTTCGCAGTGCTGCAAGATGATCCAATACGAAAAGTTGCTGCGGGGCGTCGCTCGCCCGGAGCAGGATCGAATTCAGGCCGCTGACATAACTTTGGCGTGCGGCGTCACTAAGTAGCGGAATCGCACGTTTCACAACGCGGTCAACCTGTTCCAGCTGGCTTGGGGCATACCCAGCTGAGTACAAGGGAACGAGCGTTTCGGTCTGAGTCAGCGCGACTGCGCGAGCATTGTTTCCGTCACCGAGTTCCAGGGCCAACAAAAGCGCGTCGGCAGCAAACATCGATTGATCGCTTACCTGCAAGGATCTCAGAGGCAGGATCAAAGTGGTGTACAGGGCGCTGAATTCATCAACTGACGTTTCTGCGGGAACCTTTATGAGAGTCTCAAAAGCTTCTCTCGCTGTTGCCGCGGGCAGCTTGTTGACTATATAAGCAATCAGCGCGGCTGAAGTCTTTGCATATTTGATTTCCGATTTGGGCGCAACCGCCTCGAACACGCTGTAGCCCGTATGCCGCAGGTCGTCGTCGTCAAGAACGACGAACTTGGCGCAGTGAGCATCCATCTCTTCCTCAGTTGTTTTTTCATGCAGGAGTTCGCCACCGATATCCTGTTTGCATAGCATTTCTATCCAAGCGGCGATACGCGGATACAGCGTCCTAGCTTCAGAACGCTCTTCGAAACCTTCTTCCGTGGACGATTTCACTACAGCCCTCAGGCCTGTAGATGCCTCATTGAGATTGAGTCGCTCACGCTGCCGCTCCAGTACGTCAAATCCTATGTCTCGCATTTCCCATCGGGTTGCTCCCTGCAGTCCTATGAAAAGCTGGATGTATTCTCGCGGCCAAGTTTCCATTGCTTTCTGCTCAATGGTAATCACGGCATTTCGCAGTGAGTCCGCGCTGCCATTGGGAATGGTTGCGGACTCCGTGTCACGAAGCTTTGCCACCAAGTTTTGCCAAGCTTTGGGACCGAAGAGCTCTTCGCGGCTGAAAGGTAGCGTACTGGAGCATAGCGTGTCTAGCCAGCCTTTGGCTTCCTCTACCGTTATGCGTTTGGAGACGGCGGATGCCAATGCCGTTATCGCCGCTCGCCTTTCGTCGGTCATAAAGAGATCTGGGTGAAGTGAAACGGCGTGAAGGATGTTATCCGCAACGGTCACGACTTCGTCCTCGGCATCATCTGTCTCCAGTTGAGCTGATAGCCGCTCGATTCGATCGGTCACCGCCGAAAGACAACGTTCTTGGTGGAACCCGTGCGGTCGCTCGGACAGCGTCCGCAGGAATTGCTCTGCTGGAAGCTCACTGCCGACGGCATCGATGATGGTTCTGATGTCGTCAGCCGTGCGGGAGACGGCATCCGACAATTCGCCGGCCCGGCTCGGGTCGAACTGATCGATCATAGCGCAGACCGCCAGAGCTGCGTTCCGACGCTGACTGCCTCGTCCGTCTGCCAGGCAGTGAAGGGCTACAGTCGCCGCACCGCCGCTGAAGCCGGCTTGGTTTGCCTCTTTGGCGCGTTCGAAGCGGCCGCGAAGCAATACGGTGGCGTTGCTCCAGAACTCCGTAGCCATGCCAAGGGCTTGTTCGCCGCTCCCCAGCGCGCGAGCTGACGCGTCTTCACGGAAGAAGATGAATGGTGCCACAACGGTCGCGCGGAATCGTCGGTTTGCCTGTAGATGCAAGACAAGGTCCCGGTATGCTGGAAGCGGTTTGCTCCAGTCTACGGCTTCATTTGAGTTTGCGGAACCGGCTGTGTCTGCTCCGTCGGCTTTGTCTTGGTTAGCAATCGGAACTACGTCAAAATACCGCAGGCAGATTTCCCTGTATCCGGGATAATTTTCGTCTAAATCGGCACCATCAGCCCCGTCCAGCTTGCCGCTGAGGCCATCTTCTATGACTTGGACTAATTCCTGGTTTCTCGCCATGTCCGCGTGAAACAAGGAGAAGTCTTCGCGCATCGCTGTTACCATGGCGAGAAACGGCATGTTCCCGGTGACGGTTCCTTGGCTTAACAGTTTGCCATTGCTGCCTGCGCTCGATGCTGGACTCTCCCGCCGGAGCGCCAGCCTGAGATCGCTGTTGAATTCGTTGAGCAGCCTTATGACATGGCGCGGAGTAGTAACGCCGGGGTGGATTAGACCGTCAAGAACGTCGTCAAGTGCGGTGCCTTTCAGGCTTCCTATTCCTCCGGTCAAGCGGCCGCTTTCAATGAGCGTACGTGCAAATGCCTGCATGTCGCTTGGCACGAGCGGCGGCAGGTGCAGCCTGAACTTGAAGAACTTGTTAAGAAATTCCTCTGCCTCGCTGTCATTGCGGATCAGTCCCGCGCTCTCAGTTGGCTTCTGCTGCAGTGCCCGGACCACTACTTCCGTGTCCAAAGCGACAACCACGACACATGGATTGACATCGCGGAAGGTCCGAACGACATTGATGGCCTGGATGATTTCGTCGACGGGCAGACGGTCCAGCTCATCTACAAGGATCACAAGCGTTTTTTCAGATTTGCTGCCGCTTTCTGTGGACGCTGCCCCGATGACACGCAACAAGTCGCGAAAGATCTGTTCGAATTGTTCGCTGGAAGTGGGTGGAGAGGTAGTGAAAGTGATCTTGGCTGGCTCCAGGATGCTCTCCGCCATCTTGCTGAGCACTGTTCCGAAGTACACCACTCCTGCCAACGAGAATATGCCTGGAATTGCCAAGATCATGCTCAACAGGGCGGCCTTGATACCGGTGTTTGCCGTCAGGACAACCCAAACGCCTAGAACCACGATAGCTGCGATAACACAGCCGATGAAGCGTAGTACGGCGGGCCGCCGTGCTTCAGCTTTCAATGCCATCCACGTAGCCCTTAATCCTCGAAACGAAAGGACTGCATGCTGTTCCGACGAAGCTTGGTATAAACCTTCTTGCAGTTTGCAGAGGCTCGCAACTGCTTTGTCATTTTTTCTGTCGTGGAAAGCTGTCTTCAGTTCCTCAATGACATCAAACAAAAACGCCTTTCGCCGGGAGTCCCCGCTGTGCCGCCATGCCTCTATCCGGACAAATTGGTATCTTGAATCCGACTGAAACTGTGCCCTTAGTAATTCGCCGACTACGCTTTTGCCAGTGCCATGTTGGCTTTCTAGGGAAATAGTGAGAGGTGGCCCCAGCCATTCGATTTTTTGTTTTAGTTCCCTGGCCAAATCGATGTGAGCAAATTCATCTTGCTTCAGATCGCTAATGGCTTCATCTTTGATGAACCATGACAGTTCTCGCTCTTTTTGCTGATTATTCATGATGTCGTTGAAGTCGGCGTTATCAGCAATTCAATCAAATTATCAGTCGCGCCTGAGAAATTTTCGAGTTATTGTAATGCTATTGCCAATTGGTATGATTACCTGCTTTTTCTTTTTAAATGTACCATATATCAATAAAAAAGTCTGTGAGAGCCTACTTTTATCTTTGTCCAGAGTGGTGGACCATGCGGGACGACATTCGAACCGTACTAGACGGATATGGGGAAACGCTGTCTCTTTTCAAACTGGCACACTGAGTAAAACATACGATCAAAGTTTACGTAGTTTTTGACCCAACGATGCAACTGGCTCCCCCTACTGCACAACGTTCGAACCTTTTCACTCCATGATCCTATTTCTCTGCCACGGTTATGAAAGTACTTGAACCACTGCCCGCGCCTCGGGGTTTATAACGTTGCTGCGGGATTTGGCATACCGGAATGGGGTGCGGAAATCAACGATCCCCTGTGTTCCTACCATTTTATTCTACAAGGTTCCTGCGAAGAGTTGCTGGACTTCGCTAAGGCTGAGCGCTCGGTTGTAAAAGCGGAAATCATCTAAGTCACCTTTGAGTGGGTAATGTTGATTATGATCGGTGCCAAGGTAGGCAGGGTTGCTAGATACAGCAATACCAGGCAGTGCATTGTTTCCTGAGCATCCAAACATTCCATCTATGAAAATAGATGTATTAGTTGTTTGATCTGAACTTAAAACTATATGGTGCCAATTATTATCGAAGACGTTTCCACAGTGAAAATTTTGATTATAAGCTGTTGCTGTATCGATCCTACCTTCAAGTTGGCTAGTACCTGCAAAACCACTCAAGTATATTCCGGTTGAAGTGTCAGCATAATTGAAAATATGAGGATAAGCATTCGTTTGTCCGGCTAGCGGAGCTTTCATCCATACACTTACAGTAAAACTTCTCAGGTTAAAGGCAGATGTATTCGGAATAACAACCCACTGTGCTGAATTTGAATACATCGCATTATTGAACATTCCCTTTCTCCACCCATTGGTTCCGTCAAAGGTAAAGTTAATTAGCTTGCCGTCATTCCCACTCGCACTGGAGTCAATGGCGGTGATCGAGGTCCCGCTGCTGTCCAACTTGTACCAAGCAATCAGGCCGTTGGCGGCGGCTGGAGTGAGGCCACTCAGGCTGGCGGACTGGTTTGCCTGGGTGAGTGAGTTTTGCCCTCCTCCCGTGTCTGAGGCACAGTAATAAGGATAGGTTTCCCCGACAATGGTGGTACAGAGGCTGTAGGCTCCCTGTCCAGCAGGACCCGATACTAGAGATCGGCCAGCTGTGGCTGATGGTTGGGTGACGTAGCGGTAGGTGTAAGCGGAACTTGGGGTCTTTAGGACGCTCACACCATAGGTAAGGGATGAAACGTTCTGGGAACCGCTGAAGGGCGGGGATCCCGGAGTCCAAACGGTTCCTTTCAGCGAATCTACACTGTTGGAGATATTTGAAACGACTCCGTCCGAGGCGGCGTCGTCGTTCCTAAAGCTCTCCACCGCCTTGCCCATTTCACTAATGTCGCTCTGGGCCTGGGCGTTTCGGGCTCTGCGGCGGCTGTTGCCAAGCTGCGTCACTACAAGAGTGATCAGGATGCCGATAATGGCGATCACCACCAGGAGTTCGATCAGGGTGAAGGCTGGGGTATGGTGACGGCGGTACGGCATCAAGCAAGTATACAGGCCCTGTAGCCCTATGTGAACGAAGCTCCTGGTATTGAAGTTGTAAAAAAACTGCTTACGACATATGGCAGTAGTTGAAGCACGCAACAATCCCACAATTGTCGCGTACACGGAGCCGTTAGGTTCCTTGACTGTACGACGTTTCAACCTTTCTTGCTGCCAAGTTGTAATCAAATTTCAGCAATCGATCCTGACCTCGTTCAATGAAAGTTCAGTCAGCCGAAAGCTTGTAGAAGTTACGCAGTTGAAGCTAAACTGAGAGTAGATTTGATGTTTCGCTTAGGCGATTATATTTTCCAATACATAACTCCTAACTTCAATAAAAGCACCTTAATGCTCCGCAATGATCCACTCCTCGCTTTATCAATCCCAGTACGGCAGCATGAACCCTATCGGCGGGACTGGCGATTAGCTGCCAGGACAAGTAATATAGACACGTTATAGAGCAGGATTACCGGCAGGGCCATCAGCGTCTGGTTCAAGGGGTCCTGCGCGGGGTTCAAGAAGGCGGCCGCCACGAAGCTCGCCAGCACCACCCAGCGTTCCAGACCCACGAGCGCCCGCACCTCTAGGGGCCGAACCGCGTTTACGAACAGGATGATGAGCGGAAGCTGGAAAACCAGGGCAAAGCCCGCCACATAGGTGCTGATAAAGGAGAAATACTGGTCCGTGGAGATCAGCGAATGAACGGGTCCGGTACTGAACTGGTCCAAGAAATGCAGGGCCGAGGGTAGGCAAACCAGATACGCAAACTCTGCGCCTAGCAGTGCGAGCAGCGAAGACGTCACGACCGAAGTGACAATCCAACCCCTCGATCCGCTCGGCAAAATTGGCTGAACAAACTTTAGCAAATGGTACACGACAACCGGAATGGCGAGGATCAGCCCCGCAAAGATGCTCGTCTGAAGGGCAAGGTTAAACCCGCCCACAGGGGAGGCGTAATAGAGGGGGCCACCTAGTGGCGAGACAAGCAGGTGAATCAGCGCCCCTCGAAACGAATACCCTACGCACGAGCCGGCCAGGATGCTGACCGCACACCAGAGCAGGCGGCCCCGCAGCTCGCCGACATGGTCGGAAAAGGGACGCCGCGAGGGGTCTGCTGTGGGAGAAGGAGAAACGGTAAATGGCTGGATGCCATCCAGTACCAACAGCCCGGTGGTCGCCCGCATCACCGTTGGCTTAAGCTTTAGGCTTCACTTTGCCTTTGGCGAGCTTGTCGGGCTGCGCCTCGCCATCGGTAAACCCCTTCCGTAGTTCGCGGATAGATTGGCCGATGCTACGGGAAAGCTCCGGCAGTTTCTTGCCTCCAAACAAAACCAGCACGATCACAAGAATGAGAATGAGTTCTTCGGAGCCGATGCCGAACATACTGGTAGGAGTTAGGGGTGAGGTCTTGGCTTGTAGTATACTCCCAGTGTTAGGTATCATACTAGTGCCACCAACTTTAACTCGTAAGTGTTCTCCCCATGGCGACTTCCTCACTTCGCACGCTTCTGTTACCCACCCTCGTTTTGACCCTGGCCATCCCCTGCGTCGCGGGAGCAAATGCTGCCACCACAACCGTTAGCTCTACCCTTGGTTCAGTGATCAGCCTGTTCACAACGAGCGGGTCCGTCAGCTTGAATCTCGTGCCTTCGGCTGCCGGTACCCAGACAATCGCTAGCGATACCGTGACTATCAGCACCAATGACGCCGCTGGCTACACCCTGCAATTGGCCGAAGCGACCGCCAGCTCCGCCATGACGTCGGGTGGCAACTCCATCCCCGCTGGCAGTGGAAGCAAAACCACTCCTGCCGCGCTTTCCCCCAACACCTGGGGCTACCGGGTCGATGGGGCGGGAGGATTTGGAACTGGCCCAACCACTGCTGCCGCCAGCCAGCCCATCAGCGCCACCACCTTTGCCGCAGTTCCGGTCACTGCCAGCCCTGACACTCTTGTGGCGACATCAAGTACCGCCTCGAACAGCACCACCACTGTCTGGTACGGTCTGGCCGCCAGCACCAGCAAACCTAACGGGACCTACTCCAACACGGTTACCTACACGGCGACCCCCAACTAAGCCATGTCTACCGCGCGCCTTACGCAGACCCTGCGTTATGGGCGGCTCGCCCTCGCTGTACTGGCCATCACCAGGCTACTGCCTGCCGGACTTGCTCAGGCCGCCCAGCTACAAAACGCCACTCTGACGCTCTCGCCCAGCTCGCAGCAAGTCGCTCTAGACGCGGGGGCGACCAAGTCCCTCAGCCTGAGCCTGCGAAGCGACGGAACTGCTTACCCGGTGCGGGTCTACAGCTCCGCCTACCGGGTAACGGGTGAGGCGTATGACCCAAGCTTCACCCCGCTGCCTGGAACTGTCGATCCGTCCGGCTGGGTCCACGTGCCTCAGCAAGCTGTTATTGTGCCCGCGGCGATCCCGCTCACCGTGCCGTTCAGCCTTACGGTGCCGCCGGGCACAGCTCCAGGCGGATACTACGCGGTACTCTTTGCCGAGTCGGCCGCTGACGCCTCGGATTCTGGAAACCTGCGGCGTGTCGTTCGGGTGGGTGAGGTCCTCTATATCACCGTCAACGGCCCCATCACCCGGTCGGGAGTAGCCCGGTCCTTTTCCGTGCCCCGGCTGGAACTGGCGGACAGCCTCCCCCTGTCGGTTGACGTCGCCAACACGGGCGGCGTCCACTTCCAGGCTACGGTAATGGTCAGCGGCGCCGACCTGTTCGGGCGGGAGCGCTTTCACGCCTCCCTAGCCGACCGTTATGTCTTGCCTCAGACGGTACGCCGCATTGGTGCCTCCTGGGATGGCCTGCCCCTCCTGGGCGTGTACCGCCTTTCGGCCACGGCAACGCTGCCAACGGGAGTAGTTGCGCTGCCGAGCCAGTGGGTACTCGTGATCCGGCCCTGGCTGGTGGTCGTTCTTGGGGTACTGGTCCTGCTCCTCATGGGGACGGGTGTGGAACGCTTCCTGCTCCGGAGGAGGCGGTGACGGGACGCTTGCTGCTGATCACAGCAGTACTGATACCGACCTTCGCCGAGGCACAGACCGTGCAGGCGACACTCTGCTCCCGGCCTGACGCCCCGCTGCTCAGCAGCCCCAGCGACGGTGCAACCTTGAGTACCTCATCGGTTCCCCTTCGTGGCACAACCGCCCCCGGCCTGACGCTTCAGGTGAGTGATAACACCGCTCAGACGGCCACCTTGACTAGTGCCTCGGACGGCACCTTCGGCATGGACTTTACGCTCGCGCTTGGGACTCACCAGCTTGACGTGAGCGTGACCAATGGCTGCGGTTCGGCCAGCATGTCTGCCCGCCGGACGGTAACACGAGTGAGTGCTTCCGCGACACCTACTCAGCGCCCCACAGTACGCTCCGCCACCCCGCAGGCCACACCCTCTCCCGCGCCGCAGCCGATTCCCGCACAGCCGATCTCGCTTGCTCGGTCGCCGTCGCCCACACCGCAGGCCACTACTACGCCTTCTCTTTCCGCCCCTTCTTTCTCCACCCCTACTTCCCTCCCCGCCACGCCCTTCACCTTGACGCTGGACCAATCAAGTCATCAGGTGTCGTCCGCCTCGCTTATAATCTCCGGCTCTGCCGCTCCCCAATCGGCGCTGAGCTTCAGTCGTAACAACGTCCGTGTGGCCTTCCTGATGGCCGCATCTGATGGAGCCTTCAGCGTAGAAGTGCCGCTGGAGATCGGCCTGAATGAACTTGCCGTGTCCTCCATTTCAGGCGCACAAACGCAGACTGCGACGCTTACGATCACACGCGTTCAGTCGTCCCCCCCAGGACGCAGCCGACCGACTGCCGCTTATCTGTCCGGGGCCGCGCTTTTGACACTTTCAGCCGGGGGGGTCGTCTGGGCACTGCGCCGCAGGAGGATACTGTGAACAGGAAATTATTCCTGGGTCCCATAGCCCTAACGGGCGCTCTAACCCTCGCGCTCCTGCCCCATCCAGCGGCCTTAGCCAGCACCTACGGCTCTGGCCTCTATGGCAACTGCGCCTATCAATCGTCGTGCTCGGTCAGTATCAGCGCGGGCGGGGCGGTCGACCTCAGCCTGATTCCCGGCCCCTCCCCCGTCTGCACCGTTCAAAGCGATACTGTGAACGTCAGCACCAACTCAGCCACAGGTTATAGCCTGAGCCTTCAGGACGGAGACGCCAGCAGCGCCCTGACTTCTGGTGGGAACGCTCTGCCCACGGCATCAGGATCAAGCCAGGCCCCTGCTCCGCTCGCGGCCAACACCTGGGGCTACCGAGTGGACGGTACAGCCGCCTTCGGCGCGGGGCCGACCACCTCCTCGCGCAACGCACCGTCTGATGGAACCCTTTTTGCCGCCATTCCTACCAATGCCCAAACTGAGGCTACCTTAAGCATGACCCACGCCGCCAATGCCCAGGCCCTCACTACAACGGTTTGGTACGGCCTCTGCGCTACTACCAGCCAGCCGAGCGGCACGTACAGTGACACTCTGAACTACACGGCATTGGTCAACTGACGCAATTCCTAGACCTTGCCGGAATTCCCCGTACTGCCGTACAGTATACGGGTACATCCTCCCCCACCCATAATGCTTTCACCTTCAATGCAGACACCGCCCTCACTCCAAACCCTGCTTGAGCGGGAAGTTAGCCGCAAAGAGTTTCTCTCGTACCTAGGGGCAGTACTAATCGGTGTAATTGGGATAGGACGCCTGCTGCGCCTGGCAGAGACGCAGCACATGCCGATGCCCGGCAAGCCGCAACGACGCTCTATCGGCTACGGCGCCAGCACTTACGGTGAGGCACGGAGGACCAAATGAGCCGCCTTCCCATTCCCGGCGGTGATGACGGCACCTGGGCCGGCATCTTGAACGACTATTTGAGTGTTGAACATAACGCCGATGGCACCTTGAAGCGGGGAACGGACATCATTGACGCCAAAACCAAGGCGGATACGGCCCTTCAGCCCGTGAATAACCTGTCTGACCTTGCTTCCTCTGCCAGCGCCCGTGCCAACTTGAACGCCAGCCAGGGCCTCGTTCCTACCACCGTGAAATCCAATGCCTATACCGCCAGCCCAGGAGATCTGGTCCCGGTGGATGCGAGCAGTAGCTCGGTGATAATTACTTTGCCCAGTGCCCCAACCGATCTGACGCGGATCGCGGTCAAAGTGATTGCTCTGTCTGGCACAAACACGGTGACAATTTCGGCGAATGGCACAGATGTCTTCAACAAGGCGGGAGGAAACACATCGCTAACCCTCTCGACTATAAACCAGATGCTTACCGTCCAGTACGCCGCCGCAAGCGGCCTTTGGTTTGCGGCGGATTCGCCTAGCCTAGCCGCGCTGGACAGTCGCTACGCCCCTACAGGGGTGGTGGTGGCGTTGCCCGCTCCTTCTGGGGATACGACAGGAACCGCAGACCTGGCCGCCGCCGTTGCCGCAGTGGCGGCAGCGAGCAGTGCCGGGGGAGGCACGGTTCAGCTGCAAAGCGGAAAAACATATATCTTCAAAACGCCATCGACAAAAACGGTCTCAGCTCCAAGCGGCAACAACACGACGCTCGCTTATGGACTTCAATTACCTTCATACGTCACCCTCGACCTCAACGGGGGAACAGTCAAAGCCGCCGCAGGCGCCGTAGGAATGCTCGTATGTAACGCCTCGCAGACGACGGCACATGGCGATGTGCAGGTCAGCGTTTTGAACGGCACCCTCGACGGCAACGGCAACGCCTACAACGGCAATGCTCCCTTCGCCATTCTATGGAGCAACCGGCCCGTGGTCCATAATCTTCGCGTCATTAACTCGGCGTACCTCGGCATCAATCTCTACGGTAACACCCTTGGGGATTACGACGGACTGAGCGTTGACACCCACGCCGGCAATGCCATCCAGTTCGGAAACCCCTATGTGGGAGCCATCGAGAATCTGGCACGGATTGGAGATGTTTCCGCCTCAAACGTCACCGCATGGCCAGGTAATATTTTTAACTTTCCAGGGAACAGCATTTACCTGGTTGCTACGAATACTACAGTTGGCACAATGAAAGCCTACCAATGTGCAGGTGGGATCAAAATCGACCGGCCTTCTCAAAATGTTGTCGTCGGCAAAGCGATTGGAGTGCAGTGCGGTGATCTCAGCGGCAACAGCGGCCTAAAGCTCCAGGGGGGAACAAGCAGTAGCTCCGCGACAAGCAGCAGTCCAAGTCGGATCAATGTTGGTGAGGTGACAATGGTTGCTCAGGGAGGGACTGGACTGTACCTTGAGCGAAGCGAAGACTGCACGATTGGAAGTTACATCGGGTACGGAAATGGAACCGGTACGCCCTACAGTGATGTATGGATCGGGGGCAGAAACGATGTGATCAACAGCTTGAAGTCTTCGATGGCAGGTATTTCTGCGATTACCGTTCGGCCCTATGCCGCAGGCTACAAGGTAGTTTCAGCCGTCATCAAGTCACCGAATCAGACGGTTTGTACCGCATCCGGTGCACAAACACTGCCTGCGTCCACGATCACTGTCTCCTCGACCGCCGCTTTCCCGAGCGCCGGGGCATCCCCGGCTACCCTGCTGACTCCCAACGGGGTGATCAGCTATACGGGAATGACCGGAACCGCGTTCACTGGTTGTACGGGAGGCTCCGGGACATTGGCAAACGGGGCTGTCATCTCTCCAGGCAACATTCCGGGAATCAGCATCGGAGGGGGCACGGGCCGAATGGTAAGCGTATCCGTCACCGACGGGCTGGACAACCCGACCAATCTGACAGCAACTGCTCAGGGAAGTGGCGGAACATTTGACGGAGCTACAAAGCGTTTCTATGTGGTGACCTACCTGAACGCAAACGGGGAAACACTGTTCTCGAATGAGGCGTCCGCTACCCCCGCAATCAACGGCTCGGTCGTGCTGGCTTGGGGAACAGGCTCTCTCCCAAACGGTGTCACTGGGGTGAAAGTCTATGCCTCAAACGTGGGTTCAGGGCAAAACATTTCGCCTGCCTTGCTCGCAAGCTTAGGCAGCTTGACTACCTACACCGACACAGGAACCGCATTGACCACAGGTAGCGCCCCGTCCTACAACTCAGCCAGTAGCGGCAAAATGGTGTATGGGTTTACTGTGACCAGTACCACGGCCGAGGTCCGCGTCGATTCCCTTGATGTCTCTGGTGCGGCCACCGCTGCAGTCAGCCTGGCCGGCGGAGGCAGGACGCGTGCCCAAGCCGTTTCTGCTGGGCCGCCTTGGCAGGGCCAGATAGTATTGGCCTCTGAACCACCGATTTTCCAGTCATCAAGAGGTCAGTTAGTCAAAAGCGGCACGTATTTCGGTCCACAAGTTACCGTAGTATCAACCAGTCCACAACCGGCAAACGGCTCCCTCAGCAGTCAGATCGTGGAACTTGCTTCACAGCTGACCATTACGGAAATGGGTGTTAATATCGGCGTCACCGGGGATGCTTCAGCCGTAGTCCGTCTTGGAATCTACGCTGATGACGGTTCAGGCAGGCCTGGAGCCCTGATATTTGAAGCTGGTGCAGTCTCGGCTGCGGCGACCGGCTGGGTATCGGTTACTGGGTTAAGTCAGATTCTTGTATCAGGTGTCTATCACTTTGCACAAGTTACGCAAGGCGTAACAACGACCGCTCCCAAGATATGGGGAACGACCGGGTTTGTGATTCCCAGGCCCTCCGGACCTACTCCCTCGGCCTTATCCAGTAACTCGTTTGCGGGATACCAGTCGGCTACATCGGTGCCCACAGGAGCTTTACCTGCCGCATTCGGGTCATCCAATCCATCTGGATCTCTTCCCAGCGCCTATTGCAAGGGGATCTAGTATCGCATCTAGATCTTGTCCCCACCGCTAGGAGCGTCAGCTTCATTCATACCTGCGCGAGCACCCGAAAGAGGTACGTACCCCGTCGTAAGCCTCGCGATGACGCCTATTTATGGCAGCAACGCCGGCTATTCCTACCACACCTGCGATCTCGCCCACGCTGCCGCCTTCAGCCCCGCCCTTGAGTTCCTAAACCTCTCCTGGCGGCACACGCGGACCAAATCTTCCTGGTGCGACCCGCCGCCGCCAGATGCCCGCGTGTCCGTTGCCTACGCCGACGGCCATGTCCGTTCAGCTTCCCTGCTCCAGCTTGCCGATTTCCGGCAGTGGGCGATCCGGCAAGGCGACGGCGACGTTGGGGCAGCGAGAAATATTGATGGTCAGATGGGACACTGGTATCCGTAAGAACTATGCTAAGTAGATGCTGCTCACTGCTGGGTGTCAATAGGATTCGATCATGTTATCGACGATCCTGGAATCTTAGATCCATCAAGGCATCAATCCTCACTGCTAAGAGCAAGCCCATATCGTCAATAATTCTTTGTGACTTATCCCTTCACGCGCCCCAATCCGTATTTCTGGCCACAAGATCCAGCTCGTAATCGGCGTAAAGCTCTCCCAAGTCCTGCACCGACGTAAACAGGATACAGCCTCCTCAGTGGGTTTCACCGCATTCAACGAGTATTAATCTATGTAACCATAGCTAATCGATTCAGATTTGCCTGTATCTTGTTCCAACTTGTGCATCGTCTCAGCGTCTTGCTCACCATTAAAGTATTTCTTTAGCAAACGGATGAAAAGAGCATTGTCCCCCGCTGCGTAGGCAAATAGCGTCATGGACGACTTGAACTTTATATCGTCGGGTGAGCCAAAGATTTGAGATACGTTTCGCCCCTCTATATACAGAACGGTTTCCGCGCACTCCCGCAGCCGTGGACCAAGAACAGGATGTGCGATATAGCTTTGCGCTTCCTTCAGGTTCTGGATGGCGAAGTGCTGTGAGGTGGCACTGAACCCAAGTCCAGCGATCTGCGGAAAGATGTACCACATCCAATGAGTATGCTTTTGGCCGCTTCGTAGTTCGGCTAAAGCCGTAGTGTAAACGTCTGCCTGAGCGCTGATGAATCGTTCCAAATCGAATGGGTCTTCATGCTCGTCTATTATCTCAGTTTCATTCATACAGGTATTCTTTCCTCTATTTGGAATCTCTACCCGCTAAGGCCGAAGGTTGCTCGTGTTCAAGCGGAACGATCAAAGAAGGATCATTATGCGCAGGGCTTCCAACTAAAGATGAGACCGGGAAGCTCACCATGGCCTCAGCATCGTATGTTCCTAAAAGCCGGACGACTTGCTCGGCATCCGTTACGTCTGGGTCTAGCCATTCGTCTTCCTGTTCTTTTCTCAGGATCACCGGCATCCGGTCATGCACCTCAGCGGCAAGCCGGTTTGGTGCCGTCGTGATGATCGTGTACGTCATTAGCTCCCTGCCTTCGGCGTCGTGCCATGCTTCGTACAAGCCTGCGAAGGCGAAGAGGCCCTGATCCTTAAGGCGGAAGTAATACGGGACCTTCTGGATCCCTTCCTTCTTCCATTCGAAATAGCCACTAGAGGGAACCAGGCAGCGGCGCTTTCTTATAGCTGTGCGAAACGACGGTTTATCCTGAATGCCTTCCGTGCGGGCGTTGATCATCTTGTAGCCGATCTTCGGATCCTTTGCCCATGAAGGCACCAATCCCCACTTCATCATTTCCAAGCGATTTGGGCTGTGGCGGGTGACGACCGGCATGATCTGTCCCGGAGCCGCATTCCACGAGGGGCGCGTGTCCAAGGGGCGGTTCTGAAGTTGGAACCGCTCTTCAAGCCTTTCTGTATCAGCAAGCGCATATCGTCCACACATGGTTGTACCCTACTCCTTTATGCACCCCAGTCCGTATCCTTAGCCACAAGAGCTGGCTCATGATCTGCGTGTTGTCCTTACGAATAGTTTTGCCATTGCAAGCTAATCGAACAGCCACCAATATTCGTAGCATGTGCCATCGATTTCGATCCCGTCGCTGCGGTCCGACGAGTAGCACTCCGTCATGTCCACGCTGATATCGGGAAATCCTGCCGTATCAGGCGCGTTGCACAGCAAATAGGTGCCACGCTCAGTACGCTTGCAGGCGACGTCGGTCATGCCCTGGTGCCAGAGCAGGCGCATCGCTTCCTCCTGCTCGTCTCTTCCATACAGGTAACCCTTCTCGTGGCCATTTATGTCGCGTTCTCCCCGTTCTTCGGGTAGTTGTTGTCCTTGCTCAAGCATTTCTGGGTACTGCATGGTTTCGTCGGTGAAGTTAGTGTCGTCGTGCTGCTCAGGCGGCGTAGCTACGGAGGCATCCGAATACAGGTCTTCCAGGTCCTGTACTGAGCCGAATGGAATACGGTCCCAAATATGATGCTCAATCCCAACCATCGTCGCAGACTTCAGGGTGAAGAGGCCGTAGCGATAATTCACACTATCCATAGCGTCAGAAACGCGCTGCTCACGGGCGATCTCGCCTGACTCAAACAAGCTTTCCTGGCAGGTGCTCCCCTGCTCGACGTTGAACAGGTCCACCATGACCTTGGTAACACTCTTTGGGTTCAGCTTTCCACCGCTGCCCGGCTGGCGATTGAAGCAGAGCGTCACGACGCGAAAAACGTCAGCGAGTGAGGAGACCGGCCGCTTCAAGGTGATGTGGTGCCGGAAGTGGGTGTTGTCGGCGTAGCGAAGCATGAGCTGGATGCTTCGGCACTGGAAACGGTCCCGGCGCATCCGGGTGGACGCTTTATGACTGAGCATATTGGCAACGCCCAGAAGGGTCGGGACGGCGTTCACCGGGCGGTCGAGCGTCACGGAGTTGCCGAAGGATTTGCGGTCGTGCTCGAAGACGTCCATCTCATACCCCCGGAGCTTCCTGTGCCAGTAGTAGCCCTCAATCGAGTGAAAGACCTGCTCCGTCAAGAAGCTGGCATCAGCATCTAAGAACTCCAAAGGAGTAAAAATGCCGGCGGCGTTCAGGCGAGCCGCATACTTGGTGTTGATCCCGCAGAGGTCAATGAGCTGCATGCTGGCAAAGACCTTGCGGGCGTTAGCCGCGTCCATCCGGTCCATGCCGTCGGGCTTGTGCAGCCCCGCAGCCGTCTTGGCATAAAAGGAGTTCGTGCCGATCCCGACGTTGACCAGCATCCACGGCCCAATCTCCCGTTTCACTTTGGCCTTGATCTCCAGGCCAATCTCTTCCATGCTTCTGCGCTTCAGGACAGGTGTGCCGTGTAGCATGATCACGGCTTCATCAATGGACTTTGGCACGACGTCTGGGGAGTATTCCCGGAAGATTTTGCAGAAGCGGCGGTGCACTTCCCGGTAGAGCGGCGGGTTGGACTGCCGTAGGATCAGGTTTGGCGACAGCATCCGGGCGTCCCGGATTCGCATAGCAGTCTTCACGCCTTGCGCCTTCAGCTCATAGGATGGGCTGATGACGCAGCCGCCATCGGATGCAAAGGGCGTGACGCCGAGCGGTTTGCCTCGCCAAAGCTGCATCGCCTGCTGCTCGGCTCGTGCGAAGGCAGCGTTCAGGTCAACATGGAGAACTTCAGCGGGATTGGGATTGAGGGGGAGTGGCATGTCGGGAAGAACGGAGCAGTTAAATTCTTCAGTCGGCGAGGCCGTCTGATACCAGCACCAGGGTTGGAGCAAGCGACTCGGAGTCGACCTCAAGCAGCATATCGAGCGTGCCCTCTGTACCGGGAAGTGCGTCTTTTGGTCCAACATTCATGGCAAAGACATGGATCTTCCGGGTTCCCCTCCGTTCTGAGTAGACCATGTTCAGGGAGTGGACGCGGTACTCGTTGTTCTTCCAGACAATCCATTTAGGTGAGATGACTTTGTGCCGCCCATCGGTGACGAGTGCAAGGCAGACGGAGGTGTCGCATAGGAGGGTTTGCATGTTGGAACTATACACCAAACATACACCGAACAGTCAAGCGCTAATTCAACAGCTCAAAGGTATTTACCCTCAAGCAGATCATTTTGCTGCGGCTTCCGCTCTTGATAGCACGGGGCATACCAATCAGTCTTTGGTAAAGCCCTCTTTGCTAAAAGCAGTATTTTTCGCTTGAACGGGTAGCATAAGAATATGAAAGCGACATCCAGCAGTGCGAGCGGTAAGCCACCCCGAAAACCTGTCATCGCTAAGGCAGCGCTACAACCAAAAAAGAAGCCATCCTCCCCAGCGAACAAGAGCAGATCCCGAAAGCCGCCGACTCGCTTTGAGTACGACGTATGCGTATCCTTCGCAGGCGAGAACAGGGAGATAGTCAAGGAAGTGGTCGGCAGCCTGAAGCGGCGTCGCGTAAAGTGTTTCTATGACTTTGATGAGCAAGCAACACTTGTGGGCAAAAACTTGTTCACGTATCTAGATGAAATTTACCGGCTGAAAGCTCGCTTCTGCATCATGTTTATCTCTGAGCATTATCCCCTGAAGCTGTGGACCAACCATGAGCGTCAAAGTATTCAGGCTCGGATGTTTGAGAGCAAGGACGACTACTTGATTCCTGTTCGTCTTGATGACACGGAAGTGCCAGGGGTTCTTTCGACCATTGGATATATTGATGGGCGGCGCCTTGACACTTCTGAAGTTGCTGCGCTGATTCAGAAAATTGTGCGCGGCAAGGTAAAACCTAAAAAGCCTACAGCAAAGCCTAAGGCTGTCGGTACTGCTAAGAGCGTCAACTGGACGTACATGACGAACTTGCGAAAGCTTCGCAAAGCCCTGACCGATCCCGTTGCGGTGGCAATGCTAGACATCACTGCTTCCCGTCCGGGTCAAAAGGTGCCTTTCAGCGACGTGCTGAGGTTAACAGGGGCTGTTGAAGCGCGGCGGGTCATGACAGCCTTAGCCCTGCTGACGAAAACCATCAAGCGCGAGTTTAATCTGCCTGTGGACAAAGTCACCTGGCCCGTGGAGCGGCACTCCGGAACTGGTGGGAGCGATCAAGTGAGCTACCAAATGTCAGCGGATGTGGCCCAGGCGTGGCTGAAGTCCAAGTCATAGAAGTCTGCGACGCCGTAGTAAGCTGGAGCTGAGACCTAATGGTGACAATGAAAAGCCGCCCCTCGTTGAAGGAGCGGCTCTTGTGCGGGTGACCAGCATCACTCCGGTTCGTTTAACAGGCGACAGACAGAGGCACTTGAAGCTATCCAAGCGTGGAGCTTCGCTTACATGACTATTGCCTACACCTGGATCAAGCGCTTCCCGAGCGACACCGGCTATTTCCTTGAACGCGGCTACTGGAACCACTCTAACCGGGAAATATGCCTCTTAGCATCGCGGAAGCATCAGCAACGATTAGGCACCGGAGTCCGCAGCCTAATCGTCTCGTCGCGCCGCAAGCATTCGCGTCAGCCAGATGAAATGCGAAACCTAAGTTCGGGGCCGTACTAATGGGCGTCCTCCTTACTAAGTTGGTTGCCTGGTGGCACGTAGCCTTAGAACTGGCCGTTCGACAACAAAGCAGTTACTGATATCATGTACATGAGGCAGGCGTCTTCTGACCTGGGGTCTAAGAAGGCCAAATAGCTTTATCGTTCTATGACCGTGAGAGAAGTGTGTGAATAAAGACCAGCATCTTCTCTGAGGGGGTAGCGGCACCAATTTTTTTGTCTGGCACATTGAGTTCACTGCTCATATTAATGAGCGGCACTGTGACCCTTACCGCCTTGGTCAACCCTTTTACGTTGATGTCTTTGGACCAATCTTCCGCAGCCGTTGACAGTTGAGAGATGATAGTATCCATCTTCTGATTGTCATGACCGTCCGCCGCAGCAATAAATACAGATAATCCCTCCCGAAATCTTCGGGCCTGACTGCTGTTGCGTAGTTCGATGATAGTCGCTGGAAGATCGGTCCATGAACGGCTGGTGTTCACGACGTAGCTTGTCAGCAGCGGAACCTTGAACGAGACCTCTGGCCGTCCGAGCCATTTTGCCTTACGCTCATAGAAAGCCCGCTTCACCGTCTCATCGAACAGGTTTAAGATCGTGTTTCCTGTCCTGACCCCATCAGACGGTTCGTAATATGCGCCTTTTAGCGGGTGAAGGATCAGGTCTGCCTGGTAGTCCTGCTGAAGCCGGCTGTAGTATAGCGTACGCAGCAGTTGCGTACATACCACCGCCGAAGAGGGAGCATCTATTCCAGATTTTACCCTAATCATTGCCGCCATTCTAGCCGCCTCCCCGCCGAGCCTGGCTTCCACGTCAAGCCAGTTTGTAGATGGGTAGTAAATTGGAACACCTGTCTCCGCACCCATCCACTGCTCCAAGGGGCAATCGAACAGGTCGTCCAGCGGGTTGGCCACCTGCACTATGCGGTCAATGAAGGCGGCAGTCGCACCACGGTAAATGGCCTCCTCCTCACCGTCGCCAGTGGCTATCTGTCGGCAAACAGAAACAAACGGCTCCATCTCCGGATAGGTAGCATTGTTGCGTGCCACTGACGGCCCATCAACTAAGATGTCATCGTACAGGACGAGCGCCTCAATTGCCTCATCAACGCCAGTACTGACCTTGAAGTCATCGATCTGCGGACGTGAACGACCTGATTTCTGCTGCGTTAATGCTAATGAGATGAGAGAGGATGTGTCTAATAAAACGCTGGGCATGAAACCTCCTTCGTGAACAGCTTTGCTTCTCTTTCTTGGCGACGGCTCTGTAAGTGCTTCCCCCAACCTGCTACAGTGCATTGAACGACGCATTTCTGAGGGCAAGACGACACGAACAGAATCGTAAGCATTGCATCTGCCATCTTCCACTATGGTTGATTGCCGCTCCGGCTGCCTAATCGCCAGGCATCAGGAGCGGTGGACAACTACCGCTAGTCACCGAGGAGGTATTGGATGCAAAACCAGACGAACCCAAGCCACGAAGAGGGCGTACCGGAGCTAAAGCTAGCCTTTGATCTGATGTCCGTCCTGTTGGAAGCGATCCAGCAGAGCCATCTCGTCGCTCAGGATCTCGCCGAATGCCTAGAGCAACGTAAGCACCTTGAAAAGCACTTCATGCAAGGAATCCGAGTCTATGGCACCAAAGTGAAGGTGTCCGAGCGGTTATCCTTCGAGATGCTTCCTGACGTGTCACTGTCTAGCCTCGCCATGCAGTGCAAGGCCGTATGCTCGCGGGCATGGACAGACTTCGAAGACCCGGCACCGCCACGTTCCGCAGATTACCATATGGCGTCATTCAGCAAGGGCGTATGGCATAATGACGTTCCCCTGCTTCTGAAGTCCTCCGGCTATCGTCCGGCGACACTCCGTGAAGTGCTGTGTGCACTTCTCGCCCTAGCATGGTCGCCGCATCAATATCCTGTCGTCACTGTCTTCGGCTCGCCCCGTCTTGGAAATGAAGAAGAACGTCCCTATATTGGAACGGTTTCTACGCCGCTAACCGTCGAGACGACCATACGATCCTTTTGGCTGGATCCGGAAACCGATCATGTGCTGGTGACCAACCTGGGTACAGCCACTTATTGAAAAGCCTACCTCCCACGTCTCCTAACCGAAGGTGTTCGACACCTTCGGTTTTTTACTTAGGGACCTGATGAGCACCTGTCAGCATAAGTTGGCTCAGTCCACAACGGTGATTGTTCCCACCTGGTCTATGTGCTGCCGCAGCTCTGATGACGAACCTAAGTTTATGGTCCACATAGCCTTGCAGCCTTCCGAGTAACCGATGACGTTGTACGCATTCGGGATACAAAACCGCACTCTTACGTCCGGATGAAGGTAGCAAAACAGGGCGGCTCCGACGGCTTGCATCTTAGAGCCCATCGGACTCAGCGTGAACTTGTATTGCCCGTCCCGCTCCTGGTAGATTGTTTCCAGTGTCCTCAAGCTCTCGCGGTAGTCAAATGTGCTGACTTTATACTGTGGGGCTTCTGGTGCTACTTGGTTGATGCTTCGCATGGCGTCAAGGCGCCAATGGTCATCGGGCAGGTGCGGGACGCCGAGCAGCCAAACCACTTGCTCAGCAGGAGATATTCGTAGCGCTGGATCGACCTCACTGATGACGGTCCAGGCTCGTTCTCGGTTGAAGCTGGGCAGCATCAACACGCAGTCAGGGAGCTGATCAATATGATAGCCGGGATGCTCCTCACTGGGAGGTACGCTCGAAACCCCCCTTTCCAGTCCCAGGGTCCCATCGTCTCCGTCGTCCCGGTTAATGATACTTAAGTACTCATCGTGCGTAGGGTGATAGATAGCCGCCTCTGAATAAAAGAAGCGTAGCCTGATATTGCTCTCTAACAATACTTTGACACACTTCATTAAAAGCCTGTTCGCAGCCACACTTATATCAATGAAGACGAGTGGATCCTTCCCGCTCTGGTCTCTAATAAGGGAAGACAACAGATCTCGGAGATGCCGGGAAAATTCCAAATCGTCCACGTTGATGGGGGGCAGTACATCAGCGGCGATGGCTCGAAGATGCTGCAACAGTTGAGGGCGGTTCATCGCGTTGTCTTCTATGTTCGTGTTGTATTCGAAGTAAATGGCTCGGGTTGCACGATACCCTGCACCTGCTAATTCAGCCGGTACTGTAAGACAACGGGGCTCGAACCCTAAAGTGCATAGAAAAAGTGCCGCCGTTTCTTCGTTGACAATTTCTGACGCATCGAAGGGTTCGGGTTCACCTAACTTATGTAGGACGTCACTCAACTGACACTTTTTTACATTCGACATCCGACAGCACGCCTTCCTTTCACAGGTTCTCCTCATAGGGTAGTTGGGTCTGAGAGGACTCAGGGGCAGGGATCGTTTTGGGCCTCTTCTGCCACTCAATTTCACAAGCGTCGTTAGGAGATACAAGGAAGTGCTTAAACTGGGCGGGTCTCCACTTCACTGCATCGTTCTTCGACAATGCCGCCCCGAACGCCGGGAGGTAGACGCGCCTTAGTTGCCACCGCAATGTCGTCACGAACTTGTGCCTTGACCGTCCAGGCTCCATCTCGATAAACACGGCACGCCGGATAAGCTCAAGGGCAATATCAAGTTGATGACGGTTTAGATTGTCGTCAGGAGTGTCAAAATCTTGGTCCACCTCGATCCGGGGACATTGCGGCGGCACCGTTTTGTCCCCTTGCTTGAGCATCTTCCCGTCTTCCAATATGCGTCTTGTCAGATTGCCAAACTCTCGGACGATCCAGTGCATCTGCGGTCCATGCGGGTGATGGTTACGGATTGCTTCGAACAGCTCCCTTGACACGCTCGTGATCGCCTCATGCTGTACGTGTTTGGCCACTGTCAGCACCGTGTGCTTCTGAACGTTGCCAAGCTCAAAGATGCGCCGGTATACGAGCAGAAGCGTGGATATATCTCCGGAGCAAAGGCTCGCGATGCACTCAATACCATGATACTGGTCATTCTTTCGGCCCTGTCCTTTGTCCCTTAGGGCACGACCGAGCGATCCATGGGGCCACTCCGACTTGCCAAGCAAAAGTTCGGGGCCAGATTGGTATTCGGCGACCTTCAGCCGGTTGGCTAATAGATCCGTCGCAAAGCTGCGTCCCTTATCCTGCTGATCAGAGTCATCCAGCGCTACATACTCCCTGCCGCAATCGATCTCCACCATTTCCCTTGCAACGTCCACGGTGGCGTTGAAGGAGTCACTGAGTGCGGTTCCATACTTTTCCGAGGACAGCTTGAAGATATGGGTGCCCCGTCTCTCCCAAATGATGCGGAGCAGTATTACTTGGACGTTTTCGGGGAGCCGGTGCGTGGAAAAGTCGTCGATCAGAAAGGTGATCTTCCGGTCCCGGAAGAAGCTTACTTCCTGAACCAGCATCGCCGTAAAATCACCCAGAAGCGTCTCTGGGGTTGCCCATTCCAAATTTAGCCCTTTTAGCATCTGGACGTGGCAATGGAACAAATCCGCCTCAACCATGTCCAGGCATTGCCGCAGCCGCGACACCCCTTGGAGTACGGGGTGCGAAAGCATAAAAGCCGTGCGCACGAAGTCGTAGATTGTCTGTTCCTGGGCGGGTCCTAGTCCCCAAAACTCTTCTCGGTCTTTCCTGTCACTGATTGAACATAGAGTCTGTATAACCTCGCGGACGAGTAGCAGGTTGAAATAGTGGACAATCTCACGCTTGAACTTGGCCGCGAGCGCCTCAGTGTATATCCATCCAAATCGGTTTTGGAGGTCCGTACTGCACGAGACGTAGAATCCCGCAATACGGAAGTCCGCGATGTCCATCACGTCCTTATGCAGATGAGCTTTAATGCTCAACCACCGGAACATCGTCGATTTTCCACAGCCTCGTGGTCCTGAAACAATACATGGGTCGGGCCCAGAGACCTTGTGGAGCCAAGGACAGGAGTCTGCAAAGATGCTTACTAGTAAGCGGTCATCTGACAGGTGTTCCGCAGAGATATACTCAAAAGGTGATTGGAGCGCAACTCTTGCCGGCCTAGGCGCGTTCGCTCGCGTGAACGCGAACTCGAAATGTGACCTGATCTGCTCTGGGTCTGTCAGTGCTACGCTTGGGTCTTCATCAAGCATTGAGCGGAACAACTTTTCTGCCTCATCTAAGAACCGCTTTTCCCGGACTGGCAAAAGCTTCTTTCGGCGGATGGTGTTGTAGATCGCAACCAAATGCCTGACGAAGTTTCGGTGGTCGCCCTGACCGATTCCGGTGGGCTCGTCTACGCATCTGAGATTCCCGGTATCGATCACCTTCACTGCATACTGATCAGCTGGCATACCTGGCGCAGGCATTTCGAGCATCACGTTACCCATGTGCAGATCGTTGTGCTGAAGCCCCACCGCCTGGAGCGCGTTGAGCGCCTCACACATGCCGCGTATGTAGGCCAGCAGGAAGTTACTCGTGACATGTGCCGCCTCTTGCTTTAGAAAATCAGCGAGCGTGAGGCCGTCAATCCACTGCTCGATAAAGCAGACGAAGCACTGATCTGTATCGTCGAGAATGTTCAGATGCACGATGCCCGCACTCTCAAATCTCGCGAACACCGTATTGCGCTCAAGTTTCGCGGCATACGAGATCTCACTCAAGAACGAGTGTTCTTCATAGTCGCCGCAGACCGCAAGCTTAGCCGCCCTCTTCCTGCCGAACTCGTCCGCCACTTGCCACACGACAGCTTGTTGCCCAGCCTTGACTGGGGCGTGAACAGTATACTTCTGTCGGCGTACCGTGATCTCGACGGGGAGGTTGTCTGCGTCCAACAGAGCGTTGCGGAGCCTTTGTGAAAATACAGCAAGATCACTCACGTCACTTGTCCCCTCGCCGGATCTACCATAACCAGATAATGTCTGTATTATAACCTTGATCTGTCTAGTTGGTTCGTGCCTACCAAAGCTTCCATTCCTGTGGATCCCATGCCTGGTAGGATTTATCCCAAGCTGCGCGCGGCAACAGCCACCTACGCCGAAAGAACTCACAGAGTGTGCTCATTGGCTGGTCATGTGGACGAAGCTCTGTGTCCAACCCGCATAAGTACTCGCGGGAATTCGACGCCAGCGGCACGACAAAGATCTCACGATGCACCCCATGATAAAGCCATTCGGTAGACAGGCCGAGATGTGAAAGGGATTTTTTGATCACTTCGCGTCTGTTCCGGAAGCCCGTCCCCCAGTTAGTTTGTTTAGCCGTTGCCTTGCAGTGCTCGGCTGCATATTGTGAGATCGCTCCGTATAAGCCGTTCGTGAATTGAAACTCGCCGTATCCACGCGTGAAACCGACGCTGAGGTAAAGGGCACGCCTCTCAAGCCTGATACGGTTATACACAGAGGAACGTCCCAATGCCGACGTCGTCGTGATCATTGCCAATTGGGCATCTAACGTTTTTTGGGAGATCAAGCTTTCCCTACCGCCGTACTTCTTTTGGAAGGCGTGTCTCACCTCGTTGCTCGCCGCCAGCATCGCCACTAACTTGCCGCATAAAAGCTTCGAGTATGGAGGAACTGCACCCAGCGCAAATGCATCCATGACGTGGTTTAGGCGCTCGCCGCATGAGTCTCGTGTCCACCCAATCCACCTGTCCCGGTCTCCGAGGCTAAACACCGGATCGCCGAGCCCGATTACACCCATGAGCTTTCCATTGGAATCGTCAATGATGAGAAAGCGCAGCCTTCTCCCATATCCCGACGAAACCGGGATGCTCCAATGGAGACAGGCGTACCTAAAAAGGAGTTCGTCTTCTGTACCGCTCACCACCTGAACCAAGCGCGGGGCTATAAGCTCTGGATGCACCTCGCTACTACGTGCCAAGCGAGTCAGCAACCTGTCTTCATGCCTAGCAAGCGACTTTTTCCGGGCATCTATGCGGTGCTGAACCGCATCCTGGTGGGCCTCACGGAGCCTCCCCTTCGTCAATTCGTCGGAGAGGGAAATATTTCCCCCATGGATCGTAAAGCCTTGATCTGTCAGTGACTTAGTTATTTTTTCTCTAAGTTCTTGTCCGGTGGTCATTTTAGTGGCCGTCCTCTTCCAGTAATCCAGCGTACCTAAACACCCAGTCAACTGAATTGATAGCCTGCTAGCCTTTAAACTGGAAGAACGAGCAGTATTATACCCCCTAAAACCTCTCTCTGCCACCTCCCCGTAGCTAGGCCATGTCGCAATTTCACAATTCATGCTTATACAGCAATCCTGAGGTGGCTATTTTGCTTCCCGCAGGTATTCCAAAATGAGCAACCCTCGGCTCCGGGTGCGCCCGCACCGCCGCCAGCCGGCCTTGAGGAAGCACAGTAGCCAGGGTTGTGGCCGCCGGAGTTCATCCGACCGACCTGACGCGGGTCCACGTAGGTGTAGAGCCGCTCGCCCGGCCAGCGACCCCAAGCGACCGCCATTCCCTCGCGGATCAGCCCGCTGCTGAGAGCCGGTCCCTCGTTGCGGAACACGGCGCAGTTGATGCCCCTCTGCCCGCTGTTGTCGATGAACTTGCGCCAGACCAACAGAGCGTCCCCTGTTGGGGCGATTAAGACTGTCTTCTGACCAGGGCCGCAGAACAGGCAGCGCCTGCGCCCGTCCCGATAGCGGCGGCAGGAGTAGTGCCTCTCGTAGAGGGCCAGGCCACACGGGTCACCGTCGCGTGTGAGGAGCCAGTGGTCAAAGGCGTGGACGAGGACAGGCGAGGCAGATAGTGGCACGGGAATCAGTGGTCTAGGGGGAGGGATAGGAGAAAACATGTCGTGCCAGCATGGCCTGGAGTTTCCCCGCCTTCAATGCCCGCTCCGCCGGCGCAACCTTGTGACCGCCTCAGCGGCCTCGGAATGGAAAACCCTTATAAGCCGTTGCCGCTGCGCACCCCACCGTGCGCCCGGAAGCCCTGCCCGATAAGTTTTCTTCGAAGAGCGCCGGACCTCCCCTCGGATTAAGGCAAATCCCCCTCTTCACCGTCCCTTGACACTCCCGATTGACAACCAATGGAACCACTTTGTTTATGTTTGTTGACTTCGAGCTGTGTGAAGGGGCGTAAGGAGCATTTCCATGCCTCCCGAAGTTCATGCTTTCGACCGATTGACCCCTGATTTACTGACCTCTGATTCGCTCACCCTCCCCATCGGGGAGTACCACACCCGGCTGGAACAATCCGCTGGCCCGATCCCGCTTGCCCTGCCGGTGCCTGTCTCCGCACCCCAGGTTCCCGACTGGACGCAGTGGCAGAACGTCCAGGACCTGCCCACAAAGCACGGCCTGGACGAGCTGCACCGACAGATCGAACTCGACGACCGGCACAAGTGGGACCTGGCAATCCCCCGCGACCGCCTCGCCCTGAGCAACGGCCGGCTGATCCTGCCGGAAGAGTACGCGGGCGAGTACCCGGAAAGCCTGACGCTCTCGCCCTGGGCCACCGCCCAGGCATGCCAGCGTCTCGGCATCCCGACACCCTACTTCCTGCGCTGCCCCCTCCCGCTCCGGGACGCCCAGTTCAACCACTGGGCCTGGTCCCAGGACCAGGAGCCGGACGAGGACAGCCAAAAGCCCGGTAGCCCACGCCCGTGGCTGCTGCGGTGCCAAGGGGAAGGCGTTCGCGCGGTTCTCTCAGACCGCTACGCGCCGCTCGACAACGCCGACCTGCTGGGAACCCTGGTTCCCCTGCTGGAAGGTCGCTTCGAGGTGCGAGGCGTTGCCCTGACAGGCGAGAGCCTGCACCTGCGATTGGTAGACCCCCGGCTTGCCCGTGAGGTGCTGCCGGACGACCGGCTTCTAGCAGGCGTCCACATCGCAAACAGCGAGGTTGGCCGCCGGTCCGTGACAGTGGACGCCCTGGTGTGGCGCCTCGTCTGTTTGAATGGATTGGTGATGCTCGTGAAGGGGCGAAGCCTGCTGCGGCAGCGGCACATCTCGTGGGACCGCCCGCGCTTTGCGGACGCCCTGCGCGTGGCCGTCTCCGACGCGGCGATGGCCGGAGCGGGCTTGATTGACCGCCTGCAAGCGGCGACCCGCGAGCCGGTGCCGGACGTGGAAGGCGTCGTCCGGGCGATTGCGCGGCAGGCGTCCTTGACGCAGGCCGTGCAGGAGAAAGTGCTGGCGGCACTTCAGGCAACGCCCCCGCCCCAGCAGGAGCGAGTGTACGGCCTGGTGCAAGCCCTGACGTTCACCGCGCAGAGCCTTCCGCCCGACGACCGGTACGACCTGGAAGTCACGGCGGGCCGGCTGCTGGACGAAGGGGTTCCAGCCCCTCTGAAAGCCGACGCACCTTCGGCCAAAAGCAAGCAACAGCCGGACGGAGGGCGCCATGCCTTCGGCTAGACAATTGGAGGAAGCGAGAAATAAGCCACTGTGCATCGGGAGCTTTCGCGTCGTAAGGCGCGGGCGCTTCTGGCGGGTGCAGGACGCGGAGGGACATCTTATCGTCACGGCAGTGTACCGCAAAGGGGCGCTAGAAGTCGTGCGGCGGCTGTTGCCGCCCGACCTGCGCCTCTTGGTGGACGCCTGCCCCAAGCGTTCTCCTTCCCGACCTTCACGGGTTCGGCAAGCGGCTTGTCCCTACGATCCACATCAGCGATAGCTTACTGTTGATCTTTAGAGTTCACTTTTGACAGACCAGGTTCGGCCTCGTGCCGTGCCTGGTCTTCCCTTTTGACAATACATTTTTGACAGCACAACCGGCTACGGACACACAGAGATAGAGAAAGGATACGAGACCGATGGCAACCGCAGTGGAAATGACGATTGTGCTGGGGAGGACGCTGTACGGCGCACCCCAGGGCACCCCCGACAGCGACGACACGATTGAGAATGAAACGATTGAAGGCTGTGAGACGCGCGTGAGCGTGACCTGGCGGCTGATGGAGGGCGAGCAGAACCTGCCCTTAACGGCTTCCCTGCTCGCCGAAAAAACGGTTCAGGTGCTGGAAACGGCGGACCGCGCCATCCGCTGCAAGACGCAGACGCCGACAACGCAGATCCCTGAAAAGACTGAACGGTTACCCATCGCCCAGCCGATCCGCGTTCCTGCGCCGGAAGTGCCGCCTGCCAACGAAGCGACATCCACCGGGACGACTGCTCCGGCCTGTGCGGCGGCAGGGAACGGGGCAAGTTCCGTGAGTACATCGAACGGCAATGGAGCGAACGGCAATGAAGCGAATGGCAATGGCACGGCAACCCGGTCGTTCACAACCGCCTATGTTCCCCGGATCACCAACGCACAACGACTTGCCATCCAGTCCCTCTGTACCCGGCACGGCATCGCCGACTGGGAGCTGAGGAGACTGGTGTGGGAGCAGTTCGGCAAGAAAGAGCAGAGCGAGTTGACCAAAGACCAGGCCGGTGAACTGCTGAACCTCTTGCAGCAGAACACGGCATGCGACGGAGCGCACGACCATGCTTACGCCTAGCGAGAAAACAGCAGCAAGACGACACGAGGCAGAAAGGAACGAGACCATGAGAACCCAAACGCGGCCCGTAACCGCCGAGGACCACGAAAGCGATTACACAGACCCGTTTGTCTCGGCACCCCTATTGCGGCAGCGAGACGCGGCACCAAACGAGCGAACTTCGGCTTCGCCTAAGAAGCAGGACCTAACCCTGAAAAACGACGTGATGCAGGAGAGTTCCCTGTCCGCCACTGGCCCTGCGCCGGAACTAGATGGACAGGAAGAACTTGGCCCGCAGCTTGCCTGGGTCTCTTTAGACGCCCCGCGCGGCCTGCTGGTCTGCAAGAACCTGGACCTGGAAGTCGCCGAGTTCGTCGGCACGATCATCGAGAGCCGCGTCGTGCGTGTGATGAAAGACAAAGACGGCGGTGTGTTCTGCGCTTCCTCTAACCGGCAGACCTCCGACGTGGGGAGGCCAGGACGCGAGTGCGGCCCCTGCGAAGACCGAGACGGCGGCTGCTTCCCGCGCTGGTGGATCGCTTGGCAGGAGGAAGAAAGCGGACAAACCTTCGCCCACACGCTGTCCCAGACCGGCACGATGAACTTCACGCGCTACGCCGCAAAGCTGAAACGAGACGGCCATGTGCCAAGCGAAGTAGTAACACGCATCTTCGTGGAGGAAGCCCGCCGGCAAAAAGCCGGAACGACCTACCGCCGGCTTCAGTTTGAGCAGGACGACCCGTTCCGCGACCAGTAGCTGACATGTTTCCGTTCATGCACCGCACGTTGAGCGGATCTGGCATCAGGTTATTATCGCCATAGGCCGCCAAGGATGGCAGCCGCTCACAGAAGGCGTTGCTTTCTGCGGGCCAAGTCCCGCCCGTTTGCCGCAGAGCCAGCGACTCAGTGCGTGCGCTGAGGATCAGTCTTGTGCAAGACCGGCAGCGGGTGGGCAGTTCTACACCCTCGAGGCACGCAATTACGCCACCCTCAACCCGCCCGTTTGCCAATCCGGCAGGCGGGTTTTTTGTGTCACGCATTGGTGCCCGCGCTGCAAAAATTATTCTTTGTGTCCGTTCGCCAGGAAGGAATCAGGGAACGCATGGCTAACTCTGGCTCATGGTAAACAATACGGATAACGACGACAAGGTCCTCGGGATGAACAGCAATGTTTGGGGCTGCTTGTTTGTTTTCGCATACCTTCTTATGGCGCTAGCAAGCGACTCCCAGGAAGTCCTGCTGAAAGCGATCACCGTTCTCCTGTGGCTCGCCACCATTGTGGGATGGATACGAGCTGGGATACGAGGCCGGCGGGCGGAGAAGGAACAGAAAGAGAGGAAAGAGATTCAAAAGCTCCTGTCGAGTCCAGATTCTCCTTCCAAGCTGACGGCGGACCCAGTGCTGTACAAGCGGGCCCAAGCCGAGCTGCAGGCACGAAAGGAAGAGGCCCTGAAGATGCAGCAGCTCCACGCGCTACGCCAGCAGGTGGAAGAGGAGGAGCGAAAGGCTGGCATTTTTACTCCTACCCTATCCCCAACGAGGCCTCAGTCCGGCTCCCAATCCCCCCAGAATGATCCGGTGGCGGCGGCCATGGCCCAACTCGCCCAACGAAAAATCGAGGCCGAGCGGCAAAAACACCTGATGAAGTCTCTCCGCGCTGTTGAAGACGCCGAATGGGAAGCGGACGACGTGTAATAATGAATACATGTTTATGGCTAAACAGATTTGATCATCGGGTGTGCTCAATTGGAGGATTTCAGTGAGTTCTTACAGCGAAGAATACGAGGCAATGCGTCAGCGGCATCGCCAAGCAGTCGCGGAAAAGCGCCTAACAGACCGACAGGCGCAGATAAACGCTTTAGGACGCCAGCCAGACCCGCCACTCCAAGCCGTTTCCGAGGAGGCTACGCTAGCGCTTCAAGCGGTCCCGCCAGTCCGTCCAGCAGTTCCGCCAGCCCTTCTACCGGAGACGCGTGTGTTGCCTGCCCCTCTTCCGCCTCCCGTACAGGAGGATTGGTCGCCGGGTGCGCGGCCAGGCCGAGCATGGTTGGGGTACTATGCCGACACGTTCCGCGCCCATTCCGCCGCGCCTGAAGAAGCCCTACTCCCTGCGGCAGTGATGGGACATACCCTCGTCGTCGGGGCGACCCGCATGGGCAAGACTCGGCTTCTCCTGCTGCTGGCCGGTGAAGCGCTTGCCGACGGGGCGAGCGTAGCTGCCCTAGACCTCAAGGGCGCCAGCTTCACCCTGGGCCGGCTCTGCGCTGTCGCCGACGTCGCAGGATTAGGGCCGCAGGACCGCACTCTGTTCCTGCCTTCAGCTCCCCCAGGTCCGGGCTGGAACCCTCTCTTGGAAGGGCGTGAAGCAGTCGGGGAAATCCTCGGGGTGTTCAAAGCCCTCGCCGGCACTTCCTGGGGTCCCAAGATGGACACGCTCTTCCGCAGCGCCCTGATGCTCCTGGCAGAACGGCGGCTGTCCCTGTTCGAGCTTCCTACCCTCATCGGCAGCCCGGCGTATGCGAAGGCGCTGGCGGGCAGCGGCGTTCAGTCGCATCTAGGCCAGTACCTGCTTGACCGGGTCACGGGCCGGGACACTGACACCGATCCTGTTCTCAACAAGCTGTTGCCTGTGTTGGACATCCCCTTCTTCGAGCAATGCCTGTGCGCCGAGCGCAACACGTTCTCTATGGGGTCACTCTGGAAGCGCCAACAATTGGCCTGCTTCCATTTGGATCGCAAACGGCTCAGTGAGGAAGGAGCGGGCGCTCTGGGTGCGCTTGCCGCCCGCCGCCTGTTCGCCGCCGCTATTGAGCCAGCCGGGGCTGGCCGGGTGGTGCTGCTGGCCGATGAGGCGGGCGAGATTGACCGGCTTTCGGGCGGACGGATGGAGCGCACGCTCTCTGAGGGAGGAGAAAGCCGTTTGTCTCTGCTGCTGGCGTGCCAATATCTGAGCCAGCTTTCAGGGAATCTTCGAGAGAGTGCACTCACGAACGCAGGGCTTAAATGCTTCTTCCGCCTCGGCCCGGAAGATGCCCGTCTTGTGGACCGGGTTTTGGGCGACAACTGGGGCAGCCGTACAGCGGACCTGGGGCCACAGCACTGCCTGGTGCAGGTGGGCGAGGGCATTCCCCGGATCGTGCGTGTGGCCGATCTGGACCCTCAGCCGGCCTCAGGCTGGGAGCGTCAGGGCGCACGCCTCTACACAGACGAATGGGAAGGTATGCCGGAGCGGCGCCGTGCGGGGATTCAGGCCGTGATCGGGCGTTCCCTCCCCCGATTGGGAGCCTCGGACGGAGAGTGGGGCCGGAAGGAACAGGCAAAATCAAGGCACTCTGCAAGCAGCGAAGCAAGAGGCAGCGGTAATGAAGCCAGTGGGACTGACCACCTCCCTCAAGGCCAGTACGATAAAGACGAGGGCACACCACCTGGAGCCGATCATTCCGCCCCTAACCGCATCGACTGGAGCAATGACGGCCTCTCGTAATCGTCCAACTTAAATCATCGAACTTTCCTAATCATCGAACTTTCTTCAACAGTCGAGGCATTCCTGACCGATGCGGACGCTCCCTCATCATGCTGAACTCTTCTGAACCAAACTCGCACGAACAACATGCCACTAAACCAGATGCCTCTATATCTTCAGAGCCGCCCGAGGAAATGCCGGTTCCGGGGCGTCAGAGCCGCTGGGTGCCCTCCCCGCGCCACGTTCTCCTTAACGCCTACGACTGGTCCCTGCTGGAGGCCGTGTCTTACCACCAGCCTGTGACGCTGCCCCAGCTTTCGCGCCTGCTCGGGCGCTCCGACAAGGGCTGCCAGCGCACCGCCCGCCGCCTGTTCGACGCGCAGCTCCTCACTGTTCTCCCTGGTCCCCCGACGGCTTCCATGAGCCCGCAGAACGCCCCCGCCGTGCGAGGGCTGACTGAGACGGGCGCACGGCGGATCGGGGGCAAGCGCTACGTTCCCCCACCCGCCTGGAAACTGGAGCACGAGCTGCTGGTACGCGACGTGGCCGCCTGGGCCGCCGCCGCCTGCCGGACCGCCGGGCTGACTGCGCCCCAGGTCCGCTACACAGTGCGGCTGCCCGGCGACTTAGTGCCGGACGCCGTGCTGACGATCCCTGTGGGCGACAAGGCGCTGTGCGCCCTGATCGAGTGCGACCGGTCCACCGAGCCGGCCAGGCAATGGCGGGACAAAGCCAGCAAGTATGCCCGGCTGCTCGCCCTGCCGGATCTGACGGCCCTGGTTGGGCGGCCTCGGGCGCGGCTGCTGGTGATCTGCCCGGACTTGGCCCGCTGCGCCTGGGTGGATGCGCTGCTTCGTGAGACGCACGTAGCGGCCTGGTTCAACCCGCAGTCTGTTCTGACAGCGGATGACTTCGGGCTGTGGCGGGTCTCTGGGGGCAGCCAGCAGCCATTCCTGCCGCAGGTCCAATCGGTGTCCTACCAGCCCCCACCCGGCAGGACGCCATCCTCAGAGCGGTAGGACGGATCGGGTGAGCCGGCTTTCTCTTTCTTCTCTCACATTTCCCTGACTGGAAAATGTTCTATCCTCTCTCGAAATTGGAACTTTCTCCCAATAACCCTGGGGGCGGGCGGCGGTTCTTTGTTCCCTCGATTTGTCTGCTGCCCGTCCCTCTGCCTCCTGCTGAACACAGGCGGCAGCCTCTTCCCGTGCGCCTCGTGTTCTGCTAAAGTGCGCGCCGAGGAGGAAAGAGATGTGGAACGAACAAGGAAAGCGGCTCGGCAAGCCCTGGGACAGATCTATGCCACGACCAACGCGCTCGCCGCTTGTGATCGCTCTGGCGTCGACCCGCAGATGCTGCTGGACAGGCACGCAGGAGGCGACCGAGGCGAACACGGCGGCAATGGTATCCCGTGGAACAAAGGGGAACGGGTGACATCCTCATATCTTTTGCCTGTGGAATACCCATTGCCCGCGACTACGACCGTTTGGGTTGTAACCGAGCCGGACCGCTCAGTCACCCTCCTGCTGCTGCCAGAGGAGTTTTAGGACCGCGATATGACCCATGGGGCAGTGCGTTTGCACTGCCCCTTTTTGACGGGTTCAACGCGCTTTACATAGTGTTCTTAGAGGCCCGGCCTACTTCTGTGCCTGTGTCCGGGTCACTCGCCAGCGTACCGAATATTTCCGCAGACCTCACGAAGCCAGTAGTCAAGTTCCGCACGCTGCTCTTGGGTAAGGGTTGGGGGAAGAGTGACGACAAAGTTGGAAACGTTGACGATTCGGCAAGGAAGCATCTCCCGCGTGACGCCGATGTCCACGCCGGCGACTTCCCGAGCAACTTTCACCATGGAGGCTGCAATGGCGACGGCGCTCTCTTCGGGAAGATCGTCTGGAAGCGTGTGAGCCTGGAAAGCGTCCGCTTTAAGGTGAGTGGTTTGGAGGTGCTTGGTCATAAGGGATGCTGAAGAAGAGGGTTTGTAATGTGTGCGGGAAGAGAAGGCGTGCAGGTTCTCTTCGGTTAGTATTCGTCCGGGAGGAGCACCGTAGTCGCGTTGCGGTCGGCCTCGGTGATGATCCAGACCTTGAAACCGGCGGCGAAGCGATAGGCGGAGAAAATGCGTGCGCCGTCTTGGAGCGCCCGCTCGTTAAGCTGCTTGTCTTCCGGGTCGAGGTCTCCCCAATCGCCGGCAGCGTGGCGGGCTAGGAGAGCAAGCGGCGTCATGCCGGATGCCTGAAGGACGCCAAGAGCGCGGGGGGTGGTGAGAAGCTTGCCGAGCGGGAAACGGTGCGGTGCGGTCATGAACGTCTGTTACTTGTATGACTTATGTATACAAGAAACGACAAGCGTTGTCAATACTTGCATACATTTATCGAGCAACAAGCTCCGGGTGCGGCGCGAAGTCAAGGCTGCCTTAAGCAGATGCTTCGTTTCCGGTGTGTTCGCGTGCGGTGACGCGCCCCATGGTGCCCGATCAAGTCCATTCTCATTCCGAGAACAGATTTATTCCCATTCCGTCGCCCTCCCTGTCTACGTGCGAGGGTCCAGCTACTTCGGGCCGTCGGCCGGCGCCGCGATCTGTTCAGCGAAGTCGCGGCGGTCAAACAGGTAGGTGCGCCCCTTCTTGACGCAGTCCACCTGCCCGCGCTCAACCCGCTTCTGAAGGGTGATGATCGGCACACCCGTAAGTGCAGAGAGTTCAGCAGTAGAGACAATGAAGGTTTCCAAAAGATGGCGGGTGCTGTTGTTCATGGCTTGCTGTTGTTCATGGCTTCATGGTATCCCAGCAAGCCAAGCGGCTGTCAACCCCATCAACTGATCCACTTAGGATAGTCTCTTGAACGAAATAGCGTGCTGACCATAACTTTCTATTTCTGAGCGCCAGACTTAGCGCACTGCAGAATAGCGTAGTCATTGCAGTATGGTGTCTCCTCCAAAATCGTTGACGGCAAAGTCCATGATTGATTGCGAACTTTCTGCGCGGCGGCGTGCTGCAGCCTAAGCAGCTGGCGGCGAATGATGCAGCGCGTCTTTGTGATCTATCGGGTGGTCCGAACAAAGTCGGCTTCGGCGGCGCACGGGGCGGCGGCTGTGGATTTTTGTGGTAGAGCTGGCATGTCTTGGAGCCGTCTGCCCTGCTGGTAAACGATTGGCATGCCGATGCGCTGGCGGGTTCAACTTTCTTTGAGTTTTTGGGGCCGATTTTGCAACTTTTTGCCGTACCTCGGTACTTAGTTATTGAGGTACAGTAACCCTATGGTTTTAAATGAGTGGCAACTTTGGCACACTTACTCAACATTTTTCACGGTGGAAGTGCAAGACCTTGAAGCAGCGGGACGTGCTTTAGTAGAATCTGGCATCGCGGTATGTGCTTTACATCGGGATGGAAAGACGTTTTGGGAGTCGAATAACTTAATCTGTGAAGGACGCACCTCCATTCGAATGTCCTCAAATTCAGACAAAGCAAGTATTTCTCTCGCACCTAACGATGCTAAGATGTCTTTAAACGCTTTTGCAAAGGCTTCTTGGTTACAGGCTTGCTCATTGCGCTTCAACGAGATTCGCCAGTTTGGTGATGACGAGAATTTGCCGCCAGAAGCATATATTAGAGCGTTTTTGGGGCGTTGTGACCTCGACTTAGGAGAGGAGGGGCTCTTTTACATCTATCCCAACTTGAAGCTTTACGCTTCCGGCGTTGTATTGATAGAGTTCCAGATGTTAAGTCCTGAAACAGGATGCAAAACAGAAGATTTCATCAAAGACTACTTGGACTTGCCGAGAAAAGCAATCAAGCAAATATCGGTTCCCCCAGCAATAGCTAGGCTTGCTCCGACTGCATATCTCTACTCAAAAAAAATTTCTTCACTTCGAGCACGAGTCGCGCTGCTGATTCTTGAAAAGTCTTACCTTAAGGCAGTCAATCAAAAAACTTCTAGCTGTGAAGAGGGAGAGTTCAACTTCGATCTGGCACCACTTACAAATGAGGAAGAGGCGGATTACGACACGCTATCCAATCTCGCATTAACTATTGTTGGTGTCGTGGGTTTTGCGTTGGTCAAGCATCGTAAGCCTTTAGACTTCCTCCTTCGTGGCCCTGATGAATTTCCCCAAATGGGGCCTTTTTGGGTTGGAAGACCACACATCTATTTACTCCAATACGAAAATCAGAGAGAAACTGCTGAGGAAAACGAAAGATGCTATCGTAATGATTTTCGCCAGATCATGTCCAAAAATTGGAGAACGGATTTTACAAGGGTAGTTGATGATCTTCCGAACAACAGCCGAGCATTTGATGACTACATCTCATATATCGGTATCGCATCAACTTTATGGGTGTGTGCCAAAAAAGGTCTTGCCTCATATGAAAACGATGCTGGTATGGGCCGTAAGACCTTTGTCTACGCTAATCAAACGATTGTTGAGATGTTAGAATACGGCTATATGCTGCACAGGGGATTGTACGAGCGCGTAGTTGGACACTCGACACCGGAGGCAGTTCTGCGGGCAAGGCGCGATCTTGTGTCACTCAGACAGGTTATGAGCGGTGCAAGCCACTTCACTGAATTGCGTGAGTTGTTACAGGCGGGCTGGGAACGTTTCGGAGTTCCGTCTTTACAAGAGCGAATCAACGAGGCATTGGAAATCAAGGCATCAGAAACGGCTTTGATCGAAGCGAGGAGAGTCGACCGAAGGGGGAGATTGTTATCTCTAGTCGCTGGACTGGTAGCGGTTCCGCCTATAGCGAACGAGGTCGTTGGTCCTATTTGGACATATTTCCGTTGGTGGCAGCCCACAGGTGCGGCGTTTGCCAAGCTTTTTATTGACGTTGTGGCGGTGGCTTTTGTGGGGATCTTCATTCAAATTTTGTTCTGGTCTTACAAAAGATCTACTCCTCATATCTAAAGCTCCTGCCGGCGACCAGGCGATTCCTTACTTAGCGGAGCATCTTAGCAACGGAAGTGTCCGGACGTCCAGCGTGAGGCGTACTTGCCAATGCGGCTTTTAGGCCGATGGTTCCTTTATCAACGACAGCGAGAAAGACGGCTTCTGCTTCCATTGTATTGCGTCTCTGCTTAAAACGCTGTGAGCTTGGATAAGGGCCACGGCCCATGTCGCCAAAAGCAGACTGGCCGCCAGATTTGCATAGGGATCAGCAGGCTCTCGTCCGACGCATTCGGAAAGCGCCACCACTACGGACCATGTCTCTTAAACGAACCTTTGACAAACAAACAAGCCGCACGAGCCGGGCGGCTCTTCTTCTAAATGAACCGTCTCCTTTGCTGTTCAACTATCAGTGTTTCATCCGGTCGGGTATAACCGGGAGAAGAGACGAAGACCAGAAAAAGAGATAAGAAGAGGTTCAATATGATCGTGGGATATGCGCGGGTCTCTAACTAGGATCAGAAACTGGAACTGTAATGCGATGCGCTCTCAAGAGCCGGCTGCGAGAAAATCTTCGAGGATAAGGGTGGCGGCGTCAAGGCAGACCGGCCCGGTCTTACCGGGGCCATCACCTTCATGTGCCCCGGCGACATGCTGGTGATCTGAAGGCTGCCCCGGCGGGGTAAGCGTCCCGCCGTTCGCCCAGGCGACAAATCTCACCTTCTACTAGAAGTGGGATGGTATCATTCTGCCGCTCTCGGACCCAAAATGAGACACAGTATGAGAAAACATCATTTTAGAGGCATGGTGACGCTATTGCTGACCGGGCTACTTACGCCCGCGACCGCTGGCCCGACGCGGGCGAGGGTCAGCCCCGATCTGGCGCTGATTCGAGCGGTGAACGGCAACCAGCTCAGCGACGTGCAGGTGATTCTGCGACACGGCGCGAGTGTCAACGCCAAAGACAAGTACGGGCAGACCGCGCTCATGTGGGCCGCAGAGGACCAGGAAGTCGAAATAGTGCGGCTTCTTCTCGACGCCGGGGCGAACCCAAACGCGAAAGACAAGGACGGCCTCACGGCCTTGATGTGGTGCGCCGCCGGACCCGCCATGGGGGCAGCTATGAATATCATGGACGACCGAAACACCTCTGACGTAGACAATGAGCCGCCAGCACAGACGATCCTGTCCGGCGACGACTCGGCCACCGCCGCCGCGCGATCCTGTCAGGTCGCGGAGATGCTCCTCGCCCGCAAGGCGAACATTCACGCCCGGTCCGCCGACGGCACGGATGCGCTTAACTTCGCCGCCGGCTCCACTCAGCTCGAGCCTGACCTTGTCAGGCTGCTGCTCCGGCGCGGGGGGAACGCTAAGACGCGCGACAGCGAGGGCGAAACGGCTTTGATGTCGGCACTCGCCGCGGGTGATAGCCCGCAGACCACGCAGATTCTCGCGCTGTTGCTCGATGCGGGAGCGGACGCGAACGCACAGAAGACATCCGGGTCGCACGTCGGCCTGACGGCCCTGATGTGGGCCGCCACCGAAGCACACAGCTCCGACGACGTCCGGCTGCTGCTCGCCCACGGCGCAAACGTGAACCTGCGACAGCCGGATGGTTGGACCGCGCTGATGGCCGCCGCTGAGTTTGGCACGCCCGGCAGCGTGCGGATGCTGCTGGATAGAGGGGCCGATCCAACCGCTAAGAACGCACAGGGTGACACGCCGCTGAGCTTGGCCGCAGGAACCCGGCGCGACAAGAGCGTTATCGCCCTGCTGCAAAACGCGGGCGTTGCGCGCTGAACGCCTCCATACCATAATGGCACGGCTGCGGCAACAGTTACGGTAACACGACTCGAAATACGGATGGGAATAAACAGCGTCGAAGGTTTTGTGCATGGGGACTATCTCCTTCATTAGCCGGTGCTTCTGGCGTGCGTATAATCACAGGAGTTCAGTGCTTATCAATTGCACCATGTACTGACATGACAGGTTTCATGCGCCAGCTTGAGATATTGCCCGTGTGCGATTTGATAAGGCGCTAAAACCGCTCATTTCTTCCGGCTTCACATGAACGTCGATCACTTTGTGCTGTGATCCGATGCTTCTCGTACCGCTGTCATCAAGGGCAGTTCGACGACATCGTTGATGCCGTCCATCAAGCACCCCAGTCTGCTGCTGGCACAGGAAACGGCACCTGATCCGCATACAACTCTTCCAGATCCTGCACTGCTCCAAATGGGATGCGGTCCAGGACGTACTCGTCGAGGCCGGCCACTAGCGCCGAGGTGCAGGCGTACATTCCGTAGCGCCGGTTGACTGCGTCCATCGCTTCCGTCAGCCGCCGGTCCCGCGCCACGTCCCCGTCCGGGAACAGCTCCTGCTGGCAGGCCGCTTCGCTGAGATTGTAGAGATCAATGCAGACTTTGGTCACGGCCCGCTGGTCCAGCCCGCCCCGGCCTTTTTGTCGGTTAAAACAGAGGACCGCTGTGCGGAATACGTCCCCGATTGAGGACACCGGCAGGTCTAGGGTCCGGTGGTCCCGGTAGAACGTGCCATCGGCGTAGCGCAGCATGAGCTGCACCGTCCGGCAGGCAAAGCCGCCCTGCCGCATCCGGGCGCTCGCCTTGTAGCAGAGCTTATTCATGATCCCCAAGAGTACCCGCTCCGGTGAGATTGGATGCGAGAGCTGCACCGAGTTCCCAAAGGTCTGCCGATCGTGAGTGAACAGCTCGGCCTCGTAGCCCCGAAGCCTGCGGTACCAGTAGAAGCCATCAATGGAGTGGAACACTTCGCGGCACAAAAACCCGGCTTCGGCGTCCAGGAACTGAAGCGGCGTGGTGATGCCGGCGGCGTTCAGCCGCGCCTCATAGCGGACGTTGATCCCCGTCAGGTCAGTCAGGGTTAGGGTTGCCAGGGTTTCGCGCAGGTTGGCGGCGTCAATGCGGTCCAAGCCGTCGGGCTTGTGCAGGCCGGCGGCGGTCTTTGCGAGAAAGGCATTCGGGCCGATGCCGACGTTGACCAGCATCCAGGAGCCGATCTCCTACTTGACCCGCGCCTCGATCTCAAGCCCAATGTCTTCCATGCTGCGGGTTTTCAGGGCAGGTGTTCCGCGCAGCAAGATCACGGCCTCGTCAATTGATTTGGGGTACACGTCGGGGCTGTAGTTGCGGAAGATGCAGCAGAAGCGGCGGTGGACTTCGCGGTAGAGGGGCGGGATGGACTGCTTCAGGATGAGGTTCGGGGACAAGAGCCGGGCGTCCCTGATCCGCATGGCCGTCTTGACGCCGGCCGCTTTCAGTTCATAGGACGGGCTGATGATCGCGCCGCCGGGACTGGGGAAGGGCGTGACGCCGACGGGCTTGCCGCGCAGCCGGGGCCACGCCTGCTGCTCGGCGCGGGCGAAAGCGGCGTTGAGGTCCACATGCAGGACGTCGGGCGGGTTGGGGTTCAGGGGAAGAGCCACAGCAAAGTAGACTAGCCGGGTTCACCGTCGCTGACGGCGACCAGCGTGACAGCCAGCGTCTCGGAGTCAAGGCGCAGCATCATGTCGAGCGGGCCGAAGGAGCCGGTGAAGACGTGCTGCTTGGTGGTCCCCCGCCGCTCGCTATGCGCCATGCCTAGCTCGACCAGCCGGTATTCTCATCCTCGTCAAAAGACCTTGCGCGGTTCGATCGTGCGCCGCGCTTCGTCGATGACCAGCACGACGGAGACCGCTTCATTGATTACCGTTATTGCCATGCGGACACCATACACCAAACAAAGACCGATTACCAAACAGTACAGGGTCGACGGATTCTTTGGCAGTTTATCCTTGTGATCCTAAAGTTCATCTGTCACTCTTGAGTCTATCTGTGCGAATCAGCGCACGATTCGGCAGGGAACCCACGACAAGATCGGCGCAATCGCCCAGCCTGATGCCCCTATTGTGTTACGCGCTGGCGGAGCGTCCCTGGGACGCGCTTCTGGAAGTGTGTTCATTGCCGAAACCAAAGCGGGTCAGGCGTAAGGGCGAGTTCTTGTTCCTGAATATAGATGGAGTTGATCGCGATACTCAGAGACATCTTGGCGGATGTTCGTGTGGAACTCCTGGATTTGGGACCTGATTCCAGGATACTTTGACTCGAGCGCTGGCGTCATTCTTTCCAAGCGCCATACCAAATGGTTGAGATTCTCGGCGACTTTGCCGAGGTAGAGACAACGTAAACGCTGGCGATCCAGCGTTCCATCATCTTCTGCCACATACGCGCGTATAAACGCACTTCTTGCTGCCGGATTTTCGCTGAGTCCCGCAAGCAGCTTGCTGGCATCGCGCCCTAAGAATCCAACTGCCGCCGTTTCCCAGTCGATAAACTCCGTATCCCCATCAGCGCACACGATGATGTTGTCCAGGGTCAGATCGCCATGGGTGAACACGTTTGGCGGAGGCACCCCGCCGGCAAGGGTTAAAATATCAGCGCGAAGGTCCGCGTCAAGATGTGCGCCCGCTCGTTTGATCAAGTTGGCGACATTCGCGCTGCCCCCTGCTCCTTGGCTTTCTTCTTCCGTGAATATGGTATCGAGCCGTTTCAAGGGAATGCGTTCCAGTATGTGGATTTGAGCGGCCGCACTGTTGCTGATGTCAGGCGACCATTCCGAACCGGAGCGCACTTGCCCATCTTCCACATTGATTGCCTCGACACACAAAAAAGCAAGCGTATTTTCCCCGCCTTCGCCGTGGTCCACATAGGCAGGTGTCGATATAGGAAGAAGCCCACTTTGAAGTATCCTGGCTTCTTTAACTATGATGCGATCCGTCTCCACCCCAAAGCGCCCGTTCTTTCGGGTCACTTGCACTTTAAGAAACCGCGTTATCCCCTGTTGGTCGTGGATGAAGCACGGGTAGAACTTGACGCCGTGCCCCGAACTAATTTGAAGGGTGACCCACTCCTCAATCCCAGGGTACGGTATTCCGGGAGCAAGTTCAGGCAGGCGCTGCCACCCTCGCCCCGTCAGAATGGCCGTGAACTTTTGCTCCAGATCCGGCAGAACCATCCGGTGGACCCGCTGTTGGGTGACAAACTCCTGATCGAAGCGCCGCTCCACGAGCGGGCCACTGTTCGTATAGACATTCCCGCCGAAGAACAGCCGCGTGGGTTCCAACTTATCCTCTTTGTGCGTGCCCTTGGACCCTAGAAGTCGTCCGTCCCCTATTCCAACGTCTATTGCATGGAGTTTCTCATTTAGGATATCCAATACTATGTTTTCTCCTCGCCGGTGAGGGCGCAGGTCAAGCACCGACTAGGGGTTCTCGGTTATGAAGCCGAATACTCAATGTCATAAATGAGGAGCGGCTGCTGCCGTGTCCCTAGGTCAACGGTGGCAGTTTTCTTCTCGACTTGTCGCCGAATTACTGTTCGCATTTCTTCAGTTAAGTCAGAGTCCCCTTCCGTCGAGGCTGTCAACAACAGCAGAGATTTACGCTGTCCCGGATCGTATTCCGGCGGCAGCATGCGGTCGATCAGTTCCGCGAGCAGGATTTGGTACAGTACTTCGGCATATGGAACGGTCTGGGGCGAATAATGTTCCAGCGCGTAGGCCAACGACAGGTGGTTGTTAGCCAGCTTGTTCAACTGGCGATCCCGAGTCTCTTGGGTCACGGCGAGGCGAGCTAACTCCCGCCGCGCCTCAACGGCCTTCCTAAACAGAGCAGCATATTGCTCTTGGTGGAAATGTGCCGCCTCGCGGTTCATTGCAAGTTCGTTCTCCAAACGTTTCGCGCCTTCTTGAAAATTGGTGCCGGGTCCGTCCTTATCCTCACTGGACGGCGAGCCGTTTTCCCTCAGGATGGCCGTGTAACGGATCTCTTGCGCGGCAATGTTCGAGTGCAGGCTTGCCAGCCGGTGGTACGTCTCGGCCAGCAACTCAAACTGAGTGAATCCAGACTGAGTGTTCAGTGGATTAGACGCCTCAATATGCGCCGTCAGTTCAGCGATCCATTGTTCATACAGGACGCGGGCACGTTGCTGCTTGTCGCTCGCATGTTCTTTGTGCCGGCGGAATGTTTCAGCACGGGTTTCGGGAGGCGCGTCACGCATGAACAGGCGTGCGGTTTGGATATCGTTGAGCGCCCACAGCATAAGGTTCTCTGGGATACGCTCTGTTTCTTCAGGTAGCAACGCCTGGTCATGCGCTTGTTCCAGCGCAGCTTGAAATAAACGATCTGCACGGCTGAAATAGTAGTCGGTTGTGGCAATGTGGTAGCGCACCTCATCGGTTGACCGGTTGTCGTCCTTATCCCTGCTCAGTTCGCGTGTCACCCGCCCCTTGAAAAACCATGTTCGCCCCGCCGCCGCCAGCCGCCCTGTTCTTTCGTAGATTTTCTCCGCGTTTTCAAAGGCTTCCAATGCTTCCGACAATCGCTGCAGTGTATGTAATCTATTTCCTAGTGCTTCATAGGCACCAGCTAACTGTTCGAATTGTGACTTAACAGGATCATCCGCAGCATTCAGGAGCCCAGCGGTAATATCTGGAACCCGATACGCTCGATTTCCCATAGCGCGACTGAGCTGCGCTTGCTCGACAAGATAATGCTGAAGGCGATCATCTGTTGCGCGGAAGTTGACCAGCATCTGTCGCTCAAGCTCCGTCATGGACGCTAAATCGCCATCAAGCCGGTCATTTCGCTCCTGTGTAGCTTTGGCATCTTCCTCTTTGAGATCCACTAGCCTGATAAGGTCCATTTCCAGAACATCTGCAAGGCGCTCTAAAAAGTTTAAGGTCGGTCCCCCAGGCACTTGTCCGAGTTCCATCCGTGACAGGAACCCGACCGAGCAGCCGAGCGAGTCCGCGACAGTCACAAGCGTCAACTTCAAAGAACGCCGCTTAGCGCGAATGAAGCTCCCCAAAAGGTTTCGCGACGCCAATGCCTTTTCCGGGCCGGTAGTATCATCGATATCCGGCGTATCAAAGTTCAAGCTTCTCGTGTTTTTCCTCATCCTCTTTATAATGCCTCTTTATGGTGTTTTTCTCGTCGATGCTGTTCAAAGAATTTTCTCTCGCTACAGAAGTAACTGACACTTCATATCATCGTGAGTTTATCAAAGCGGTAGCAGCAATATTATTTCCGATTGAAAATAATTACGATAATTTACAATAACTCGATGATTTGATCTTTGCTTGCGGTATAATACCCCAACAGACGACGCAATCACGCGTAGCGACATAGACCGTGATACAAGATTGTACTGCAAATCTTGTCATCTGCAAAAAGGAGGGAAGTAATAACGAGAAATGGCGAGCCTGCTACAACAGGCTCGCCATTGGAAAACCCAATCGTGAAGGATTGAGTAGGATGTAACCCGTCCAGCCTCATCGAGGGGAAGAGAAAGGACAACTTGGTTGTACCCCTTCCTGTCCCCTCTGTCAACTTATTAGGTAAACGGCAGGCAGTCGGCATTGTAAGCATCTTGTTTCTCCTGAAAATGGAGGCGTACTCATGCAGATCGCTGATGTTGTGTTACCTACCTACACAGACTTGAGGGAAACAAATGACACTGAAACAGTCGATCACGGCATTCATAAATGCCGTGCAGGAAAAATGGAACCTGATGCGGGGTCACACTGACGAGGAACCGGAAAACACCTTTTCCAGCCCCGCCTCACAAACTCGGCGAAGTAGCCTAGCACTTCTGCATCCAGTTCTGGATTACCGCCTCTTAAACGCCCTGAGCGCGAACACTGGCGGCAAGTGGATTGCATACAGTATTGCGTTGGCCGCTCTCAGCCTGATCTCGAACTTCGGCGGCTTTCTCTCGATTTTCAACGTCGGCGTCGCCCTGCTGGCAGGTATAGGATTACAAATCGCCATCAGCGCGGCTGGATGGGAACTTTCACATGCAGTAAGCAAAAGAGCAGCAACTTTTTTCGCGTGTGCCTGGCTCCTGTGCTTTTTCGTGTCGGCCCAGTTTGACGGGATATTTTTTAACTCGCTCCATCGCGCTAAACAAACGACTCTCGACCGGCCAGTCGTAATTCAATCCCAAGTCCAGCAGGGCATTCAGAGCGTCTCAGACATTGTCAGCGGCGTGAAGAAAGCCGATCTCGCAGCTCTAGGGCATGAGTCGGCGATGCTTGACGATGCAATTGCAAAGGCCCGGACGCGGGAGTTTCAAGCCCAGCAACGGCCGGTCCAAGACGCTGCTGCCCTGCAAGCCGCAAGCGACGAGGAAGTTGGACTGGACCGCGCCAATCAGCGAAAGCAGCTCATAGACGATCAAAAGGAGGAGGTGGAAGCCTTGTCCTTCGATACGTCCCGGATTGCACTCGACAAACCAGCGCAGGCATGGCCGCAAATTCAAAAGGCTTATAATCAGGCTGCCAATCTGCATGCTTCCATCAGATCGGCAATGACGGCGGAGAGATACGATATGCCGCCCTGTCCACAGCCTGCCGTTCTGGGTGCCGATGATGTCAAAACAGGAATGTCGGATACGCTGGGAGGCCCGCTTTCACAGGTCTTCCATCCGACGCTTCTGCAGGGCTTCTTCGCCGTGATCGCCGCTGCCTTCGAGCTGCCACCGCTGTTGTTTGCACTCGCCTTCGCGGAGATGAAAAGGGATCGCCAGGCCAAAGCGCGAACCTTGGACAGCGACAATGACGGACGTTCCGATGTCCTGGATCAAGATGATGACCAGGCAACCGGCGTAAATATTGACGCGACCGATGCCGATGAGCGAAACCTTCAAGACTTCGAGCATCGGCAGACGTTCGTTTACCGATACGGCGAGAAATTGGAAGCCGATGCAGAGGCGGAAGGTATGCTGCGACCGATTGTGCAGACCTGCCGCCGAGCCAAGTGCAGGCGCCTTGAAAATCATGCCCTCCAGCTGGAGTTAGAGGCTCTCGGGGAAAAAATTTCAATTGAACGGTGGCACGCGGAACGCATGGGCATCAAGCATGGCAGGGTCAAAGTCATGGCCGAAGCCGAGTTTTCAGACTTTGAGGCTGAGCGTGACCTCCAGCACACGATTGCAACTGGGGAACGCGGACTGCGCGCGAAGCAGGCGCAACTGGAAATAAAGCGGGCAGAACTCGGCCTTGTCCGTGAAATCTCACGGATCGATGCGGAACTGGCCGACTTCGGCGAGCCAGCGGCGGGACATGTACTTGACAGCACGGTTGCCGGGTGACTTCGAATGGGACGGCATATGATGTGCCGTCCCATTGCAGTTTTTAGAACGACTACAAGCCAGGAGAACTCTCATGCCAATCATCTCTCAGTTCATCGCCCTCACCGTCGCGATGCTGTATCTCGTCTCCGCCACAGTCACGAACAAACTAGGCCACACTCTGCTAGTCTTTCGCTCGGTTCTGCCGGAAGGAGTCTGCGGCTGCAAGTTCAATGAGCGTGTTCTAGGCAGTCTGCCGGAGCTACCTGCTCCGCTACTCGTCCGCTGCGCGTTCATCACAGAACAAGCCGTGTTCCTGTGGACTACGGCCATCCTGCTCTTGCTGCTTGCCCTGTCGCCTCTTAGAACCGATCTGTTGCAGGACCATTCCGCCCCAGCCGCTCCTGCGGCGAACCTGACCGGCGATCCGGGCGGCACTATAAACGGGTCATGTCTCCCGGACACGCCGGGTTGTTTCAATGCCGACAAGGAGAACGCCGACCACACCTGAGTGCCACTCGTTTGGGTATTCTTCAGACAAGCAACGGGTGCGGCACGCTTTGTGCTGCACCCGTTTTACTCGCATTGCAACTGCTCCCACCTGCGGGTCATTGATAAATGTCGGCAAGCTGGCACATCCCCCCACTTCTTCATCTTGACCATCAATAGTCCCACGTCTCGCTGCCGAGCGGTGCATGGTTTAACTCTTCGCGCTGCGTCTGCCAGTGCGGCATGGCGGCGCTCATTAGGGCGCGGAAGTGGTCGTTATGATGGCGCTCCTGTAGATGAACAAGTTCATGGACGAGGATGTACTCCACACAGGACACCGGCTTTTTGGCAAGTTCCAGGTTCAGGCAAATCCGGGATGCTTCCGTGTTGCACGAACCCCATTTGGTTTTCATCTTTCGGATGCCCCATGCCGCCGGCTCTGCCCCCACCACCGGCTGCCATTTTTTAATAAGCGGCGTCACAAGCTCTTTGAGACGGGTACGGTACCAGCGTTGCAGCAGGCGCTCGCGCTCTTCGGTGGTCGCTTGTGGACGGACATGCAGTTCTAACCGAGATTTGTTCAGGATCACTTTGGGGCGGCCTAATGCTTCAACCACTCGGAGCCGGTAACGCTGACCCTGGAAGTAGTGGCTTTCGCCGTCGATCATCTCCCTCTTACCTTGACGTGATTGGGCGCGAAAGTTTGCCTGCTGGCGCTTGATCCATCCCAGCTTGCCGATGACCGCCCGCCGGACGGCATCATCGCTGACCGCAAGCGGAGCCGCAACCCGGATACGTCCTTCAGGCGGATAAACGCCCAGATGCAAATTCTTAATGGACTTGCGAACAACTTCGACGGTCAAATTATGGACTTGGATGTGATGCGAATCCATCAAAGGTTTGTCGTCCAACTTAGTATTCATTCTGGTTCTTCACAAGCTCCAGCACCTGCTCAGTGAGAGCTTCGTCCCCGGACAGGGCTTCCTTGATCGCATACTTTACCTTGCGGGTTTTGACGGGGCTGCTGCGCCAGTCATCCTGCCGCTCCCGGACGACATTGGTGTTCACAGCCAGGGCCAGTGCCGCGTTGCGGTCCAGATTGTCGTACAACGCCCGCTTGGCCGGAGAGTCCAGCTCCGCCGGATAGGCGGCGGCAGGGGCGGAGTTCTTCACCTGCTTGGTCAACTCTACAACCTGTGCCAGATACTCTTTGTAGCTGAGGGCGTCGCTCTTGCGCTGGGCGATTAGGGCATCCAGCAGCAAAGACATGGTTTCGTAATATTTGGGGTTGATCGGCGTCTCGTCGATGATCAGCTTGCGAACGTTGTTTTCAATGGTTTCGGCGACAGCCCCCTGGCTGCCCTGGATGCCAGAAGGAAGCGCGTCCACGAAGGCTGCGCCGCGCTCGACAATAAGCTGAACCAGGGAAAGATCGTCAAAGGCGGAAATCTTTTCGCTTTCTTCGGCCCGGATGTAGGTGTCGATGAGGTGACGCATGGCCGGTTCGTACATCTTCAAATCGATGTAGTCTCCGCTGGCAAGTTTCACTTCGCTGCGTACCTTCTCGAAATGGTCCACGTCAGCCTTCAAGGCATCGATCTCGGCGGGTGTGTACCCAGCTTCCCCTAGCTCATTGGCGATGCTGGCGAAGGCGCGGAGGAGGGCGGCGGTCAGTTTGTAAAGAGCCAGCCGGTTCGGCTCGTTGTCTTTAAGCTGGGCGGCATTGCCGGACTCCGTGCCGCAGAAATACGTCAGGTATGCTTGTGTATCACGGGGCGCTTCCACCAGCTCGCACAGGGCTTTGACGGCTTCGCGGGCGTCTTCCAAATCCTGCCGTCCCTGCGCCAGCCGGTCGGTCAGCAGGCCCTTCACATCTTCCTTGTCGTAGCCGTCCAGAGCGCCGGAGGTGTAATCCTGAATGGACGATTCCAGGCTGTGGAACAGGTCTTTATAGTCCACGATATAGCCGTAGTCTTTGTCGTCGCCGTCCAGCCGGTTAACGCGGCAGATCGCCTGGAACAGCCCGTGATCGCGCATCTGCTTGTCGATGTAGAGATACGTCGCAGGCGGCGCATCAAAGCCGGTCAGCAGCTTGTCCACGACAATCAGCAGCTTCATCTGGCCCGGCTCTTCAATGAACTTCTTTTTAACGGCTTTCTCGAACTCTTCACTGCGGTTGACGGCCTTGTCCGGGTCTTCATTGAACCAGCTTGCCATCATCTTGCGGTAAATGTCGTACTGCCGCAGCTTCTCAGTCGGCCCTTCGCCGGTTTCTTCGCCTTTAATGTCTGCCGCTGTGGGCTGATACGACGTGACGATGGCGACTTTTCCTGCGAGATCGGTTTTGTCGAACAGCTCATAGAACTTACAGGCTTGGAAGATGGAGCCGGAGACAAGCATCGCGTTCCCCCGCCCGCTCATCAGGCGGTCGCGGGTGGCGAAGTCGAACAGAATGTCCTGCACAATCTTTTCCAGGCGGTCCTGCGAGCTGAGAACTTTTCGCAGCGTTCCCCAGCGCAGCTTAAGCTGGGCGCGGGCGAGGTCTGTCAGACCGCTGGTTTTGGCCTCAAACCATTGGTCCACTTTCTTCGGGGAGGTCAGGGTTTGGTCGATGTCCCGCGCTTCGTAGCGCAGGTCCAGCACGACTTTGTCTTTGACGGCCTCATCAAATTTATAGGTGTGGATGTAGCGGCCAAAGATTTCGATGCTTTTCTGCTTGTCGGCTTTCAGAAGCGGTGTCCCGGTGAAGCCGACAAACACGGCGTCCGGTACTATGGCCTTCATGGCGCGGTGCAGTTCGCCGGACTGGGTGCGGTGGCACTCATCCACGAACACATACAGATCGCCTTTGGCCCGGAAGTCTTTGGGCAGGGCCGCTTTGATGTCTTCGGTGAACGCGCCGATGTCCCCCACTTCCTCGCCGTCTTCTTTGCCGCCGAACTTGTGGATCAGCGAGCAAAGCAGCCAGGGCTTGGATTCGTTCAGGGCGGCAATTAAATCTGCGCCGCTTGTGGTGCGGTGGATTTTTTCGCTGACACCCTTGAACACCGTTTCGATCTGCTGGTCCAGCTCGGTGCGGTCGGTGACAATTAGAACCCGCGCCTCTTTGCGGTTCTCCCGCAGCCATTTGGCAAGCCAGACCATCGTGAGGCTCTTGCCGGACCCCTGGGTGTGCCAGACAATCCCGCCTTCGCGGCGGGTCAGGAACTCCTGAGCGGCTTTGACGCCGAAGTACTGGTTCTGGCGGCACAGCTTTTTGGTCCCGGCATCGTAGGCCACGAAATCGTGGACAAGCTCCAGCAGCCGCGCTTTGCTGCACATCTGCGTGATCTGCCGGTCCAGCAGATTAGGAATATTGCTCTCTTCTTTCCAGGTGAGGTAATACTTTTCGGGCGTCTGGATCGTGCCGTAGCGCATGCCTTCGGTGTCGTTGCCCGCCATGACAAGCTGCATGGTGGAGAAAAACGGCTCAATGAAGACTTTTTTCTGGTTGTCCAGGTTTTGCCGGATGCCTTCGGCCAGCGACACGGTGGATCGCTTTAGCTCCAGCACCCCCAGCGCGATGCCGTTGACGAACAGCACAATGTCAGGGCGCTTCTCATGGGCAGCATCCCCCAGCGGCTTGATGGTGACTTCTTCAGCCAGCGCGAAGTGATTGCGTTCGGGCTGTTCCCAGTCAATGAGAAAAACCGTTTGGTTGTGTTCGCTGACGCCGGTTTTGACCTTGACCCCGTAGCGCAGCAGGTCATAGACGGCCCGGTTGCGGTCGTACAGGCTTTTGCTGGTGTCTCCGGCTACTTTTCCGAATTCATAAAGCGCCCGGATGATTAGCTCGTCGTTGTGCTTGCCTTTTTTGAGGAACGCCCGCAGGAACGCCTCCCCGATGTTCGTGTTGCTAGTGCGGTCCTTCCAGTTTCCGAGGTAGTCGTAGCCGAGCGTGTGCTTGAACAGCCGCACGACCCGGTCCTGGGTTTTGCGCTCAATTTGTCCGACGGTGTTCATCGTTAAAAATCTTTCTTAGATTGCTTTGAGCCGCTCAGGAGACCATACGTGGTGAGCCAGCTCTAGGATAAGCTGGCGGCGCTCCGCCTGCTCTGCTTTGCCAAAAGTCGTATAAGCCTTGAATGGGAGAGACGTTTGGTTTCGGAACGCTGCAAACTGGGGCTGATGCTGATATACGCTTGCTGTCAGACTGGCAGCGAACAGGTTCTGCTTTCCATAATGAGGCGATTTTGCAGAAAAAGGCTTGTCCTGGAGGCTGCGGTTTACGTCGGCAGGCATCAAGAGCAGTCCGCCAATGTGATTGCGCCATTCCTGGAACTCCTGAGTTGTGGCAAATTCTGTTTGGAACTGAGCGTAGTCATTTGCGGCAATATGCTCAATATCGCTGGGGTTACGCCGTGTGCGGTCCACGTAGGTATCAAACGGGTCCGGCCTGCCTGATCCAACTTCCGTGAAGGCGGTAATGCGGGCCAAAAGGTGAGAGATGTACCGACGGCTAAACTGATTGATTGCCAGGCCGAGAATACCGGTCCGGCCTTTGCTGGGGATGCCGTCAAAACTGACTTCGTCTTCTGAAAGCTTTGTTTCCAAAATATCTACAAGCTCTGACAGCGACTTACGCCGAATGTCCCGGCACAGAAGGAACATGGTGTAGGCGGTGCTGGAATAGCCAACACGGACGTAGTTCACCACACGGCGCATCAGCCAGATATCCAGATAGGTGGCAGTCACGTTGATTTTACGGCGTACTGTTTCCGCATCATCGGTGACGCAGAGGGGAGCCAGCAGCACTGTGTTCTGCCAGGTAAACTCATTGTGCGCGTTGTAAAAGACAGCTTCCCACCCCGGCGTGTAGGTGCGGCTGGCCTTCAAAATTTGCTGGTAGGCTTTGGCGAAGAAGGGGAACTCGGTCGTCATCAGCGTGAGATTTTGCGCTTCGATTCCAATATGCAGGCGGGCATGGTTGTCCCGTGCCCAGCGATGGAAGGCGCTTCCGATCAGCTCCCAGTCTTTATCCGTTGATCCGGCTCGGCGCTCCCGAATTGTCTCTGCATACTGAGCACGCAGCCAGGCTTTGATGGCGTTGGCGTCCCGCTCGGCTTCATGCTCGCCGTCCCAGGAAATCAGAGTGAGAACATTCTGTTTCCAGACCTGATTGGCCTGACGACGCTGGTCGGCGTCCGTGATGGGAGCCAGAAGGTACGCCTTCAGCATATCCACTGGACTAAGGGGCTTCCCCCGGTCGTTCATGGTCTCGAAGATCGCGTAGGCATAATTGTCGCTGTCGGTGGAAATCTCGATCAGGCCCACTTTGGTCATCAGCCAATAGCAAAAGTGCGGCAGCGCCGTACCCAATTCCGTTACTAAATCCTGGTTCTCAATATCGCCGTAACGAGCGTACATGGTCTGGATGGACTCGTCTTGGTTGTCAGGATTGAAGGGGGAGCCGTCAAAAAGGGCTTTGATAACGGCCAGGCGCTCAGGAATGTCCAGGTTGAAGCTGGGCAGGCCGAGGTTGTCGCTGAAGATTAGCGGCGCAATGCTTTGTTTGACGTTCAAGTTTTGCGCGTCCGCTGCCCGGTAGAGAAAGATGAGTAGAAGCGTCAGCGAAGTAACCCGCTGCTGGCCGTCAATCAGGTAGTTCTTGTTGCCCCGCTTGCTGACGATGATCGAGCCGAGAAAGTAATCCTCGTAGGTGCTAACCTTGTTGGTTTGGTCGCCGTCGTGATAGCAACTTTGGAACTTGTCCAAGAGATCAGTCAGTAGTTCGACGATGTTATCCTTGCCCCATTTGTACTCACGCTGGTACTCGTCGATGGCGAAGGATTGGCTTTGCAAAAGCTGCTGAACGCTGCGAAAATGCGGGGTGATCGTACTCATACCAGTCGTGTCCTTCCCGTCAAAAGCTCCTGCATCATGCCCTGCTTGATGGCACGGGTCTTGTCCCGCCGCTGCTGAAGGGCGTCTATCTCCGCATCCATGTCCGACAGCACGGCAGCAATCGCGACTTGTTCAGGCAGTGAGGGAACTGGTAGTCTTATCCTCTCAATATCTCCCATCCCTAAGTTTCCCTGCGATGAAGAATTCGTCAACAACGTGATCTGTTTCACTACCTCATAACTTTGTAATGAGTAGTAGAAGAATCGCGGTGAATCGTTGGGTGTCAAGCGGATTAGTGCAATGGGTGACCAAATATTGAACTCTCTGTCAAAGTCAACCAAAGCAACCTTTCCAACTGATGCGGCTTTTCCAAATAATATATCATCCCTTACGGGCCTGCATTTTCGTGAAAAAAGCTCATGATCGCTGGGCGAAATGTACCTTAATTGGTCAAGGTTGATCTTGTTGTCTACAAGATTATTCACAGACAAGAAGGGCACACCATCATCTAAGAATTGGGGCGTTGTATGGGGACCATCAGTGACAGGGATTTGTACAAGCTCTTTTATATCCTTCATCTTCCACTCTCCGCTAAACCCCGGCAGCCGCTGTTTGCCTGTCAAAAGCTGCTGCATCGCGGCCTGCTTGATGTCGCGCTTCTTGGCAAGGAGCTGGTTTAGGCTGCTGAGGAGAGCATCTGTGTCGGACAGGGCGGCGGCGATGGCGCGTTGTTCGGGAAGGGGCGGAAGAACACAGGGAATATCAATCAGTGCGCTCTTAGTCAATTTGTATCGACCAGCACCTTGTCTGGTTAAGTATTGTGTTAAATCTTTGTGAGAAAAATAGTAGTAGAACCAAGATGTCAGATTTTTTGTGCCTTTGACTATGTGAGCATGGTTGTTGACATTAAATCTCCCCCTAACTAAGAGGGTCATTGTTGTGTTGCGCCATTTTAGAAAATGGTCGCCATCTTCACCGATTAGTGCAAACTCACCCTCAACACGATACTCGTTAATAAAGCCTTGGATGCTTGTCGGACCGTAGTAAGGATATTGGCCCACCATCGTTTTCCGAACGTCTTGACTAATGGGCAGGCGTAAGAAATCGCATACCTCAAAAGCTTCTCCAACAGGTTCGACTTTCCAGTCTTTAGGAACAACCCCTACCTCAGTCTGCTTATACTCTGGCATCAGTTCCATGCAGCCCCCATCTTCTTCAGGTGTTCCCCAACCCGCCTTGCCAGTGCTTCCGCTTCGCAGGTCAAGGTCGGCAGAGGCGTGGCGTACCGCTCGGCGAGCTGCTGAATGCGCCCGGTCAGCGCCGACGACACCCGATCCAGTTCAGACTGCACATCCGCAGACAGACGCGCTAGCCATTTGTCGTCCACGACCAAAGACTTGATCTCGGCCTCGGTCAACGCCGGATACTTCGCCGCTACTTGGGCGTCCAATAATTTTTTGGCCTCTTTGACCGCTTTGGCCGCCGCCGCTTCCTTGTCGGAGAGGGCCAGGAACCGCGTCAAGAGACCGCGCTCCTCGTCCCCGTCCGCCTCAAAGCGGATGTCGGCGAGGCGGGATTTGGCGGATGCTTTGGTCAGCTTGCCCGCGTCGGTTTTGGCATCCGCCAGCAGGCCATCTTCCCCGCCGTGTTCTTCGTCCATCTCCTCCATCTCCGCAGCAACGGCTTCCCGCGCGGCTTGAAGCTGCTCCACGGCGGCGGCTTCGGTGGCGAAGAAGCGGGACACCAGCAGCGCCGGCGGCAGCAGGTCCGTGTTCGCTACGCCGTCCAGCACGGCCTTCCAGCCATGCAGCACCAGCAGGTACACATCGTCCTGCATCGTCTCCGCCCAGTAGTCCATGAGGTGCTGGTAGATATCATACTCATCCAGCAGTGGAGTGGAGCGGAAGGTACGGAGCAGGTTTTCCGATAGTTCGGCAATCAGCTTCTTGGGGTGATCTCCTACGGCGATTGCTGTCAGCGAGGGAGTGACTCGTGATTTCCACTTCTCAAATTGAGATGTCGCCAACTCGGTATAGTTTTTGAACTCGATATCCTCAAATATCGCTGGTTTAATTGCCTCCCCTGTCATTCGCAGCGCACTGTAGCCGGGCCGGTCACCGGGGGCAATGAGAGAGGCTCGAAGGTTTGGCATCACCTGCCAGTAAGGCGCAAGGGCATCGAAGTCTCTGTCAGGGATGCCGCCCTGCAAATGCGCGGACAAGTCCTGCACATCTTCCGGTTCCGTGCTGTCGATGTAGCGCGGCAGGTTCAGATTGTAGTCGTTCTTCGGATCGCTGATTTCTGCCAGCGGAACCATGCGGGAATACCCATCAATTTCCACGCTGTTGTTGAATGCATCCACAATTTTGTGCATATCCTGGGCGCGGAGCCGGTTCTTGTTTCCATCCTTCAGGAAGCCTTTGGACGCATCAATCATAAAGACGCCTTTGCGGGCGGCAGCGTTCTCCTTGTCCAGCACCAGAACGCAGGCCGGAATGCCGGTTCCGTAAAATAGGTTTGCAGGTAGGCCGATAATACCCTTCAGATAGCCCTTGCGAACGATAGACTTGCGGATGTCCGCCTCGGCATTGCCTCGAAACAGAACGCCGTGCGGCAGGATCACGGCCCCCTTCCCGGTGCTTTTAAGGACCGTCAGAATATGCAGCAGGAAGGCATAGTCGCCGTTCTTCGTAGGAGGAATGCCGTGCCCAAACCGCTTGTGTTCATCCTCCGCCGGGTTGAACCCGATACTCCACGCTTTGGTCGAGAAGGGCGGATTGGCGACGACAAAATCAAAGGTTTTAAGCGAGCCGTCCGGCTGCTTAAAGAACGGCGAGGACAGCGAATTGTCCTGATGAATAATCGCCGTCGGGCAGTTGTGCAGGATCATATTCATCTTGGCAAGCGCCGCGGTCGCGTTGTCCATCTCCTGCCCGTAGATAGTCAGGTCCAGCCCAGTCTGGTCTTTGGCCTCATCGTGCGCCTTCAGAAGCAGCGACCCGGAGCCGCAGGCCAGGTCATGGATCGTCTGGTCCGCACGGGTGGCGCTGCCGATCCCGACTACCCGCGCCAGGATGCGTGAAACTTCGGCGGGCGTGTAGAATTGGCCTTTGCTTTTGCCGGACTCCGTGGCAAAATGGCGCATCAGATACTCGTAGGCGTCGCCCATAATGTCGTCGCCTTCGGCCATGTTGCCCTTGAAATTCAAACCAGGTGTATCGAAGATGGCAACCAGGTCGGAAAGCCGGTCCACCATATCTTTTCCCTTGCCGAGCTTGTCCGCGTCATTGAAGTCCGCGACATCAATGACGCCTTTGAGATCGTTCGCCTCTGCAAGCTTCCCGATAAGCTTATTGATCTTGTCGCCGATCTCTTTATCCCCTTTCAGAGCCACCATGTCAGCAAAGCTCGCTGCGGCAGGCACGTCCAGCAGCACATCTTTCTGGCCGCCGTACTTGTCGGAAACATATTTTACAAACAGCAGCACCAGCACATAGTCTTTGTACTGGGAGGCGTCCATGCTCCCGCGCAGCTTGTCGCAGCTTTGCCAAAGTGAGCTATATAATTCCGATTTCTTGATCGCCATCTTGATCCTTAAAATTTGTCGAGCGCAGTTTCATTGTGCTCAGGATTTCTCTGAGTTTACCACATAGGAAGCCTCCTTGCTTCTCACGTGGTAGACCCATTCGCTCTCCGTTCACCTAGACTAAACGCTTACGCTTCTCGACGCGCTTGTTGCCGAGGATGTCACGCACCACGCCGACGTTCGCATGAACGCCCCGCAAGAAGTCTGGGTCGAGCTTCGTGTACAAAAGAGTCGTGCGCGTGTCTTTGTGGCCCGCGATCTGCTGGGTTGCCAGCAGGTTCACTTTGGCGAGCCGGTTGAGCGAGTAGCGGCGCAGGCTGTGCAGCGTGATGTGCTCGCTGATCTTCGCCCAGGCGGTGATGCGTTTTAGGGCTTTGAGGAAACGGCTCTCGTCTAAACGACCGCCAAACTCGCTGATGAACAGCCAGCCCTCATCCTCCTGCCCGGCCATGATTTTGCTGCGTTGGCGCAGCCAGACGTTCAGGGCTTCCACCCATTCCGGGCTGACCGGCAGGGTGCGCGGCTCGCGGCCCTTGGTCTCCCGGATAACGATCTGCCGCTCCTTGGCGCGATAATCGTCCACTTTGAGCGACAGCATCTCACCGATCCGGGACGCGGAGTCAAGCAGCCCCAGTAAAATGGCGTAGTTGCGGTCGCGGTGGAAGACGCGCTTGGCGACGGGATAGAATCGGGCCGAGGGGTTCTTGGCGGGGTTCCAGTAGTCGTGGACGCTTTTCAGAAGCGTCTGCATGTCGGCGTCGGTCGGCATGTACTGGGCGGGCCTAGGGGCATGGCGGACCTGGTAGTCGGCCAGCAGGCTGCGCTCCACGATGTCGTTTTTCTGGCACCAGTGGAAGAACGCTTTGGCGCAGACGGCGGCGTGATGAAGCGTCAGCGGCGCTTTGCCTTCTTCGGCACGGCTGACAAGGAAGCGGTCCATGTGGCGCTTGCCGAAGCCTGCGAACGGCACGTCTTCTTGGATGGCCCAGCGGGCAAGGCCGCCGACCTGAACTTGATAATACTGCTGAGTTTTTTTCGCGCGGGTGGCCTGGAGGTGAAGAAAGAACTCGTGGAGCGCTTCTTCCCATGTAAAGGAGGGGGTAGCCGATGACATCTGTGCCCGTGTTGCCTCTCTGTTATTGACGAAGTGTCAATAGCAGCAAGACGAACGAATTACTGATAAGGAGTGTAAGGAAGCCGAAGACAGGATTCGAACCCGTGACCCGCTGTTTACAAAACAGCCGCTCTGGCCAACTGAGCTACTTCGGCAAAGGTTTGAGGGACGCGACAAGAAGTATAGACGATTTGCACGGGTCTTGTCAAGACTCATGCTGCTCTTTCGGCTGAGAGACCCGGATATAGTCCAAGCGCAGTGTTTGCGGAAACACAGTTGTTTCGTCGGGAGGGCCGGGGAAATGACCGCCGACGGCAAGATTGACGAGGAAGAAAAAAGGGTGGTTGAAAGCCCATGTCTTGCCGGGAATACCCGCCGCTGTCTGGGTGACATACGGCGTACCGTCCACAAAGGACGTGATTGAGTCACGCTCCCACAGCACACCGAACGTGTGATAGCCGTTGTGGAACTCCTGCCCCTCCGGCAGGTCGTACTGCCCTGTCAGCGGGCTGTTCCTGGAGTAGCCGGGGCCATGCAGACTGGACACGTTCCAGCCCGGCCTGTCCCCTCGGTTTTCCATGATGTCAATCTCGCCGCACGCCGGCCAGTCAGCTTCCCCAATGTCCGCGCCGAGCATCCAGAATGCCGGCCAAATGCCCTGCCCCGACGGCAGGCGCAGCCGCGCCTCGATATAGCCGTACTGGAACGAGACTTTTCCCTGTGTCAGCAGGCGAGCCGACTGAAAGTTGCCGCGGGATAGCCCTTGCCCGTTATAGGTGAGTGAGATCTGGAGCGCTTTGCCGCCGCTTGCTGCCGGGTCGGCGACCACCTGCGCGTGGTCCAGGTCACTGACATAGTTTTGCAGCTCGGCGTTGCCCCAGCCGTTATCGCCCAAATCATACGACCAGGATGCGGGGCTTGGCGCAGTCCCCACCGGCTGGTCAAACTCTTCCTGCCAGATGAGCGCGTGACCCGGCGGCACGGCGGAGGGCAGGTTCTCCTCGGAAGAAGTGTTCTCGGAAGTCATGCAGAAAAGTTACCCACTCTGCCGCGCTTCATAACCGCATCTGGGGTACACTTTTAGAATGTCACACACAAGCATTCCCTGGCGCGAATGGGGCGCGGATGCCTTCGCCGAGGCCAAAGCACAGGACAAACCGATACTGCTCGACATCGGCGCGGTCTGGTGCCACTGGTGCCATGTCATGGACACCGGCATTCCCGGCGATCCCGTTCACACCGGCACCTACAGCGACCCCGCCGTGCAGGAGCGCATTCTCGCCGGTTTCATCCCCATCAAAGTAGACAACGACCGCAGGCCGGACATCAACGCCCGCTACAACATGGGCGGCTGGCCGACCACGGCGTTTCTGACCCCGGACGGCGACACGCTCTACGGCGAGACGTATGTGGACCCCGTTCGCATGGCGGGGCTTTTAGACTACATGGCGGATGTCTACAAGAATCATAAAGACGAAATCGCGTCCCAGACCGCCGACATGCGCGAGCAGCGGGCCAAATCCGAAGCGCTCACAGCGTCGAACTTGGACCCGAACACGACCGCGAACGTCCTCAAGTCGATCGCCGGCCAGTTCGACCCCGTTTACGGCGGCTTCGGCACCCAGCCCAAATTCCCCCACCCCGACGCCCTGCGGCTGGTGCTGGAAGAATATAGCCGCACCCAGGACCCCAAGCTCCGCGAAATTGCCGACCTAACCCTGCACGGCATGGCCGACGGCGGCATGTACGACGGGTTTGCCGGCGGCTTCTTCCGCTACAGCACGACTCGCGATTGGAGTGTCCCGCATTTCGAGAAGATGCTGGAAGATAACGCCAAGCTCACGTCGGTGTATGCCCTGGCCTCGCAAGTGTTGAACGACACCTACTATTTAGAGGTCGTCCGAACCGCTCATGCCTGGCTTCTGACCGACATGCGCGATCCCGACACCGGCGCGTTCGCGGGCAGTCAGGACGCCGATGCCGAAGAAGCCTACTACGGAGAGCCGCTGTCCGTCCGCGCCGCGCTCCCGACACCATTCATTGACTGCACCGTTTACACGGGTTGGAACGCGCTCATGGTGTCTGCGCTGGTGGAGCGGTACAAGATTACGGGCGAGGCAGAGATTTTAGAGGCGGCACGGGAAGCGCTCAAGTTCCTCTATGACAGAGTTAGCATCTCTTACGCCGAGGTGAGCGAAGATGACGCTACGGAAACACTGCTCGCACTGCATCATTTCCAGTCTCAGGATAAACCACAAGGAAACATTGGCCTTCTGTCGGATCAAGTTACCTATCTCGCAGCCGAGTTGGATTTATACGAAGCAACTGCCGATGCTACATGTCTCAGAGGGGCGACGGAAGCAGCCGATTACATTGTCACATACTTAGCAGACAAAGCCGAAGGCGGCTTTTTTGATCTTGCGCCGGACCCGGAGGCCATCGGCGACTTGGCGCGGCCTAAGAAGGACATCGGCGAGAATGCCGACGCGGCACTCGCGCTCATTCACTTGTCCGGGTTCACCGAGGACGCGAAGTATCGGCAGGCTGCCGAACGGGCGCTGAAGCTGTTCGCGGATAAGTACGCCGATTACGGCTATTTCTCGTCATCGTATGCGCGGGCCGTGGAAGCGGCGACCGCACCGGGTCTGCACGTTACGGTTGTCGGGGAGCGGGACAATGACGAGACGCGGGAATTGCAGGCGGCGGCGTGGGGGTTTGTCGCACCGGCGAAAACAGTGGAAACGCTCACGCCGGAGAACGCCGGGAAGCGGGGCTTGCCGAGGGACAAAGACGGGCGGGCGTATGCGACGGTGTGCGTCGGGACGGTCTGCTTTGCGCCGGTGTCGGACGCGGGGGAGATGAGAACCCACCTCCTTGCTTCGCAGGGGTCCTCCCCAAAGGGGAGGACGCAGAGCCAGTGACGGCAGACTCCTCCAAGACTCTTCGCCCTCCCGCTTTGGGAGGGTCGCAACTTGTTGCGGGGTGGGTTCTCCTCTTCCTTGCCCTCTCGCTTCCCCTCCACGCCCAAACCCTCCCCCACTTCCGCACGGCCGCCGACGCCCGCGCGTGGGGCGAGGCGCGGGAACGGGCGCATCAGTACGAGGCGGCGGCACAGGCATATGAGGTGGAGGCAGCGATCCGGCAGCGGACAGGAGACCCGCAGGCGGCGGAAATAGAAAAGCGGCGGGCGGAGCGTCTGCGGACAACACTGACGCTGGCAATCACGGGGCCGGTTCCCGTGAGTAGGCCGAAGCTGGCGAAACTGGAGCCGGTCGCGGGGTGCTATTTAGGGGCTTTAGACGATTACGCCGACCGCGATGATGCAGACCGCTTCGGGCGGCGGATCGGGCGGCGTCTGGCGGTCTGCTTTGACTACAGCCCTTACGGCGCCCCGTTTCCCGCCGAGTGGGCGAGGCGGCAGGCGGACGCGGGGCGGGCGATCCAGATCGCGTGGGAGCCGAGCAATATCTACACGGTGCAGGACGATGAGTATCTAAACCAATGGGCCAAAGATGCGGCGGAATGCGGCTGCCCAGTTTTTTTGCGGTTCGGCGGGGAGATGAACGGCGCGTGGACGCCCTGGAGCCGTGACCCGGCGGCGTACCGGCGGGCGTTCCGTTTGGTGCATACCGTCGTCAACCGCTATGCGTCCAATGTCGCGCTGGTCTGGGCGCCGGGTGCGGTGCCGACATACAATTTAGACAAGTATTATCCAGGCGACGATGCGGTGGACTGGGTCGGCATCAGCCTGTATCTGGTCCGCTACTACGACGACAATGTCAATCGCCCAGCCTTCAATGACGGCCCGGCGTCATTTATCGCGCCGTTCTACACCAAGTACGCCGCCCGCAAGCCGCTCTGTTTGACCGAGTGCGGTGTGTCCCGCCAGAGCCGGGTCGAAGGCCACCCCGCTGACGACTACGCCTCAGCCCGTATTTTCGATCTTCTGGACGCCATTAAAATCCAGTTTCCGCGTCTTAAAATGTTCTGCTGGTTCACCCGCAACAACCTCCAAACGGCCCGCGCAGGCCGTCAGCTCAACGATTACTCCCTGCCTGACGGCAGTAGGGCGCTGGCGGCGTTCCGGTCAGCTATTGAGGACCCGTACTTCTTATCGCGTTTCGGGGACGTGCCGCCGTACACCTATCAAACTATTGGGAACCGTTTGCCAAAAGGATATGTCGGCAGCCTCAATGCAGCAATTTCGACTTACACCTTCGCGCCGACGTTTGAGATCGCCGGCAAAGGCCGGACCGAGCGGACCGGTCACCCGTTCAGCCTCTTCGTCTCCCCTGCCCTCGGCCCGCTCTCTGCGCGGGTACGGGATGCTCAGGGGAAAGTGGCGAAGAGCGTGGGGGTGAAATGACCTACTTCGGCCCGCAGGCGACGGCGCGGAAGCCAGTGCGGTCTATCTCGACGTTGGCGAAGCGGGTCTGGCCCATGATGTACAAGGTTTCTCCGGGAACGGGGTGCGTCAGCGACACGGCGGACAGGGGCAGGGCGGCTTCCAGCAGGGTCCCCTGCCAGGCGTAAGCGCCGCCGGGGATGCCCGGCAGCGGCAGAGGGCGGCCGGCGGGGCCGGGATGAATTGTGAGAAGGCAAGCGGGGGGCTGGGCGGCGGCGGCAGTGATCGGGCGCAGGGTGAGCGTGTAGGAAACCTGCGCGGACACGGCCTGGGCCATGTCCATGCGGAGGTACACAAAGCGGCTGTCGCGGCAGGCGAAGAGGCGAACGATGTCGGCGCTGGATTGAACAACCCGCGCAACACTGTCGCCACCGGGGTCAAGCGCCACCGGCGTCAGGCCAGCCCAGTCTTTCGGGTCACCGTCCATCTGGAACCGGCCACTAGGAACTGCGGCAAGGGCGGGCACCTCGTTGCCGGGGCCGAGTGTGCCGAACAGCTCATTCTGCCGGGCAAACGAGTATAAAAAACGCCCTGACACTTCGACCTGGCTGGCGTAACGCTTGATCGCCGTGTACTTCTTCTGAGTATCTTTGACGCTCAAGGGCAGCGCGGTCCAGTCCGTATCCAGCGAGGCCATCGGGCCGGGCGGCAGCAGGGCGGCGTTCTCGTGCAGCCCCTGCGGGGTCGGCCAGTCTCCCCGGTGAACGAGGTAATAATGCAGATGCGCGGACTGCGCCCAGGGCTGGCCCGACGCCTTAAGCTGCTCCAAAGCCGTGCGGACAAAGACGCTGGCGGCGGCATGGTCCGGGTGGTCGTCGCCTGGATGGGTGACGTAAATGTCGGTCGGCTGGTCGGCCAGCATCTGCCGCTTGATGTCGCTGAGGAGCGCTGCGCCGCAGTAAGGCGCATTCGTCGTCGCTGCATCGGTGTAAGGCGAGTGGTCCGCACGGGTATAGGCGGAGGCGACCGAGGCGCTTGCGGCCCAGTGGTCAATCCACATCGGCATGAGGCCGCGGTCCGGGTAGCCGAGAAAATGGACATGGTCGTCGGGAATGCCGAGAATGCCCAGCGCCGTCCGCGCTTCCGTCTGCCGCAGGTAGCCGTAACGAACGAAGTCTTGCGGAGAGACCGTCAGCTCATCGAACTCCTTTGCGGCGCTGATGCGGTAGCCGTCGCCATTGGTAATAATCACGACCCGAACATCATCGTTTTGGAGCCGCGCCTCGCGCATCAGCCCCGCCGCGCCGAGGGTTTCGTCGTCCGGGTGCGGCGCGAACACGAGCAGCCGCTGGCCGGGCAGCGGCGCGGGGGCGACTGCCAGCGTCTTCTCGACTTGGTTAGACGCGTAGATCCGATAGGCGGTGAAGAAGCAGAACAGCCCAATGCCGCAGAGCGGCAGGGAGAGGGTCAGCAGCGCGGCCCGGAGCCAGCGCAGGCGGCGAAGCGACCCGGCAGACGAAGACGGAGAAAAAAGCATCGGCATAAACAAGATTGCTTCCCGCGCGGCAACTACTTCCCGCGCAGATAAGGCCGGACTTCGGCATAGGCGGCGGCGATGCGCGGCTCCCAGTGCAGCACCCAGGAGATCGGGTCGCGCTTCAGCCGCGCGGCCAGCGTTTCCAAATCGGGCCATTCGGTCAGCGCACGAGCGGCGGCGGACAAGCCCTCGGCTTCCAAAATCAGCGCGGCCCGGCCGGCGTCGGTAGGACGCTCCCGGCGCAGCAGCCAGCACACGTCCAGCGTCGCGTACTTGAAGCTCTTCAAATTCCACCAGACCTGACGCGCCCAGTCATCGCCGATGGCCCAGTCCCGGCGCTTGAACTGCTGCCGGATGGTGCGGAGCGTGTCGGTGTACCCATGCGTGATGGAGTCAATCGCGTCCTCGCGGCTCGGCGCCGGCAGGGTGAGGTCGCCGGCGAGTGATCGAGCAAACGCAAGCTGGAACCGATAAAAGCCCGGCAGGGCGTCATATTCGGCGGCGGCCAGCACGAAAAACTGGACTTGGGGGAACACATCGCGGCAGTCGCGGGTAGCATGGGTGACGCAGTTTTCGACCGCGTCTACCACAAGAAAAAAATCTAAATCGTGGGCTTCTTGGGGGCGGTCCGCCGCCGAGCCGTAAAGGGCCAAAAGGCGCAGGTTGCCGCCGAGCCGCTTGATCGCGATGGACGACAACTGGTTAATCACGGCGGGGGTGGGCATAGCGGCTGTTTGCTCCCAAGAACGACTGAGACAAAAGGCTTAGAGACAAAAGACCTACGGGACAAAAGACCAAAGCGATGGGACAACGGAACGGGTGGGATTCGAACCCACGAATGGAGGGGTCCCCATTACACGATTTCCAATCGTGCTCCTTCGACCAACTCGGACACCGTTCCCCTCTCGCCGCCACGGCGTTATTGTATCACTTCGGCGCGGGCAATGTCAAGCCGCCCGGCGCTGCCAAACAAAAAAGCGGGAAGCATCGCTCCCCGCTTCTCCTCCTATCCTGTCCTACTCCAAACGGCTATCAGGGCAGCCCCAGCGCTTTTGCAATCGCGTTGGACTCGTCGTACAATGCCTGCTGCTGGGTGTTCGTGGAGGTGCCGATCACAATGATCTTGCTGGAATACGAGACAGTAGGAATGCCTCCAGAGACACCGCCGCCGATGGGCGGAGATTGATAATTGGGGGCAACCGCATCCAGGTTAGCGAAGAACTGGCTAGCGAGGCTCACCGAGATTGTACCGCTGCCGGTTTGGGCCGTGGGAGGCTGTCCAATATAGTTCGTGTAGGTCGCGGCCCCGGAACGCGCAACGACAACCTGATAATTCGGCCCAATGCTGGTAGCGCCGCTATTAACACTGATCGTCGCAGAGTTACTTGGTGTAAAACCGTTAGAGCTGCTGGAACCGCCCGATCCGCCGCAACCAGTGAGGATCACAGAGAAGCCAAGAAGAAGGAGCAAGCCACTCTGCCTTAACGTTGCGTAGAACTTCATTACTTCCCTCCAGCCGCTGCCACGAGGTCGGCAAACAAATTTGCACCGTTGAACGATCCTAATCCAGTCGTGAGGTCATAGCCTGGAACGGCTTGGTAGCCGGGGCTGTATGAGAACAAGCGATTGTTGCTGCCGTCAGCGATGTCGTGAAAGTCCAGACTGTACCTCGGCCCCGCAGCAATGCTGTAAAGCGTGTTCGTGAAATCGGCAAGCGGAGCTACAGCTTGAGGAACGAGTCGAGAATTCACCAATGCCAAGAAAGACGCCCAAATTGGGCAGGCCGCGCTCGTTCCTCCTCCATAAACCCATTGTCCATTGTAGTAAAGCGCAAAGTTTATGTCGCCGTTAAGCGAGACATCCGGCACGTTTCGCATCGTTGTTGAAGCGCCAGAAGCGGCGGTTATAACAGCTTTCTGGTCCCTGATTGTCCAGACACCGCTAACTCCTCCCCCACTCGCAAATTGCTGGCCCAAGAAAGGAAGGTTCCAAGTCGTTTCGGAGGCGTAGCTTCCATTCGGATTGGTGAAGAGTTTTGTTCCCCCGACAGAGCAAACCCAGGGCTGTGATGCCGGGTCAAGGGCAGTTACATTGCTGCGGCCGGCGTCATACAACCCCCAATCTCCCGGCGAGGCGAAGAAGCTATTGCCGTTTAAAATCAGGTAGTTCAAAAGATTGTTTTCAGACTGCAACTGGCTGCTGGTAAGGGCATTCTCGCTGAAGGCCCAAGAGCAGGTTGTCTGATAGGCTTGAATTTCAGCAATGTTGTACTCAGCATCCAACAAGCCTTGAGGCGTCATTGGCGCCTCATAAACACGAATCAGAGATAAGCCTGGAGCTGTCCCGACAGCCATCTCAATGTCCAAAGCGGTTTCTGCGGGTGCCGGATTAGAATTTTGGGGTCCGGTTGTCACAATGACATTGCTTGTTCCATCCACAGAAACGATTTGGATCGGCACATGCGGCAAGCCGAAGTAGTTTTCATAACCCGTGATGTCGCTAGGGTTGAAGCCGTTCAGCGATACAAAGTCGAGGATTTGTCCCTGCCCCGTGGAAGGGATTGAGTTCAGGTTGTAGGCATTTTTGATGTCATTCGGACCAATCAAGCCCAGCGGGCCGGTGAAATGAGAACTCATCGCTCCACCGGACGCAAAAAGCGATGTGCCGGAGACTGTGATGGCCGGCGGTGTGCTGCCGCCCCCGCCACCGGAACCGCCGCCAGTGCCGCCGCCTCCTCCGCCAGTACCACCTCCGCCGCCGGTCGTCACATCAGGAGCGGAAATTGTGCCGCGCAACTGGCTCGGCTTGAACGCGGGCGCTTTACCCATTGCCATTTGCGGAACTGGGAGGGCGTCATCATCCATGCCGATGATGCCGAGCAGGCGCGGGGCGATGGCGGCGGGAACGGACGGGTCGCGGTCGGGCGCGTGGAAGATGCGCCCGGTTTTGTCCTGAAACTGCATCAGGCGGACGCCGAACGCGGTTTCCACCGTCGCCGCCGTGGCGGAAACGTCCACAAGCATTCGGTTGGGGGAAGTGTGCGTAACCGTGAGGCCCTGTGACTTGGCGAACGCGACTACGGCGTCATAGTCGGCCTGGGTCGGGCAGAAGCGGTCGTTGATCTCCTGGGTCGTCAGATAATGGTGGTACAGCGGGTCGGCGGGGTTGAACAAATGAGTTGTGTAATCGTCCAGCCCAGCTTTGTCGCGAAACGGCAGGGTCAAGGCAATGTCCACCCGTGCCTGAGGGTCATAGCGCGTCCCCAACGGTGTCGCACCCGACACGGCGGGCGGGATGTTGCCGGCCAGCGTCTTAAACATAGGACGCACCGGCGAGGCCGGCGGCGCAGCGCAGGCCGCGCCGGTCAAGGCAAGCGGCAGCAGCGCCGAGAGGAAAGCCCGTGCCGCTCGGCGTGTTAGTCCACACACGGCATGGGGGGGGGGGGGGGAGAAAGTTTGGTCATGGCTTTGATCCTCCGAAAATGGAACCGAAACACAGGACATCGTGCAAGGCCGGTCTAGGAGTAGAGCATGAGGTGTGAACAGCCTTACAAAATAGTAACACAGCTTTCGGGATATGTCAAGAAGTTTTTTTAGGTCGCCCCCTAGCCCCCAATTCTAGGGGAACCGGACGAGACAGCCTCCAACTCCGGCTCCCCAGAATTGGGGCAGGGGGGCTTCTTCTCTCACCTTGACAAAAGACGGCGCTTTTGCTATGCTAACGCTATGACGAACGATACCATCAACACGCGCTTCGCGGACGCGGCGCGAAAGTACCCGAACCGGGCTGCGCTGTCGCATAAGCCGGGCGGCTCGAAAGAATGGGTGACGCTGACTTATAAAGAGGTCACGGATCAGGTGAGGCAGGTCTCAACCGGCCTGCGGGCGCTGGGCGTCGGTCCCGGCGACCGGGTGGCGCTGCTGTCGGAAAACCGGCCTGAATGGGTGGTTTTTGATCTGGCGACGTTGGCCGCCGGGGGCGTGACGGTTCCTGTTTATCCGACCCTGCCCGCGTCTCAGGTCGCGCACATTCTGGCGGACAGCGGCGCGAAGGCCGTGGTCACGTCGGACGGCAAGCAGATGGCGAAAGTTTTGGCCTCGCGCGGAGATTTGCCCGGCTTGTCTGTGTTCGTGACTTTAGACGCGGACGCGCCGAAAGACGACGTTTTGTCCCTAGCGTCGGTCATCGAAGCGGGCGCGTCGGCGACGCTTGACGAGAGCTACGAGGCGCGGCGGGACTCGGTGCAGCACGATGACTTGATGAGCCTCGTCTACACGTCGGGAACCACCGGCAGCCCGAAAGGGGCGATGCTGTCCCACGGCAACATGGCGGCGGCTTTAGACGGCGCGAATGCCCAGTTCCCGGAGTTCACGCCGCCGAACGATGTCTTTTTGTCGTTTCTGCCCCTGTCCCATGTGTTCGAGCGCGTCACCTATTACTTGGCCTTGACCCAGGGCGCTCAGACGATCTACAACGACAGCATTTTTAAGCTTTTAGACAATATGGGCGAGCTGCACCCGACCATTATGCAGTGCGTCCCGCGCGTCTTTGAGAGCATCCAGGAGCGCGTCTTCGACGGCATTGAAAAGCTGCCGGAGCGGCGCAAGAAGCTGACCAAACGCGCTTTAGAGCTGGGCGGCATTGTCGCCAGGCGCCAGAACGCCGGCAAGCCCGTCGGCCCGCTGCTGTACGGCCTGTTTTTGTTCTACGACGCGCTTATTCTTTCCAAAATTCGCGCCCGGTTCGGGGGTAAAGTGAAGTTTTTGGTCAGCGGCGGCGCCCCGCTTAATCCGACGACCGCGACGTTCTTTCTTGCCATCGGCATTCCTATTCTAGAAGGCTGGGGCCTGACCGAGACGGCGGCGGCGGCGGCGGCGAACCAGCGTGGGCGGGTCAAGATCGGCACAGTCGGCCCACATCTCGCGGGCGTCGAAGTCAGAATTGCCGAAGGCGGCGAGATTTTAGTCAAAGGCCCGACCGTCATGCGCGGCTACTGGGACCTGCCGGACGCCACTGCCGAAGTCATTGACGAGGGCGGCTGGTTCCACACCGGCGACATCGGCGAGATTGACGGGCAGGGCTACCTGAAGATCACCGACCGCAAAAAAGACATTCTTGTGCTGGCAAGCGGCAAGAAAGTCGCCCCCCAGCCGATTGAAAACCGGCTGAAAACCTCCCCGCTCCTTGCCGAAGTGGTCCTGCTCGGCGACAATTCGGGCGCCGTCGGCGCACTCGTCGTCCCAAACTACGAGCTGCTCAAAGCCTGGGCCAAAGAGCAGGGCAGGGAACTCAAAAAGCCCGAAGACTTGGCCGCCGACGCGGACGCCCGCAAGTATGTCAAGCGCGAAATTGACAAGCTCTCCAAAGACCTCGCCGACTTCGAGAAAATCAAGCGCATCGCCCTCCTGCCCCACCCCTTCACCCAGGACAGCGGCGAGCTAACTCCCACTCTCAAAGTCAAGCGCCGCATCGTCGCCGAAAAGTACGGACGGCTTTTGGAAAAAGGCGAATGACAAAAACTCCCGAACATCAACTGCGCGATGCGGCAGCCATCGGCGATCTTGCCGAGGTAGCACGGCTGGTTCAAGCGGGCGTCTCCGTGAACGATCGCAGTGACTTCAACAATACGGCCTTGCTTCATGCCGCCCGGCGTGGGAAGCGCGACTGTGTTCGATTTTTAATAGACAACGGGGGAGATGTCAATATCGCGAACGATTCCAATTACACACCGCTGTTTTGCGCTGCCCTACATGGTGACGCAGAAATTGTCAAAATGCTTTTGGAAGCCGGGGCGGAACAGCATCATGCGACTAGGGACGAAGATGTCCGCGTGGAAACGCCGCCGCACACTGCGCTTTTCGTTGCAGAGCGTAACAACCGTCAGCAAGTCGTAGATTTGCTTAAAGCTGCCGAAACCCGGCTGCGTTTGCCTCAGGAAGAACACGATGAGGCGGCGAGGAACATTGGCGGCTGGCCGGACGTTCCCCGCGCAGAGCAGCCGCTATGACCGAAGCGAGTCGAAACCGTGAAGAACAAATACGGCAGCCACTTTCCCTAGCGGGAGTGCTTGCGTATAGCCTGGCGAACCTGGGATACGGGGCATTCTATGCGTTTAATAACTTTGTCATTCCGGGCTGGCTGAACTCCTACACGAGCAACGCGGTCGTGCTGGGACTGATGGGCGGGTCCCATTCGTTTGAAGGCGTCTTCATTCAGCCGGTCGTCGGTTCCATCTCCGACCGGATGCAGGGGGTGGGCGGGCGGCGCCGGCCATTCATGCGCGTCTCAATTTTGCTGTCGTCGCTGTTTCTCCTGCTGGCGCCAGCGGCGGCCCATTTGCCGCCGGTGCTGCGGCTCTCCGGCATTGTCCTGTGCATCTTTTTGTTTACGCTGACATTCAATGTCGCAGCAGACCCCTACCAGGCTCTGCTGGCGGATATTACGACCTCAAAGCAGCGAGGCTGGGTAACAGGGCTCTGGTTCTTTGTCGGGGCGTTCGGCCAAATCGCGTTCCTGCTCGCGCCGCTGTTCCTGCCGCTGCCGGTCCAGACACGGTTCGTGATTTTGGCCGTGCTGATGCTGGGAACGACTTTGCTGACGTGTGCGTTGACGCGGGAGCCGGTGGTGACCACGCCGGCAGAGACGCGCCGGGGGCATCTCGATGACATCCGGCTGGCGATGGCCGGTCTGCGGACTTTGGCACAAGCACGAGTTTATATGGTCATGTTCCTGCTGTACGGCGCGGGGATTGGGTGCGTGACCCCGTATCTGACTTTGTTTATCCGGCGCATCACCCATTGTCCTGAGAAAACCGCCGAAGCGATGCCGATTGTGCTGCTGGTGATGACCGGCCTCGGCAGCCTCCTGCTGGGGCCGGTAGTCCAATGGGCCGGCCCGAAGCGCGTCTTGATGCTGAGCCTGGGCCTGATCACCAGTGCGGCGGCCTGGGCGCTTTCGGTCACGACATTGCCGCAGGTTGCGGTGGTGCTGGCCCTGGCGGGTCTCGGCATCGGGGCGCAGAATGCGTCGGCGTACCCATTGCTGACCCGGCTGGTTCCGGCCAAAGAAATCGGATTTTATGTCGGATTCCAAACTGCGGCGGCGTCGCTGGCCGGGCCGGGCGCGGTGCTTCTGACCGGCGTGTTAATCAACCACAGCGGCTACCGGGTGATCTTCTTGGTCTGCGCGGTCTGCCTCCTGCTGGCACTGGCGGCGATCTCGTTTCTGCGCGAGCCTGCCGCTGCCGGGGAAATTGCCGCACGGGAGCGGATGCTATGACCTATTTCCTGCTGTACCCGCTCGTCTTTACCCTGCTGCGCTTAATGATGCGCGTCTTAGGCCGCATTCACTCCTCCGGCGAGGCAAACGTTCCCGGGTCAGGCGGCGTCCTTTTCTGCCCGAACCACATTAGCGACTGCGACCCGCCGGCGATATTCGTGACGACTCCGCGCCGGGCGTGGTTTGTCGGCAAAAGCGAGCTGTTCGAGATCCCCGTGCTGGGCTGGCTCTTCGCCTACTTTCAAGGCTTCCCCATTAAGCGGGACTCGGCGGACCGGGCGGCCCTGCGCCGAATTGAAGCGCTGCTGAAATCGGGGCAGCCCGTGGTCTTGTTCCCCGAAGGCCGCTTGTCCGAGAACGGGCAGTTGCAGCGGGTGCAGCCCGGCGCGGCCCTGCTGGCCCTCCGCACCGGTGCTCCGATTGTGCCAGTCGGCATCCAGAACACCAACGGCGTCGTTCCCTACGGCGACCTTTGGCCTCGGTATTCGCCGCGCCCGGTCCAAGTTTCTTACGGCTCCCCCATTCGTCCCCAAGATTACGCGATGCTGCCGCGCCCCAAAGCGATTGCCGCGCTGACAGCCACGCTGACGGCTGCGCTGGCTGAACTCACCGGCCAGCCGCCTTCCACTCCCCCGGAAAAGCCTTAACACAAACTTAATGAAAGCTTAATCTTCTCTTAACCGAAATCTCCCGGCTGATGCTGTAGACTCTGTGTGTCGGAAAGCTTGAACGCCTGCAACGGCGCAGGCGTTCACGCTTTTCCCAGTCCTTATGGCTTGCCATATCAACACAGGAGATCGTCATGCCGCACCCTACCCCGCAAGCCGCGCCGACGAAGCGCTCCGGCTTTACTTTGATTGAGCTGCTCGTCGTCATCGCCATTATCGCGATTCTCGCCGCCATTCTGTTCCCGGTCTTCCAGAAGGTCCGCGAAAACGCCCGCCGCACCGCCTGCTTGTCCAACCTCAAGCAGATCGGCCTCGCCTCCATTCAGTACACGCAGGATTACGACGAACTGAACTACCCCCACCGTATCAACTGTGTTCCTAGCGGCACGGCCTGTAATCCGCTGTTAGCTTCCAATGGCGGCCCGTCCCCGAATGCCGGCGTCACCGGAAACGCACAGTCACGTACCTTCTGGATTTCGATGCTTCAGCCCTACACCAAGAGCTACGATGTCTTCAAATGCCCTGATGCTCCTAGTGCCTGGACAGGAACCGATCCTCAAGGCTCAGTCTGCGGCGGCGCCCCTTCTGCCAATCAGTCAACTGTCGGCTGCGGCGGCGTTGGGTATGGCGGCGAAAACAGCTACGGACACAACGACTGCTGGATCAGTCCGGCAGGCGTAGGTTCGTCACTTGCTTCCGTCACACGGCCTGCGAACACGATTGTCATCACCGATGCAACTTACTACGGTGTCGCACCTGACGTGAATAACCAGAGCGGCATTGCCCCGAACTACAACGGCATATCCGATCCCACGACGCTTGCTGCTGATGCCGCATATGTCAGCGGGCTGGGCGCTCAGTACCCGCAGTATTGGGCAAACCTGGGGAACAGCAAGTACAGCTATGCAAGCAGCACTGCCGCTCCCGGAACTCCAAACTCGTCTAACCTGGCCAATGTTCAGGCTCGCCACACAAGCCTGATCAACTGCGAATTTGCTGACGGTCACGCCAAAGCAATCCGCTACGAGCAGGTTGTTTCCAACATCTGCCTGTGGGCTACCGATGCCGACGGCGCTCACCCGGCCTGCAACTAATCTTCTCGTTGCTTTTCAGCACAAGCCGCCCGCAGCCAGTAATGGCTGCGGGCGGCTTTCTTTTTCAGCAGGCAATCGCGGTATAATGGGATAAAGAAATGCAGCACGAGGAAACCATGACACTGACCATCGCGCCGGAAACGGAAACGCGGCTTCGGACAGTCGCGGCAGGACATGGGCTTGCCCCGGAGCAGGCATTGGAAGTTCTGCTGGGACGGGCGCTGACCGACGCGGAAGCGCAAAGGCGGGAAACAATCGCGGGACTTCGGCAAAGTGCAGAAGAGTTCGCCGAAGGAAAATGGCTGACCCCGGATGAGTTAGACGCCCAGTTGCGGGCACGGTAACCCCAATGCGTGCTGCAAACGACGATGAACTGCCGCGTTACGCGGTCCGAATTGCGCCGGTCGCCGCAGCGCAGGCAGCGGCGGAATACGATTGGCTCCAAGCGAACTACGGCAAAGACAGAGCCGAGCGCTGGTGAGAGGAACTGCGGGCGGCTTGGGCTTCTCTTGCAACCCTGCCGCTTCGCTGTCCCATTGCCCCAGAGAATGAGGCGTTCCAAGAGTTTTAGCCTGGGCCGCTGCTTAGGACTTTCCATTACAAGCAGGGCCGTAAAAGCAGCGCTTGGCGGCTTCTGTTCACTGCGCACGAGGCGACAGCGGATGATCCCGCCTTCGTACAGGTACATCGGCTTCTTCATAGCGCACAAGCGCCGCTTCTGGAATGGCCGCAAGAGCAAGGCTGACGGCGTGCTATAATGCTTTTATGACAAACTCTCAAACAACCGGCGGTGGGGCGTATGCGCGGGCGGGCGTGGATATTGATGCGGCGACGAACGCCGTGGACCGCATGAAGGCGCATATCAAGACGACGCTGACGCCGGGAGCATTGACCGAAACCGGCTCGTTCGGCGGGATGTTTGCCTTGTCCGCGCTGGGGCCGCTCCAAGACCCGGTGCTGGTGTCGTCCATTGACGGGGTCGGAACTAAGCTGAAGATTGCGTTTGCGACCGGGCGGCACGGCACGATTGGGCGGGATCTGGTCGCGCACTGCGTCAACGACATTCTCGTGCAGGGCGCACGGCCTTTGTTCTTTTTGGATTACTTCGGCACGGGGCATCTGGAGCCGGGGGTCGCCGCCGAAGTCGTGCGGGGTCTGGCGGACGGCTGCCGGGCTGCCGGGTGCGCTCTCCTCGGCGGCGAAACGGCGGAAATGCCTGGATTGTATGCGTCCGGCGAATACGACCTCGCAGGCTGCATTGTCGGCCTAGTCGAGCGAAGTAAGATCGTTGACGGGAAACGCATCACGCCCGGCGACGTGGTCATCGGCCTCGCCTCGGATGGCCTGCACACGAACGGCTATTCTTTGGCCCGGCAGGCGCTGCTGGAAGATGCTAGAATGGCGCTAGATGCCCCTGTCCCGGAGCTAGGCGGCGTCACCCTCGCCGACGCGCTGCTGTGGCCGCACCGCTGCTATGCCCCGGCGGTTCTGCCGCTCCTGGCGATTTCCCCTTCTCCAATTAAAGCAATGGCCCATATCACGGGCGGAGGATTTACGGACAACATCCCACGCGTCCTGCCGGACGGCGTCGGTGTCCACATTGATTTGAGCGTGTGGGAGGTACCGCCGCTGTTCCGCCTCATTCAGCATGCAGGCGGCGTGTCTGACGCCGAGATGTTCCGTGTCTTTAATATGGGGATTGGGTTTGTACTGATCATCGCGCCGGAGCAGGCGGGAGAAACACTGGCGCGTCTGCGGGCGTCCGGTGAGACGGCGTACCGGCTGGGCAAAGTGGTGGAAGGCGCGGGGGTGAAACTTTAGGAACCCCTCCCGCCTTGCTTCGCAGGGTCCCTCCCCTGTTAGGGAAGGGCAAGAGCAAGTAGCGCAGATGGCGAAAGCCCCTACCTCTGGACAAGAGGCAGGGGCCATTATGTTTCTTCGGCCCTTCCCTAACAGGGGAGGGACCCTGCGAAGCAAGGCGGGAGGGGTTCATCTCCTCGACAGCGCGTGACTGCCCGCTAAAAGCGCGACTAAAACAGCGGCCTGCACAGGAAACAGGTCTGGGGCGGGCGGCGGCAGGGAAACGATGCCGCCGGCATCGGTCACAGCAGGACTGCCGACATAGCGGCCATGCATCGGCGGCGTGAAGTGAGCCGAGAAATCGCGCAGGTCGGCGGGCAGGCTGGGGCTGCTCATCGGCTGGCCATGGCCGCATCCGACAGCCTGCGGGCTGAGTTCCGCCATCCGCGCGACCGACTTCCGGGCCGCCCCCCAATCGCAGGTAAACGGAGGCGGCGAGACCGAAATCTGCGGGCGCTTTGTCGCGATGTCCACAAAGGAGTCTAAATTGACAGTCGTGAACGCATCCCCGACCAGCAGCACCGACTTCTCAGCGCAGAAAAACGAGACATGGCCCGGTGAGTGGCCCGGCGTGAACACCCACTGCCAGTCCGGCAGGCCCGGCACCACTCCGTCGTCCGGCAGGGACTGGACAAGGCCGCTCAGATCTACGACATTCATCGGGAACACCCGCGCAAGCAATGCCATCGCGCCGCCGACAGTCGGGTCCTTCGGCGGATACGGGGAGCGGCCCGTGACATACGGCAGCTCCAGCGGGTGCGCGTAAATCGGGACATTCCACTGCTCGGCCAGCACCGCCGCCGAGCCGGCATGGTCGGTATGACCGTGGGTCAAGAGGATCGCTTCCGGACGGGCATTCGCGCCGTAGCGCTCGGCAGCCGCCGCTTGGATACGCGGAGCCATTCCCGGAGTTCCGGCGTCTACCAGAGCCCAGGGCTGTCCCGGCTGTCCGATAAAGTACACGTTCTCAATCGTCAGCGGCAGAGCGGCTACCCCCAGCACTAGTTCCTGCATCTTTAAACTTTACCTTAACTTGTTTTGTCTTTGCCGGTCTCGTTTTTGGCATGAATGCGGCTCAAATACTCCGTGACCACATGAACTAAATGGTCCGGTGTAAACGGCTTTGTGACATATTCATCCACGCCGACTTCCACGCCGCGCCGGATGTCTTCGTCCTGCGCTTTGGCCGACAGCATGATAATCGGCAACGACGCCGTCTGCGGATCGGCCCGTACCCTTTGGGCGACTTCGTAGCCGTCAATGCGCGGCATCATAATGTCCAGCAGAACCAAATCCGGCTGGTGCGTTTTAATCTTTTCCAGCGCTTCCTCGCCGTTGACTGCGACAATCATCTCGTGGCCCTGCCGGGCGAGAATAAACTCCATCAGCCGCACAATGGTCGGCTCATCGTCCACGACAAGTATTTTATACGCCATGAGTGGTGATTCCTAAACGCGAGGAGCAAACCCAAACCGGCACTGGCACAGCCGGTTTCCTCTACCCCGGATGCACATGCACCCAGATCTGCTGGGCGAAGTAATACAGCGCGAGACCGCCGGCAATAGCCGTCGTGGCCCAGCCGACAACGTTGTCCCAGAGCGAGTTGCGGTACTTTCCCATCACCCGGCGACGGTTGATGAGAATGAGCATCAAGATCAGCTCCAGCGGCAGCAGCGCACAGTTGACGACTTGGGCCTGAATGATGATCTGAATGAGGCCCTGACGGGAAAACGTCACGACTAGACCGCCGAACAAGATCATGGCAATGTAGGTGCCGTAGAAGAGGGGCAGATCACGAATGCGGCGTCCTAGCCCCGACTCCCAGCCGAGCGACTCGGTCACGGCGTAGGCCGTCGAGAGCGGCACAATCACAGCCGCCATGAGCGAGGCATTCAGCAGACCGAACGCGAATAAGCCGTAAGCGACGAACTTCCCCGCAATCGGGGCAAGCGCCAGCGCCGCGTCTTTGGCATCGGCGATGTTTCGGATATTGTGGACATACAGCGTCCCGTAGCAGGCAACAATGATAAACGCGGCGACGACATTGGACAGAATACAGCCGATGATCGTGTCCCAGCGGGTGAGGCTGTAGTCACGCATCTGAATGCCTTTGTCCCGCACCGCCGACTGCTGGTAGAACTGCATGTACGGCGCGATGGTGGTCCCGATGAGCGACACGACCATCAAAATCAGGCTGCTGTCTTTCCAGTTCAGCTTGCCGAGCGCCGGAGTAAATGTATTACGCCCGACTGCCGCCCACGGCACCCCAATTTTCAGCGCCGTGATAATGTAGGTGACGAAGACGAGCGAAGCGACGAGTAGGATACGCTCGACTTTCTGGTACGAGCCGCGCGACACCAATAGCCAGACCAGAACAATCGCGACGGGGATGGAATAATAGCGCGGGACATGGAACAGCTCGCCGACGGCAGCGATGCCGGCAAACTCAGAAACAGTTGTGGCGAAATTGGCGATCAGCAGGACCAGCATCGCAAACGCCGTGATTTTGACCCCGAAGTTCTCGCGGATAAGCGCGGCGAGACCTTTGCCGGTGACCGCGCCCATTCGGGCGCACATCTCCTGGACGACAATCAGGCCGACCGTGACGACCGCGATGCTCCACAAAAGCTGGAGGCCGTACTGAGCGCCGGCCTGGGAGTAAGTGGCGATGCCGCCGGCGTCATTCCCCGCCGCCGCGGCGATGACGCCGGGACCGAGGACCGACAGCAGGACAAGCCAAAGGGGCCGCCGCCGTCCGGCCAAAAGCGGCTCGGTCGGCGGCGCCGGGGCCGGTGGGGGCGACGCCAGGGGCAGGGTCGTCCCGGCGCGTGGGTTGGGGCGCGGCGGAGACTGGCTCATGCGTTAAGTGATTCGGATAGAAAGCGTGACTATGACTGTCCATTGGGTTGAGGCGCTTCGGCTTGGAAAGAGAAAGATCGAGAAAGGCAGGCGCATCTTATTATAGCGGCCTGCGTCGGAGTTTGTCAACCGGACATTCCTGATGAGACCGGTTTGTCTTCCATACCCGGTATAATTTGCCAATGGACACAAGCGCGATACACAAGCAGACAGGAGCCGCCTGGGACCAGGCCGCCACCATGTACGAGCGCAGTGAGGCTGAACACATCGGCTTCCTACGCTCAGGCGGCAACACCCTTCTTGCACCCGAACAGCGCATCCTCGGCGACCTGCGCCCGTGGTGCCGCAAAGCAGTCCATCTTCAGTGCGCGGGCGGCACGGACACACTTTCCCTGCTGGCTCAGGGCGCAGAGGAAGTTGTCGGAGCCGACATCAGCCCCCGCATGATTGGTGTGGCCCGACGCAAGGCGAAGGCGCTGAACGCACCTGCAACATTCTTTGTCTGCGACACCCTGGAAATTCCCCATGACCTCAACGGCACGGCGGACCTTGTCTATACGGGACGCGGTGCGCTGCCGTGGATGATGGATATCAGCGCATGGGCACGGGTCACGGAGCGGCTGCTGAAATCAGGCGGGAAGCTATATGTGTTTGAAGGCCATCCGCTGGACTGGGTCTGGGACATGGAAGCCGGCGAGTATCGCCTGGACCCGGTGCGCGGCGACTACTTCTCAGAGCAACTGACGGACCTGCGGTGGCCCAACCCGATGTTGGCGGACATGAACGAAAGTGACGAAGCGCGGCCAAAAGCGCGTGAGCATCAGTGGACGCTGGGGGCTGTGATGAACGCATTGGTGGCGACGGGGCTGCGGCTAGAGCATTTTGAGGAGCATCCCGACTTCTACTGGGGCCAGTTCCCTTTCCTGCCGGATGATCTCGCCCGGAAGCTGCCGCACACGTTCTCACTGCTGATGCACAAGGAGTGAATGAGGCAAGAGGCTAAGCAGGCCGACAGGTTTGCCGAACAAGCCTTCTTGGTATACTGCTTCTAACGCTTGCATCTTATCCGTGCTGACACCAAAGCGTACCGAGCAGGGCGAATTTAGAAACGGGGCATTCGAGACATGAACAAAGACGTACAAGGGCTGATTTACGGCGCGAGCATCGTGTCCATCATTACGGCGATCTATATGTACGCGACCGGCAAAAAAGACACCGGCATCTTCATCGGCCTGTGGGCGCCGACATTTCTGTCGCTGGGGACATTTTTTAACAGCGAGTATCGGGTTGCCAAAGAAGAAGGCGCTTCTTAACACGCACCTTGGAACAAAAAGCACGGCAGAGGCGGCCTTCGGGTCGCCTTTTTGTGTTTGTTGTTTGTGTGGTTAGACCCCTGCCTGCACGGTGACCATCTCCCAGTGCAGGAAGTCTAAGTACAGCCGCCCCATGCGGCATTCGGGATGGTCGGCGGCGTAAGCTTCCGCCCATTCCAGCTCCCGCGCCACCAGCAGCAGGTTTTCCTCGGCCATCGTCCATTCCAGCTCCGGTGTTTCTTCCGTATTCATGATTGCTCCTGATAACGATTATTCATTAAAACTTCACTTTTCTTTGCCATTATATCCTTGCAGAAGCAGAGGCTCAACAGCAAAAATACGGGTTTTTTGATTTATTGCTTCAGAATGGAACAGAGTTTTGCCCTTGTTTGTTGAAACAAACAAGGGCAGGCAGAGGGAATATCGGTTTCGCAGCGAAATGGGACCTCAACGGGAACCTCCGGGGCGCAGCCGGCGTAGTAGGGGGAAAGGACGCACTCATGGCAGAATTGGCAGCACAACTGACGAGCGCCGTTTTGGGACAAACGGCTTTAGGGCCGCAAACAGCCGCGCCTGAACAGGCCGGGCAGCAGGAGCAAGCCAGCCGGCGGGCTGAGTTTGACCGCCTAGTCGAGCGTTACCACAAGCAGGCGTACAACATTGCGTACCGCATGACCGGCAACCACGCCGACGCCGAAGATTTAGCCCAGGAAGCCTTCGTCCGGGCGTTCCGCTTTTTCGGCAACTACCGCCGGGACTGGCCGTTCGACAACTGGCTGTACAAGATCATGTCCAACCTATTTGTGGACGATCTGCGGCGGCGTCCGAAAGCGCACACACAGTCGCTGGACCAGCCGCTTGATTTAGGCAGCGGCGACATGTATTTGGAAATCCCCGATTTGGGCGCGAACCCGGAGCGGATGGTCATGTCGCACGAGCTGGACGAGCATATCCAGAAGGCTTTAAACGCCCTGCCGCCTGATTTCCGCATGACGGTGATTTTAGCGGACATCGAAGGCTTGTCATATGAGGAAATCAGCGTTGCGATGAAATGCTCGCTTGGAACCGTGCGCTCCCGCCTGCACCGGGGCCGGAAGCTGCTGCGGACCAAAATTGCGGCGTTCGAGGCCGCTTTCGAGCCGGACGGCCTGCCGTCAGTGAGCCTGGCCCGATGATACGTGGGTAGGACGAGGAGTTTTCAGCTCCTCGTTCTACCCACCGCCTCGTCCCGCCCGCTGATACCGACCCATACTCTTTTATTTTATACTCTTCTCTCACTTCACCCTCAGGAGGCCGCTGCGACTTGAACTGCCACCACGCAAGACAACTCATCTCCCCGTACCTGGATCACCAGTTATCCGGGCGCGAGAAGCTGGCGCTTCAAGACCATCTTGCCCTCTGCGCGTCTTGCGACCGGGAGCGGCAGTCTCTGCGGCAGGTCAAGCTGCTGCTGCGGGGCCTCGCGGAGCCGCGTCTGCCGCGTGATTTTTCGTCAGGCGACTTTTCGCAGCGCTTTTCAGCGACCGTCTCCCTGCGCCTGGAACAGCCCGGCAGTGCCCTGCCCGGCTGGCGGGTGATGCACCTGCCTCCGCCGAGACCGCAGCGCGGGCGGCGGCTGGCAACCGCGCTGGCTTTGTCCTGCCTGACCATCGTGTCGTTCGCTTTGCCGTTTGCGCCGGAAGCGCGGCCTTCGGCCCGGTGGGCGGCGTCCGGCGGCCCGGTGTTCCCGGTACCGGCCTCGACCGATGCCCTGCTGTCGGGCCAGCCGCCGGAGCGGGTGCTGCTGGTGTCTCCCAGCTTGGACTCCCCCGCGCCGCCTGCCGGCTTTGGGGCGCCGCGCGGCGAGACGCTGACGGACACGGCGACTTCCAATTTCGGCTTTCGCACCCAAGATGCCTCGCTCGGCGGCAGCCAGTTTGCTGTGTTCCGGCCTCGCTGAACCGTTTTTCCCCTAAACCATTTTCTCTCTGAGTAATTTTATGCCACTTTTTCGTTCTTCCATTCTGTCGGCTTCCCTCGCGCTGGCCGCCGCACTGACGGCGGCGGGCGCAGGGGCCGACCCGGCGACGCCGGGAAACCTGCCGGCGCCGACAACGCCGCAGCAGAAAACCGTGCTGGTGCAGCTGCAGGATGCATTCACAAACATCGCGCAGACGGTCGAGCCGACTGTGGTGAACATCAAGTCCGAGCGTGTGCGGACAGCGGCGAACGGCTCTGCGCTAAAGTCGAGCGGGCCGCCGCGCCGCCTGGAGGCCACCGGGTCGGGCGTGATCGTCCGTGCCGACGGCTACATTCTGACCAACGACCATGTGGTGGAGGGCGCAAAAGACGGCGTCGTCACGGTGACTTTGGCCGACGGGCGTGAGTTCCCCGGCAAAGTCTACCCTGACTTTTCCAGCGATTTAGCCGTCGTGAAAATTAATCCAGGCCCGGCGCCCCTGCCAGTCGCCGGGTTTGCCGATGACGCTGCAGTGCGCCCCGGCCAGTGGGCCATTGCGATCGGCAGTCCGTTTGATTTGCAGAACACCATGACTGTCGGGGTCATCAGCGCGATCGGGCGGCACCAGAGCATCGGCGGGGAAGCTGAAGGCGAGACGTCAGGCCGCTACTATCCGGATTTGCTGCAAACCGACGCGGCGATTAACCCCGGCAACTCCGGCGGGCCGCTGTTTAACATTGACGGCAAGGTTGTCGGCATCAATGTTGCGATCGAGTCGCCGGTCGAGGGCAGCGCGGGGGTCGGCTTCGCCATCCCCTCCTCCATCGCGCAGACGGTGATGAACGCGCTGATTCGCTCCGGCAAAGTGACGCGCGGCTATTTCGGAATTGCTCCGGAAGACCTGACGCCCGCCCTGCAAACGCTGTACGGCCAGAAAGACGGCGCTTTAGTACGGGATGTCAGCACGGACAGCCCGGCAGGCAGGGCCGGGATCGAAGCCGGGGACATCGTGACGGCGTATGACAACCGGCCCATCCACGGCGAAGTCAGCCTGCGCGAAGCGATCAGCGGGACCGTGCCGGGAAAGACCGTGCCGGTGGGGTACGTCCGCGATGGCCGGCCCGGTGCCGTCTCGGTGACGCTCGGTACGGCCCCGCCTAATCCGTTCGACCTCAAAACCGCTCCCGTCGCGCCGCCCGCCACCCCTCCGGCCCGGCTTTTAGGCTTCGTCATCCGCACACTGGCGGCGGCCGACCGTGTCGAGCTGCACCTGCCCGCGACCGTGCGCGGCGTTCTTGTCACCGCCGTCACGCCCGGCAGTCCTGCGGAGACCGCCGGTTCCTCCTCCGGCCTGCTGACCTTAAACCAAACAGTGATCCAGAAGATCGGGCATCAGGAAGTGGCAACAAAGTCCGAGTACGACCAGGCCGTTTCGTCCCAGCCGCCCGGCTCCGCCGTTCCGGTCGTGCTGCTGTATGTCTCCGAGGGCGCAGACCGCCAGCGCGAAGTCCATCAGACCGTGCTGACACTTCAGCCATAAAATTTGCTAATTCCTTGACAAACCAAGAAGCGCGGGGTATACTCTTTCTCATATACGACGCGGGGTGGAGCAGTCCGGTAGCTCGTCGGGCTCATAACCCGAAGGTCGTGGGTTCAAGTCCCACCCCCGCTCTCTCTTGGGAGTTAAACACCACATCTTTAGATATGGACTTCCGCAAAAAGCGCGGTTTCTGTGCAGCGAATAGCAAGCGGCAGGAACCGCGCTCTTTTTCTGTCATTTCAACCTGCCCCACAATCAGCGGCAACAATTCTTGACGCTCTTCCTCAGTCGCGGTATCCCACAAACGCAGGAAGCTCTTGAACCATTCTTGAACCTGAGCCGCGTTGGGCCGCTCAATCTTTGTTTCGGCAATCTTCGCTTGCACTTGCCGCTGGGCTTCCACAATGCCCGACCGCTCATCCTCCAATTCCTGCAAGCGGCTGATAAGGCTCCGCACCCCTGCCCCGCCAGCTTCAACCGCCGAAGTGACGTTTTTCAGCTTCTTGTCTGTTTCCCGGAGGCGGCGAGATAAAGCAGATACCTCGGCGTCCATCTTCTCAGCAGTAGGCATTGACGCGACCGCTTGCCGAATGACTTCTGCTGTTCGCGTCGGATGCTCGGCAACGCGCCCTATTTCCACCAGCACTGCTTCAAGAACGCTGTCGGCGTTCACGCGCTTGACCGGGCAATTGTTCACGCGCCTGCCGCCTGAACAGCATTCGTAGTACCTGACTCGCGCCGTTTTGCCATGATGCGAAGCAGGCGTCATAACTCGCTTGCAGTGAGTGCAGCGAATGAGGCCGCGCAGAGGAAACGGGCTTGTATCCACCGGCGCGGCTTTGGGAGCGCGTGTGCGTGTCCGTGTGAGGGCTTGAACAGCCTCCCAAAGCTCACGCGGTACAACCGGCTCAAAAGCCTGTTCATTGCGCCATGCGCCAAAGCTCAGGCATCCCGTATAGGTCTCACGGGCAAGCAAATTGGTGGTTGCGTTGAGCGTCCACTGCCGCTCTGTGACAGCATCCAAGTATCGCTGAACCGTTGCATAACTGCCGCCTGTCTCTAGGAACATCTCAAAAGCCCTTGCAACAATCGGCCCATTCTCAGGGTCGGGAATGAGACGCTTGGGCGGGTTTTTGCCTTCGCCCCTGAACCTCAGACCATCTTCGGCAATGACAGACACATAGCCGAACGGCACAATTCCGCCGGTATGATAGCCCTTGCGTACCATTTCCTCCTGCTTAGCTTTGGTCGCTTGGCTTATGAACGCGGGATACAACCCTTCCGTGAATATCTTGACGCCCTTCGCCATCTCCCCGTTGAAGTCGGCGGCGTATGTCTCTTTGACAGTCAGCACTTCAACGCGAGCCTCTTGCAATTGAAACTCGGCAATGGTGAACGCCTTACCGCGACCGAGCCTACTCATAAACGTAACCGCAACGGCGTCAAAACGCTTCGCCTGTGCGTCTGCAAGCATTCGCTTGAAACCGGGCCGCTTTAGGCTTGTGCCTGTTCTGGCTTCGTCACTGTAAAAGTCAACGAAGGTATAGCCGTGTTGGTCAATCCAGCGGCGGCAGGCGGCTTCCTGCGCCTCAGTGGAGCCAAACTCTGCATCGGCTTGTTCATCGCTTGATACACGCCCATAGACGGCAACGCGCAACGGCCCACTATTTTTCTTGGATACTGGCATTCTCGGCACTCACTTTCTCGGCAACCTGTTTCTTTGGTCGCCCGACCGACCGTTGCTTCCCCTGCTCTATAAAAGCAATCACGTCTTCTCGGCTGATTCGCCATTCCCGCTGAACAGGTTGTAGGCCGACCAGCCTGCCCTCAGTCAACAACTTCCGAACGCTTGCTTCGTGCAAAGACAACCATTTTGCAACCTGCGCGACTGTCAGCAGGACTTCGTCTTCTTCTATTGCCATGCCGGTTCCCCCTCGAATTATTTCTCTTGCACATCATCGTAACACGCAACTGAGCAAATCAGTTTCATACAGAGCGAATCAGATGTAATAATTTTACCCTATTTGGGGTAAAATAGAAACAGGCCGAATGCTGGAAGGAGAGACCATGCCGCAAAAGAAGCCCGTGACCCTGTGCGAAATTGAGCGTGAACAAGAAGTAGAAGATGATTATAGCCAAGCTGTGAGCCGCGTTAGTCGGGCCATCCCAATCATGGCGACATTGACCGAGCGGCTTGCCCGGAAGGACGCCATTGTGACCCGTCTGCCAACAAGCCCCAAGCTGTTCCAACCGCCGACAGTGTTCTTCCGTGACAACTTTTCGGGCAGTGTATTTGAATGGCTCACTTCTAACCCTAGCGAGGCTGAAGGGTACTGCTGCTCATTTTACACGCTGACACAAAACTGACAGAAAAAAGCCGCTCTGTTCGGGCCAAAGCGAACAGAGCGGCTGAAGCACATAGTTCAGCAAAATACTCAGTTACCGCGCGCGGTAACTTTTCAGAAAGGGAGAACCATGTCGTTTGATGACAATGATGAGTATACTCCATCGCGGCAAGACTTACAACTTCAGCAAGACATTCCCGATGACCTTGATTGTGACACCGAAAATAGCTTACCAGTTACTTGTCATACTTCTGCGTTCCGGGGGAAGTGGAGAAAAGCGAAGTCGTCAAATCTTCGGCTGACGGAGTGTCCGACGCCGTTTTCGGTGCAGGTTGGTATGAATCCAAGTGGTTCCCCGATGATGATGAAGGTAGGATGCCGCGACCAGTCGTGTCCATATTGTGGGCCGGCGGGGGCATGGTGGACAGTATGCCGGGTAAAGGAAAAACTCGCCGAGCCGGATATGCAAGACCGTCAGAACTTATTTTTGACCGCCGATATACGCGACCGCTTTATTGAGAAATACGTACCCCGTGGCGACCGGAGCCTGATACAGTGGCGGGTGGAGGTGTTCAGAGTGATGACGGAGGCTTTGAAGTGTGCGATACGCGACCTCACCGACGGAAGCAAGGGAAACACGCGAAACGGCAAGATTGGAATTAGGCATCCGGCAGTGGATGTATTGCGGGTCGGGGCAAAGCACATTTCAGAGCAAGGACATTTGCATATACACGCTGTTTTGTTTGTGAAACAGAAATACATTCCTGTCCGTCCTGAGAACTCTCTTCTGCCGGCGCATCTGTGGGCTTCGTTTCATTACATCAGTTGGGGGTCGATTGATGGTTTTCTGCATGAAAGATACAATGCTCACCTCGCACGGATTTTGGGTGTTCCTGGAAGGTATCATTATGGGGTCGACCAAATCGGTAGCATCCATCTTGAGCCGTGTGCTGACGTTGAAGCGGTCGTCTGTTACGTCGTAATGGATGGCGGCGTTCCGTGGGTGGGCGACTGGCAGTTTGCGAGAGGAACGCGGCGGGTGACAAAGACGCCTAAACTGATACCGGCTCGGCGAAAAGCGAAAACAGCAGTAGATGAATCCACGAAGTAGAAGTTTTGCAGTTCCTGCTGGCGGCAAGCGACCGTCTTGGCATTTTTGGGTATACTCAAAGTACCTTTCTTGTTGAAGCGGGCAGACCTAAGTCTGCACCATGATGCTTCGTCATTGTCCTCACGGATGCTCCTAATTGGAGTGTTTGCCTGAACAATGACGGAGCATTTTTGCTTTCACGGCGTCCTTTGATAAAGAACATTGAGCGGAAAAACAAAACTTGAATCGCCAAAGTTACCGCGCGCGGTAAGTGAAACATTTTATAGAGAGACAGAAACGAGGAAGAAGATGAATGATTTACAGACCATTGAGACAGTCGCCGCTCAGGGCATCACCGACGACCTTGTCAGTCTAAAAGCTACTTGGGATAAAGCCGTGGAAACTTGCAGTCAAATGGAAATGGAACTTTCCGTTGTTGCCGAGCAGATGCTCAGGGCATCCGAATTGGGCAACTTTGACCGACTAGCGCGGCTCACGCAGCGGCGGCAGGAACTTCAAGCCAAACTACCCCCAACGCAGATTGAAAGTATGAGAGCGGCATCGGCATTCCATACAAGCGTTGTCGCGGCGAAAGGAGCAGAGGCGGCGACAGTTAGCGCGGCGGTAGAGAAACTGGCCGCTAAAATCGCCGAGGAAAAAGTTGAACTCGAAAAGTTGGAACTGATGCACTTCAACTTGCTTTCTGAGCGCCGGGAGAGCAAAACTGCCCTTTCTCATCTCGACCAGCAGTTGAAGCAGTTTGCGGCTTCTCAAAACAGTGCAACAGGAAAGAAGGATTAAAATGTCTTCGACCCAAGCCGAAATAGATTGTAACATCGCCATCCGCCGTGCTGCCCGTAAGGGCAGAATAATCGTAGTCGAACAGATGCATCGGGATGGCACGACCGGCAGGTTTGTTGCCGGCGGGGACATGAACCGGCTCATTCGGGAGCAAGCTGGCCGCGCCCCTTCTACCAAAGCATAACGACATCGGGAATGCATTGAATGAGCATACAAAATACACATGATGAGCATTAAGAGACGGATACCTCCGGCCCATCTCTTTCCGGGACCGAGATGCCCCACCGGGGGAGCAATTTTAGGCTTTTCGGTTTTTTGCGAAATTGGGACGTTTCAGGTTCGTGAAGCAGGCATCTAATGCCACTCTGCTTAGGTATTTCCAGCCTCGGCGACGTTACTGCTTATGAAAGTAAACCTGTTCGACCCAGCCGTCGTCACCGAGATGAGAGCCACTTTCAATACGAACGTGAAGTGTGCTAATCCCAGCTAACCCGCTTCCAAAGCCGATTACTTTTGCCTGAGTTCCTATCTTCACCGGAAAAGCGCGGTCATCAAGAAGCACTTTATCGTAACCGATTTGGTCTTTCGCCGCTGCCGCGTCATTCATATCGCTGTTCGCCTGTTCGGTTGTAGCCACGTCTACACTGTCAGACCTGCTCGTTAGAATGCCATCGTCACCGAGGTCATGGGTAGCAGTTGCGTTATCAGTCATCTGCTGGTCGGTTGACGGCTGTTGGTCGGTTGCCGGCGATTGGTCGGCCTGCTTTTCATTCGGCCCATCGTCAGCCTTTTCAATCGCCGCATCGGCTGCTTTCTGCTGTGCCTCTTGCTGTGCTTGTTGTTTGGCCTGTTGTTTTGCTTCTAGGGCTTGTTGCTTGGCTTGATGTTTTTCCCGGATAGCATCTTGCTTGGCTTGTATCGCCGCTCGCTTGGCATCCGCAGCCATAGACGCTTTTCCTTCTGGTGACGCCGCCCATCGGGTTGCGATAACAACCAGAATAATGAAAAGAATGATTAAAGCGCCGAACACGGCAGAACACCCCACGAGGAAGTTGACGGGTTTCTTCTCCCTTTGAGGATTTACGAACTGTTGGGCTGGCGCGGCGGGGACCGGGATGTTGTTTTCTAGTCCGCAATTGCCGCAGACACTTTTTCCATAAAGCGGGGTATGACAGCGGGAACAGGTTGGAGGCATGAGAGATTTCCATTCGAGCAAGATGTTCGCTTGTTAAGTGGATTATAACAAACCTTGTTTCACTTGTCAATAACGGCATTATCCCCAAATGGGAAGTTTGACGCCCATCGTCACAATTGGGTATGTGCTTCCCCCAAAGTTCAAGTTCCTCTATTCGCGCGAGCAAAAAGTTCTTCGCAGTTTATTGCGTCAACTCAGGCTTGACGCGGGACTAAGACAAGAGGATTTAGCGATGCGCTTGGGCGTCTATCAAACTCTTATTACGAAGACCGAAACCGGCCAGCGGCGGCTTGACTTGCCTGAACTGAGGGCTTATGTTGCCGGGCTTGGATTAGACTTAGCAGCGTTCGTGAACCTCTACGACGCGGCTCTAGCTCAGGACAAAGAGGAACTAGGGCATTAACGGCCCTAGCTGGCCCACAGAGCCGCGTCACCTGACTGCGGCGGCAGGAGTGTCACCTTCGCTCTTCGTTCCCGCTCCGGGGCTTGTGGAGGTCCGCCCTGCCCCTGCCCGAAACATCCGCTTCATCTGCGTGACTTCACCTCTCCACGTCCACTAGCGTAACTTTAAGTATACCTTCCAGATGGGTCTGGAAACCATACCCGGCAAGTTCACGGAAAAACTCGTCCAGGTATTCCACCACGACCGGCGTCGTCTGCCGTCAGGAAGGGCGGCAGTTCATAGGAATTGAGATAAACGCCGATTATGCTGAACTTGGGCGATGGCGAATTGATGGAACGAAGTAGCCGGATTAGTTACCGCGCGCGGTAACTCTGCATGTTCTATTCAAGAGGTACAATGCATTTATGGACGATAGCTTATTGGTGACTGAACCGTTCGCGCGACACTTGAAAGAGTGCCAAGACATCATAGATTTCACGAATACAATTTGGGGAACCGCATTCGCCTACGACCAGATGGTAATTAAACAAGTTATTTCCCCCTTACCAGACTATACTAAAGTAGATGAAAATGCACTGCACGAAGCGGTGACAGCCCATTTGACAGCAATATCTGGCTGTTTGAATTCGGACAAAGTAGCAGCACTCCGCCTGAGTGAACACAGACAGCTACAATTCCAAATGCTACACAGCCGAGTGGTTGACAATTTTATTGCTTATCTTTCTGAGTTGACAGCAGCGGTTTATCACAAACAACCTAACTTGCTGAAAAGCGAGCAAACAATAACAGCAGAGTTCGTACTTCAGTATGAAACGATGGAAGAGTTTGTTGCTGCTCTTGCTGAAAAGCGTGTTCAAGACCTCCTTTACAAAAGTGTGAAAGAATTAGCCAAGACGCTCTCAAAAGCATGGAATATAGAGCTATTTGAGGATGAACAAGCACTAGAAGGTGTGGTATACGCCGTAGAGGTAAGAAACATCATTGTGCATAACCGAGCGGTTGTCAATCAGGTGTTTCTAAACCGTTTGCGTGGTCTTAGCTTTTTCCATTCATTGTCACTGAAGAAAGGAGACCAATATCCACTTGATGCTGCGCCGGTGGTACAAGTGCTGAAGTTTCTTCTGGTTTCTGGGGCAAGAATCGATAGGATTGTAGCAGCGAAGTTCGGCCTACCAACACAGGTTGCGCCGTTGCCTAAAGCCCCTTTTAACTTCCCTGAGACGTGAAGCAGTCGGAATCATCGCGTGATTTTGTGCATTCATCCCTTGTTCTGTCTGCTGTGTTGCCTGTCGTTTGTTCTTCTTCTGAGGCTCCACAAGCCCCAATGACGAGAGTGATACTAAATCTGGGCTTGAGCTGCCTTCGGCCCTTTGAATTGCTTGTGCAGCCATTTTGGGCTTGCTTTGTTGCCCTCGCGGGAATTATTGCTGCTAGGTAACGATGAACTCAGGAGCATCATTGTCCAGTCGCTTGAAGTTCTCGTCATAATTTTTTGTCCGAGTTGAAACTTGAATAAGCGTACTTTCATAAAATAGTAGGCTCCACGCAGTAACCGCAGTGTCTTCCAAGCCATATAAGAACATGCAGGCAAACACATCTCCCCAAACGTATGGCCCGTTCACACTCTGCATTTGACGAACAATCTCCCAAAAATCATGGCAGCCAAACGGGTGAGTTCGCTTGACTTCAATCAGGCAATCATCTGGCAAGCGTTGCTTAAACTTGCTGTAGTATAAGCCCTTGACCATCATGGAGAATAGGTAAACAAGCCGCTTCTCTTCTAACGGTACGGTAATCAAATGTTGCATATATACGCCGCCGGGGGTGTGCATTGGCTCCCATCGGCTTTTTAGTTCTAGGTCACGGGCAAGGTCTGAGCTGTTCCGACGGACGGACCTAATTACCTTCCCGCTGAGTAATTTCTGTGCAGACACATTGTTAGAGGCAAAGTGGTCAGTCACTAGGACATCGCGCAAATAATCCTGATGCTTTGACAGTTCCAGTTGGCATTGTTTGCAGGCTGGAACAGTTATTAACGCCTGCATAGTGACAGGTATCGGCTTTGGGAACAAACAATCTGGGATAACATGGTCGTCAGTTGTCAATCCTGCCTTATTGCAGTAAATACATGTTCTGAGATTGGATTCGTTTGGATTGTTCACAATGCCTCCTCGAAAAATGCTCTTGACTACTTAGTGATGAAAAATCAACAAAAAGCGTCGTTGAAAAACAGCTTTTGTGTGGTCGAATGGCCGAAATTTGAGTTTACTTTGTTACGCTCAGTAATTGTAAAAAGTGGTAAGCCAGTCATTATGACAAACCAATCTGGTAGACTCATCGTGAAGTCGGCCTGATATTATCATGTAAAGCTGGAGATTATGACTAACAAGCAATCGAGTACTAAACATCTTAGACATGAAGCCCGCTCCCAGCCTCCAGATGGGCTGCGTGACCAAACACTTAAAAATCATTGCTACCTGTGCAGTTTGCCTAAAAGTCCTTTGGAGATTGAGCATGTCGCACCCAAAATCCTGTTCCGAGGACACAACCCTGGTCGGTATATTCGCCTTTGGGCCTGTCGAGACTGCAACAGCTCTAAAAGCCGAGATGATGAGTATGTCACACGCTACATGCAAGCGTCATCATTCGCTGAGTCCGCCAAAGATGGCTTCCAACATGCAATCCGAGGTTTTAGCAGGGATGGACACGGGCAAGGTCTGCATGAAGATATGCGTAGAAATATGACCAAAGTGGAGGCGCTCACACCAGCGGGGATTTACATCGGCCATACCCCAGCCTTGAAGCTTGAAACCCAAAGGTTTGAGGCATTCTTCGTCAATATAGCAAAGGGTTTATGGGCGAACTATTCCCTTCGCCATCTAAGCTGGCAAGACTATTACGTTGATGTCCAATTCGAGCAAGCGATTCAGAGTCAAGAGATATTCCATAATCCGCTGCTCAAGAGCTTGCGTCAGAACGCAAGATATGGCGAGTATTGGGAACATATTTTTTCGTACTTTGGCGATTTTACTAAGAATAGCTCGATTTGGTTTCTTCTGTTTTACGACTCTTATGCTGCTGTGGTAATCTTCACTCCTCGTGAAGGAATTGCTACACAAGATAAATGATTTTCAGGAAGGTGAGTGTGTAGGGTTGCTTTGCTGCTCGCGAGCGGGAATGAGCGGATAAAGGTGTATTTGTCTCATCTGTTGGGAAGCCCGACCTCTCTTTGCAGAAGTCGGGCATTGTTTCAAGCAGCGATTCGGGTCTGCCTCTCAGGGCGCGGCGTTTTCGTTCTGCACTTGCCGCCGCTTGGAACAAAAACGCCGGTGTCAAAGAAACCGGGATTGAGGTAAGCTGGTGTGGTGTTTACTTTGCATCCCGCTCCCATTTGAGACTTTGTTACGAACTTCTGACCGTAGCCAGTTGGGATTGCTTGCAATTCCATCGAGGCGCGGTCTTTTTCTTTGACATCCACCCGTGTCACGAACGACGCCGCAAGTTCCTGACGCTCTTCCTCCGTTCCTTCATCCCACAGACCAAGCATTTCCGACCAAGCCTCCTGAACCTGCGCCGCCGTGGGCCGCTTGACGGTTGCCAGTTCGATTTCCTGTTCCACATGCGCTAACTGCTCACAAACGGCCTGCTTCTCCGCCTCGACTTTTTCCAGCGCGTCCAACAGGTAAGTGCTGCTGCGCCCTTCGCCGATGGCCTTGATATAGTTTGCGGCCCGCATATCAAGCATCTGCTTCTGCTTGCCAAGCTGCCCGCGCAAAGAAACTTGGGCCTCGCCTGCATTCTGCCAGCCGCCTGATTCTGCAATACGCCGGTGCATCACCGTGGGATGCGTTGCCGCCCGCCGAACTTCACGCAGAACCGAGGCATGAAGCGCCCTGGCGTTGATACGCTGGATCGGACATTGGGATTTACGCTTGGCATGGTGCAGGCACTCGTAGTAGCGCACGGCCCCGCCTTTTGCCGCACTGTTTGTAAACACGCAGCCGCAATGGGGGCAAAACACACGCCCACGCAGGTAGTAAGTGTAAGCATCCGAAATCGGCTCACGGCTGACGCGGCTGTTGACGCGCTCTTCCAAAATCGCCTGAACCATCAGCCAAACTTCTTTGTCCACGATAGCCGGGTGTGCGTCGTCCTTGCGCCAGTCCCCGAAGATATAATTGCCAGCATATACCTCATTTTGCAAAAGATATTTCGCTGAGGTCGAAGTGTAATGCCGCCCTGTCACTGAGTTGAGGTAGTCGCGCACGGCGGCTACCTTGCGCCGCGTCAAGAATAGATCGAAGGCGAAACGCACAATCTCAGCCTGATCCGGGTCGGGGATAATCTGTTTCGGCGGTTCTTTGCCATCCGGCGTCGCCGAGTAGCCGGGGACAACTTCCTTACAGTAGCCGAGCGGAGGCTGTCCGCCGCAGAAAAAACCGTTGGCGACCATCTGCTCCATTTTGGTGCGTGTCCACTGGCTGACCATCTTTGGATATAATCCGTCCATCATAATGGTCGTGGTCTTGCCGATGTAGCCTGCGAGGTCGTCAGTGAACTGCTCACGCACCATCTCGACCTTGACGCCGCAGTTCTGCAACTCATACTCCGCAATGACGAAGGAGTTGCCGCGCCCCAGGCGGCTCATGTAGGTAACGACGACCACATCGAACTTGCCCGCCTGAGCGTCAGAGAGGAGACGCTTCCAGTCAGGTCGGTTCAGGTTCGTGCCACTCTTACCCTCATCGGCGTAATCACCGACCAGCAAGCCCCCTTGCTTTTGGATATGGTTTGTGTTGATGTCACGTTGCGTGTCAATAGTGGTGAAGTCGCCGTGCTTTTGATCATCGCTGCTGCACCGCAAATAGAACGCACAGCGTTTTTGAGTATTTGGTTTTTTCATGGTCTTGCTAACTTTCGTGTGCTGTGGTGACTAGACTGCCGCCGCCAGTGGACGAGGCATATCTAGCGAATCAAAAGTGAAGGAGATGGTCAAGACGGTGCGGCGTACAGCGCCTTCGGCAGCCAGCCGTGCGTCCCGCCGCGCCTTGATCCGCAGCAAGATTTCCGTGGCGCGTACCCACTGACGCAGATCGTTTTCGTCGGCGTCGGGGGCGGTAAAAGAAACTTCGAGATGTATATTAGGAATAGGCCGGGGCATATCGGTTGTGTATCCAGTCATTTAGAGTCGCTTCGACAGTCAAAGCTCTGGTCACAGTGTAACAGATGTTTTTAGATTCTGACCTGTCCATGCCTTGCCCGCCTTTTCCCTAGCCCTCAATACTCCTCCGGCCTCAAGATCGTCGTTGCCGAGCGGTCTGCCTCCGTGATGATCCAGACCTTCTCGCCGCCCCCAATGTTGTAGCTACTCAAGAGACGCCAGCCCTGCCGGAGCGCTTCTTCGTTTGCCTTCCAGTCTTCTTCGCCTAAATCACCCCAGAACCCGGCCCCGTGGCGGCCAAGCAATTCCGCCGGTTCTTTGCCCGCCTCAGCCAGCACCTCCAACGCGCCCGGCGTCGCCACGACCCTTCCCATCGGGAACAACTGTTCAGCCATTCTCTTGTCCCTCCCCTACTTCTTTGCCCCAGACCGTGACCTTCTGGCCCTCGATGTCGCCCTCCCACAGCCGACGCGGACAGGCAACCCGGCGCAGGTTCTTCCACAAACACGCCGCCTCGAAAAGCGCATCGTCCAGTGTGTGCAGCGTGAACACCGACCGCGACGCGACCACGACCGTCTTCTTCGTCGCCCGGCTTAAGGCAACCACGGCCCGGTGCGGGTTCAGCAGGAACTCGCCCGAAGCCTTGATGTAGGCCGGGTCGCTCTCGGTGACGCCGACCAAAATGACTTGACGCTCCCCGCCCTGATAACGCTCCACGGTATCAATCGCTAGGGCAAGGCCAGGAAACTCCGAGCGCAGCAAGGCCCGCTGTGCGCGGTGCGGTACGACGACGCCGAGACCCGCCTGCGGGCTGAGGTTATAGCCCAGCGGATCGGTCAGCGCGTTGATGAGCGGAGACATCAGCGTTTGCTCGAATGGGTTACGCTTCTGGCTGCCCGCCTCGTCATGCTCCACGACAACAAGCGGCTGCAACGGATCAAGCACGGCAGCGAGGAACGGGTCGAAATGCTTCATCGCAGGCAGCGTCGCCTCGCTTGTCGAGTAAAAGGGAATGCCGTCCTTCTGGTACACTTCGCGACGCAGGAACTCGGCGCTGTCCTTGTGAATGCGAAAGCTGCGCTCGAACTTGATCTCTGGCACGTCCTGCGCTTCAAGGAACTCGTACAGCGACCGGAAGGCTCCGAACTCGCGGCAGGCCCGGCGCGGCTCCTCGTTCCAATCGTGCTGCATGATCGGCGGCATCTGGCGCGGGTCGCCAACGACGATGACCTGACCGCTCGGACGTAGCGGCAGACCAGCCAGCAGTGCTTCCGGCAACGAAAGTTGACTCGCCTCGTCCAGCACCAAGAGATCACAAAGACGGTTGGTGAACAGGTCATCCCCCCACCGGCCCTTGACCATCCGGTAGATGCCGCCGGGCGTTCCAGCGACAATGCAGGCAGCGTGAGCCTGCACTTCATCCCACTGACATGGCCTGCGCCCGCGCCGCTTGTTGGTTTCTTTGCCAAGCTCCTGAATACCCGGCAGCGGCTCCGTCTTCGGCGTAAGGCGCAGCAGTGGCAGGGTCAGCAAAGACGGGTGGAAGTGGCGGACGAACAGGGCTGGGTGACGGTCACGAACGGCCCACAGACGATCCTGCATGTCGAGGACTTTGCCCAGTAGCACGTCTGTCGCGGCATGGGTTTTGCAGGACAGCAGGACGCGGATCGGTAGGCCCGCCGTCAAAGCTCCTTGAACACGAGACAAAATTGCCAGCGCCGTCGCCGTGGTCTTGCCGGTTCCGGGCGGGCCTTGCACCAGCACCAGCGGCACATTCCCAGAATGCCCAATCAGCTTGCGCTTGGCTTTTTCCAGTTCTGCGCCGAGCAGGTCAGGCATTAAGCCCTCTTTCCGCAAGGCGTCTAGCCCGCGCAGGAACTTGTTTTGGCCGGCCTCAGCATTCTCGTCCCAGTGCTTTGTCCGATCACGTTCGCCGCCGTTGACTCCAGCGAGGCGGTCATATAGAACATGCCGGCGCTGCGGATCGCTTCCTCTTACCCTTTCGAGGCGGCAAAGCGACTGCGCCAAGTCTGACTGCCACTTGCCCAGCGGTGAGTTAGGATCGGGTTCGAGCGTGTAGGTCTCGCCGTCCCGAAGCGGCTGGGCGCGGGCGGCGTTGAACAGGAAGCAGCCGTCACCGCCAAAGCTGGCCTTGACCATGACCGTCACGAACACCGGCTGGCCGATGAACTTTTGGCCTGGCTCGATCTGTACGACTTCGGCGCGGGTTTCGTACAAAAGCTGATCCGGCGTCGGAGCCATTGGCCTGGGCGCTTCCATTACCTTCCCATCCTCGGCCTGCCAGGTGTTCTCCACCCAGCGCGGCGCAAGGATGAGGCTGTCGCCGACCTGAGCGCCGAATAAATCGAGAGCGTCCGCCGCCCCCAGCCCCTTGACTTGGGGTTTGACCCGCAGGCGCAGGATCGTGTTAGCCTTCAACCGATCCAGCTTGCCTTGCGCTGCCACGTCATCTTCACCGTCTACTGCTTCACCCTCTAAGGCTTCATGGTCTTGATCAGCTTCATGGTATGTCACAAGCAAGCTGTCTCCGGCCAGGACGCGCTGCTCCGGCGGGGTTAGGCGCTCTCTCTTCCAGGCAGCAAGCTCGGTGTGGCGCTCGATGTAAAGGAAGTCGTCCACGGCCTCGGCCAGAGTGCCGGCATCCTCGCGGTACTGACCGATGGCCGCAAGGTCAAACGATGCTTTGATGATCTTTGGGTTGCCAGGGAACTTCACCGTATAAAAGCTCTCTGCGATCCAATCCAGCGCCCGCACCCGTGCCTTTGTGATTTCGATCATCAAATCCGGCGTCACCTTACGGAAGGGTTTGTAAAGATCACGCCGGCTTTCTTCCCCAGTATTGTCGTCCTTGCAACCGCCGGCTTTGGACGACGGCAGCGCGTCCCAAGCGGCATACGCATATTCCAGTGGCAGTTGCGAGGCGTAGCGGGCGCGGCGAGCGTAAAAGTCCAATACGCCGTCGTCCCGAACAATTCGGCCCGTGCCGTCAAACACGCGGGCGTGGAAGACGCGCCGCAGGTCATCGCCTTCTTTGGTCGTCCAGGGGAAGCGCAAAAACGCAGCGACGTTTTGCAGCGAGGGACAGAGAATCGGAAGGTTCTTGCGGCGCAGTTCATCCTCCAAGATCGTGACCGTCGGGGAGGCGAAAGCAGCCTTCTGGGTCAGCAGATCGTACAAGGCAGGCACGGCGGCGTTGAGGCTGTCCCGATGCCGGTGAAGGCCGGCCAGCAGCAAGCGCATGGTAGAGCGGTTCCAGAAGATCAGATGCAGCGGGGCGCGTTGATCCCCTTCTGCATCCGGCATGGCCTTCTCGGTGATGGAGGTGACGACGCGCTGGGCGAACTCGGTCAGCAGTTCCCGCTCCGCCTCGGCGGTGTCCGGCGGGGCCTCGCAGAACCGGGCCAGCGTTCTTGCCCCCGCCTGCTGACCGTCATCTGCGGCTGTGACCCGCGCCCCAACAAGGTAGATGCGCTCGTTGGCGTAGTCGTACTGGGCGTCCAGGAAGACGCACACCAGGTTTGGGTGCGTCCGGGCATCACAAACCGGCAGCGTCCCGCGCCCCCGGTTCGGGATATAGCTCAGGGTCTTGGCGCTCGGCTGGGTGTTAATGCTATGAGTGTTGATGCTGTTCTTCGGGGTCATTCGCCTACCTCCGTGTTTACTTGAACGTCACAATGCCGGGCCATGTTCACGCGCCGCGCCCGCAGCACCAGTTCTTCCAGGTGCGGGCCGACGCTGCCGCCCAGCAAGCGGCGTACCAGGGCCTTGTGCTGCTGGGCCGGGGTCAGCGTGTCTTTACCCGCGTCTTCGTCTTCGGCGAACTGCATCAGCCCGGCGACTTCACCGACGGTGCGGACGCCTTCGGCTTGTAGGCAGCACTTCTCGGCGTCGCTGATATAGGGAATCGCCGACAAGTCGCCGCGCTCATGGCTGTCTTTGAGGCAGAACTCGTTGAACAAGCACCCATCGCACTTAAGACCCAGACGGTACGGAACCTCGGAAAACGGCATCTTGGCAATCTGCACGATTTGGGCATCGTCGCCGACAAGCAAATCGCGTACCTCGGCAGTGTAGTTCCGCATGTCGGCAATAACTTCGAGCAGCGCACCGTCCACGCCGAGATACCGCTTGGCAAGCCTTCTTTGAGCCGCTTCGCGTAAGGGAGGCAAGCTGGAAACAGCGCCATCCGCCGGCCCTCGGTGCAGAATGCCGATGCTCACAGCAGCGACGGGGACGGCAGCTTCGGCCAGCACTGTGGTGATCATCTCGGCATAGAACGCCACTTGCAGCCGGTGTTCGGTCTTGACCTGCGCCGTGCCTTTGATGTCCACGATGAGGACATGAAGCTGTCCAGCATCGTCGCGGTGCAGGCGCACAATGTCCGCATCGCCCACGACCGACCAGATGCCGAGGGAAGCCGCAAGCCGGGGCTGGAACAGCAGCAGAGTGTCTCCATTCCCCAGCAGGCCAGCGCGTTCGGCGACCAGCGCGTTGTCCGTCAAGCCCCTCGCGGCCTGCGCTAAATCCTGCGTGTTCCCGCTGTTCGGATCGGCGAGATGCAGACTTGCAAATGCCTCGGCAGCAGCTTTCTCGACCCGGCGCTCGAAGTCCAATCCCACTGCCGACAACAGCGGCGTAATGGCCTGCGGAGCCACGTCATAATCGTACAGAAAATCGTCGCCGTTCGCCCTCTGGTAGAGCCGCAGCCGTATATAACGCTCGCACCCATCGAGGCGGAGGAACTGGGAAACGTCAGTGGGGGTAGTGTTGCGTTCTTTGACAACAAAGTAGTGGTGCTTTTCAGTAAGACTGGGAAAACGGTTTTCGTTGGTGGTAGATTTTGCGCCGCCGGACATAGCAAATGTTCCTGTCTACACGAACCGGAAGAAAAAACACCGGATCGTGTAGAAGAACTTTACCATATTAAGTGTACGAAAAGAACACAAAAATAACTATTCTGTCAAAAAACAGGTATTTCTACGAGGTTTGAGATTTCTTCTTGGGCCGGCCAACTCGGTGGGCCGGTAAGATGTGTTCTATATTGCCTTTGGGATTGTGTACGTTATTCTCAAAGCCGTGAGGGAAAAGTTCGGCGACGCTAGTTCCGAGCGCAGCCGCAAGCGTCGCCGCCGTGTTCAGGCGAGGCCGACGTAAGCCCGCTTCGAGACCATGCAGAGTAGTCTTCCCGACTGTGACGTATTTGGTCTTATCTTGCGCGGCTAACTGCTCACAGCGGATCATTAGCTGCGCCCGCGTGATCATCGTTTGTTCCTCACGAATCCGTCGAAGATTTGTTGGGTACGGAGGAGCAGGTTTGTCTTGCTTGTCGGCGTCGTTTTGCGGCATCGTTGAACTAGGTGCAATCAGAATAAGTGAGCAGTTAGGCTAACATTGCTCAGTTTCACCGCTGCAAGCTGGCTCTCCTTCTTTTTGGGCTACCGTTATACAGAGGCTACTGCTTTGAGAGGAACACAGTCAAGCTCAAGAACATAATCGTTCTGCCCGAAAATAGATTGGTTGCTCTACTAAACCAGAAAATTGAGCGCCAGTCAATGTTCACCAGGAGGGATTTTGGGATGCGACAGATTTGTTCCACCATCGTGTTGGTCTTATTTATAAGCGTTTGCACGGCACACTCATCCACTGCTCAAAACGCAGCAGCAGTTCATAGAGTGATTCAAGCAAATTATGCTTTCATGGACGCGGCTCTTGACCACGGCAATTTGGGAGGCGCGTTGGCTTTCTATGAACCAGGGTACGTTCTTGTCTCGAACAATGGCGGCGTGTCACCCCTAGAGGCTCGTCAGCGGGCCTACCAGAAAATAATCGCCCGCGCTTCTTCTCTGAGAAGTGATACGAAGATCAATCGCGAGAAAATCAGCGCGGACACAGCAACCGTGCTTACGACCCACCATGCCAATGCCGTAATCGCCAATACCTTGACCGGGCAGTTTTCCACCTATCAAACGACGGACTTGACAAAAGAAATATGGGTTAGGCATGGCAATTTGTGGCTGGTCAAGATCGGCTACACGCTTTCGACTCGCTTTACAGTGAATGGCAGGCCAAGAGGCAACAACTGATACACCCTGCGCCAGCAGCAGCAGTGCCGCCGACAACAGCAAGTTTTGGGAGAGGGGGGGGTGATTCCCCCTGTACCCCCCGTCGGCTCAGAACGGGGTCTGCTCTCTACACTGTTGGAGTGCGACGAAAAACCCCACGCTCGTGAGAGAGCGCAGGGCAGTTGTTTTTCAGGGGCAGAATCTTCAGCGTCTAGGACATTTTCTCCCTTTGCCGGGAATATCCCATGTCAAGCAGTTTTGCCACCCAATAATTTTGTGACACCGTGGCATATTCGTCCTCGATAGGAATGGCCGCTTTAACCACCCGATCAAGCCGGCGGCGAGCAACTGCCACTCGACGGAGCGCACACGAAAGTTCATTGTGTATTTTCTTATACTCATCAGAGCAGACACTTTGATGAGTTAATGCGTCTGCCATTCGCCTAGCATGGGTTAAAAGCATTTCTTCCGAAGCAAGTGTGTCAGCAGCATCTTCGAGAGAGTGCTTGACTTCCCACCATGCGTTCCTCGCTGCTGAGTATGCTTTTTCGATCTGTGTGAACGAGTCAGGGTCGTAGTCGTCAGGAAGGACGACACATGATGGACAGCGTTCGTCATTAGGAATACTATCCCTGCGAGCCATCACATCATAATTGTCGTTCATTTCGCAGGCGCAAATGCGCCTATTAGCTTTTGCCATCAGTTTCATTTCTCCTTCCTTTGTGCTTCAATAGTTTCTTTGATGTATGCGATCTGCTCGTCCGCGTCGTCTGGGAGAGGCACACCCAGATCAGCAAAGTAGTCCGGCACTTCTGCCCATTTGATGCGGAACAGGCTAAAGATCATACCTAGCGCGACCCAGCGAGCAGCAACGGCGGATTCATCCGGGGATGGATCGTAGATGAGGTCGCGGAGGATCAGGGCCATCCCCCAGTTCGGTTTCCACGTCAGCTTCTTCGCGTCCGGGTCAAGCAGGCCCATCAGCGGCAACCCCTCGCACGAGCGTAAGGAGCGGTTTGCGGCAAACTTGGCAACCATGCACTCGCGTATTTCCGAGTCGTAACACAGACCGATGATGTTGACGCCCTCCGGCTTGATAATGCCGACGAACGGCATAAGCCGGTGCTGGATTAAGAAGCGAGTGATCATACCCTCACCAATTTTGTTGTTAATCTCGCTCATATAATTTGTGGCTCCCTTGACTTCCGGCACGATGCACCGTCCAACCTGCGGGACTTGAATGCCGGCAGAACTGACGTTGGAGCGCACGATGACGCGGGGCTTTTCAGTCGGCGTTGGCGCGTAATCCCGCACGGACGCCACACCCCATTCACCAGCGTCTACGAACAGGTCAGCATCGCCAACGCGATCTAAGGTAAGACTACCCGGCTCCGAGTAGAGTTTGATCTGACTCCGGTGGGCGCTGCCATGCAGGTCGAGCGTCAGATAGGCGTGCGCGACCTGACGCTTGATCTCCCAAACGGCTTCCATTTCCCGCAAAAGGTTCTGGTGTCCCTTGCCGCCTTTGTAAAGCCGAATGAGGCTTGGGCTACGGAAGACACACTCCGTTGGGTGCGGCAGGCCGCGCCCGTAGTCGAAAAACGCGCCGTCTCCCAGCCGTACCGGGGCCTTACGGACGCGGCGCGTGGTCGGGACGAAGAGTCCCCGATTGTTGCGGGCGAAAGCAACGTAATGAGTCGGGTCTTTAGGCTGCCAAGTCGAGAAGTAGAGATGAAAAGTATCACGGCCTGCGAACAGAAGCCGTAATTTTTCTTGATACTCGTTATCGTAGGTTTTCACAAAGCCGTCAACAACCCGTTCAAGTAACGTCGTCGGGCTGCCCTGGTACTCACGGAACAGGCGATATGCCTCTTCTTGATTCCTTGAGATCAGCCGAGTTACGGCTTCAAGCGCGTACCAAGCGATTGTTCCGGTGCATGCCATGTGCTTCACAGCTTTAACTTCATTTCTGCCAACTCCGTAGGTCTGAGCGCGGCGAGCGGTTGAGTTCATGTTGACCCGGAGCCGCTGCGGGGAATGAGATGTTTGCATCTCTCGTATCCTTTCTTTTTCGTGCAGTTTATTCGAGGGGGACAATGCCTGTTCCTCAAATATAGAATAACACACGTTGGAAAAATTGACCTGTCTCATTGTTCGGAAGGTTTTTGACCACGTTGCATTTGGGTCTATTTTGTGAACCCTAGATGGAAATGTTTTTCGTTATAGAATGGAAAAAAGGAACAACTATAACCACTAAACATGAACAAACTAAGATATGAATGATAATTACTCATAGAAATAAGGCTGTAGTGTATCGGAAAACGTAAGAACTTGACCGAAGTAATGAATGATGGTATATAGAGAAAAAAGCGAGTGGGCATGTTAGTCAATTATTAGGGGAAGATATAGAGGGCTATACGGGTTCTTATATAGTAGGTAGATAGGCGGGGTTTGGTACAAGTTCCTACAATTTGCGGATTTCTCAGCAGCAACGGCTAGAAGCAGTCTTCGATTTGCAGTTAGAAGCAAGGAAAGTTGTCCCAAAACGTATCTACTATGCCAACAAAATTGGGATTTTATAGTCAAGATAAATCGAGTTTTGCATATATAAATCCTCAAAGCTCGATTTCGCCCGCTTTCAATGGCGCGATACGCTGGCCCTTGAAAGCGTCGCCGGCCACAGAAGGCATTAGCGTCTGGGGGTAGGGCGGGCGCTGGTTTCATTGAAGAGAGTAGACAAAGCGCAGAAGTTGTAGATAAGAAAGACCTCACAGTATATGTGAGGTCTTTTTCTAAGTCAGATGCAACAGGATTAGTTGCCGGCGGTGCTGACAGTTGCCACTGTGTTCATGCTATCAGGCTTTGGAGCGCGGTCATGTATGTCCTCGTTCACCCAGATGTCAGCATTGGATTCGGCCTGATCTAAAGTCATGTGCAGGTATGGCCCTGAGCATGACAGTCTGGGTTGACCTGGTAGCGGGCCGCCTCCTTTCTCAAACAGGCAACGCAGGTTTTTCATCGGGAAACGCCGGTGCTGGTTCCGACGCAGCTTCGGAGAACCACATACCCGGCTGTGAAATGTTCGTGTGCGTGTTATCGGGACGCGGACTCAAGTCAGGTTTGCTACGGCTGCGTTCGTTCATGTGATGATCCTTTTTCTACTTGAAGAATGTGTCCTGCTCTGCCGGCGTCAAAAAGACTGTTGCCGTCAAAAGCTGTTGTCGCCAATAGTTCAAGCTGCTTCATCCTTCTCGGCAAGGCGTCGTGCTTCCCTTTCAGCATTCTCAAGACGTACCTTTGCCGTGCGTTCTTCCCATTCTTGTCTCCTGATCTTGGCCTGCTCGATTTCGAGCTTGGCATTTCTCCGGTTGCTACCCGTTACTGCCGGAGGTAGAAAAAACGACAAGTCGGTAGGCTTCCGGTGCTTCTCGCGCAGTTGGCTCACCCGATCCAAAACACCCACACCTGCACACAAAATGCGGCAACAGATTCGCAGCGCGAAAGCTGCCCCTACTGTTATCAAGATCAGAATAAGAATGGTGTTCAGGAAGCTCTTATCGGACGCATCCATCGGACGGACAGGAACACTCACGGACACGCCCACGCGCACGCCCTTTTGGGCATCAGCCGTCGCGCTCAAGCTGAGGACTCCGGCTACCAGCGCCATTCCTCGGATGAGGATTTTCCCGTTTTTAACAAAATACATAATACTCAGTATTCCAGTATATGAAGTACCATTGAGTATGTTTTAATATCAATACTCAGATAGCCCGTTTTTGTTATCGGCGTCAGAGCGGCCACGCTTTAGGGGTGAAGAAGACAATACATTCGTTGGATAACAACAAATTGAAAGCGTTTCTGCGGCAGGTGCGTGAGGAAGCGGGCTTGAAGCAGTCTGAACTCGCCGAGCGTTTAGAAGTGCGCCAGGCATGGGTGTCTAGCTATGAGCGCGGGGAACGACGGCTGGATGTGCTGGAACTACGACAGGTCGTAGTAGCCCTGGGTCTCGACTTCCTGGGCTTCATGGCTCGCCTTGAGGCCGTGTTGCAGGATTGAAGCAGTATTGCAGCCTGACGATCCTGACCGATAAGCCGTCCCGTAAAGCTGCTAAACCACCGATGTCTGCTCCGCCAGTAGATTGACGCCTGATCCACGTCCCTCAGCTTTGCCGGTCACGACAAGCGCGGCATGGCCGTAGATGTCGCTCCCGACCCGCTCATAAACATCCGGTGAGACAATGACCTGAGCAAGCCCGGTCTCGTCTTCCAGGGTGAAGAATACAGTTCCCCCAGCAGTCGGCGGACGGTGCGGGCGCACGACCAGACCCGCCAGCGTCACGCGCTCCCCTGCCCGCGCTGCTTGCAGTCTGTCACATTCTTTGATGCCTTCGGATGCCAGGCGCTCGCGGTGAAAGAGCATGGGATGGCCGGCGGGCGAAAAGCCGAGAGCCTGCCACTGGCGGAGAAACGCTTCTGCCGGCGTGAACTCCGGCAGGTCAGGCGGCAGTACGGGCGCGACCTCTAGCTCTGCGGCGGTCTGCCCCGTCATGCCAGTTTTTCTGGCGTCGTTGCCTTTCCCTCGGTGAAGGGCCGGGAGCGCCCAGAGCGCCTGACGCCGGTTCGCAAGAAGGCCGTCGAGCGCCCCGGATAGCACCAGCCATTCCAGTTGTTCGCGGGGCAGAAAAGAACACCGGCGGCAGAAGTCGGGCAGCGAATTGAATGGCCCCCTTGCAGCTCGTTCCCCTTCGACCACTGCCGAAGTGTTGCCAAGCCCACGCACATAGGCCAGGGAGCAGCGGATCGCCTGACCGTTCCCCTGTTCCGAGACCGTCCAGCAAGCGGCTTCTGATTCGTTGACGCATGGAGCCAAAACGCCGACGCCGCGACGCCCGGCCTCCGCCACGACCGTCGCCACGGGCCAGAACCCACGCGGCTCCACGGACAGCACGGCGGCGAGGAAGTCGGCGGGGTGATGCCGCAGGAGCCAGGCCGTCCCCTGCGCGTGGTCGGCGAACGCAACCGCATGGCCGTGGCAGAACCCGTAGCGCGAGAAGCCCTCGATCTGTTTCCAGAGCCGGGAGAACGCCTTCTTGGTCATGCCCCGATCCTTGACGCGCTCCCACAAAAGTAACCCCATTTGTGCCATTTCTTCGCGGCTCCGGGCATGGGTGATCGTTTTCTGGAACTTGTCCGCCTCGTCTGGCAGGAAGTTCCCGACGACACGCACTACGTCAATCGCCTGGTCTTGGAACAGAATGCGCCCGTAGGTCTCCCGAAGCACCGGCTCAAGCTCCGGCAGCGGATATGTCACTTTCGCCAGGCCGTGCCGCCGCCGAATGTACGGCTCGACGGTCTTGCCCAGCAGTGGGCCTGGCCGGATCAGCGCCACACTCGCCACGAGGTCGTCGAACTTGTCCGCTTTAAGCCGCCACTGCAAGGCCATCTGCGCCGGCGACTCAAGCTGGAAGCAAGTCACGGTCTGCGCGGCGCGGATCATGGTCAGCGTCTCGGCATCCTCCCGGTCACGACCGTCGTAGTCAAAGCTCGGCTCCCGCAGCGTGATCGTCTCGATGGCATGATCAATGGCCGTTAGCGACCGCAGGCTCAGTTGGTCAATCTTGAGCAGCCCGACGCCCGGAGCCTCCACGTCGTCCTTGTCGAGCGCCACGACCGTTACTCCTTTTGCTGCCCATTGCACCGGCGAAATGCCGGCCAGCGGCACGTCTGAGACAACAATGCCGCTGCTGTGCGTTCCCAGATGCCGAGGCAGACCTGCAAGGCTGGCGCAGAGGGCGAACAGGTCGCCGTACCGCTCCGACTCAATGCCCAGGGCGCGAAGCTGCGGCGTCCCAGCAATGTGATCGGCAAGCTCATCGCCCCGGCAATGCCCCAGCAGTCCGCGCAGGCGCTCGATGTCGTCGGTATCGAAGCCAAGCGCTTTTCCTAAGTCCCGCAGCAGCGAACGGCCCCGGTAGGTAACATAGTTGCTGACATTGGCAACCCGGTCTTCCCCGTAGGTCTTGCGGACGTAGCTCATCATATCATCGCGCAGGTCGTGGCGGAAGTCAATGTCAATATCCGGCGGCTTGGCGCGAGCTTTGGACAGGAAGCGGTCAAAGGAAATGCGCCGGGCGATGGGGTCATGCTCGCTCATTAGAAGGCAATGGGCTACGGCGGAGCCGACTGCCGAGCCGCGCAGCGCATGACGAACGCCGCGCCGCCGGGCTTCCCGGCAGATGTCCCAGCAGACCAGGAAGTAGTCGCAGTAGCCGAGGTCACGGATCGTCTCAAGCTCCTGCACCAGACGGGTCTTCACGCCGTCGTCGAGCTTGTTGCCATAGCGCCTTTGCGCCCCGCACCAGGTCAGTTCAGCGAGCAGGGAAAATGGGCTTTCGCCAAGTGGTAAATGGGGATACTGAGGCAGATGGCGCACGGCAGGATCAAGCGGCGGGGCCAGTCTGTCCGCGACGCGCAGTGTGTTCTGAACAGCGTCGGGCCTGTCCCCGAACAGCGCGTTCATAGCCGCGCTGTCCTTGAGGTAGCCTTCGCCGTTCTGCGGCAGGTCGGCATGTTGCTCCTGCGGGGCCAGCCCCAGCCGGACGCGGCACAGAGCTTCGTAGGCAGCGTACTCGGTCTTGGTCGCATGGTGAACTGGGTTCGTTGCCACGGGCGGAACGCTGAGGTGATCCGCCAGTTCAAGCAGGCGGCGCGAGATGCCGCGCTCCCCCTCAGTCATGGTGCGCGTGACTTCGATGAAGAAATATCCCGCGCCAAACAGCGTGTGCAGGCGTCGCGCCCAGGCTTCGGCGCGGTCGTATTGACGCTGCCGCACCAGAGTCGCAAGACGCCCATGCAGCGCCGACCCGGACAGGCAGACGAGGCCCGCGTGGTGTGCTTCCAGGTCTTCCCAGTCCACAGCCGGCGTCCGATGGGCGCGTGTCGCGTCGCGCTTCACGTCACGCAGCGCGGCGACGGTGAGAAGCTGACACAGGGAGGCCCAGCCAGCCGGCCCGTCCGCAAGCAATGTGACAGAGCCGTAGCCGGAAATGTTTACCGTGCAGCCGCCGATTGGCTTGATCCCAGCCTGCTGGCAGCGGCGAACGAGCGTGGCGATCCCAGTTACGCTGCCGTTATCGGTCAGGGCGAGCGCAGGCTGCCCAAACTGCGCGGCACGGAGAACGAGCGACTCGACTGAGGAAGACCCGTCGAGGAAGGAGAAGGCGGAATGCGTGTGCAAGTGTGCGAACAACGGCTAGTCTTCCCACCGGCACAGAAGCCACTGGTCACAGGGACGCTCGGCCTGGGACTGGTTAGCGATGGCAACGCGGAGGCCGTGAACTTCGCAGATGCCGCTCCCCGTTTCGAGTATCCAGATGTCCCGCTCCGGCCCGCCGTCCAGCACGTCGTACCACTCGCGCCAGGCATCCATGATGCCGGTGACGGCCAGCCGCGTCCGCCCAAACGAAACTTCCGTCGGCACTCCGTCAGCACCAAAAATAACCACGGCGGGTTTGTCGGCATAGCGGCTCATTGGAACGTCTGCCATTTCTCGTGCAGGCAAGCGCGGCGGTCTTCTCGCACTGAACGGGGCCGCTGGCCGAGAACAAAAACGCCGTTTTTACCGAAGCGTGTTTGCAGGGATCGGCGGATGGCTTCCAGGACGGCAGGATCGTCTCCCGGCCCGCGCAAAAAGAGGTCGTTCGTCCGCGCCGCCGGTGTTTCGAGTTCTTCGACCAGCAGCCGAAGCTCCGTCACCGGGGCGCAGAGGGTCATCTGTGACAGCAGCCGCGTTGCCGCTGACCGTACCTGCGTCGCGCTCTGGACAGGCGCATGCAATGACCATTCCCGGCGATGCGCTCCGGCCTCCGTCGTAACCCGCAGCACAACACGCCGGCCATGACGCCCAAGCGCCCGTAGCTCGGCCTCCGCCTGCTGGCTTACCTGCGTGACGGCAGCTTCCAGTTGGCTGCGCTGCGTCAGGGCAAACTCGTCAAAGTGCAGAACGGCGTCTGAGCGCATTGGAGGCCACAGCGGGCGGACTGGCAGGAGGTCTTGGCCGAGTGCGCGGCGATGGAGCAGCCGCCCGATCTTCCCGAACTGGTAGAACAAAGCCCCCTCCCCCACGGCGGCGACTTGCCCAAAGGTTTCCAGGCCCAGCCGCAGCAGTGCCGCCACGACTTTGGGATCGTCCGGCCAAAGCCATTGCACCGAGGCATCGGCCAAATGATCAGGCAGCAGTCCGCATTCCGCGCAGGCACGGGCTTCCAGGCGCGACGCGCCAAAGCCGATGAGGGATGGGCCAGCGCAATCAAGTAGGGCAGCCGAGAAGTTGTGCATGGCCCGAACGTCGGAGCGGCGCACGACAGCAAAAGCGGCGTCGGGGCCGTCTGGGTCAACGACTGGCGAGATGTCTGCAAGGGCGTCTAGGAATGCGGCGGTTTCTGGCCTGTGGTCAACGGCTTCCAGAGGAACCGCCGTCAGCGCCGGGCAAAGGCGACGCGCTTTGACGATGCCTTGCCCCACAAAAATGCCGGCAGCCTCGGCGCTGTCGCACATGGCCCGCACGGTCTGGCCCTGAACAACGGCCAGCGGCAGGCGGCTTCTGCCCGGCGGCGCTTGGCGCGTCGCGGCTCTGGCAAGAAGCTGGGGGAAGCGGCAGTAAACAACGAGTTTTTGAGAGCGACTTGGTGGTTGTGCGCGTCGCGGTTGTTGTTGTGCGCGTCGCGGTTGTTGTTGTGCGCGTCGCGGTTGTTG
>CAXSFV010000001.1:0-240780 GCA_964236795.1 uncultured Armatimonadales bacterium | reverse complement strand
GTCGCGGTTGTTGTTGTGCGCGTCGCGGTTGTTGTTGTGCGCGTCGCGGTTGTTGTTGTGCGCGTCGCGGTTGTTGGAGTTCCATTGATTAAGGTGATGCCGTTCAGGAGGATGAAACAAACGTCTGTTCGTATTATGTCTACTATACTAGCATAGCAGCCGCAGGATTGTCAAGCGTAGTCTGATTAAGCTAGTCTGCCAAATCTAAGGAAGGAATCTTTAAGTCAAAAAACGAACAAATGAAATGTTCTCGCCTAGACCTCTTTATGAGGATCAGGCGGTTGACACTGGTTGAAAACTTATGCCCCGTATCTTTGATAACATAGACTTGCCGATGCTGCCCACGCTTCGGGACACGCTTCATGTGTCGCAGCGAGCGGATTTTTGCGTCGGGTACTTCAATCTGCGTGGCTGGCGCAGAATTGACTCGCTCGTTGAAGCCTGGCCGGGCGGCGAGGGAGCTTGCTGCCGTCTTCTTGTGGGAATGCAGCAGCTACCCCAGGATGAACTGCGAAGCGCGTTTTCTCTGGGGCGCGAGGATGACGGCATTGACCAGCAGACCGCATTGCGGCTTAAAAAGCGCATGGCAGAGGAGTTCAAGCAGCAGCTTACGCTGGGTGCGCCAACCGATGAAGACGAAGCCGGACTCAGGCGTCTCAGCGCTCAGATTAAGTCCAAGAAGGTCGTCGTCAAGCTGTACCTGCGCTATTCTCTTCATGCTAAACTGTACCTGCTGCACCGGCAAGACCCTAACAATCCCATTATCGGATTTGTCGGCAGCAGCAACCTGACGCTGGCGGGCCTCTCCAAGCAGGGCGAACTTAACGTAGACGTGCTGGATCACGACGCCTGCCAAAAGCTGCAAAAGTGGTTTGAGGAGCGCTGGAAGGATCGCTGGTGTCTGGACATCTCCGAGGAACTGGCGGAAATCATTGACAATAGCTGGGCGCGGCAGGAAGTCATTCCGCCCTACCACATCTACCTCAAGATCGCGTACCATCTTTCCCAGGAAGCCCGTGCCGGTCTTGCTGAGTTTCAGGTTCCCAGCGACCTAACCCGGAAGCTCTTTCCATTTCAGACAGCGGCAGTCAAGATCGCCGCGCATCACCTAACCAAGCGCGGCGGCGTTCTCATCGGCGATGTGGTCGGCCTCGGTAAGACGCTGATGGCGACCGCGCTAGTTCGGGTGCTGGAAGAGGATGACGACGGCATCAGCACACTCATCATCTGCCCGAAGAACCTAGTGAAGATGTGGCAGGGATACGCTGACCAGTACGGACTGCGGGCGAAGGTAATTTCGATCAGCACCGTCGAGCGGGAACTGCCGCTGATCCCGGCACGGTTTCGCCGGGTTCTGATTGATGAAAGCCACAACCTGCGAAATCGTGAGGGCGGGCGGTATAAGCTCATTCAGGATTACATCCGGGCAACGGCCAGCAAAGTGATCCTGCTGTCCGCGACCCCGTACAACAAGACGTACCTAGACTTATCCGCCCAGCTTCGGCTGTTTCTGCCGGAGAACAACGACATCGGTACACGCCCGGAGCGGCTGCTGCGGGAACTCGGTGAAACGAAGTTCAAGCAGATGCACCAATGCCCGATCCGGTCGCTGGCGGCGTTCGAGAAAAGCACCTATCCCGATGACTGGCGCGAGCTGATGCGGCTGTTTTTGGTGCGGCGCACCCGCAGCTTTATCCAGAACAACTACGCCGAGACCGATCCGGGCGACGGGCGCAAGTTTCTGACTTTTGAGGATGGGCGGCGCTCCTACTTCCCCACCCGCGTTCCCCGAACGGTCAAGTTTGCGATTGATGAGACAAACCCGGAAGACCAGTACGCCCGGCTGTATGCCGCAGATGTCGTAGACACTATCAACGCACTCAACTTGCCGCGCTACGGCTTAGGCAACTACATTGCGGACAAGCCGAAGGACGTACCTACGCCCGCCGAGGCAGACCGTCTGCAAAACCTGTCGCGGGCGGGCAAGCGGCTAATGGGGTTCTGCCGCACGAACCTGTTCAAGCGTTTGGAGAGCAGCGGCAAAGCGTTCTTGCTGTCACTGGAACGCCACGTCCTGCGGAACTACGTCTTTCTTCACGCTCTTGAGAACGGCCTGCCGCTGCCGATTGGGACGCAGGACGCCGCGCTGCTGGACTCGCGCAGCGATGACGATGCGGACACTAAAGGGGCAGATGTCGGGCTGTTCGAGCAGGACGAAGAGACTGAAAACGGCAGCGAGGGTGAAGCACCGCACATCAAGCTGCACACCGAGCATGAATATCAGTGCCGCGCCGCCGAAGTCTATGCGGAATATGCGAGTCAATATCAGCGCCGCTTCAAGTGGCTACGCCCCAGCCTGTTCAGCAAATCTCTTGCGGACAGCCTGCGTAAAGACGGACGGGCGCTGCTGGCGGTCTTGCAGCGCTGCGGCGAGTGGCAGCCGGAGCAAGACTCTAAGTTCTGTGCGCTGCTCGACCTCGTGACGGAGAAGCACCCGGCGCAAAAGGTTCTTTTGTTCACGCAGTTTGCAGACACGGCAAAGTATCTGGAAACAGAACTGCTGCGGAAAAAGCTGGGCCAAGTCGCGGGTGTCACGGGCCAGGTCTATGACCCGACGGCTTACGCCTGGCGGTTCAGCCCAGTTTCTAACGGCAAGGCAGAGCAGATCGCCCCGGAAGACCAGCTTCGGGTTTTGCTTGCGACCGATGTTCTTTCCGAAGGACAGAACTTGCAAGATGCGGCCATCGTTGTTAATTATGATCTGCCGTGGGCCATTATCCGGCTGATCCAGCGGGCGGGCCGTGTAGACCGTATCGGGCAGGAGTCGCAGACTATTCTTTGCTACTCGTTCCTTCCTGCGGATGGCGTAGAGCGCATCATTCGGCTGCGGGAACGAGTTCGGCAACGCCTAGACGAGAATGCCGAAGTGGTCGGCACAGACGAGTCGTTCTTTGAGGACGACGGCAACAACGCGGCGGTGCTTGACCTTTACAATGAGAAAGCAGGCATTCTCGACGGCGACGCCGACACCGAAGTTGATCTGTCTTCGTATGCTTACCAGATTTGGAAGAACGCGACGGACGCCGATCCGCGCCTGCTGAAAACAATTCCTGGCCTGCCGCCGGTTGTTTATTCCACGCGGTCAACGGCTCCGGCAGCCGCGCCGACTTACGACCCTGGCCCGCAGCCGCTTCTGCCGCTCGAAGTCACGCCCGTACAACATGCGATGTCTTATGCGATGTCTTTAACTGACGCGCCTGCGCCGCCTCCCATTGGCCCGGCGGGAGTCCTGGTCTACCTCCGCACCGCCCAGGACAATGATGCACTAGCCTGGATTGGCAAGGCCGGCAAGAGCATTACCGAGTCTCAGTTCACTATCCTCAAAGCTGCCGAGTGTGTTCCCAGCACTCCGGCACTGCCGCGTGACCCGAAGCATCACCAACTGGTGCAGCAGGGAGTGGAACTGATCGTGCGCGAAGAGAAGACAACAGGTGGTCAGCTTGGCCGGTCTTCGGGAGCGCGATATAAAGTTTACGAGCGACTCAAGTTCTACTCCGGCGAAGTGGCTGGGACGCTGCTGCAATCGCCGGAACTGCTCAAAGCGATTGACGACTTGTACCGCTACCCGCTACGATCTTCAACGGCAGACACGCTCAACCGGCGGCTCAAGTCTGGCATGACCGATGAAGCGCTGGCCGAGATGGTGATCAATCTGCGGGCCGATGATCGGCTATGCCAGATCACCGACGAGGGCCAAAGCCGGGAGCCTCAACTGATTTGCTCCATCGGTTTAGTAGACGTGTAATTTTTCGTTCAGGGGGACGGGCAGGGTATAATTTAAGACACATGGCCGAAACAAAGTTCACAGCGCACAGCTACCGAGATGCAGCCAAAGAACATTTGAGTGAAGCCCGTTTTCTTCACTACAATGCTCATCGTTACCCCCTCGCCCATTACATTTCCGGCGTTGCCATTGAATGTATTCTGCGGGCGCATGGAAAGCTGCAAGACGACGATTTCACAGGTCGCCACGGACTTAATCAACTTGCAACAAGAGCAGATTTTTTTCGGCTTGCGCGTGGCTCAAAGACTGCGGATTACGTTTCTAAAGTGACGGAAGCTAATTTGCGCTGGTCAAGCAGCCATCGGTACATCACGGAAGCACAGCTAGTGTCCTACTTGAAGGGGATTGAGCTTGATCAGAAGATCAAAGGCGACCAGCTAAAATATAGCAGCCAGAGGATGTACGACCTTGCGGAACAGATCGTAGGACTAGGGGTACTCAAATGGAAGAACGAATAATAGAAGCTATTCAGCGCAATTTTGATGGCGCAGTAGTTGATTTAAATCAGGACTCAGGCACTCAAAAACTGAGTGGAAGTTTGCTTTGGGATGGGTTCGCGGGACACGGCTTTCCCTGGCGTCAAAACCGGCTGTACCGTGTTCTGCGGCGTGAACTTGGCCCAGAGGCGACCGTTATCTCACACATCTTTACCTATACGCCAAATGAGTATGAGCAGATGATGAGCATGGATCAAGCTGCCGCATAAGGCTCTGTCAGAAGGAAGCAAAACTTCGATGCCCCTTGATCCGACTTCTGCCCGCGAACATCTAAACGCTTTCGATTTCAAGACGCTGTTTATTGAAGAACTCGGCTGGTCAAAGCCCACAACCCGCGAAAATGTGGAGTTCGAGTGCCAGGATACCACTTTCACCCGGCAGGAGATCGCTGCGCTGAGTGGCGTTGTGGTGTTCGAGATCACCGCCGCTGATGGCTGCATCCCAAATGCCGACACTTGCAAGGCCGTTCACAAAGAAGTCTCGACGCTGTTCCACGAGAACCTGCTGATTTTCCTCGATAGCGAACGAACGCAAAGCCTCTGGTATTGGGCCAAGCGTGAAGGCTCGAAGCTGCTTCCGCGTCGGCATTCGTACTTTCAGGGACAGCCGGGCGACTTGTTCCTGAGCAAGATCAGCGCCATGTTCGTGGACATCGCTGACCTGGACGACGACGGCGGGATCGGCGTGGCACAAGCGGCCAAGCGTCTGCAAGATGCGCTGGATGTCACGACCACAACCAAGAAGTTCTTCAAGGATTTCGAGACGGAACATGCAAAGTTCCTGACGCTCATCGAGGGCATTGGCAATGAGCGCGACCGTCGCTGGTATGCGTCCGTCTTGCTAAACCGGCTGATGTTCATTTACTTCTTGCAGCGCAAGGGTTTTTTGGACGGCGGCAACCGGCGTTACTTGCAAGACAAGCTCGCGTTGTATAGGGCGAATGACGAAGGCCAATACTACGACGTTTTCTTGAAGAAGCTGTTCTTCGAGGGCTTTGCGAAGCCTGCTGAGAAACGCACCTCGGAAGCGAACCGGCTTTTAGGCAGTATCGTCTACCTCAATGGCGGCCTGTTTTTGGAACACAAGATTGAGGAGCGCTGGCCGGACATTAGTATCCCTGACGCTGCGTTTCATAATCTCCTGGGCCTGTTCAGCCGCTACTCTTGGAACCTCGACGACACGCCGGGCGGCAAAGACGACGAGATCAACCCGGATGTCTTGGGCTACATCTTTGAGAAGTATATTAACCAGAAAGCGTTCGGGGCTTATTACACTCGCACGGAAATCACGGGACATCTATGTGAGCAGACAATTCACAAGCTGATCCTCAACAAGATCAACGTCATTGCTATTCCAGGCGTTGCCCCGGCCCGTAACTTCGAGACCATTGCTGACCTGCTGATGCGACTCGACGCCCCGCTCTGCCGCCAGTTGCTCACGGACATCCTGCCGAGCCTGAGTCTTCTCGATCCCGCCTGCGGCTCCGGGGCATTTCTGGTCGCTGCAATGAAGACGCTGATCAACATTTACAGCGCTGTTGTAGGCCGGGCCAAGTTCCTCAACGACCCAACCCTGAACGCCTGGATCGCCGACGCCGAAAAAGGCGGGCGCAACCTCGGCTATGCCATCAAGAAGCGGATCATTACGGACAATCTGTTCGGCGTGGACATCATGGAGGAGTCTACGGAGATCGCCAAGCTGCGGCTGTTCCTGGCACTGGTCTCGTCGGCCCAAACGGTGCAGCAGCTTGAGCCGCTGCCGAACATTGACTTCAACATACTTGCTGGCAATTCGCTGGTCGGCCTGCTGCGTGTCACCGATGAGCAGTTTGCGGCGCATCAGCCGAGCCTCTTCCGTAAAAGCTACCGCGAAGTCCTCGACGAGAAAAACCGCTTGATTTCGCTGTATCGCGGCACATCTACTTATATGGAAGATTTGCGGCAGCAACGCGACCAGATTGACGAAACGAAAGAAGAAGCGCAGGCAACCCTAAACGACATTCTGCTGGACGAGTTCAAGAACATCAAGTATGAGCAGGCGACGTGGGACACGGCCAAGAACGCCGAGGGCAAGCCAACCAAGCGAGCCGTCGTGCTGGCGGACGTGACAGCTCTCAGTCCGTTTCATTGGGGCTATGAGTTTGATGATGTGCTGAACAACCGAGGCGGCTTTGACGCGATCATCACGAACCCGCCGTGGGAGATTTTCAAGCCCCAGGCCAAAGAGTTCTTCGCCGAGCATTCGGAACTTGTCACGAAGAATAAGATGACGATCAAGGAGTTTGAGGAGAAGCAAACGGAGCTTCTGGCCGACCCGGAAATCCGAGCTGCGTGGCTGGAATACCAGGCTCACTTTCCCTATGTCTCGGCTTATTACCGCACGGCAAAGCAGTATGAGAACCAGATCAGCGTCGTAAACGGCAAGAAGGCCGGGACAGACATCAATCTGTATAAGCTGTTCACCGAGCAGTGCTTCAACCTGCTGCGTCCCGGCGGGCTGTGCGGCATTGTCATCCCCAGCGGCATCTACACAGACCTCGGCACAAAGCAGCTCCGCGAGATGCTGTTTGACCAGGCTGAGATCACAACACTTTACGGTTTGTCTAATGAGAGGTTCATTTTTGAGGGCGTTCATCACTCCTTTAAGTTCTGCCTGCTTGTTTTCAACAAAGGTGGAAAATCGGAGTTTTTTAACAGCGCATTCCGCATCAATCCAAGAGAAGCAGTTGCGCCAAACCAGCTTGACTTTTTCCTCAACGGTCGCTCTGAGCATTTGCAGACTTCGGTTTCACTTACTCGTCGTCTCTCGCCCGCATCCTTGTCAATTACAGAGTTCAGGGACAAGTCTGATGTTCTAACAGCAGAGAAGATGCTTCGTTTCCCTCTACTCAGCGACAGGTTTGCAGATAAATGGAACCTTATGCTAACTCGCGAGTTTGACATAAATCTGAATAAGAAGTTATTGAAAACTACCTCTGGGCCTGGACGTATCCCTCTTTTTACGGGCAAGATGTTCAATCAGTTTGCACTCACAAATGAGCATTCTGGTTACTGGATTGAAGAAGAGGACGGCAAAAAGGCATTACCTAGTAGAACAGAGGATACTAAAGGTTGTTACGATTACCAGAAATATCGTTGGGTTCACAGGAGGATAGCTAGAGGAACTGATTCGCGGACGCTAATATCTACAATAGCTCCCCGAAATGTCTTCACGGAGGTCAACAGCACTACAATCAAGGTCAATGAAGCTGGTATCACGAGTTCAGAAATGTTGCTGCTTTGCGGCTTTGCTAACAGCTTGACTGTGGATTGGCTTCTTAGACAGAAGGTTTCTACAACTCTGAATATGTTCTACATCTATCAACTGCCTGTGCCGCGCCTGACCGAGAGCGACCCAGCATTTGCACCCATTGTCCACGCTGCCGCCCGCCTCATTTGCACGACGCCGGAGTTTGACGACCTCGCCCAAGAAGTCGGTCTTGGCAGCCATGCGGACGGCGCAACCGATCCTGCTGACCGCGCCCGGCTTCGTGCCGAGCTTGACGGCAGAATTGCTCACCTCTATGGGCTGACCGAGGACGAGTTCGCGCACATCCTCCGCACCTTCCCGCTGGTCGCCCAACCCGTCAAGGACGCCGCCCTGGAAGCCTATCGCACCCTCGGCCCCAGCCCCGACGACGCCGAGATCGTCGGCATCATCAAGCGCGGGGAAAGCGCAGAACTTGAGTTCAAGTCATCGGCGCGGTGGGACATGCGGGAGAACAAGAAGAACAAAGAGATGGAGCAGATCATCGTCAAGACCGTCGCCGCATTCCTGAATAGCGACGGCGGAACCTTGCTCATCGGCGTCGCCGACGACGGAACTCCGCTCGGTTTAGCCCACGACTTGCAGACGCTTGGCGACAAAAAGAACCTCGACGGCTACGAATTGTTCTTGACCGACCTGCTCCTAAATGCCTACGGCAAAGATGTCAGTGCTTTCATGCGGATCAGCTTCCACCAAGTCGGCGGACACGACATCTGTAAAATCCTCACCAAGCCATCGCCGAAGCCGATCTGGATTGAGACCAAAGACGACAAAGGCCAAAAAGCAGATCAGCTTTACATCCGAACAAACAACAACTCCCGCACATTGAACAACCGCGAGGCTGTCGAGTACGCCGCGCATCGGTGGAAGCAGTAGACTCTGATGCAGATTACTTTCCCTTTGGACATAAATGCGATGCAAAGGCTGAGGTTATTGAGTCTTGTCAAAGGCACAGGAACATATTCTGTTCCAAACAGCGATTTGTATCAAAAAGTGCATCTTTTCTTTGACAAATACAAAGATGGATACTCGTTCGATATGCTAACTTTGTTGCACGTTGCAGGCGTTAAAATGTTGGAAGGCCGGCTGACCCCAACACGAAATGTAGCATTATTCGCAGCAGGAGGTTTGTTTCTTTCTCTCGATCAAGCACACTCTGATCTTGCAGTTCACAATGTATTCGACGATTTCACATCAGGTTTCAGTCACCAATTTGGCGTTGCGCTGGCAGTAATGGCGATGTCGGAAGCGTATCGCATAGACTGGGACAAGATGGAAGCTATCAAGATTACCAACAAGAAACAGACTCTTGATTATGATGCACAGATACCAGGAACGAACAATAGACTTCATTTGGAGGCAAAAGGAGTGACGAGTGAAATTGGTAGAAATCAAGCTCGCCGCTCGGCGCATTGCAAAATGGTTATCAATCCCAAAGAAGTGCGCTCGGCAAAGAGGACATTGCCAAGCCCAACGGCGATGATAGGAGTGATAACCGAGGCTTCGCGTGGCAACAGCAAAGGCGTTATTGAGATCATTGACCCGGAGTTCAAGATTTCTCCTGAAACAAGTCAAGAGGAAAATCAAAGGGCAGGGCGTTACTGGCACTATGCTGGTGTCGCTCGTTTTGCCGGCCTGAACAATGTCGCTACTGAGTTCATGCACCGCGCCAACGCTCTAGTCAATACAGGTCGAAGCAATCCTAGCTTACAACAGATTGACTTTAATCAGCGGGCCGAGTTTGAGCGCGAGGGCAGCGAACTCGTTGGCCTACAATGGCGACTAAGCGAGACTGCTGATCCTGCGGGTGGGATTTGGTTCTACCACGGCGTTGAGAAAGAGCGCATTCGTCGTATTGTCGAAGCTGATGATTTCCCCGAATGCCAACCGTTCAGCACCCGGTTTTCGCTGGATGCCAACATAGAGAAAGATACTGTCGGCGCTTCCCAGTCCGATCCTACCGCCGAACCACAGCTACGTCGGACCGCCGAGAACTTGCTGCCTGACGGTTCCTTCTTCGGCATTGGCTTCGGGCCGATTGATGGATTGATCGAAGCAAACGCACGAGAAAACGATCTTGACCAACTGAAAATAGCGACCTTATCATAAACTTCTAAATTGAAGTTAGACAAATGTTTGCCGTTCTATCACTGAACGGAAGTTCTGAACTGGCGATAAATCTTCTGTAAGTAGGTCGTTGGCGGATTTCCCTTGCATTTCATATCTAGCATGTATTTGAGGTCATTATCTGTCAAAAACAAGATAATCCTCCTCGGCACAGGATCATTGTAAATTGAGTATGCCTTTCTGGTCTGGGCCTCTCCCGGTGCATTGCGCGTCACAATGAACGCCAGTCGGCCCAGGCGGTCGCCTAAATAAGTCGCCGTCTGGTTGAGAGCCGGGGCCTCAATCTGCCCCATATTCTTGATCTCGAACATCACGAAGATGGACGAATGCTCATGGCGCAGGTACTCCCAAAAGTTGATGTCGGAGTCATTGGTGAAGATGATGTCGCGTCGCTCTGTGCCGTCTACTGTTCTGACTTCTGTTTCGCCATCGGTCAGTTCAGGATTGAATAGATAGTTCAAGATCGCTAACACGGTGAACTGATAATCGGCGGCGTGGGTATGCCCGCTTGGGATAGCGGACAATCGGGCTTTGAGGCTGTCAGCCTCAGCGCAGTTGTCCTCGGTTGACAAGTAGCTCTGCGAAGGCTGCGCTTCGGAAAAGGTCGCTTCTTTGCCTTTCACATAATGGTCAACTTTTTCTACGTCAGCCCGAATAGCGGCTGTAATCTCTTCCTTTTTAGCCTCTGCCTCGCGTAATACGGCTTGGCTAGGATCACTGCGCGAACCGCGTACACGTTTCGCTCTGAGATACGCGGCAAACTCAAGTCGGAAGAAGTCGTTGTAGTTAATCCAGGGCAGTGTGCGTACAAGACGGCGCGGTACGAGCAAAATGGGGCTGCTGTCAATAGGGCTGAGGGGAAGATCGTAGTAGCCGTCGCTCCACGTCATGCTGCCGGGGTCATAGACGTGGGCAACAGGAACGCCCGAAACTAATGGCAAAGACCAAATCTCAGCTTGCTTCTGTGTGTATTCGATCAAGTAGTTCTTGATCAGATTAGCGGCGATGTCACTAATTCTATCCGGTCCTATGCCAACAGAAACAAGTTGCATCTCCTCAATATGGTGGATGCCACGCTCCATCAGCGGCGGCGAATCGCGTAGCGTCTCGACGATTAGCTCTGTCAAATAAGTGCCAACCCCGCTACCTCGCTTCCCCTTCTTCGTAGCATTACCCAAGCCGATCTCAGCAACCTCTGGGAAATCCAGCAGGTAACGTGCCTCTTCTAGCTTGTCCTGGCGCACGGCCTCAAGACCGCCATTGAAGGCTTCCAAAATACGAGTATGAAGCACAGCGAGATCGGGGTCGCGGCTCTTGAACAGCAGGAAAGGGTCAATGCCAACCGGCAAATCAACACCCTTGCGTGGGACGACAAAATCTACCTCGAACTGCGAGACATTCGGCAACAGTGGTGCATTTCGCTCATCAAACATGACGTTTCTTACTCAACCTCAAAGTATTCGGCGATGTTCGTGCGGTCGAGTTTATCAAGGTTGAAGTAGTGTTGGTGAGTACGACTATTAAAGACGAACCAATCATGGTTCGCAATTCCTAACACAGATGCCTCAACAAGATACCGTACCGAGTCATCAGAGGGTGCAGTACCAGTTTCCATGAAGAGTTCCAGAGCAGTGACGACAACTTGAGCTTGATGGGCGAGACTGCTTGCTTGTCGCTGGAAGTCGCTGGCCGTGGTGCTGGATCGCTCCATTCCCTGTCTGAGTTGCCTAAGAACCACAACAACATCCCTTAGTTGCGGGTTGTTGCCGGCTGGCACGAACTCTTTAAGGCGTTGCACATAGACATCATCTTTCAATAGTTCTCTTGTCTCGCGGATGATGTCATTAACTTGCTCCAACATGAGGTCGCTGGCAGTCTCAGCGGGCGCTTTCTTTGAGAGCTTGTCACCCTCGTCGTACAATCCGATGGCGACACTTTGGAGCAACGCCAGCCTTTTGGAGTCGGCATACGAAGCCTGTAAGCGCTGCTTCAAGTTAGCAGCAACGTCACGCACTTGCTCAATTTGTCCCTTACGCTTCGCATTCATATCTTCGAGAAGTTGTTCTTCGCGCTTCGCATCTTCGAGAAGTTGGTCCTTTGTTTGTTTTGATGTTGCCATTGTTCCTCCATCCAAGCGAAATAATCCCGTACAAATGTTTGCATTATACCTACATCGTCAGGTTGCTACGCAGCTAAATGGATACGAAAATCAGCAGTCGGGTACTAGACTTTGATAACTTCTGGCTTGACCGAATCGCGGTCCAGGTTACTAGCACTTTTTGATCGTCACATGTAGTAACGATACTGTGCCTCGATGCGCCCGCCTTCTGGGATGTAGCGCAGGATTAACCCAACCTGATGAGCCGCACGGAGAGTGATCGGCAATGCACCGTCGAACTGCGTATTGTTCCAATTCATCTTGGTTAATGCAAGAACTTCCTGAGCCAAATGCGCCGGTGATTCAGTCGTTTCTTCGCAGCGTATCAACCGGGGATTGGGAATGTAGAGGCTTGGAAACGTCTGGTAGAAGTCAACACTACCTCGTGTATACAAAATATGTTGCTTCTCATCAAGGGTCAGCATTGTACCGCGCAATGGCGCGTAAACACCATAACGGAAAAGACGGGTGCTGCCTTTTGTGAGGCTGACAAAATCATGGTAGCCGATTTCCTTTTCGTCTATCGCCTCAAAGAAGCCATCGCGTTCGTCTCGATTGTATGAAGAGGACTTATGTAGTACGACTCGCGCCGGCCAATTCTTGTGTTCATCATGGTAGCGCTCAAGAGCCTTCTTTAGCAAGGCAAAAGCATCCGACTTTTGCAGGTGCGGTTGCCGGTCTTCCTGGGAAATCGTTGCAATGCCGCCGCGCACAATAACCCCTTCACCTCTCTGGTTAAAAACTTGTGCCATGCTGGTCATCATGTTTTCACCATCAAGCGAATAGTAGAAGCTAATTCCGACAAAACAAGTTGTCAAAGTGGCTGGATCGCGCACAAGACGCCACGGCACTCCACCTGCCTTGTAATATAGAGCCGTGTGGAAGTTCCAAGCACGAGTCGCTTCGTCTTGCAGCGTCGAAATCTTGGTTGGCTTTCGCTTCTGTTGGCGACGCATCTTGTCATCATAAGTGCCAGGGCGGACAATTTGCAGCGGCTTCTGGATTTGGCTCATTGCCTCTGCTTTGAGCATATCGTGAAATATCAGCTTGCCGCCGCGAATCGGGCCGTCGTCATCTTCGTCCGTCTTCGTTTGGCTGTCTTCACCGTTTTCAAGTTTTTCAACACTTTCAATGGCGTCGAGCAGTTCTATGGGATGAGCGCAAATGAGAACGTCGGCATTTGTGTTTTCTTGAAGATAAACAAGCTCTTTCAGGTAAAGTTGAACGGCATCCCGTACAATACGATTGGGTGCGCCGCTTTGTAGCAACTTCCGTAAGTCAGCAGGCGGCAACGTGCGTTGGAGCTGACTATCAAAGACTAACTCAGACTGGAATCCGCTGCCCTGGTTAAATCCAGGAAAGCGAGGAAATAGATTTGGCTGCTTGCTCTGCTTGGCATGTATCTCACCGCGACATTTTTCCAGCCAGCCGCAAATGCCATCAATAGTTTGACTGGTTCCAACAATGCCAATTCTGATTTGACGCGGTGCAGAGGGAACATCGTAGTCTAATGGACCGTGCTGCATCAGCCCAAACTTAATGTCAATGTGGTTTCCAGTCCCAAACTCAAGCTCAGGCTCGTCAAAGAACTGCAAGTTCATAAACCAAACAACCCCATGCCTTCTATTTCTGCCTCGATGATCTCTGCGACCGCCGCTTCTTCCTTCTTACTCCAACTTTTGTCAGGAATACCTCGTTCGATACCGAATGTTGGTAACTCGCCAAATAGAAGCCGGGCGTCTTCGTCGTAGTTAGTGAGGTCAGGCTTGGGAAAATATCGCCGCAATAACTCAGCCCACATAACGACTTGGCCCATGACTGCGGCGTTCTTCTCCAAGCGCTTGATTCCAGATAAGGAGTTATGCGAGAAATAGTAGCCTGCTCTGCCGTTAGAAGTAAAATGGTATGAGGGATTGATTTCTAAATACCATGTGCCATCAAAGCGCAGAAATTGAGCGTGAAACGCGGAATGCCGATAATGGGCTGGCTCTTGATTGTTGTTCGGCTTGTACGCCTCGAAAACAATTCGATGAGTGTTTTTTTGGATTGCATGATAATCTACTTGCTTTGGTGATAGATCATCTGTATCACGGAAGTAGTAAAAGTCGTGTTTTGCATGGTATTCAATACCATTCTTAGCAAGTTTATCACGCAGGCAAAGATTTAGCAACCGAACAAAGTTCTTCTCTGCATCTGCATCACTGTCCTCAGCCCAAACTGACCCCGGATAAGTTTCGAGTGTTCCTCGGTCACAGATTTTCGGCCACGGATGTTCAGACAAGTCGTAAAAGGAGTAGATGTTACCGCCATGCAGCATCCATGCGCTACCAGGCCGACTTCTAAGCTGGGCTAGTTTCTCATAAACTTCCCATCCTTCGCGGCACTTGGTTTGTGCGATGCAGATACGCTTTGGAAAAGCTATGATAGGCAACAGATTTAGGTACAAAGTTTCCGTCTTCGGCATTGGAGATAGGTACAAACCACCGGCTTTGGGCATCGCCAGGTTTGTGAGAGCCTGTATGCAATCCGGCTCTGCGCTCAACCGATCATGCTTTTTATCGAAAACAATGTTCTGTGTCGCCTTCCGTTTGGGGTCGTTGAAGTAATCTTTGACTGAAACCCAATATGCCTCTTTCGTTTTAGGGCGTGACCGGATCAAAATCACCGGCGCATTACCGTTCAGCCAGTAGTTCAGGTCTCTGCCGTCGCAGGCAAAAACAAAGTTATCGTCCGTTTCCCGGTCGAAATCTACGTCCGTAGCCTTGCTCTGAACCTGAATGATATTGTTCGTGACCTCTTCTGTGACACGATCCCGAACTTCTATTACTCCATCGATTCCAGCTTCCAACTTGGTTTCATACCACAGGAAACCAATCTCGCTCATAATCGTATCAATTAGAGCGATACCTCTTCTGCCAACAAGGTCATTCTGACTTATCTTCTTAGCTGAGGTTGTGCTTGCCTTGCGCCGTGCCATACATGCTTCCTTCGCATACCAATAAAATGCTCTATTCAGATCACAAACGACAGGAACACCCGTTTGCTTTTAGATTATCTAAATAACTCTCTGATTCCTTCCCCCACCGAACAGAAATGTGTTGCATTACAAATCGGCAGATTATCTCCAAGTGCGCTGTGCTTTTCTTGAATGTTGTTCGCGTGGTTTCTATTGACAGTAAAACAATTTTCGGATATAATGCGTACAACAGCGATGATACTCATCAAAATGTATATTCCGGGAAAGACCTACTGTGAATAATCCAATCCGACGCGCTCGGCCTGAAAGAACTGGTGTTCGTGCGCCACTTGGCGATCTGGAACTGGCCGTTATGCGCCATATCTGGAATTGCGGTACAGAAGGCTGCCAGGGCGCTGATGTCCAGCAAGCTCTGGACAAAGAACGGCCTGTTGCTCTTACTACCATTCTGACGACTTTGGATCGCCTGCGGGATAAGGGCATCATTCGTAGGGAGCGGCAAGGCAAAGCGTTCCGCTATTGGCATGTGCTGAGTGAAGAACAGTTGCAGGAGAGGATCGTAACTGGGGTCATGGACCGGCTGATCGCGCAGTTCCCGAAAGCTGTTGCGACGTACTTTGCACAGCAGGGACCGACCGGCGAGGAGACTAGCAGCGCAAGCCTTTCTGACCTAGCCCGCCAAGTGGAAACTATCAACGAGAAACAGCCAAAAGAAAATCAGCCACAGGATGCACTAGAAACGGAGACTGTTGATGGTGATTAACCCAGCCCTGATTCTAGTGAGTGCGCTGTTTTTCCTGGCTCTGGCTTCCGTGTTCTACCTATTTGCTTGGGGAATTGCATGTGCCGGTCTACGCGCCCGGAACCGCCGTCTTTCACATACAGCGGGCAAACGGCTTATCATCCTCTGCCTGGCATTGCCTCCGGTTCTGGCAATGATCCCGACATTTGGCGGCGCAACGCTGCGCCACAGCCACATGACACCGCTTGTCGAGCATCATAGTCCGGCGTGTCGCCAGATGTTTGGAAGTCTCTTTTCCGCCGAGACCATGACTGGCACGGCCATGACCGTCAGTGAAGCTGCGGGCAGGATTGTGAACGGTGCGGCTTGGCTGCTCGTTGGGATCGGGGTGTTCTTCTTGCTGCGCCTGCTCTGGGCAACCGTGAAATTGGAGCATGGCTTGACCCCGTATCTCCAAGCGCCCTCCGCCCGCCTCAGTGATGCCCTTGCTCGTGTTGGGCGGCAAATGCCTGGCCTGGCTGCCAGCCGCTTCTACGAGTGCGCTTTGCCCGCGACGTATTCAAGTGTTCTGGGGCTACGGTATATCCGCTGCGTCTTGTCACGAGATTTCGTTGCCACCGCGACGGACGATGAACTGGATGCAGTCATCGCTCACGAAGCGAGCCATTTAGATGCCCGTGACGTTCCCGCCGCACTCGTGGTGAGCGCTCTGAGCTGCCTGTTCTTCCCGATACGTCCGGTACGGTTGTTGGCCCGGCGCTGGCGTGAAGAAGCGGAACTGGCCTGCGACGATGCTGCCGTTGCTGCGACCCAGCGCCCCCTGGCGCTTGCTGCCGCTATTCTTCGCGCCGTCGGCACCCCGGTGTCCCCCAACCGGAACGGTCCTTCTCTGCCTGCTACCGTCATGCCCTTTGCGGAGGAGTCCGCTTGCTCTGCCAGCGAAAGGGTAGAGCGCCTTATTCAACAATCGCAAGCAGCGGCATTGCCCTCTCCTCAAGAGTCTACCCGGCAAGTTTGGACCGGCTGGGTGATGACGTTCACCTTCGCTGGAATTGGGGCAATCATCCTGCTTTCACCTGAGATGATTTGCTACGCGCATTGTTCCCTGGAAGCGGTTGCGCGATTGCTGCCGTAAAGCGCTTTGTATGCTGGCAAGGAAAAACGGTCGGGAACTACCAGTGCGGTCAGCACGTTCTATTATCAGTAGAACAATGAAGCGGAACAAGATGAAGGAAACAATGTTTATCCACAAAAAGCATACAATACTGGCGCTCGCTGGGATCATCACCTTTGGCGGGGCGCTTTCCACACAAGCTGCTCCGAGTGCGGGTGTCACAGTCGTGGAGACGCAAATCAAGTCGCTCTCCGTTGCACAAGCAGCAGCCCTGGACAAGACGGCCACTCCTGGCGCTGTTTCCGCTGACAAGAAAACACTGACGTTCCGGCAGAAGACGGTGCGGATCGTTGCTCATAGCGGCCCTGCCAACGACATGCTCTCCTACCGCATTGATGGCCTCAAGAACCCGACGCTTGTTGTCCCGACAGGAGCGACAGTGAAGGCGTTGTTCATCAACACGGATGACGATATGACCCACAACCTGCGCTTTGGTGTGCAGCATACCGGCCCTGGCCCGTCCGTGGGAACGCCTAATTTGCCTCACAAAACTGCGACTGTCTTCCACGCTGCTGACGTGACGCTGCGTGTCCCGGCGAGGCCCGGCACATATTTTTACTTCTGCACCATTCCCGGCCATGCGCCCGGCGGGATGTACGGGACGCTGATTGTTCGCTGACCGTAATTCTTAGAAAGAAAATGATTATGAAGCTGTTTCACAAGAACGCCGACGAAACGGCCCTGCCGGAAGAACCCAAGTCGCGGGAGGATGCACCGAGCGATGTATCACGTCGGCAGTTTATGACGGGTGCTGTCGGGGCGGCGGGGGCCGGGCTGCTGCTGGGCCAGGCCGCGCTCCCCGCGTGGGCTGGCACTGCGCCGATGGACAAGCCCGCGACGGTTTGGGATGCTGAGTTCAACCCAGCAGGAACAGCCCCGCAGTTTGATCCCCGCGAGATGCCGAAAGCAGGCGAAGTCATCCACAAGTTCGCAATGGAAGTCACCATCGGCATCCATGAGATCGTGCCAGGCATCAAGGCGCATATGTTCCTGTTCAACGGCTCTTACCCCGGCCCGACCATCCGTGTCCCAGAAAACGAGTGGGTCGAAGTGACTTTGACCAATAAGTCCCCGGAGAACCATACGATCCACTGGCACGGGATGATGCTGCAAAACGAGATGGACGGAGTACCGTTCGGGACACAATGGCCGGTCTTCACCGGGCAGGGCTACCGTTACCTGTTCCGCGCCCAGCCTGCCGGGACACACTTCTACCACTGCCATGTGATGACCACGCTGCATCAGCAGGCGGGCCTGGTCGGGGCGCTGATTGTCGAGGCCAAAGATGACATCGTTAAGAAGACGTTCCCGTACACGCGGGACTACACGCTGCTCTTGTCTGAGATTGACACGAACTGGGTCAACGAGAGCCTGAACGAAATGGTCGGCATGGGTATGACGATGAACGCGATGAACGGCGACATGAAGCTCATGGGCGAGATGAACGGGCGCATGATGGGCTGGTTCCAGGACAAGGAAGCATTCCTGAAAGCCATCAAAGACGGCTATATCCCCTCCTACACGACGGCGATGGTCGGCCCGAACCGGGTCATCACGCCGAACTTCTTTATGATCAACGGTAAGTCGTATCCGATGACTGACCCGCTGCTGATTAAGAAGGGTGAGAACATCCGGGTGCGATTGATCGGCGGCGGGATGCAGCCGCACTACTTCCACCTGCACGGCCACGACTTCTGGCACGTCTGCCAGGACGGTGCGCCGATTGCCGCGCCGATGCGCCTCAATACGATCCCGGTGTTCCCCGGCACGACCTCAGACATCATTATCCAGGGGACGAACCCCGGCTCATGGCACTTCCACGACCATAGCGATTTGTCCACGACCAACAATGGCATCCACCCTGGCGGCATGATGACGATGCTGATGTACGAGGACGAAGAAAAGTACGGCGTGACGTTCAAGGACGTGATCCAGACCAACTCGTAATTTAGGCAGATTTGCGTTCAGGCCGACTTGCACACGCGCATAGAACAGAAACAGGAGATTATCTATTTGAGGACTTCGTTCACCCGCACTGCCACGCCCGTCTTTGCCCTCGCTGCACTCGGCTTTGCCGGACTGCATCCAAACGCCGCTACCGCCCAGGCCCAGCAGGTGCCGATCCCGGAGCAGCCCAGCACCGCGCCGCAGATCGAGATTGCCGGAACCGGCGTCGTCACTCTGGACTTGGGGCGCTCGCGGAACTCCACCCCGGACGGCGGCAGAGCCAGCAGTAGTCAGGTGAACTTGTCGGATACGTCCCTCACAGTTGGGGCAGCCCAGCGGCTCTACAAAGGCGGCATCGGCAGTCTGACCCTCGGTGGTCTGGCGCTAGACCAGACCAACACGGGGCGCGGAACGCAGGTGTTTCTGCATCAAGCGTTTGCAGATTATCAGGATCAGGCACTTGAAGCCTACATCGGGCGCACCGACCAGCCGACTGCCCAGATCGTGACGTTTCCGACCCTGCGCGGCGATGACCTGATTACGTTCACCGACCTGCTCGACCCATTTTCAAGCGGCGAGAATGTGGAGGAGCATCGGTATTCCAACGTCGCAGCAGTGACGCTGAACCAGAAGCTAACGACCTTCGAGAACTTTCATGTTCAGCATCTCATTGACAGCACCAACACCAACTTGGGGCCAAGCACCGGCACCGGCCTGAACTCCTACGGGGCCAGCATTCAGCGCCTCGGCCTGCCGGGGCTGGAAGCTGTTGAAAAGGTGGTCTCTTACGGCGGCGGGTACGAGCATCGCTCGATTGGACGCTCCGACGGCGGCTCCTCGGAGGCGCTGTATGCGGGGGGCGTCGTGAACCTCAAGCCAAGCCTAGTCAACCTTGTAGACCTGCGGGTACTGGACAACTACACGTTCGGCAACAACTTGAGTAGCTTCCGCAGCACGACCGACATGTTCCGGGCCAACTCGAATGCGGTCACGGCGGCGGTGCGTTATTTGCACAGCCCGTTCGGGAAGCCCGCGTACCAGGTCTCGCTGACGGCAGGTTACAAAAGTTACAGCAAAGTCTCGCGGGCGGGTTCCATCGGCCTTGCTTTAACGGGCGTGAAGCGTCTCGGCGACGGCTTCGATGTCGTCGCGCAGTATGTTTATCAGCACCGGGGAGATGCACTGACGAATGCCTACGGTGGGGCGCGTGAGGAAAACGCCTTGCAGCTTGGTTTCGTCTTCAACTTTGACACGCTGTTCAACCGCAGTGTCGGCCCACGCCGCTCGCTGCTGAACTTGCAGCATCAGTATATTCCGAATTAGAATGCTCTAAATTGAGACACACAATGAATCAAACATTATTAACACTCTCCGCGCTGATGCTGGGAACAGCCGCGATCAGCCTGCCGGTTCATGCCGACAACAGCATGGAGGGCATGGACATGGGCGGAAAGACGGCAGCACAAAAGCCCGCCTCTGCCCCTGCAACGAAATCGCTGTCGGTGTCGGCGACGCTGAACCCCACCGCGCCGCAGACAGGTGAGAACACGCTTGACCTCGTGGTCATGGATACTGCCGGGAAGCCTGTGACGGGCCTCAAGCTGACCACAAGCGTTGCCATGACGAGCATGGACATGGGGACGACCCATCCGGCCTTCACTGAGACCAGCGGCGGTCACTACATAGCCAAAGTCAGCTTCGGCATGGATGGCCCGTGGCGCGTGGTCATCCGCAGTCAGGGCAGCAAAGTCGCGGTGTTGGACTTCAACGCCGGTTCTAAAACGCCGTGGAAGTCGCCGCAGATCAAGGCAACAGGCGTCGCGCCCGCCCAGCCTGCCGCCCCATCCGCAAACGCGATGCCCGGCATGGACATGAGCGGCGGCAAGGCGATGGACATGAGCAGTGCAGCAGCCAAGCCTGCGAACCAATCTGCCAGCAGCACACCGAGTTCAAGCACACCGGGCATGGCCGGAATGGACATGAGCGACACAAAGCCAATGAAGATGACGGGTATCGCGGACATGAAGACCGCGACGATCCCGGAACTCAAAGAGACCGGCACTTATACGGCGACCGGCGACGAGAACTGGAAGATGCAGACCGGCTTCGGCCACAACGCGCCAATGGTCGGCATGATGAATCAAATGATGGTCGGCGGCAGCGGCATGGAAGGCATGAAAATGGCCCCGATGAACATGAAGTTCGGCGACTCGAATTACACCAAGCCAGACGCAAGTGACGCGGGCGACAGCATGGCAGGCATGGACATGAGCGGCAAAGGCAAGGCTGCTGATGCAAATAAACTCAGCAAGCCGAGTGCCATGACTGGCATGAAGATGGACATGCCATCCGCAGGCGGCACACCGACGGCATCCGCACCCGTGAACATCACAGCGACTACGACATCCACACCGAAAGCAGGTGACAACCCGCTGACCGTTAGCATCACCGACGCTGAGGGCAAGCCAGTCACCGGAGCGACCATCACTACCACTGTTGCGATGACAAGTATGGACATGGGAACGGCGCATCCTGCCGTGACGGAAAAGGGGGCAGGACAATATGCCTCCACAGTAAACTTTAGCATGGCAGGCCCCTGGCGGGTCAAAGTGAAAGTCACAGCGCCCGGCCAGAAGCCGCAGACCAAAACCTTTGACTTTACCGCGAAGTAATTGTCATCTCATCAAGTGATTTTCAGAAAGCGCAACGTATGGGATTTTGGGGCAACATTCACGGGGGCAGCACACATTTCCCGATTGCGCTGCTGTTCTCCTCGTTCTTTTTCGACGCGGCAGGCTTCGGGTTGCACCAGAGGACGTTCAGCCGCGATCTGCACATCGCCGCCTTCTACGCGCTGCTGCTGGGAGCGCTGGCCTCATTCGTCGCGGTGCTGTCCGGGCTGATCATTTCAGGTTGGCAGTTCTCTGGCGGCGGGAACCTGGCGAAGCATCATTTGTTTGTCTGGCCCGCGTTTGGCCTTATCGTCGCACTGGCAGTCTGGCGGGTGATTGTTCGTGATACGGCTTCTCGACCTGCCTACGGGGGTTACTTAGTGGCTTCGGCGGTGGCAACCGGGCTGATGCTTGCGGCGGGGTACTGGGGCGGTGAACTAGGCGGGACATAATTCGGATTTACGCAACACAAACTTAGTTATGAACTTACAAATCAAAGCAGTGTCAGCGGCGATGCTGGCGGGGTTGTTCGTGGTCGGGGCAAGCTACGGCGTTTCTGCCCTGGTCGCGCCGCATCTTTCGCACCATGCGGAAGCGACTCAAAATGCCGTGAGCCTGACGGCAATGGCAGCCGTACCTTCTTCTCAACTGGTTACGGTAGGCCGGAGCCTCTACACCGAGGCGTGCGCTTCCTGCCACGGCAATAACGCTCAGGGCGGCTACGGGCCAAATCTGATCGGGTTGGGGCTACCTGACACGCGAGTGGCAACTGTCATCAAGAATGGAGTCACAGGAAAGATGCCCGGCTTCGGCGGCAAATACAACGCCGCCCAGCAGCAGGCGCTTGTGACTTACGTTCAGTCTCTCAACAAGTAAGCCGCTGGCTTGCACGACCTACTCTCACATCAAAGGAACCACTATGAAAACATTGACGCTGACCATCATGGCGATTGCGGCGCTCTCCACCGCCGCGATTGCGGCCCCCATCTCTAAGGCAGCCCCGATTAAAACGACGGCGCTTATCTGCCCGGTTACAGGCACGAAGATCGCATCCGCCGCCAAAGCGTACAGCCATGAGACGTACAAGGGCAAAACGTACTACTTCTGCTGCCCGGAATGCAAGCCCGCATTCGACAAGAATCCGACCAAGATCATCACCGACTCTGCTCACGGCAAATATCAGAAGATGTAGTTTTGCTACCCCTTGTTTCTTGAAAGGAACACAAACCCATGAAGAACTTTATCCTCGTGACGGGCCTAGCCCTTTCCCTGCTCCCGTTGACGGCGAATGCCACGCCAGCGCACCACGCCATGAAGTCGTCTAAGATGGCTGCGACTATGTACCAGTGTCAGAAGTGCCACATGAAGGTTTCGGCGGCTGTCGCTAAAAAAGATGGCTACAAAGACCCGATGGACGGCGGAAAATTGGTGCCGATGGCGGCTCCTAAGTAAGCCTTTGCAGACACACCGCGACAGCCCGCATTAAAACGCGGGCTGTTTTGATTTTGTTGTCAAAGGAATGCAATCACTCGCTGGGTTTAGGGTGTTCAACATTTGGTTATTCTACTTGCAGTAGAAATATGCGAAGATGATGGCTTAAACCGCCGCCGCTGCGAAATCTACTTGTTTCGACTAAGAGTGCTTCGAGCCTCTTTGTTCTTGGAAGGAAAATTAAATGAAGAAGTTTCTGTTCGCTGTCCCCGTGGCAGCCGCCCTGCTTGCCATGACCTCTTTAGGAGCTATGGCCGACCATACGGCTGCCGGACGGCATCACATGGCTTTAGGCCGTCACCATATGGCGATGGCTCATCACGCGATGGCGATGGGACATCCCATGATGGCCCGCAAGCACATGAAGATAGCTCGTCACCATATGGCGATGGGACACGCGATGTAGCTTGCTTTATCTCAAACTACTTGCTGGGCATACTAATTCAGCGTTCTGTACCGGGCGGAAACAGAACCCGCCCGGTACATTTTTTAATGGGCATAGCCCCAGTCCTTCTGCCACTGCTTCGTCTGTGAAATCTGGCTCGTTTGAGATGAAATGATACCGTTTGCTAGGTCCTTGACCTCCTGGTGCTTTGCCTGAGTCGCCGCTAATTTAGCCATATCGAGAGCGCCTTGATGGTGTGCGGTCATTTCTGAGAGGAACTTTCTGTCGAAATCATCGCCGGTTGCTCCCGTGAGGCTGGCTGTCATATGTGCCATAGACATTGAGGAAACAGAAGACTGGGACATACTCATTTCAGGGGTGCTGCCGCTCGCTACAATGAGCCTTGTCGAACGAGCAGTGGTTCTCTGCTGATTTATGATGGTAATGGTGCCGCCAATACCGACGATTAAGCCGACGCCGAGAAGCGCGGCGGCAAATAATGTTTTCATAGGACCCATTCTCTCTTGGAAACAATTTACGCTTTTTGATCATTCTTACTTCGGTACACAAACCGCGCTTCAAGAAAGTTCTATTGTTGGTAGAAACCGCGAAGGCAACATTCTATGAAACAATTTCAACTTCTCCTAGCTGCATCTCTTTCGGGCGCGGCGCTTGCGCCTGTTTACGCTCAAACCATGCCCGGAATGACAATGCCCGCCCAGAAGACAGTGCCGCCGTCAAGCAAGGCGAAGAAACCGCCGATGCCCATGAACGGCGGGAGCATGAAGCCCGGCGGCATGGCAGAGATGAAGCCGGGCGCAATGTCCGGGATGAGCATGATGGACTCGATGAAGTCCACGACCGATCTCTCCGACCCGATGAGTCAGGAAGGCTCTGGTACGTCCTGGCTCCCGGCTTCGTCTCCGATGTATGGCTATGCCGAGACGCACGGCGGCAACACCCTCATGCTACATGGAGCCATCGCGCCGCGCTACGTCAACGTCGGCTCGAAGCGCGGCGACCGGCGCTTTGATGCGCCAAGCTGGTTCATGGGCATGATCAGCCATCCACTCGATGCCCGCTCTCAGCTTGGGGTGCGGGCAATGGTCAGCCTAGACCCGATCATTGAGGGCGGCTACGGCTATCCCGACTTGTACGCAACCGGGGAGACCTGGCATGGGAACCCGCTGCATGACCGCCAGCACCCGCACGAACTGGTCAGCGAACTCTCCGTCGCCTACTCACGCCTGCTCGGCGGCGGCAACTCGGCGTACCTCTACGTCGCCGATCCCGGCGAGCCTGCGCTGGGACCGCCTGCGTTCATGCACCGGGTCATCGGCTACGATTACATGCCCGCGCCCATCGGGCATCACTGGGAAGACGCGACGCACATCCTGTTCGGCGTCGCAACGGTCGGCGTCAACCTGGGGAGCAAGTTCAAGATTGAGGGCAGCAAGTTCACCGGGCGCGACCCAAACGAGAACCGCTACAACTTCGACAAGCCGCGCTTCGACTCCGAGAGCGCCCGGCTCTCCTATAACCCAGATGCAAATAACTCGTTTCAGGTCTCGCAAGGCTTCATTTACAGCCCCGACGGAACTAACGTCAACCAGCACCGCACAACGGCCTCGTGGCTTTACAACAAAGCGGTCGGCAAAGACGCCAACTTCTCGACCTCGCTGATCTTCGGCCAGAACGTCGAAACGCAGGGGTACGGCAAAACGAATGCGTATCTCGCTGAGGCGGACTACCAGCGGGATGCAAACACGTTTTTCGCTCGGTTCGAGAACGTCCAAAAGACCGGCAAAGACTTGGTGCTGGCGGACTCGGTTCAGTTCAACAAATATGATGTGGGTGCGTACACGGCAGGCTACATCCGCGATTTGACCCACGGCAAAGGAATAGACACCGGCGTCGGCGCGGCGGTCACAGCGGACACGAACCCGTCGTCGTTGAACACTTATTACGGCTCCGGCACCCATGTTGGCTTTGAGCTATTCTTCCGCTTCCGGCCCTCACGCATGGGCGGCGGGGATGGCTCAGTCAACATGCGCGGCATGAACATGGCGGGGATGGGCAGCATGAACGGCAATGGGCAGACGCCAGGAATAGCAGCGACGCCCCCTCAGAAATGAATGCCAGAAATGAAGGTACAAGATGTTTTGGCTATTGCGTAGTCTTTACGAATCAGCGGCAATGTTCTGGGAGGTGCTTTGGGCGCTGGTGCTGGGCTTCGGCATCTCGGCGGTGCTGCAAGTATTCGTCAGCAAAGACCGAATGACCCGCGAGTTTGGCCGAACCAGCTTTCGCTCGGTTGCGCTGGCAACGGCATTCGGCGGGGCATCCTCGTCCTGCTCTTATGCCGCTGTCGCTGCGGCACGGTCGGCATTCAAGAAGGGCGCAGCGCTAGTGCCAACGCTTGCCTTTATGTTTGCTTCCACGAACTTAGTCTTCGAGCTTGGGATCGTGCTGTGGCTACTGATGGGCTGGCGCTTTGTGCTGGCCGAGTTTGTCGGTGCGTTTGTCTTGATCGGCGTCATGTGGCTGCTGGTGCGGCTGACACTGCCCAAAGGCTTGGAACAGCAGGCCCGTGACTACGAGGAACCCGACGAACACACCGGGCATGACCATATGCACATGGATATGGAACATGACCACGGCCAAGATAGCACAGGGGGCGGGAAGCTGCGGGCTGTGGCGGATGCTTTCGCGATGGATTGGAGCATGATCTGGAAAGAGATGGCAATCGGATTCGTCATCGCGGGTTTACTTGCCGTACTGGTGCCGAACAGCGCATGGCGAGCGATCTTCCTGACACACTCAGGCTCGCCTGCATTGCGTCTCATAGAAAACGCGGTCGTTGGCCCATTGATCGCCATCGCCTCATTCGTCTGTTCCATCGGCAACGTCCCGCTGGCGAGCATTCTCTGGTCAGGCGGAATTAGCTTCGGCGGCGTGATCTCGTTTATTTACGCCGACCTAATTATCGTTCCGCTAATCATCATATACGGCAAATACTATGGACGGCGGGCGGCGCTCTATATCACCCTGGTGCTGTTCGTCTCTATGGTAATCGCGGGCCTGACAGTAGATGGCTTGTTCAGTGTGCTGCACCTAGTTCCTACGGGACCACGCCCTATCAGTGCGATTTCCCATGCTCGCTTCGAGTGGAATTACACGAGTTGGCTGGACATCGCAGCCCTGGCCGTGGCAGGGTTCCTTGCATTTACACATCACCGAGAGCAGCAAACTATGATGCAGCAAAACCACACCAATCAAGATGAACAACACAGCAGCAGCCACAATAAAATGTGACTGAGTGCATATAATTTCGCCTGCCCTCAGATTAAGCACTTCGTATTCTGATAGGCCCGCCGCGACAAGCCGAGGCCACGCGGCTTCCACATCATAATGAAGGCAACCGCGTTTCTCGTGCGAACAACTAAACGCTTGAAATAATCGCCGATGTGTTCCGTGTCAGTCTTGTAACCTCGAAATCAGGAAACTGGATGGGAGGGTAGTTCACAACAACGAGGCGACCCGCTCTGGTTTAAGACTCAGGTTGGTTTGTTGCCGCATTCTTGATTTGCCGCATTCCAGGCGCTCGTAGAAGCTGGCTATCGAATGCGATGCCGCTATAATTGTTAGCACCACACGAGTTCGCCGCTCTTTTTAAGGCCGATTAGACTTTGTTACGAACCACAAAAGCCGACGACCACTCGCTGTGGTTGTCGGCTTTTGTTTTGTCTGCCGAAAAGAGCAGCAGCGGCTTAGATGGAAAAAGGGTTAGCGCTGGTCTTGACAGCTTATGCAAAAGCAGTTATAATGCGAACTAATTAAAGAAACCGCTGGGGGTGCCGGAAACGCGAACCGTTTCTGGCTGAGAGGTGCATGGCACTAACCCCAAGAACCTGATCCGGGTCATACCGGCGTAGGAAAGCGGAGGACGAGCTTGTTTTGCCTGCACTGTTTGTGTCTGTCAAGGCCGCTGTCCCCACTTTCCGGGGCAGCGGCCTTTTTGCGTTCTATTCTTGGCGTAAATTGACATGGCAGCAGAAGGAGCATCACATGGCATCTACCGAACCGATTTCCTCTTCTCACTCGGTTTCCTCTTCTCACTCGGTTTCCTCTTCCGACTCAGTTTCCAGCGGCTACCGCTTCCCGGCGTCGCGCAAGGTCTACACGCCGGGCCGCCTTTATCCGGGCCTGCGTGTCCCGCACCGCGAGATCACGCTGTCTCCTACCCATATACACAATAGTGACCGCGTGGAAGAGAATGCGCCTCTGTGTGTTTACGATACCAGCGGCCCGTACACCGATCCTGATGTTGCCATTGATATACGCGCTGGCCTCAGCCCCCTGCGCCAAGAATGGATTCACAGCCGGCAGGAAGCGTCGTATCGCGAGTCCCAGCCCAGCTACCGGCCCGTGCCTGGTCACTCAGACCCCGCGCTTCTGATGCCGCCTCGCCGCCTCGCCTTGCGCGGGAGCGGACAAGTCACGCAGTTTCAGCAGGCGCGAGCGGGCATCATCACGCCGGAAATGGAATACATCGCCCTGCGCGAGAGCCAGGGGCGGGACCGCTCCGCTGCCGTCGGCCAGCACCCCGGCCACTCCTTCAACGCTGCCATTCCAGAGGTGGTCACGCCGGAGTTCGTGCGCGAGGAAGTGGCGCGGGGGCGGGCGATCATCCCCGTCAACATTAACCACCCGGAGTGTGAGCCGATGATTATTGGCCGCAACTTCCTGGTCAAGATCAACGCCAACATCGGCAATTCCGCCGTCACCTCTTCCATTGAAGAGGAAGTCGAGAAGATGACCTGGGCGACGCTCTGGGGCGCGGATACGGTGATGGACCTGTCTACGGGCAAGAACATCCATGAGACCCGCGAATGGATACTGCGGAACTCGCCCGTTCCCATTGGCACGGTGCCTTTGTACCAAGCATTAGAAAAGGTCAACGGTAAAGCGGAAGAGCTGACATGGGAGATTTACCGGGACACGCTGATCGAGCAGGCCGAGCAGGGCGTGGACTATTTCACGGTTCATGCGGGCGTTCTGCTGCGCTATGTCCCGATGACCGCAAAACGGATGACCGGGATTGTCTCGCGCGGCGGCTCGATCATGGCGAAGTGGTGCCTGTCTCATCACAAGGAGAGCTTTCTTTATACGCACTTCCACGAGATTTGCGAGATCATGCAGGCATACGATGTCTCGTTCAGCCTGGGAGACGGACTGCGCCCCGGCTCCCTTGCCGATGCCAATGACGAAGCCCAGTTTGCCGAGCTAAAGACTCAAGGCGAGCTGAACCACATTGCCTGGGAACACGGCGTCCAAGTGATGAACGAAGGCCCCGGCCATATCCCGATGCACATGATCAAAGAGAACATGGACAAGCAGCTTGAGTGGTGCAAGGAAGCACCGTTCTACACGCTTGGGCCGCTGACCACGGACATCGCGCCCGGCTACGACCACATCACCAGCGCCATCGGTGCGGCCATGATCGGCTGGTACGGCTGCGCGATGCTCTGCTATGTGACGCCCAAAGAGCATCTGGGTCTGCCGAACAAAAAAGATGTCAAGGACGGCGTGATCGCCTACAAGATCGCTGCCCACGCCGCCGACCTCGCCAAAGGGCATCCCGGCGCACAAGCCTGGGATGACGCCATTTCCAAGTCCCGCTTCGAGTTCCGCTGGGAAGATCAGTTCAACCTAGCGTTGGACCCGCAGACAGCACGGGAGTTCCACGACGAGACGCTGCCGCAGGAGAACGCCAAAGTCGCGCACTTCTGCTCGATGTGCGGCCCGCACTTCTGCTCCATGAAGATCAGTCAGGACGTGCGGAATTATGCCGCCAGCCTGACGGTCATTAAGGAAGAGGAAGTCGAAGCCGGTTTAGAAGAAAAAGCTCGCGAGTTCCGCGAACAGGGCAGTGAAATCTACCAGTAAGGGAAGAAACCAATGGCGATTATGGAAGTGCTTGCGGCAATCCCGCAGCAAAGTAAAGAAGATCAGCTCAATAAAGAGAGTCAAGTCAGCAGTGAAAATCTGCTGACCATCGGCGGCAAAAGTTTTCGGTCCCGGCTGATGCTTGGCACGGGCAAGTACCGAAACGGCGAAGAAATGAATGCAGCCCTGGAAGCCTCCGGCTGCGAGATCGTCACCGTCGCCCTGCGGCGCATTGATTTAGATGCGCCCCGGCGCAGCATTCTGGACGAGATTGATTGGAAGAAATACCACATTCTGCCGAACACAGCAGGCGCACGCACTGCCGAGGAAGCCGTGCGGACAGCCCGCTTGGCACGGGCAATGGGGTTGTCGGACTGGATCAAGGTCGAGGTCATCCCAGACCCCAAGTACCTGCTGCCCGATCCCATCGGCACGTTCGAGGCTTGCCGCATTCTCGTGGATGAGGGGTTCATCGTCCTGCCCTACATCAACGCAGACCCGGCCCTTGCGCTTCGCTTGCAGGAGATCGGAACGCATACAGTCATGCCACTGGCTTCCCCTATCGGCAGCGGCCAGGGCCTCAAAACGCGGGAGCAGATCCGAATCATCATTGAGCAGGCAACGGTGCCGGTAGTCGTGGATGCCGGGATTGGCGTTCCTTCCGAGGCAGCAGCGGCGATGGAGCTAGGGGCGGACTGCTGCCTGATCAACACGGCTATCGCCCGCGCCGCTGACCCAGCAGCGATGGGGGAGGCAATGCGCCTGGGCGTTGAAGCAGGGCGCAGAGCCTACCAGGCAGGCCGGATGCCGGTTCTGGCCTATGCAAGCGCCAGCAGCCCGACCGAAGGCGTAGTACGGTGAAGCCGTTTCTGCCTGTACCCTGCCTGATGCTGGTCACGGAGCCGTGGGCGCTTCTGCCGCAGATCGTTCGTCAGGCTGTTTCCGGCGGGGTGGATGTCGTGCAGTGGCGCGACAAAGACACGCCCAAAGCAGCATTGCGGGAGCAGGCGGAAGCCATGCGCTCTGCGATACCGGCTCCGAAGCTGTTGATGGCTAACCACGCTGGGAAAATGCAGAAGGCTGAAGATCGGAACTTGATGCAGGCTGATGGCTTGCATCTGCCGGAGTCCGGCCAGTCGGTTTCCGAAGTCCGGCAGATCGTCGGGCCGGACATTTTGGTTGGCTGCTCGGTGCATTCCGTGGAGGGCGCTCAGAAGGCGGCAGACGAAGGCGCGGATTATCTGCTGGCCGGGACGATCTTTGCGTCCCAGAGCCACCCGGAAGTCGTTCCGAGGGGCTGGGTGTTGCTTGCCGAAATTGCCGCTGTGGTTGACGTGCCGCTCATTGCTATCGGTGGGGTCACGCCGCAAAATCTTGGGCTGTGCCTGGATGCCGGTGCGGCAGGCGTAGCGGTGCTGTCCCCAATCATGCAGGCATCTGATCCGCAGGCGGCAGCCCAAGCCTATCGAACAGCATTAGATGAAGCATGGAGAAAAAGACAATGACACTAACGATCAATGGCGAGGCCCGCGCAACAGAGGCCACGACAATTTCCGAGTTCCTAGCCTCCATCAGCCTACCGTCGCGGATGGTGGTGGTGGAGCATAACGGCGAAATTGTTCCGCGAGAGCATTATGGTGAGCAGGCTTTGTGCGATGGCGACACGCTGGAAGTTGTGCAGATGATGGCTGGGGGATAACGGGGTGGCACCGGATTTCGTCATCGTAGGCGGCGGCGTGATCGGCTTGTCCGCTGCCTTTGCCCTGGCATCGGAGCAGGCATCGGTCACGGTGCTGGATGCGGGTATGCCGGGACAGGCTTCCGCCGCTGCCGCCGGGATGCTCGCGCCGCTGGCCGAAGCAGGGCGCAGCAGTCCCTCCGTCCCGCTCGCTATGGAAAGCCTGCGCCGCTGGCCGTCCTTTGTGGACAGTCTTCAAGAGGAAGTGGAGACTGCGCTTTGCATCGCCGGGCCGGGGATGCTGCGTGTCGCCCGCACCGAGGCGGAAGACGCGGCTCTTTGCGAAGCGCTCGGCTGGCAGCGGGGCATGGGCCTGCCCTTGCATCGCCTGGGTGCCGCCGAAGTACACGCTTTAGAGCCGGCACTCAGTCCCGGCGTGTGCGGCGGCGTTCTTTCGCCCCAGGAGCGGCATGTCGAGCCGCGCCTTCTCCTCCAAGCCTTGAGGGAGGCTTGTTTGCGTCGCGGCGTTAGTATTCAGTCCCAGGCGACGGTAACGGCTGCCGACACGAGCGAAGCCCGCGTGGTTGCACTCCGAACAAAAGATGCCGTGGTTACGGGAGGCGCATTTGTGATTACCGGCGGCGCTTGGAGTAAAACCCTGGGATTAACCCTCGGCGTCCATTTTCCAGTTCACCCTCTGCGCGGGCAAATGGCAGCACTCGGTCCGCTCCAACCACTCCCCTTTCAGCACACGATTTACGCGCACAGTGGTTATCTTGTCCCCCGCGCGGATGGCCGTGTCATCGCGGGGGCGACTGAGGAGCTTGCCGGGTTCGACGCGCAAACGACGGTCACTGGTGTCAGCTCAATGATTGCAATGGCAAATGCTCTTGTTCCCGTCCTCGCAGCGGCTCCCCAGCACAGTGTTTGGGCAGGACTACGCCCCGTGAGTACCGATGGGATGCCCCTATTAGGCGGTGTTCCAGGCTGGGATAACGTACACGTCGCCACAGGACATGGCCGCAAGGTATCCTGCTGACGCCGCTGACAGGACGCCTGCTGGCCGCACATCTATTGCACAAGGCTGAACTTCCCCCAGCAGTTGACCCAGCACGGTTCGGAAATAATCCAAGACCCGGAGATAGTGCATGACCCGAACAGCTTTGACCATTGCTGGCTCAGACCCAAGCGGCGGTGCAGGCATCCAGAGTGACCTGCGGACATTCTCAGCCTTTGGCGTTGCGGGGCTTTCCGCCATCACCGCCCTCACGGTGCAGAACAGCTTGGGCGTACAGGCGGTACATCCCGTGAAGGCAGATGTTCTCGCCGCGCAGCTTTCCGCCGTGCTGGAAGATACCCAGCCTGGTGCCGTCAAAATCGGGATGCTTGGCGGAGCCGAGCAAGTTCAGGCCGTCGCGGATGCCTTGCGTCGTTTTCGGCCCCCGAACATTGTCCTTGATCCGGTTTTTGCTTCTTCCGGCGGCGTCCCTCTCCTGGACGCGGCAGGGCGGCAGCTTTTAGTGATGGAACTCATGCCGCTGTGCGATCTCGTGACGCCTAACCTCGCGGAAGCGGCGCGGCTTGTCGGGTTTCCAGTCCATGACCCAGAAACCATGCGGGCCGCTGCACAGCGGCTGCTTGAACTGGGAGCGCGGGCCGTTCTTGTCAAAGGAGGACACCTGCCGAGCGCTCCTCAAGATTTGCTGCTACATGGGAATGGAAGTTTCGCGGAGTATCTGCGGCAGCGCATTTCGACGGAACACTCCCACGGCACAGGCTGCTTGCTGTCTTCCGCCATTGCCGCTGCTTTAGCCTGCGGCGAGGAGTTAAGCCACGCAGTTCACAGCGCGAAAACGGCAGTCACCGAAGCTCTAGCCCATCCCATCATCTTAGGGAAAGGACGCGGCTACCCGGATGTTGCCGAGGCAATGCGCGTTGCGGGTACAGTTTCAAGCCGCCCGCACACGGAGCGGATGGCTCTCTTTCACGGACTGTATGTGCTGACGGACCCAAACCTGCGCCCGGACCGCAATGCGGAACAAGTTGTGACGGCAGCTTTGGCGGGGGGCGCACGGGTTATTCAGCTTCGCGACAAGAGGCTGCCAACGCCGGAGCTTGTTGCCCTTGCTCGCTTGTTGCGGCAGCGAGTTCAAGCGGCAGGCGGTCTTTTCATTGTCAACGACCGCGTGGACGTAGCCCTAGCTTCTGAGGCCGACGGAGTTCACCTCGGCCCAGATGATCTGTCTCCTGCGGACACGCGGCGGCTGCTCGGTCCGGACAAGCTGGTTGGCGTTTCCACCGGCACAGTGGAGGAGGCAGAAGCGGCGGCTCCCTATGCCTCGTACTTTGGCGTCGGGGCTGTCTTCGGCACTCGCACCAAGAGCGACGCGGGCGATCCCATTGGGGTAGGGCGTGTACGCGAGATCAAGGCCGCATTTCCGTCTATGCCGATTGTCGCCATTGGCGGGATCACGGCGGACAATATCGCAGAAGTTTCTCAGGCAGGAGCAGAGGCGGCTGCGGTAGTCTCTGCGGTTGTTGGTGCCATAGATGTGGAGACGGCTACCAGGAACCTCATAACCTTGTTTATGCGGTCCAGAAACCTAGCTTCAATTTATGAGAATGGTATTCACAGCCTAGCGTGAGGGCGTCTCGCGTGGCTATCGAAGGCAATTCCGCTACTGTTGGATTTTGTCTGGGCTGCGAGACTTCCAGGATTCGCGCGGAATGCGTGACACCTCAAAGTCAGGAAACTGGATGGGTGGGTAGTTCACAACAACGAAGCGACCCGCTCTTCGCAAGGCCGCTCTTAGAACAATCTAAGAGCGGCCTTTTTGTTTTTGTGGTTTGTTTTTGCGGGATGCTTTTCTTCAACTCGTTTCTTTAGAGAAGCATCTTGATAATTGCCGACAACTACCATGTTCCAGTTGGAGATACATCCCGGACCAGATGGCAAGCCTCTCTCCGGCACTAGCCGTGGAGCGAGCTAAGTTTTTGCCGAGAATTCTTCTCCTGATGCGAAACAAACCACATAATGAGTGTCAAACGCGGACATTTGGAGCCGCGCACGTCTTCCGCCGCCCTCGTGCTTAGAGAGCCTCAAGCTTGAAGGCGGTCTTAAGAAACAATTTTCGAGAGTGAGTCTGAGGAGGCTTCTTTGATCCAGTGTTCTCGGTGCCGCGCCGGACTTCCCGCCAGCAGCCTGTCCTGCCCGAATTGCGGGGAGAAGTTCGCCGTACCCGTTCCCGCAGAGTTTTCCTTTCCGGCGCAAATTAGCGCGGCCAAACCCGCTGCGGCCAAGCGGGGCATCGCTGTCCTGCTGTGGGTGCTGGGCGGGATCAGCCTCGCGGCCCTGATGATCGGCGGGCTGGCATTTTTCGGCTACCGCAGCCTTCAAGGGCGTTTGGGCGGCCGCCTTTCAGTGCAGGAAGCCGCGCCCGGACGGCAGGGAAGCTGGACCGCAAGCCAGACCAGTGCCGCCCTCCTTGCCCCGCCGTTTCAGGTGGCCGGACCGCTCGGCTATTACACCGTTCAGCCCCCCGCCGGTTACACGCTGCACGGAACGAAGATGGACGCTGCCGACGGCAAAAGCGTCATTTATACCTGGACAGGGCCGATGACGGACGACCGCACGGCGCCGCAGTTCGTGCTGTCATTCGGCAGCGACGGCGGCGTGATGACCTCCCGCCTGTCGTCGGCTCAGGACGTGGCGATTGGCCTGCGCTCGGTGCAGCGGGACCACGCGCAGGTCGCCGCCGCGCCTATCCAGAGCGGCAGCATCAACGGACTGGCGTTCTCGCGCGGCTACTGGAAGGGCGTCGGCGCCCGCACCGGGCGGCGCTTCCACGGCCTGGTGTACTGCCAGATCGCGTCGCCGAACATGATCAACATGTACGCCGAAGACTCCGAGCCGTCCAGCCGGACGACGCTGCCGACCCTGGATGCGGCGGCCCTGTCGCTGCGCCTCGTCAAACGGATGGAATAAACTACGCAGACAAAATCCCATCAATCTGCGCGAGATCCTCCGAGGAGAGCTTGATTTGGGCGGCCGCTGCGTTTTCCTTGACCTGCCCCACGCTCGTCGCGCCGATGATCGGGGAGGCCATCGTCGGCTGGTGCAGCAGCCAGGCCAGCGCGAGCTGAGACAGCGTTGCGTCCCGCTCACCCGCCCAGGCTGCCAGCGCCTGCATCTTCGGCAGGGATTCCTTCAGCCGCTTTTGGAAGTCTTCGTTGCCCGCCGCCCGGCTTCCTTGCGGGACTTCGCCGCTGAGGTACTTGTCGGACAGCAGGCCCTGGGCCAGCGGCGAATACGGGATTTGGCCGATGCCTTCCCGCTCGCAGGCGGGCGTGATGGTTTCCTCGACGCCCCGCCCCAGCATGTTGTAGTAGTTCTGAAGCGACACCGCCCGGCTGAGGCCCAGCCGCGCCGAGACCTGCGCCCGCTCTTCAATCTGCGCGGCGTCATGGTTCGACCAGCCGAAGTAGCGGATTTTACCGGATTTGACCAGGTCATCAAGGGCCCGGACAGTTTCTTCGGCAGGCGTTCCGGGATCGGGCCAGTGGATCTGGTAGAGGTCAATGTAGTCGGTCTGGAGGCGGCGCAGGCTGTCTTCCACCGCCTCGAAGATATGCTTGCGGCTCGCGCCTTCCCCGTTCGGCCCGTCCCACATACGCCCCCGGCACTTGGTGGCAAGCACGATCTGGCGGCGGTCTTTGCCCTGCATCCAGCGGCCCATGACTTCTTCGGCCTTGCCGCCCGCGTACACGTCGGCGGTGTCGAAGAAATTGATGCCTTCTTCCACGGCGGCGTCAATGACGGCAAAGGTTTGTTCGTCGGCGATGCGGCCTCCAAAGTTGATCCAAGCGCCGAGGCAAATTTCAGAGACCTTCAGCCCGGAATGGCCGAGTGTGCGGTAGTTCATCACAGTATCCCTTTTCTGCGGATCGGCAGGGATTTGGCACCGATCCTGCTGCCAGTCTACCCAAAAGCGCCGCCAAGAGATGACCGAAAAGAAGCGACCGATCAGCATTCTGAGGTAAACTGCTTTGAGGCTGTATCAGACCTCCCCCCAGCCCCCAATAATGGGGGAGCAGGATAAGATGGGAAGTCAGCCGCCGCGTCCTCTCTGGCTCCCCCATTATTGGGGGCGGGGGGGCGTTCCAAGAGTCGAGGTAATCTTTGCGTGTTCTTGTTATTGGAGGCTCTGGGTATTTGGGGACGCTGGTTATTCCCTTCTTAGCCCCGCGCCATGAACTGCGCGTCTTTGATCTCCAGCCGCCGGAGAACAAAGACGTGGGCTATGTGCAGGGCAGCGTTTGTGACCCGTCCGCCCTTGCGGGCGCCGCCCTCGGCATGGACGCGGTTTTGTATATGGCGACGGGCAGCGCGGTCCCGCTGGGCGGCGACCATTGGGGGCGGATTGAGTCGCGTGTCAATGCCTTTGATGTCAATGTCAAAGGGCTGCATCTTGCGCTGCACGCGGCCCACAACGCCGGCATCTCGCAGGCCGTCTTCACGAGCAGCATGTCCGTCTATGCGGACAACGGGGTCGAGCGCACGGGCAGCGACGAAGAGACGCTGCCCGACGCGGACTGGATCTATGGCTTCACCAAGCGGCTAGGCGAAGAAGTCTGCCGGAACGCCTGCCGCGTTTGGAGCATGAATGTCAACGCGCTGCGCCTCTTCCTGCCGGTTTCTGAAGACAAGTGGCTGGCGGAGGCGACGCAGGCCGCGCCGACGCCGTGGACGACCACCGAAGACACGGCGCGGGCGATAGGGGCGGCGCTGGAATACCGGAACGGTTTCCAGGCGTTCACGGTCAGCGGGGACTACGAGCAGAAGCTGATGAGCCTGGCGAAAGCCAAACGTCTGCTGAACTGGGAACCGCTGGCGAGGCCGATCAAATAAAACTGACCTAATTATGATTGCATTTCAGCAAAACCAGATCACCGTGTTTCAAAGCGCACTCTTCCAAACCACTTCGGCGGTGGTTGAAGGCGCGGGCTTTGTTCTCGTGGTTGATCCGACCTGGCTACCCCAGGAAGTCGAAGACATCGCGGCCTATGTCCGTAAAGTTCGTGCCGGGCGTGAGCTGTACCTGCTGTTCACCCACTCGGACTTCGACCATATTCTCGGCTGCGGCGCGTTTCCCGGCGCGATCACCATTGCAAGCCGGGCGTTTCAGGACAGCCCCCGCAAAGAGCGCAGCGTGCAGGCGGTCTGCGCCTGGGACAGCGAATACTATATCCGGCGGCCTTACACCGTTGTCTTTCCAGACATCAGCATTGCTGCGGCAGGCGACGGACAGGAGCTGGTTCTCGGCGAGACGCGCCTGACTTTCTATGCCGCGCCCGGCCACAATCCCGACGGTTTATGGACCGTGATCGAGCCGCACGGCATACTCATTGCCGGCGATTATTTGTCGGACATCGAGTTTCCCTACATTTATCAGAGCAGCACGGCCTACGAGCAGACTTTGAGAAAACTGGACGACATTTTGGAGCGGCATTCGGCCCGCGTGCTGGTGCCGGGACACGGGCAGGTCACAACGGACCAGGAGGAGATGCGGGCGCGTCAGCAGCAGTCCTTCGACTACATTACCGCCCTGCGCGACTATATCGCGTCAGGCGATCAAGCCGCCATTGACGCGATGCTTGCGAGCTGCTCGTTTCCGCTGGGCATGGCAAGCTTTCATGCAGGGAACCAGAAGCTGATGCGGCAGGAGAAGCCATGAAAACAATTCTGCATATTTGCTCGCGCCCGGATTGGGAGCGTGCGGGGCAGGAAGGCGAATACGCGGCGGCGAGCCTTGCGTCCGAAGGCTTTATCCACTGCTCGACGCCGGACCAAGTCGTCAAGACGGCGAACCGATTTTACTTGGGACAGAAGGGCCTCATCCTGCTGGTCATTGACGCGGACCGCGTGGCCGCCTCCATTAAGTATGAGGCCGCTGACGCCGATCTGTTCCCGCATATCTATGGTCTGATCAACCTGGATGCCGTTGTAGAAACAAAAGAGCTTATCCCGGATGCGGACGGCACTTTCCCGCAGTCCATGCCGCACCATTTCATGGAGACTCCCCCCGGCCCCGTTTGAGCAGTGGTAGGAGCCGGGGGAGTCTTTTCACCTACTTCGTCCCCCCATTTGCTCCATCGCTGACGCCGGTAAGAACCCCATTGGCGGCGGTAATTGTCCGGCGGTACAGGCTGCCGGTGGAGTCGGCGTAGGAGTAGGTCTGGGCGCTGTGCTGGTTTGACGGCGCGTAGCTGCCCGATGCGCTGAAGAGCAGCGTGTCGGATGGGCTGATGGTGTTGGTGAGCTGGCTTGTAAAGGTCGGAATGCCGTTCAGGAAGGATGCTGCGGAGACGCTGTCGCCCTGCTGGATGGCTGTCGCCTGGGAGGCGCTGCCGTCGGCATTGGCAAGGTAACTGTAATCCAGCGTCAGCGGGTACTGGAACGTCTGCTGCTGGGTCACGGTTTGGTAGAAGTTCTGCGTCGTCGTTTGCGACGACACCGTGGTGAGCTGCCGGGCGTTCTGGATGTCTTTGGAGGCCGAGACATCAAACTGCTGGACACTGGAAAAACTGACGCTTTGGTCAATCTGCGTGGTTACTTTGCCTTGAAAGGTCTGGACGTAACCGGCGGTGCGGAACTGGCGGCTGGCGGTCACGGAGACCGGGCCGGTCACTTCGCCGCTGCCCGACGTGACTAGGCCGGTCTGCACGACCGGAACCGGGTCGGCGGTCAAGGTGTCCTCGGTCAGTGCCCCGGTGACCGTTTTGAGGATTGGGTCGCGGAACAGCTTCAGCGCTCCGGCAATCTGGAAGTAGTTCGCGTTGTTGAAGATGCGGACGCCGAGCGTGTGCGGCTGCCCGTTCGAGAGCAGTCCGGCAAACGGGGTCAGGTCCACGCGGTATGGCACAAAGTTCAGGGTCTGGACACCGGGGATCGGACGCCAAAGATACGGGTCAATCCCGCCGGTGTAGATCCACGGGAAGACCGGCGCGACCCCGGCGGGAGTGCCGTCCACGGTGATCTCCGCCTCGCGAAACGCTGTCCCGCCGCTGCTTTCCAGCGTCCCGGCAAGGTCGTCGGGAACCCCGAAGTACCAGAACTCGTCGCTGCCCTGGCTTTGCGTGATCAAATCCAGATACGCCCGCGTGACATTGGTCGGCAGGGTATAGGTGGCGGAGAGCGTGTCGGCCGGGCTGCCGACCGAGCCGACCCCGTTGCCGCCGGCGGGCAGGGGCAGCACGAGGTCGGGGACCGGCGGCAGGGAAACATGCCGGACGGCCGGATAAAACAGCAGGGACGCCGTGCCGTAAATGACCCCGGTGTAGGTAGAGTTGACGAGGTTGCCGAGGTCGGCCTGGCCGGGCTGGGCCGTCTTGAGCAGAGACGCATAATCGGTGACATCCCGTTCAATATGCCAGGCCGGACTGAGACTGCTCGACGGCTCGGCGGTCGTGCCGAAGAAAATGTTCGTGTGGCCGACTGAAATCTGGGCGGTCCGGTCGTACTGCCGCCCGGCAGTGACGGAGTAATCGGCGACCAAGATGATTTTCGCCCAGCGCCCGGTCGGGCTGACCGGCGGGGTGTAAGAAAACGGCTTGGAAGAAAAGTCCGCAAACGCAACATGGCTGAACAGCGGCACGGTGACCGGCTGGGTAGACGGGCGCGGCACCGGCGGATCGGCGATGGCGGGGTTCGCCGATCCAATTTGGAGAGGGCTTTGCGCGGCGGCCGGGCCGGCAAGGCAGACAGGGAAAGACAGCAGCAGGCCGGAAGCGAGAACGCCCGGCAGAAGCGATTGGAGGCGCGAAGCAGCGCGAAGCGGAGTCATAGGAAGACCTTTCTGAATGCAGGAGTGTACCAAGTGCAGGACGGGTCTTTGTCCGGCTCTATGATACCCGGACAAGGCGCGAATTCGCGTTGACAAACGCGCTCTCGCTATGCTATGATAGCTCCAACACATTCATAGCACAGCACGACGATCTTATCAAGAGTGGCGGAGGGATACGGCCCGATGAAACCACAACAACCACCTGCGCTTGGAGCAATCCAGGCGCGGGCAGGTGCTAAATCCGGCCCAGAGTCTGAGAAGGCAGACGGGCAAGATAAGAAGCCTCAGCGAAATCACCCCTTCCGCTCCCGCTTTTTCTCAGCTTGATAACCCCGCGCCTGCTATCCTGTCACCCCAAAGGAAGCCAATACCATGCCCGAAGTCAAATTGTTCACGTCGGAATCCGTCTCCGAAGGCCACCCGGACAAGCTCGCCGACCAGATCAGCGACGCCATCCTAGACGAGCTGCTGCGCCAGGACGTTAAAAGCCGGGTTGCCGTGGAAACTTTGCTCACGCGCGGCCTTGCGGTTATTGCCGGTGAAGTCACCACGCAAGGGTACGCCGAGATCCCTGACGTGGTCCGCAAGACTATCAACGAGGTCGGCTACACCAAAACCGACTACGGCTTCGACGGCGACACCACCGGCGTCCTGGTTGCCCTGCAAAAGCAGTCCCCGGACATCGCGGTCGGCGTGGACGCCGGGGCGAAAGGCGACAAGGCCCAGGGCGCGGGCGACCAGGGCATGATGTTCGGCTTCGCCGTCAATGAGACCCCGGAGCTGATGCCCCTGCCCGTCACCATCGCCCACGAGCTAATGGCCCGCTACACCCAGGTCCGCAAAGCAAGCCCGCTGGGCCTGCGCCCCGATGCCAAATCCCAGGTCACGATCGCGTATGACCCCGCCACCGACAAGCCCGTCTCGATTGACACAATCGTTTTGTCCGCCCAGCACGACCCGGAGCTGAAGCAGCCCGACGTGCAGGCACTCATCCAGCAGCACGTCATCCAGCCCGTTTTGGCCCAGTACGACCAGTATGTCACCCACGACATCACCTACCACGTCAACCCCACCGGCATCTTCATCATCGGCGGCCCCCAGGCCGACACCGGCGTCACCGGCCGCAAGATCATCGTCGACACCTACGGCGGCTACGCCCGTCACGGCGGCGGCGCATTTTCCGGCAAAGACCCCTCGAAAGTGGACCGCTCCGCCGCGTATGCCGCCCGCTTCATCGCCAAAAACATCGTCGCCGCCGGATTGGCCTCCAAAGTCGAAATCCAGCTCGCCTACGCCATCGGCATCGCCGAGCCGGTCTCCGTGCTGGTGGACACCTTCGGCACCAATACGATCCCCGAAGACGAGATCAGCCGCCGCGTCCGCGCAAACTTCGATTTGACCCCGCGCGGCATCATCCAGCTTCTGGACCTCACCCGCCCCATCTACTCCCAAACCGCCAAAAACGGCCACTTCGGCCACCCGGAGTTCGGCTGGGAAAAGACCGACCAAGCAAGCAAACTCGCCGCCTAACAGCCCCCAATTCTGGGGGAGCCAGAGCCGCTGGACGGTGTCCGGCGGCTTTTCTTTGCTTCCTGGTACAATACGCTCAGGAGAACGCTTATGGCAATCGCAGAACACGAAGTGGTACAGCAGGAAGTCATCCAAGTTACGGTTCGCTTGACCGAAGCACAGGCTGCAAAGATTGGGCAAGCAGCACAGGCAGAAGGGTTAAGCATGGAAGAGTTCATTATTTCCGCCTCATTCCATGCGGCGGAAGCCACTTTGAACCCTGCCTCCTCCACGTCCCCGCCGGCCAGGCGTGACCCCCTTGACAGCCTCTTTGGGCTAATCGAGTTTGAACCTGAGCTTGACGCGCTCATGGAACACATTCATGAGGAGCAAAGAAAAGGCATAGAACAGTTCCGCGCTGAAGAAGCGGCGCAAGAAGCCGCAGAACAAGCGAAAGCACAGCAATAAAAGCACAGCAATAAATGTTTTCACTTGATACGGATACAGTCAATGGCATCATCCGAAGAAACCCTCATATTTTGCGGCGTGTCCGCTCCGTTCTCAATGCTGACCAGTGGATCAGCACGATTGTCGTGGAGGAAATAGTCGGCGGTCAGATTGGCCGCATCAATGCGCTTCGTTCTCGAAATCGGCCAGTGGAGCGCGAGTCTCAGTTCCTGGCAGACTTGATACGCTCGTTATCAACCCTGCAAATCCTGCCGTATACCGACGAAGCGGAGCAGCTTTACCAATCCTGGATAGCCAAGCAAAAGCGGGTCGGCCCCAACGACTGCCGCATCGCCGCAAGCGCTATTCTTGCCGGCTTCACCGCTATCACCTGCAACGGCAAAGGCTTTTCCACCATCCCCGGCGTCCCCTGGCAGGATTGGAGCCAGCCGTAACCAACTTTACCAGCAAAAGCCGCCGGACACTGTCCGGCGGCTTCTTTGCTGCCGCTTGACATACCTCTTAAATCTCTGTATAATAGCCACATAGAAAACGGAGGTATTTCATGCGGCGTGAACTTGCCCACGGCGACCTGCCCGCGCTGATACTCGCCGTCCTCGGCGACGGCCCCAGCCACGGCTACGCCATCGCCCGCTCCGTCGAGCGCCTCAGCGACGGTGCCCTGCACCTAAAAGAAGGCACCCTCTACCCCGCCCTGCGCGTCCTGGAACAAGACGGCCTGATAGTGGGAACCTGGGAGCAGCAGCCCAAAGGCGCGGACCGCAAAGTCTACACGCTCACCGAGAGCGGCCATGCCGAAAAAGCCAGGCGCACCCAGGAGCTGCACGACTACGCGACGCTCCTCCACACCATTTTAGGGAGAACCGGCCATGCATACCCTGCTTGACGCTTATTTAGACCAAGTTGCCGCCCATCTGTCCGCACTTCCGGCCAAGCGACGGAATGAAGAACTGCGCGAGATGCGCCAGCATTTGCAAAATGCCGTGACAGTCAACCGTGAGCTAGGGCAGTCGGAAGAAGACGCCATACAGAATGCCGTAACGCAGTTCGGGACGCCGGAGGATTTGGGTGGCAATTTGGTGTGGGCATGGCGGCGGGAGCGAATGCTGAACAAGCGCAGCTTTTGGGTTGCAGCGGCTTGCACGTTTGTAATAATGTTCTTTATGCCGCTGTTGGCAGTTGCGCTTCCTTTTGGGCCGTGGTTTCCCACTAGCACCGGTGTGAGTAGTCCACTTATTACGGGAGTCGTCTGCGGCGGCTTTTTCTCAAAGCGCGGGCTGGCTGGGACTACACTTGGAATGACGCTTTACTACTATATCTTCGGCGCAAGTATGTTTGCTTACGGTTACAGCCAGCCTGAGTTTCGGCACCTGATGGAACCAGTTTCGCGCACGGCGGGGCTGTTCTTTACTCAGCAAACTGAAGCAGCTTTGTTGACGCTGTTCGTCGCTTGGGCAACTAACCGATGGAGGATAACGCAAATGAACCGGGCAAGGGTAACGCAGGGTTAATAGAGGAACCATGTGTTGAAACACACGGCTACACGGCGCGGACGCCACGAAACGCTACTTCGCGGGGTTGAGAGCAGAGACAATCTGTGTAGGGCGTAGGGCTTGCCCCTACCCTCCTTATGCCGACTTCCAAGGCCAAAAGAAACAGGGTAAAAGAGGGCAGGGGCAAGCCCTGCCCCTACATAAAGCCGTTCCGAGTCCCGCGAAGCGGTACTTCGTAGCGTCTTCGCTGTATAGCCGTGTGTTTTAACACATGGTTCCTACGGCGTAGTTTCTAAGCATTTTGATGTTCTGCCAGCGCGTCGTCAAACCACGCGCTGAAGCCGGGGTAGCGGCGCTCGGCGGCAAGCTCCGGCGCGTCTAAGCCTTCCAGCACCAGCACCGATTTCCCCGTGCCGTCTATCCCTTTGTCGAAGCAGGCGACGGCGTCCGTGTCAAGGCGTTTCGCAAATGCCACCAGCGTTCGGCCCTGAAGCCGGGCCGCGACGCGGGCGGTCTCGGCGGCGATCTCCGCGTCTTCCAGCATTTCCCAGGGCGCGAGACTGTCCGGCGCGTCGTCTACGGTCAGTTCTTTCTGCTTTTTCTTGAACATACACGGTTGTTCGCGGCACGCGGTATGGTTTCCTGCTTATGGAGCGTCAAGAAGACGCGGGGCTAAACCCTCCGCGCTTTAAAGGGCAAGCTCCCTCCTGTGCGGGCGAAGACTAAGAACATGAGCCTAGCTCTTTGCCCGCGCCCTCCGGGTGTGCCAGTGCAGAAGGCGGGGAGTTGCACCTTTGAAGCACGGGGGTCCAGCCCCGCGTCTTCCGTCTCTCCCTCATTTGACTTCGTTGGTTTGACTTCCCTTCCCGCCCTGTGCTATACTTGACGCTGAGGATGCCCTGGTGGTGGAATGGCAGACACAGCGGACTTAGATATGGGTCGCAGCCGGGGAAACCCGATTGTAGCAGCTCCCTAATTCGGGGAACTCTAAACTCTGCGACAAGCAGAGCATGACAATCCCGAACCAAACCGAGGCCGTCTTAGACACCTTGGAAGTGTGTAGAGACTGTACAGGAGCCGCCTAACCCGTTTGTGTGAAAGCAAATTTGTCAAAATGAACTGTTTTGGCACACACGGCACGGCGAAGAGACAGTCCAGACCACGAACGGCCTAAGCAGAAATGCTCGGCAGGCCGCGAAAGCGGTAGTGGTAAGTAAAATCCTCCGGGGGCAACCCCGTGCGGGTTCGAATCCCGCCCAGGGCATCAGCAGTTTAAAAGAACCCGGCCTGAAAAGGCCGGGCTGTGAGTGCGCGAAGCCCCGCCGGGGCTAAATGCCGTCGGCATCGGGGGTGTCTTCAGCGCCGGAGGCGCTTTGTGCTTTTTTAGCCCGGCCATTTATGGCCGGGCGCTTGCATTCAGGCACTTTCCGTCCTCATACCGTGTTACAGAAACATGGCAAGACACATGGAGAAACAGTCTCGCGAAGACTTCCATTGCCCCCTCTGCGAGCGCACCGGGGACTTCCTTCGTCCCAGCAAGCACCATCTCGTGCCGAAGTCGCGGGACGGGGAAGTGACGGTGGACATCTGCTCGGATTGTCACCGGCAAATTCATGCCCTGTTTACATTGGTGGAGCTGGAGCGCGAGTTCAGCACGGTTGAGGCGCTGAAAAGCAGCGGCCCGATGCAGAAGTGGATCGCGTGGGCGGCAAAGCAGGGCGGCGGACGGGTCGCGGTGCGGACCTCGCACGCGAAACGAAACAGTTACCAGAAAGAAAAGATTTATGGCGCAGTCTAGTGGATATGATGTAGATTTAGTAGTCATCGGCGGCGGGCCGGGCGGCTATCCGGCGGCCATTCATGCCGCGAAAATGGGCGCAAGCGTGGTCTGCATTGACTTCGACAACGCGGGCGGGACGTGCCTCAACTGGGGCTGCATTCCTACCAAGACCATGATCGGGTCGGTCGCGGCATTGGAGCAGGCGAAGCACTTTGCCGACTTCGGCCTGACCATCGGTGGCGAGATCGGCTTTGACATGAATGCGCTTATGGCCCGCAAAGACAAAGTGGTCAAGACTCTGGTCGGCGGCGTCGAGTTCCTGTTCAAGAAAAACAACGTGCGCTATATTAAGGGCAAGGGCAAGCTGGTGGACCCGCACACGGTTGAAGCCGCCACCGAAGACGGCAAGACCGAGCGGATCACGGCAGCGTCTATTATTCTCGCGACCGGCAGCGTGGTCGCGAAGCTCCACCCGTCCATTCAGATGATCGGCGCGGACACCGCCGACGCCGATGTGTTTGTGGACAACCGGGAAGTCAAGAACCGCAAGGCGGCAGGCACTCTCGGCAAGACGACGCTATGGACTTCCAACGAAGCGGTCTCGGCACTCGAAGTCCCGAAGAAGCTGGTCGTCCTCGGCTCCGGCGCGGTCGGCACCGAGTTTGCCTACACCTACCGTGGCCTCGGCGCAGACGTGACTTTGATCGAGCTGATGCCGAACATTGTCCCCGCCGCCGATCCCGATTTGACCGCCGAGCTGGCGAAGCTCCTGACCAAAGCGGGCGTCAAGATTATGACCTCCACGAAAGTGGTCGCGATTGACGTTCCCGGCAAGAAGCTGAAGTACGTCACCGAAAAAGGCGACGGCGAACTAGAGTTCGACAAGCTCCTCATCGGCGTCGGACGCCGCGCTTACACCGACGGGTTGGGCCTTCAAGCGGCGGGCGTCTTCTTTGACCGCAAGATCACGGTAGACGAGTATATGCGGACCAATGTCCCGCACATCTACGCCATCGGCGACGCCGCCGGCGGGGGTCTGGCCCACGTCGCGACCCGCGAAGGCGAAGTCGCCGCCGAGAACGCGCTCGGCCATACCGTCAAGATGGACTACACCGCCGTTCCCTACTGCGTCTACACGGAGCCGGAAATGGCCTGGACGGGGCTGAATGAAGCGCAGGCTAAAGAAGCCGGTTACGAGGTCAAAGTTGGCAAGTTCACCTTTAAGTCACTCGGCAAGGCAATGGCGATCAACGAGAACGTCGGTCTAGTCAAGATCGTCACCGACGCCAAATACGGCGAGATTTTAGGCGTCCACATCGTCGGCCCCCACGCCACCGACCTTATTCACGAAGCCTGCGTCTCGATCAAATTAGAGTCCACCATTGACGAGCTAATGCACACCATCCACGCCCACCCGACCCTCTCCGAAGCCATCATGGAAGCCGCCCAGGATGTCAAAGGCGAAAGCGTTCATAAGTAAGCCAATTACCGCAAAAGCCCGCGCCGATGGCGCGGGCTTTTTAGTCACAATTCGTTTGTTTGAATTGAATAAGGTGTTGCCGCCTGCCAAAAAGATCAGGGCTTTTGCATAATACTTGCAACTATTATTTCATTGCATACTGTATATAGGATTGACAGATGCAGCGACAGCGTTATATAATAGGCAACTTCTGTGCGGTAGTAGTGCAACGCAAGAATAGAGAAAGGCAGAACAATGGCAGAAGAAGACCCTACAAGAGCTGGGTTGTTGAAGTTAGACAACCCAAACATGAAAACATCTTATGCCAATTTTAGCCATGTTCATTTAAATGCATCAGATTTGTACCTATATTTTGGCATCCAAAACGCCGAAGGCAGTGTTGAAAATGTTAGCCTGGAAAGCCGTATTATTGTTACCCACGACTCTTTTATGAGAATGATGGAGTTTTGGTCGACCCGGTACTCAGTGTTGGCTGCGATTTATGGGGAGACGCCAAGAAATTTGCATGATTTTGATGCAGAGAAAGTAAAGAAAGCATTCACCACTTTTATAGGTCAGATAGAGCCAGATAACGAACAAGACAACTAATATGCTTAACCAAATCTTTACCCAAACAAGCGACCTTCCTCTCCAAGAGACGCCGATTCTAGATAGAACCGAAGCCATCTTTAACAATATACCTTCGGATGTACTAAGCACAGGTTACTCGCCTGCGCGAGCGCAAGGGATTGCCCCACCTTTCCTTCAGCCTGTTGTTGATTTTATGCCGAAGCAGAGCTTTTCTGCTCGCAATGTACTATTTGGAATGGCAATGTCTTTCCGTTCGAGTAGTATTGGTGCAATGTACCATGTCGCGAGCGAAAAAAATGGAAGCTATGTTATAATTGAACAAAGATTTGGATTTTTGCCTCTTCTATGGGGTAAAGATCAGCAGCCTATACCCGTTTATGAGGTTGTGGAAGAAATTGAAGCAGTTCTTGATTTTAGTGAACTTCATTCACGCTTTCCATCTTTATCGTACACTCAAATCAGTGCTGCACTCGGCTTCTTACGTAGCTTGGCCCAGTTCAACAGCAAAGGTGTAGATATTGACGCCTTACAGGATGAAGAAATTGAGAATAGCCAATCTTTTCAAGAAACAGTAAAACAGGCAATGGAAGACAAGGAGGCTTTGCGTGTGCTTGCTCCACTGTAATGCTACGGCTCACAAAGACCTTGAAAAAATCCGAAGGTCAGGAGACGCAAACATTGAAGGTCGCTTGGCTAATCTAGCTGATGATGACACGGTCGAGGAAGAGAACGGGCTTGGAAGATTGTGGAACACGGTGGATGCTTGGGCTAAGTATGAGGTGCTATGCAAAGTTCACAAATATCGAAGCGGTCGTCACCGCTTTTATTTTTGGGGTGATCACAAGGACTGCAATTATCATGTTCGTTTTGTAATTCCGTTTAAGCGTGCTGAAACCGATGAGGCAAAGCAGACGTGGTTCCAGGAGAAGGTATTGAAGGCTGTCGCCGATGACAAAGTATATCGAATTTTAGAGACAAACCGCCCAGTGGAAGTCAAAGAAATGGAAGAAAATGCCGAGGCACAGTCCGTTGAACAGGAAAGCATGTAACGATTAAAGTGTGCAAAGCAAAAGCCCGCGCCATCGGCGCGGGCTTTTTTGTCTTGGCGCAAGTATCGGAACCCAGACTGAAGCGGAAAAGCTGTGACAGAACATCAGTGCTGAGATTAATGAGTCGCCAGCTTCGCCGTAATATCCCGCGCAAATCCTTTCGTTTCTCCAATCAGGTGCCGTTTTAGCAAGTAGTTTGAGGCAATAAACCACCCGGCCACTTTTGTCCAAAGCGGCGTCTTTACCGTGAGAGAACACTTGAGGCGCGACGAGTCGGCGGACTGAGCCAGCATCTGCATATCCCAGGTAACTTCCATCTTGAACGGAATAATGCGTGTCAGGAAGGCTTGGCTCTTTGCCGAGAAAAAGGTCACATGGTCTTTTTGCAGGAGCTGCGGCGCATAACGCTGGATAATTATTGCTCCTCCGACTTGTTCCACATTGATGATGCCGAGGCGCTGCCCGCCGCCGATGATTCCCATCGCATAGTGGTTCCGGGAGCAGGCACGGTACTCTTCATCCGTCATCTGAAAAATCCACTCGGTTAAGTCAACCGCGTTTGCAGGCGCTTGGACAGGGACATCGTAGGTCAGTTCCATTGCGTAGCTCCTTTGGCCGCCTCTTTTTCCTATCGGTTCTCTGCTGAGATCACCTGTGCTTAAATTACCTGATTTTCGGTGCAGACCAGAAAGCCGCAGCCGTGCAGGTCCAAAAACTTTTCTTCATCCGGGCGAATCATCTCCATGTACCGGGGCGCGGTGAAGACTTTTGCAATATCCTCCACCGTGTCAAACCACAGCTCGGTGATGCCGTCATATCCAGGCGGCGGCAGCCCCGGCAAGTCCACGGGCAGCGTGTAGCACTGGACATACTTACGGACATACTGCTGCACTTCAGGAAGCGATGTAAAAAGAGCAGCATGATGGTTTTTGTGATACTCCACATACTGCTCATGCGTCAAATCCGAGCGCTTGCGGAGGAGGATTGTGAACTTTATCATGGTGAGTTTCTCTTTCTTCAAGCTCTTGCCCCCGTGAGGCTAGGCTTCCCGCGATAGTACCCAGCGAATCGGCTGAGTCAACCAGAAGGAAATTAAGAGGACGGTTGAGGCGGATTAGTTACACCCTGCAATTCAAGGGGATCTGAAACAAAAAGCCCGTGCCGTCGGCGCGGGCTTTTCTGTTCAATCGTGCTGTTGTGCCAAATACGCCAGCGCTTTGTCTACTTCTACCTGCCAGATGCAGTTGGACATGTACGGCTTGAAGCCGAGGGCGTGGTTGATGCCGAGCATGGCGGCGTTTGAGTCGGCGTTGCCGGTGCGGACGAATTTGGCTTCGGGCCGATCCTCGACAATCCGGGCCAGCATGGCGGCTTTGAGCCAGCGTCCGAGGCCCAGGCCCCGGAACTCCGGGAAGACGCCGGTTCCGCCCTGACCCACAATCTCCGGGCGGTTCGGGTTCCAGGTCGTTTCCGTGAAGCCGGCAAACCGGCCCGTTGCCGTTTCGACGGCGTACACGGTCCAGTGCTGGGTTCCCGTCGCCGCCATCGTCTGCTCCTGCTGGCGGATTTGGTCGGGGGTGAAGTGCATGTCTTCCATGTCCAGGTTCTCGCGCGGGGCCGTGTTCATCACATCAGTCAGCTTCGCAATCGCGTCAAGCTGATCTTCGGGATACGCGCCGTCCCAGAAGCCCAGCGTGAAGCCCGCCGCCCGCGTCGCGCCCTCTTCCTGCCACCGTTCAATTAAAGCAAGGTCAAGGTCCGCGAGCGTGAGCTGGTTCGTGTGCATTTCGAGGCCCCGCTCCGCGCCGAGCCGCGTCATAAACGCTTCCCCGGCGGGAACGCGCTCGTTGGTGCCGGTCATCAACAGCCGCCGGTTTTCCGCCTGCGCCGCCTGGACCGCCTGCCGCAGCAGCTCGCGGCCGAGGCCCTGCCGCCGGTAGTCTTGGTCTACGCTGAGATCAAACTGCGCGAGGTGCTGGTTTTCTTCCATTCGGAGGAACGAGACGCCGCCGGCGGCTACCATCTCAGTCTTGTCCGGGTTCCAGCCCACCCAGGCGTAAATGCCGACGAACGGCGGGACGTTTTTCATTTGGGCAATCGTTTCTTCCAGCGGCGTCGGCGGGTCATCGGGCAGGGTCTCGGCTTTTGCGCGGTTGAAGTGCCGGTTCAGCGCTTCATACTCGTCGTCGGCGGCATTAGCAAAAGCAAACGGCGCGATTTCAACGGCAGTGGGTGTCATGGCGGCGGATGTTCCTTTTCGGCAGAGTCTTTGTGCTTGTTCGCGCTTGCCCGCCCGCTTTCCTGCGTTGGAGCTGCTTATTATGGGAGCTGCTTATTATGCAGGCATAGTCAGATACACATGCAGGCGCTGGCTTTGTCTGCGAATATCGGCCTCGGCATGGTCGTGACGGGCGCCTCTGGGGCGTCAGGCGCACCGGGCAGTGCAGGAACGGCAGGCGGCGGGACGACCGGCTACCTGATTTTGAGACGAATAGGAAATGCGGATTATTCGCCTTTAACGGTTTTAATAATGCCATGCGCGAAATACCGGCGAGTTTGTCGCAGCGAGCAGCCTCAAATGCTTTGCTTTCAGTAGCCCGTCGCTTCTTCGTCCTGTTGACTTCGACCTGAAACTCTGTTATACTATATTCACGTTTGCAAAATTGGAGCGTAATCGGAAGCGGCGGCCAAAAAGGCTGGCGCTTTTTTTGTTGCGGAAAATATTTGCCGCCTCTTCGCTCCTTTCATCCCTGCCGGCGCTATCTCTCCGGCTGCTTCCCTCGACACCCACCCCCGATTGAAGTGCTTTCGGACCAGCTTTCTCCGCCGATCCGGGCGGCTTTAGTCCGGCGCGAGAATGAAGGGTTCGGGTATGATGAAATCGCCCAAATGCTCCAAATTCCGGTCGGCGCGGTCCGGTCCTGCCGCCGGACTTCGACACCTGCGTTCTCGCCGCCCGCTGCTGGCTGTTCTTCTCTGGCTGTTCTTCTTTGTGTGGCTTCCCAGAATCGGGGCCTTCCAGGTAGCCAGTGCTGCGGGGGGGGGGTAAATGCAGGATTTCCCTCACCCCTTGCCGAACTTCCTTGCTATGCCTGAGACGACTGCTAAGACTGCCGACATTTCCCGGTTCTTTACAAATACCGACAAAAGCGTGTTTGCGCTGCAAAACTTGCCGGAAGAAGTGGTGGCGTATCTGTTTGCCCGCTACTCGCGCTCCCGGCTGTCCCTGCGCGATGATCTGCGGAACATGATTGAGGCGGAAGACTTGGGGGCGCTGATTGGAGCCGGGAACACTGACAACTCCAGCGGCACGGCGGGGTTGCAGGAAAAGGCGCGGGCATTCGCCGAGAAGTATGTGCTGGGCTATGGGCACAATTCGGTGGCGGAGCATGGAGTCGTGCATCTCGCATTAGAAGACATCAGCATTTTGGCGTCGAAGCTGGTGGAAGATGCCCGGCTGGCGTCGTTCACCGAGAAAAGCACGCGCTATGTGGCGTTTGACCCCAGCAAAGTGTATTACCCGCCGGCGGTGATGGCCGACGTGAACTTGGCCGCCGAGTACCGAGATACGGTGCGGGGTCTGCTGGACGCTTATACGGGCTGGACGGAAAACGTCGCGGCGCAGATCAAGGCACAGACGCCGCGCGGCGAGAAGCAGTCTGAGCGCGGCTATGACGCGGCTTCCCGCGCGACGGCGTTTGACCTCTTGCGCTACCTGCTGCCGGCGGCGACGCACACAAATGTCGGGCTGACACTCAATGCCCGGACTTTGGAACATTTGATCACGAAGCTGCTGTCACAGCCACTGGAAGAAGGGCGGGCGCTTGGCCTGCGGATCAAGGAAGAAGCGCAGCACGTCGTCCCGACGCTCTTAAAGTACGCGGACTTCAATGTCTACCGGGCAGAAACAAGCGAAGCGATTGAGACGCTGGCGCGGGAACTGCTGGAAAGTTCCCCGACACCCATTCTTGGGGGCGGGGGGGGCATCTCCCTTGTTTTTTCCGACCCGGATGCCGGTGATAAACTTGTTGCCGCGATTTTGTACGGCGCGGCGTCTCTGCCGATGGACTCGCTCCTAGCCCGCGTCGAGGGACTGCCGCAGGCCGACAAAGAGCGTGTCGTGGACGAGTATTTGAAGCGCCGGGGCAGGCACGATGCGCCGGGACGCGCTTTGGAGCGTCTTTCCTGCACGGTGGAAATGACGCTGGATTACGGGGCGTACCGGGACGTGCAGCGGCACCGGATGGCGACCCAGACGACCCAGGCGCTGACTCCCGCACTCGGCTTCGAGAGGCCGCGCGGGATTGACGACTTGGGCTACGGCGAGCGGTACGACGCGCTCATGGCGCAGGTGGCGGGGACTTACGCGCGGCTGTGTCAGGCCGGACTGACGCATGAAGCGGCGTATGTCTTGCCGCTGGCGACCCGGGTTCGGGTCTTGTTCACCTGGAACCTGCGCGAAGTCGCTCACTTTGTCGAGCTGCGCTCCGCTCGGCAGGGCCACCCGTCGTACCGGAAAATTGCTCAGGACGTGTATTACGCCGTTGCCAAGAGGTACCCGTTGATCGCCCGCTATCTGCGGCCCGACTTGAATAACTATGCGCTCACCCGTGAATAAACCGAATACGCCGAAGCCGGAAATCGGCGATGATGCGCTCATCGGCAAGCCAGGCCCGCGCCCCTTCAAAGGCATTCGCCGCATGTGGCTGTCTTTAGTGTTCGCTGCCGTTACCGTCCCGCTCGTGCTGACACTCATCGGCGCGGCAACGTCGCCGCCCCATATCACAGGCGTTCCAAACGGGCAGCTCGTCTATATGGAGGCCGATGCGCCGTCGGAGAAGACGACGACCCTGCGCGGGCTGTTCACGGCAGGGACTGACGGCGCAACCCGGCTACTCCTGCACGAGACCGAGCCGCAGGACATTGATGCCGGGGCACGCGACTGGATCACCCAGCCCGCGCTGTCGCCTGATGGGGCGCAGGTGGCGTTCGAAAAGCAGCTTATTACGATTGGGGAAGACAAGCAGAGCGTGGACAACCAGATCTGGGTCATGCCGACCGCGCCTGGAACCCGCAACCCGCCCCATCTGGTGATAGATTTAACGGCGCAAAAGCTGAAGCAAGTCGTCGGCCTGGCCTGGGACTCGGACTCGTCGCTGCTGTTTCTCGAAGACGGCGTCTCGTACAGCATTCCCACGGACACGGACGACCCGCCGCTTCAATCCCCGCTCAACCTGCACGGCCTGAATATGGCGTCGGACCCAAACGTGTCCGCCACCCGGACCCCCATAGTGACCAATGCCGGGACATTTGCCTACGGAGTCCAGACCCCCATCGGCCCGCAGGTGCTGACCCAGGCCAAAGAACAGACCACGCCCGGCCCCGCCGCGTCCCTGTTCGCGCTGTCCCCCGACGGCACGAAAATCGCGTTCGTCCCGCCCGGCACGTCCCGCGTCATACGCCTGTACGACATCGCCTCCCATGCGTCCGGCCCGGACATCCCGATCCACTGGGGTTGGTCAGTCTTCGGCCACCGCGAGATCACGTCCCTGCGCTGGTCCCCGGACGGCTCGGAGATCGCCTACACCGTCGCCAAGCCTCCCGTCCCCGACGGCGAGCTGTTCGCCGTCACCCCGGCCACCGGCAAAATCGTCCAGCTTCCCTACCGCACCGGCCGGGCCGCGTGGGACTGGGGACACTAGGGCGGGTTTTCGGGTAAACTGCGCCTATGGGCGGTTACTACATCGGCATTCACCTCAAAACAACCGACGCGGCACAGGTCAAAGACGCTGTGACCAAGACATTTGCGGACGCCGGGTTTCCCTTTCTCGGCGATGAGCCGTTGTCCGTAGTCGTAGACGACGAAGACACGCTGCCGGATGGCGACAAGTGGTACGGCGTTATCGTCAGCGGCGCGACGGGAACCGGCTGGGTCTCAGTCTACCTCGACGACTGGGCCGACAGCGGCCTGCTCGCAAAGTCGCTGTCATCGGCGCTCGGCGTCCCCGCGCTGGAAGTCTGGGTCGCCGACGACATCCACTGGGGCTACACTTATTACGAGAACGGCACCGTCCAAGACCGCTTCGCCGATGCTCCCGCCGCCCTCGCCGAAACGCCCGCCGAAGCCGCGCTTTACGCCGGCAATCCCGACGCGCTTGCGGCCATTCTGCAAGTCCCAATAAACCAGTTCACCAAAACGCTGGCCGACGCCCGCGCCAACGCCGGCCAGTTCAGCGGCGGACCACTCGACGCCGTCGCCGAAGCTGTCAGCCTGCCCTTCGAGCATCTGTTCACCGGCTACGACTACTTCTTCAGCGACGACCCCGAAGACTACAGCAGCGATTTAGAAAACTGGCCCGCATTCCGGCATTTGGCCTTCAAGATGCCGGATGGTCGGAAAACACTTTCAGAATAGGAAACAATCATGATCGACAAAAATGTGCTTCTTGAAATGCGCCAACAGGTTGAAGATTTTTGGAACCAAGAGGTCAAAGAACAGTGGTTTCAGGATAGTATTCGTGGCAAAGAGTTTGGTCATAGTATCGCGAACCGTGTTGATGAAAAAACAGCAACCCTTCTTAAGAGCAAGTACAACAATGACATCAAATACGAACACACTAAGGGCCGCAAGAAAAGACCGCGATCAATGGGTGATGTCTGGATCGAGTTTGACAACAACGGCACCAAAATATCTCATCCTATCAATGTGAAAACGGGTGAGGCTGATAAAAAAGGACGACCGAATATGGTTGCTATGTCGAAACTATTAAATGCACTTTTGAAGTGCAAAATTGACTCTTACTATTTGATGGTGATAAAGTTTGTATTACCAGTTGCGCCAGGCGTTAGAGTGGTTCCAAAAGTTTATCTTGTTGATATGTTGGACTATTTGGATTGTATACATTTTGACTCCGGGACAGGTCAGATTATGATGAAGGAAAGTGATTTTTATGTTGCTGTCGATAAAGGTGATCGCTTAGTTTCCGCATCAACTGAGAAGAAAATTCAAGAACTCATTGAAGAAGCTGACCGAGGAGCTAAACGACTGTTCAAAAACCGCATAAATAGCATCGCAGTCTTAGAAAAAGAGCATGAAGCTTATAAAAAGCGAGTAGTTCGTAATCTTGACCAATCGAGCTTAAATCTCTTCGCATGAAATTATGAGTCAAACAAAAACGCTACGCACTAAAAAACAGCAACTTGGTCAATTTCTAACGCCTCTCAAAACTGCAACAGGACTTCTTGCTGACTTCAATTTCACTGCTACGGATGTTGTCTTAGAACCTAGTATGGGCGATGGTTCTTTTATTCTGCCTTTGATAGAAAAGTTCTTGAACTTTTATGAAGGCAGTATAACAGAGCGCCTAGACCACGTTTTACAGAACAATATCTACGGCGTAGAGATTGACGAGGCAATGTACAACCAATGTCTTGAAAACATTCGAGACCGCTGGGGTTACTGTCCCTCAATCCATAATTTTGTCTGCGCTGACTTCTTTCTGCACTGGTACTGTGACCTGACAGAACATTCATTAACAAGTCTTTTCGATGACCGTCTGCACTTCGAATACATCATCGGCAATCCGCCGTTTGGGGGAACGATTGCGCCGGAGCTTCAGGATAAATTGGACAAAGAGCTGGGGCGGCGGGGCGGATGGAAGATCAAAAAAGAAACCTATTCGTTTTTCATCGTCAAGTGCTTAGATCTGCTGAAGCCGGGCGGCAAACTGCGCTTCATTTGCAGCGATACGTTCCTGACCATCAACACCATGCAGGGCCTGCGGCGGCTGATGCTGGACACGGGAGCGCCGGAAGTCACGCGGCTTGGGGAGTTTTCAGACGAAACGCAGTACGCGATGGTCGTCTTAGACTTTGCCAAGACCGGCCCAGCCTCGGCACTGATGTTGGACGGCGAGACAGTTCTGCGTGAGCAGATCGCGCTGACCGGCAACCATTCGTGGCAGATGACGGACGAGTACGCCCCGTACTTTGCCGGCCCGAAGCTCGGCGATTTTGTCGTCGCCACCAGCGGCATGACCATCGGCGACAATAAGCGGTTCGTGCGCGAAATCAAAGACAGCAGGATAGTGGAACCGTTCGAGTTTGCGTTTGCCGATGTTCCCATCATACTGGAGACCGAAGTCAAACGCGCCCGTCTCGGCTTCCTGTCGCCGATGCAGCGGGCGCAGATCGACGCAAAAGTCTGCCGGGGCGAGACCCGGCGCACCGTGCTAGCGATGCTGCGCCCGGAGCCGCTCCAAGTGTCTTTGCCCCACCCCGACTACCGCTTCTACAACAAAGCGGGCAGCGCATTAGTCTACGTGCCTCCGACACACGCCGTTTACTGGAAAGACGACGGCGACGCGGTGCTGGCGTACAAAAAGGGTGGCCCGTGGTATCTGCACGGAGTCGGCGGACAAAAGCATTTCGGGCGCGAAGGCATCACCTGGCAGCTTATTTCCCAGGCCCTGAACGCCCGCTACCTGCCGAGCGGCTATATCCTAGACAGCGGCGCTCCCTGCGCGTTCCTACGGGACGGCGTTGACCCGGACGAGCTGTATTTCATTCTCGGCTGGACGTTTTCGCCGCTCTGCCTGTCGCTTTTGAAGAACGTCATCAACCACACGAAGAACATTCAGGGCAAAGACTTCGAGCGCCTGCCTTACCCGTTCTGGGTTCCGGCGGACGTAAAAGTGGAGGCGATTGCGCGGGTGAAAATGCTGGTGTCGGAAGCGCAGGCCGGGCGCATCTATCGGTGGGGCGATGCGGAGATTGCGGCGGTGGGCGGGATGTATGAGCGTAGGACACGGGGCTGAACCCCCATGCTTTTAAAGTGCAAATCCCCGCCTTCGCGGGCAGCGGAGAAACCCATGCGTCAATCTTGTGTCGCCGCGAGACTGTTTTGCTTCAGCCTCGGAATTTATTCCGTGGCGTCTTATTCCGTGGCGTCTCGCTCATGCTCCCGTTTGAGAAGCCACGAACGCAACCAAAGATGAAACATCAAAAACCCAACGAACGTGACAACACCTTCAACAGTGAAATCAGTCCAATGAAATGTGTGATGCCTAAACCAAACATCCGAGCAATGTACGCCGCCTTCAACAGCACCCAACCCCATGTCCATTGGGATAAGCCCCCAAAGAGGCAACCGAACAAGAAACGGAAGTTCACGCGGCTTGGCAGGCGGCGGCAAAGTTGGTGACGGCGGCCAGATTTCGTCTTTAGCAGGTCGGTAGTCTAAGCCGTCGTTCATAATTTGCCTACAGCTTCCGGCGCATGAGAAAATGGGGAATGCCGGCGTCGTCAAACTCGTCGCCTTCCGCCGTGAAGCCGAGGCGCTCGTAGAACGGGATGGCGTAGGTCTGCGAGTCCAAGACGGCTTCGGTGAAGCCTCGGCGTCTCGACTCGTCTAAAACAAACTGCATCAGCGTCAGGCCGAGGCCGAGGCCGCGAGCGTCTTTCAGTACCGCAACCCGGCCGATTTTGGCGAGGCCGTGCTTGTCCAGCAGCCGCGCGGTGGCGAGAGGCGTTCCCTCAGCGTCGCGCATCAAGAAGTGAACGGCGATGTCGTCGTACTCATCCATTTCGAGTTCCAGTGGGACGGCCTGTTCCGCGACGAAGACGGCCTTGCGGATGTCGTAGCACTGCTCCCGCTCGGCGGGCGTTTGGGTGATGGTTGTTGTGTTTGGCATGGTCTAATAAACGGTTGTTACGAGGGCATAATAAACGAGGGCGTAAACACCCTCGCTGGAAGACGAAGCGCCAAGCCGCCGCCTGCGCGGCGGAAGAGTCCGAGAGATTTGTCTTGTCCCTTACCCTCGGGACCTTAGCGTCTGCGCTCCCCAGCGACGCCGTTCACGGCATCGCAATCACGAAATCCCTCTACCTCGTCACCCGGAACTTCAGCAAGGCCCAGGCGGCGTCGAACGCATCGCGCCAGCCGATTTTCTTGCCCTCGGCGGCGGTCCGGGCGGCATAATGGATCGGCGTCTCGTAGATTTTATACCCGCGCTTGAGGATTTTCGCGGTCACTTCCGGGCAGAAATCGAAGCGCTCGCACGTCAGGGGAGTCGAGTTCAAGACGGAACGGCGGAACATTTTGTAGCAGGTGGCTTCATCGGTCAAAGCTGTGCCGAACAGCAAATTGGTTAAGAACGGCAGCAGGCGGCGGGCATAATAAAACTTGTCGCGGACTTCGTGGTTGAGCTTCGCGGCTTCGGGCGACAGGCGCGAGCCGTAAACCACCGCCGCGCCGCGTGTGATGAGTTCTAGCATCGGCAGGAAGTCCTGCGGATCGTATTCGCAGTCGGCATCCTGAATAACCACCACACCGCCTGAAGCGTGGGACAAAGCCGCGCGGATCGCCGCGCCTTTGCCGGCGTTCTGCGGGGCGTAGACGATTTTGAGCTTCTGGTTGTGTTCGGCTTCCAGCGCGTGCAGCCGGGCGCGGGTGCGGTCGGTCGAGCCGTCGTCCACGACAATTAACTCCAGTGCAATCGGCACGGCCAGAACTGCGTGAACAATCTCGATCACCGTGTCTTCTTCATTGTAGACCGGCATCAGCACGGACAAAGCAAGGTTTTGGGGCGGAAACTGGGTCATGGCACTGCGCGTATTATACCTGAATCACGCAGCACACACGGGCGCTTGCTTGACAAAGGCGGCACCCTGGCCTATAATGACAACAGAGGCAGTATGGCAACCACTTCCAGCAACAAACCCAGCGCCAAAGCGCCGGCCCGGCCTGCGCCGGTAAGCAACAAAAAACGGCCTGCGCCGAAGCGGAACCCCGTATGGACGAAAATCAAGACGTTCTTCACGGCGGTTTCGCTGCTGGTGATGATCGCGCTCGTGACACTGATCATCGTCGTGGCGATGCGTCTTTACAGCACACCGCGCACGATTGACCTGGCCGATAACCCGCTCGGCATTACCTACTTGTACTCGTCCGACGGCACGCCGCTGGCCGAGTTCTTTACCGAGCGGCGCAAAGTTATCACAATTGATGCCATGCCGAAAGATTTGCAGAACGCGACCATCGCGTTCGAGGACCGCCGATTTTATCAAAACAAAGGCATTGACATCAAGGGCATCGGGCGATCGCTGTATTCGAACTTTACCCACGGCGACCTGCACGGCGAGGGCGGCAGCACGATCACCCAGCAGCTTGCCCGGAACATGGGAGTCGGCGGCCTGACCCGGCAGAAGTCCTACGGGCGCAAGTTCAACGAACTCATTATTGCAAGCCAGATCAACAACAGCTATACCAAGCAGCAGATCCTGGAAATGTATTTAAACCAAGTCAACTACGGCAGCGGGGCTTACGGTGTGGAAGCCGCCGCCGAAGTTTACTTCAACAAGCACGCCAAGCAGCTTGATCTGGCCCAGTGCGCCCTTTTGGCCGGCCTGCCGAACCGGCCCGCCGAGTTCAATCCGTACCGAAGCAAAGACGCCGCAGAGGGCCAGCGGAAGCGGGTGCTGGACCAGATGCTGGGCCAGAGCTATATTACGCCTGCACAGTACAGCCATGCAGTCGCCGAGCCGATCCGCTTGGCTGGCGCGAAAGCCCCGCCGCAGGGCAGCCAGGTTTTCCACGCCCCCTATTTCGTGAGCTATGTGGTGGACCAACTTCGCCGCAAATATGGGGCCGATCGGCTCTACGAAGGCAACTTGAAAGTCTACACGACTCTGAACTGGCCGATGCAGCAGATCGCCGAGCAGGAAGTCCAGCAGGGCATCTCAAATGCCCATGACTACGGCGCGAACCAGGGCGCTCTGGTCTGCCTGGACTCGCAAACCGGCGAGATTAAAGCGATGGTCGGCGGTACGGACTACAAAAAGTCTCAGGTGAACTATGCCGTGCATGGCCGCCAGCCCGGCTCGTCGTTCAAGGCAGTTGTCTATTCAGCGGCAATCAATGACGGCTCGGTGAAAGAAAGCACGGAAGTTTTGGACGTCCGGACGACGTTCGGTACAGGCCACGGTTCGTACACGCCTAAAGATGACAACGGCTATTCCGACCGCGAGATGAGCCTGCGAGAAGCCATGGCGTACTCGGTGAACGTTGTTGCCGTCAAGGTCCTGCATTTGATTGGACCGCCCGCCGCCATTCGCTATGCCCGCATGATGGGCGTCCATGCTCACTTAGCCCCGGTGCTGTCTCTCGCCCTCGGCTCTTCCCCTGTCTCGCCGCTGGAGATGGCAAGTGCTTACTCGACTATCGCCGATGGCGGCAACCACCCGGAGCCGTCGGCCTGGACACGCTTAGACGACGCTCAGGACAATGTTATTGAAGACGTTCCCCCGGACATCGAGACCCATATTCTTCAGCCCGACACGGTGCATCAGCTTGACGACATGCTCCGCGCGGTCGTTACCGATCCACGCGGCACCGGCAAAATGGTCGCGCCGCTGGTTCCCGACGCGCGGGGCAAGACGGGAACGACCCAGGAACACAAAGATGTCTGGTTTGTCGGCTATACCCCGCAGCTCGTCTGCGCGGTCTGGGCAGGCCACCCAACCGCCGCGACCAAGAACCACGGCGCGGGCTACGGCGACGCGATGGAGTCGAATGCCTTCGGCGGCACGGTCTGTGCCCCGATCTGGGCCAAGTTTATGAGCCGCAGCCTGCCGATCTTTCACCAGGCCCGCGTCAAAGAGCTGGCTTTAGAAAAGTCCAAGCAAGCGCCGGTCGCAAAGCCCGTGACGGCGGCGGACACGGCCACGGCGATCTCTAGCTCGCCCGTTGACAGCAGCACCGCCCCCGACTCCTCACCGGCGGATTCTTCCGATACGACGCCCCGCTCGCACCGCCACAGACAAGCGCACGACAACGGCGACGGCACCGTGACGGTCAACGTAGACGACGCTTCCGGCCTACTTGCGCCCGACGGCTCCCCGGCGTCGCACCCGGAGACATTCACGTCCGGCAGCGAGCCGACCACGCTCTCGCCCCAGTACCCGCCCAGCTCGAACGCGCCCGCTTCCGAGACGCCGACAGACCACGCAACCACGGACGCGCCAAGCACAGACAGCCCTAGTCCCGTCACCGACATCTCGCCGTCCGGCGACCCCGCGCCGGCCCCGCGCCATCGCCGCCATCATGAAGACAGTGCCGACAACGACAGCACCGCGAGTAACGACACCGTGACCGTCATGGTCAATCCCGAAGACGGGCTGCTCGCGACAAGATGGTGTCCCCAGCAGGTGTCTCGGACCTTCCCGCGTGGCCAGGAACCGCACCGCCACAGTCGCATGTATGCCCCGCCGCCCGGCGAGCAGTAGAAAGTCATCGCGGTCATACGACGCAGGCATACAGGGAGGTGAAATGGATTTTGTACGAGATGATTACAAGGCGGCGGCGAACTTCCGCAAACACGGAGTTTCGTTCAGCGAAGCGGAAACTGTGAAGCGGAAACTGTTTTTGATGACCCGCTCGCCGTCATTGCGGAGGATCGGCAGCATTCCGAGCAAGAGCCGCGCGAAGTGATTACCGGGCATTCGAAAAAGGGCAGCCTGCTTTTTGTCTGCTTCGTAGAGCGTGCCGGAGCGGTACACCTTATCAGTGCACGTCAAGCGGCGCGCCAGGAGCGCAAGGGATATGAAAACAATGACTTCAACTGACTCCGAGACGGAGCTTGCACTGAGAGAGTCCTTATCTGACGAACAAGTCGCAGAACTCATGGCGGATGACATACCGCCGGAGTATGAAATTGACTACAGCAAAGCGAAGCCCAACCGCTTCGCGCGGCGTGAGAACGTGCCTGATATGGTTAGGCTGGATGCCGATGTCGCCGCCGTCTTCCAAACTGCGGAAGCAGTCAACGCGGCTTTAAGGGCGCTGATGCAGACGATGCCTCCTATTGCTCGGCGCAAAACGACTTAATCATTTATTTAAGACAATCAGGTTGTGAATGCCAGAGCAAATTATGAACAAGCGTCAATGGCAGATACTAGGGGTAGGGAGCGTATCAACCATGCTGCTGATGTCACTCGGCACGTCGCGCCTGCATCCGCCGGTCGCCGGGCCTGTCGTAGAGACTAGCCCCGGCCAGTATTCCGCTAGTTTTACAGATGCCGTCCTACCGCTGTGGGTTCTGCCTGCGTCTCTTGGCATGGTTGTGCTAACTGGAACCTTTATTTTTCGCAGCCGAAAGAGAATCCAGTAGACTTAGCCGTTTATGATCACGATCCCGAAACCATCACTGAGACCTCCGAACCCGCGCGATGCCCCGCCTTCACAGCGGCAGACGCAGCGGGCGGCGGCGCGTCGGGCCTGGTCGTTTGGGACTGTGATCTTTTTGCTGTTTGGGGTTTTGGCCGCCCGGCTCTGGTACTTGCAGGTCGCACGCGGCGACGATTTCCGGGATGCTGCCGCGGCCAATCAGGCCCGGCGCATTCGGACCCCAGCCCCGCGCGGCGTGATCACGGACCGGCATGGCGTCATACTCGCCGCGAATCGGCCCCGGCTGGCGATTTATGCGACGCCGAGCGTCGCCAAAGACCCGGTCGTGCTGGCGCATCTGGCGTCGCTCTTGAAGGAGAGTCCTGAAGACATTCAGCAGATAATTGCCGCGAACAAGCTGAACCCGTATGACCCGCTGCGGATCGCGCTCGACGTGCCGATGGCGACGGTGACGCAGATTGAAGAAAACAAGCCGTATCTGCCGGGCGTCTCCACCGAACCGGACCCCGTCCGCTGGTATCCGCACGGGTCGCTCGCCGCACATCTGCTCGGCACAATGGGCCGGGTCAACGAAAAAGAATGGGACACGCTCAGCGGCCGCAAGTATAACGACGGCACGCTGGTCTATTCCAAAGATGATTTTTTAGGCAAAACTGGGGTCGAGTCGGCCTATGAAAGCTACCTGCACGGGCGGCCCGGCGGGACGAATGTCCAGATTGACGCGCACGGGCGGACGGTTCGGGCGCTCGACGCCGAGGACGCCGCGCCGGGCGGGACGGTCCAGCTGACGATAGATGCGCCGACCCAGGCCGCCGCCGAGCGGGTGCTGCGGGAAAACCACTGGGTCGGCGCGGCGGTCGCCCTCGACCCGCGCACCGGCGCGGTGCTGGCGCTGGCGTCCGCGCCGACGTTTGACCCCGGCCAGTTCGCGACCGGCATCACGTCGGCGCATTGGAAGCCGCTCCACCAGAACCCCGGCCACCCGCTGATTGACCGGGCCATCGGCGCGATGTACCCGCCCGGCTCGACGTTTAAGCCTGTGGTCGCCGCCGCCGGCTGGCAGACGGGAGTCATCACCCCAAATAGCAGCGTTTACTGCTCCGGGTCGTACCATCTAGGCCGGGCGCGGTTCGGCTGCTGGGAAACGCACGACGAGACCGATTTTACCAAAGCGATTGCCGAGTCGTGCGACGTGTTCTTTTATGTCTACGGCCAAAAAGTCGGTCCTGATAGGCTCTCGTTTTACTCCAAGCAGTTTGGACTAGCCGAAAAAACGGGCATTGATTTAGGGGGCGAGGACATCGGCTCCATCCCCTCGCCGGCCTGGAAACTCAAGCATTTTCACCGCTTGGGCGACGCTTTTGACCAGTGGTTCGGCGGGGACACGCTGCACATGTCCATCGGCCAGGGAGACGTGCTGACGACGCCTCTCCAGATGGCGCGGGTGGCGGCGGCCTTCGCAAACGGCGGGAACGTCTTGAAGCCGTATGTCGTTTCGGAAGTACAAGACGCGAGTTCTCACAAGTTAGTTTACCAAGCCGTGCCAACGATTGTACGCCATGTGCCGGTGTCGGCGGCGAACATGGAGCGGGTGCGGATGGCGATGCGGGCGACGGTGACGCAGGGAACCGGCAAAGTCGTGAGCTTCCCCGGCGTCGCGGTCGCCGCGAAAACAGGTTCGGCCCAGACCTACGGCAGCAAGATGACCCACGGCTTGTTTATCTGCTTTGCGCCGTACAATCATCCGACAATCGCGATCGCCGCGATTGTCGAGCATGGCGGCCATGGCGGCAGCACCGCCGGCAAGATCAGCCGGGCCATGCTGCAAGCGTATTTTCACTTGAAGGACAGCGGGGCCATGTCGGCCCGCAGCGACTAGGAACCCACCCCGGTTCGTTCCTCACCGACCCTCCCGAAGCGGGAAGGTCAAGAGTTTTGGAGGAAACGTAGGGGCGCCGCTTGCTGCGCCTTTCGCGTCCTTGTCTTGCTCCTTACCTTCCCGCTTCGGGAGGGTCGGTGAGGAACGAACCGGGGTGGGTTCCTGTTAGCCTCTCGCGCAAAGTGATACACTATGCTCTACGAACTCCGCCACTATGACATCCGCAGCAGCCGGGGGCTGGAACAAGTCACGCAGCGGTTCGCCGACCACATCCTGCGGATTTGGAACCGCATTGGTGTTGAGCCAGCAGGCTTCTGGTCGGTCATTGTCGGTACGCCCATCCCGCGCCTGACCTACCTCTTGGCGTGGGAGAACTTGGCCCAGCGCGAGATGCTCTGGGACACGTTTGAAGCCGACTCCGAATGGCAGGAGGTACGGCGCGACACCAACGCCGCCTGGGGCGGCAGTCCCATCCATACGTTCACGTCGTCCATCCTGAAGCCAACTGATTATTCGCGCCTCCCGCTCCAGGACAACCAGCCTCCCCGCCTCACCGGCGGCGTCTTCGAGCTGCGAACCTACCACTTCGACGACATGGCCGCCCTCGGCGAAACCGTTGCCTGCTTCGGCCGCGACATCGCTCCGGCGTTTGAGACCCACGGCCAGTTCGCCATGGGCTTCTGGACCACCTACATCGGCGTCGCGCCCCGCTTCCATTATATGCTTGTCTTTGAGAACCTGGCTCACCGGGAGCGTGCCTGGGCATCGTTCTACACCGACCCCGCCTGGCCTGCCCGCCAGGACAATCTGTACCCCGGCGGCAAGCCCCTGTTCACCCGCTTTGAGAGCTGCCTGATGAAAGGCACCGACTTCTCCGGCTGGAAGTAAGCAGCACAGATTAAGCGAGTGCGGCGGCATCTCCCAGCGCTGACGCTTCTTGGACCAGCTTCAGGAATGCTGTCAGCGTCATTGGGCCGATGTTGCCGTCTTCGCGGCTCCGCACAGAAACAGTCCCCTTCTCCTGCTCCTTGCTACCGACGACCAGGACATAAGGGATTTTCTCGATCTGCGCCTCGCGGATTTTCCCGGACATCCACCCGTCCCCGTCGCTGACTTCCACCCGCAGGCCACCGCGCCTCAGCTCTGCCGCGATCACCTGGGCGTAGCCCAGGTGCGCGTCCGTCACCGGAACAACAGAAATCTGCGTCGGCGCCAGCCACAGTGGGAATGCACCGGCGTAATGCTCGACCAGCATGGCGAAGAACCGCTCGGCGCTGCCGAACAGAGCGCGATGGATCATAAACGGCGTATGGGGCTGACCGTCTGCGCCTATATAGTGCAGGCCGAACCGGCCCGGCAGATTGAAATCAAACTGAATGGTACTAAGCTGCCATTCCCGGCCCAGCGAATCCTGCACTTTGAGGTCAATCTTCGGCCCGTAGAACGCCCCGCCGCCTTCGTCTATCTCATACGGCAGACCTTCCCGGTCCACCGCCGCCTGCAAGTGCGCCACGGCGTCTTCCCACTCTTCCGGTGAGCCGATTGCCTTTTTCTCCGACCGCGTCGAGAGATAAGCCTTGAAGTTTGAGAGGCCGAAGGTCCGCAGGACATACAGCGAGAACCGCAGGGCGTGATGAATTTCGGCGTCTACTTGATCCGGCAGGCAGAACGTGTGGGCGTCATCCTGGCAAAACCCACGCACGCGCGTCATGCCGTTCAAAGTCCCGCTCAGCTCGTACCGGTATACCTGGGCGTACTCGGCGTACCGAATCGGCAAATCGCGGTAGGAGCGCGGCCGGCTTTTGTAGATTTCCGTATGGAACGGGCAACTCATCGGCTTGAGATAATACTCATCGCCGTCAATTTCGATCGGACTGTACATCGAGTCTTTGTAGAAGTCCAGATGCCCCGATGTCTGCCACAAGCCGGCGCGTCCGATGTGCGGGGTATAGACCCAGTCGTAGCCGTTCAGCAGGTGCGCCTGCTGGCTGAACCGCTCCGCCAAAAACCGCACCATCGCTCCTTTCGGATGCCACAAGATGAGTCCCGGCCCGACCGCGTCCGACGTGCTGAAGAAGTCTAAGTTGCGGCCAATCGTGCGATGGTCGCGCTTTTTCGCGTCTTCCAGCCGCTGAAGATGCGCTTCAAGTTCAGCAGGCGTCGCCCAGGCCGTGCCGTAAATGCGCTGAAGCATCGGTCGAGAGGCGTCGCCGCGCCAGTAAGCCCCGGCGACAGACAGGAGCGCGACCGCTGCCGGGTCAATCTCGCGCGTAGAGCTGACATGCGGCCCCCGGCACAGGTCGGTAAAGCTGCCCTGCGTGTAGATGCTGAGAACCGCGCCTTCCTGCGCCGAAAGCGCGTCCATTAGCTCCCGCTTGTAAGGCTGTTCGGAAAGCATCAGGCGAAGCGTGTCCGGGTCCGGCTCGTGCCGGACGAAGTCCTGCGGCTCCCTTAGAAGTTGCTTCATCACCGCCTCAATCGCCGTCAAGTCTTCCGCGCTCAGCGCGTGAGGCAGCCCAAAATCGTAGTAAAATCCATTCTCCACCGGCGGTCCGATGCCGAGATTCGCGTCCGGGTACAGCTCAAGAACGGCCTGCGCCAGAACGTGAGCGCAGCTATGCCGCAAGCGGTACAAGTCCGCGTCGTAGCCAATCGGAATGCCTGTGTCTGTGCTTTTCGTGTTCGTCATCATTTTTCCCCTCGGTGTTTCAACCGCAAAAAAGGCCCGCCTTCGGCAAGCGCTTATTTGCACTCGCCGAAGACAGACCTTTTTAAATCTGCGGTTCCACTTCGGTTCCCCGGCGTTTAGTACAGCCGGGACACTCGTTAATCCGTGACGTGGATCAGCCGTTCATGCTCTCAGGAGGGTCCTTCGAAGAGGGATGCGCGGGGCAGCTTTCAGCCGGTGGCTCCCCGTCTCTGTCCGCACGAATTCTTCCTTCTCGTTCCTGATGCAGACGCATGAAGATGTGGTTGTTTCGCCAGTATACTGCACAAACGCAAAAAAATCAATGCGTCTTGTACTTTTTCCGGCAGTGCTTCGAACCGCCATTCGTAAAGAGATTTGTTTAGAAAATCAACAAGAAGGGAAAAGAATGCCGGTTAGCATGGTTGTTGCAAAAAAGCGTGTGAACTGAAAGCGCAAGTAGAAAGCTAACCGATGGCATCTTTGTTAGGCTCACCTCCCCACCTTCCGACCGTTATAAGGCCCACTTCTCTGCGCCGCACTTTCTTTTTGGGCGTGTCCCTGTTTCTCGCCTGCCTCATCGCACTGAGCCTTCTCTTTTATACGCTGCCGCTCCATTATGACTCGTTCTTCTTCGGCCTGAACGCGCCTGGGATGCACCAGTTCCAAAGGCATTTTGGGCTGGATGGAGTACATTCCCTCAATTTTCGGTACTTTTCGCGCGTGTTCCGCGCCTTGATTGTTTTGCTGTGGGCAAGTTATGCCGTCTTTGTCGCGGCCTGCCTGCGGGGGACCGGCCTCTCGGCGCGGCCTTTAATTGCGCTGATTGCGGCGGTTGCGGTGGCAATGGCCGTGGGTTCCCCGCCCTTGTTGTCTACCGACGCTTACGCCAATGTCTCGCATGGACGGCTGTTTGTGCTGTACGGCCAAAACCCCTATGTGTTCGGCCCGGAAGCATTGGCGCACAAACATGACCCGGTCGCACGGTATCTCACCTGGGATGCGCCGACGATTTACGGGCCACTCTGGACATGGATGGAGATTGGAACAGCGGCGGCGCTGCGGCAGGGCAGCTTGTGGACGCAGGTGATCGCAATAAAACTGCTGGAAGCGGGGGCGCTCATCGCGACGGCGCTGGCCGGGCGGAGCCTAACCGCCCGGTGGAGGCCGGGCTGGGAGAACGTGACGCTGGTGGCGATTGGCTTAAACCCTATGCTCCTGCTGGAAGGCCCCGGCAGCGGCCACAACGACCTGGTCTGCCTGACGTTTGTGCTGCTGGGGGCAGTCTTCTTTTTTGATAAAAAGTACGCCGCTGCCGCCCTCTGCCTCGGCCTGTCCGTCGCCGTCAAGCCGGTGACGCTGGCTCTGCTGCCCTGGATGCTGCTGGAATACGGGCGCGGGCGCTCCTTGCGGCAGGTGCTTCCGGCGCTGGGCCTTGCTCCGGTCATTGTTCTGCTGCCGCTGGTTTTGTTTTTTGCGCCCCTTTGGGCGGGGCCGGCAACGCTGGCGTCCGCGCAGGCACGGACGCTGTACGCACAAAGCCCGGCATTTTTGGCCCATGCGGCGACCGTGCATAGCTGGCTGACGGCGCACAGCGCGGGGCCGGGGCTTTCTTCCCTGCTGACGTCCCTGACGGTAAACTGGCCGCTGGTTTTGCTCTATGCCGCACTGACCGTTTGGCTTTGGAAAGCGCCCCAGACCGGCGGCTGGCTTTCCGCGTGGGCGTTATTTTCCTTCGGCGTCATGTTTTTGTTTCTGAAACCGCCTTTTCCCTGGTATATCACCTGGTTCTGGCCGATCTGCCTGCTGCGCTGGGACCGGCTGCACCTCAGCTTGTCGGCGGGCTGCTTTGGACTATCGCTGCTGATGACGTTTGGGTATGGCGATTTAAGCGACATCGGCAGCCGGCCAAGCCAGTACTGGATCAAGATCGTACCCAACCCCCATGGCGGCAACCCCGTTTCGTTTACCTCGAAGATTTAAGCGCCGCTGGGACGCAGTAATTTCAGGGATGCAGTAACTTTAGTGGTCGAGTAGTTTCAGCAGCTCACCGATTGTCACATGAGTGTTGCTTGGGTGGCGCAAGCGAGATTCGGGGTTGACGGCATAAGTATTGCGGCGGCCTTCGCGGGTGCGGGTGACGATGCCGGCGTCCTCTAAATCGGTGACGATGCGCTGGACAGCTCGCTCCGTGATGCCGATGCGCTCCGCAGCTTCGTGCAGGCGCAAGTCGGGTTCACCGGCTAAACACAGCAGAACACGGGCATGATTGGTGAGGAACGTCCAGGAGGAACCCGCCATGATTTGCAATCCCTAGTTAAACCGCCTGGATCAGCTCAACACGGCTGCCGAACGGGTCGCGGAACTCGAAGCGAGCATAACCCGGAATAGGAATACCTTCCAGCACGGCGATAGCCTGCGCTTCCAGCGTTCGCCGCCAGTAGGCTAGGTCGCTGACTTCATACGCCAAATGGGCTTTAGTCGCGGCGCGGTCCACCCCGGCCTCGGTGCCGACATGCACCTGCTGCGGGCCGACTTGCAGCCAGAAGCCGCCGCGCCCGGAAAGCGAGTCAGGCTTCGGCGCTTCGGTGAGGCCCAGAACGCCGCAGTAGAACGCCCGCGCATCGTCTTCCCGGCCTTCGGGAACGGTGATTTGGACATGATGAATGCCGAGGATCAAGCGTTCTGCTTCTTGAGCCACAGCGCCGCCGCGCCCGCTTCTTCCTGCGTCAGCGCATGTCCGCCCGGCTGCCAGGCCAGTGTCACCTCTGCCCCAGCCTCTCGCAGAAGCGCCGCCAGCCGCTCGGTTTCCGCTTCGGGGACAATCGGGTCTCGGTGGCCTGCGCCGATAAGGACAGGGATTCCTGCGAGATCGGGCAAAGTTTCAGGAACCAGCGGCACCATCGGATGCAGCAAAATGGCGGATTGGAGAACGCCGGGGTGCAGCAAAAGCAGGGCCGCCGCAATGTTTGCACCATTGGAAAACCCAGCAGCAGTGACACGCGACGGGTCGAAGCCATAGGCTCCGGCAGCCTCAGCAATGAATTCCGATAATGCCTGCGTTTGCGCGATGAGATCCGGGATGTCGAAGACGCCCTCAGACAAACGCCGAAAGAAGCGTGGCATTCCATTTTCCAGCACTTTTCCGCGCGGACTCAGCAGGCTGGCCTCCGGGTTCAGCAAACGCCCCAGCGGCAGGAGGTTATGTTCATCGCCGCCCGTGCCGTGCAGCAGAAGCAGCGTGTCGGCATTTGGCACATCAGTGGCGGGGATGTGGTTATGGATAAATGTCAGCGGCATAATGAGTTTCAGGTGTCGAACGAGGAGGACGAGGGGGTTTTCAACCCCTCGTCCTCCTCGTTTTCGCTCCGATCTTTTCGCTAACGATCCGCCTTCGGCACGCGGAGCGGCGGCAGGCTCGCTTCAAGCTGCGCCCGCATCGGCTCATACTGCGCGGGAAGCTGCAGTGTCTGGCCCAGTGTTTCGGGCGACTCGTCTATCGCGAAGCCCGGCGGGTCGGTGGCGATCTCGAACAAAATTCCGCCCGGCTCGCGGAAGTAGATGGAGTGGAAGTAGTCCCGGTCCATGACCGGGCTGACTCCATACCGCTGGGCTGCAAGCTCCCGGAGCCAGTAGTCCTGCTCGGCGTCGTCCGGGGTACGCCATGCGACGTGGTGAACATTCCCGACGGCGATCTGCCCGGACACGGAGTTCGGCGCGAAGACTATATCGGCAAATGTCGCTGGGTCTGCCCCCGACGCATACCGAGTGACAGTCCCTTCGGCAGCAACCGCCGCAAAGCCGAGCGTTTCCGTTAGCAGCAGGGCCGTCGCCCCGACGCTCTGCTCCGGCAGGGTGACGCCGCGCACCCCTTTAACAGCGTTTTCGGCGGGAATATGGCCTTCGGGCCAGCCGGGACGCGGGTCGTCTGCGGTCGGGACAAGCTCGATCCGCATCCCGTCCGGGTCTTCAAATGCCAGCACGGTCTCACTGAACCGGGTTTCCAGGGCGCTCTCAATGCTATGGGCTTCAAGACGCTCCTGCCAAAACGGCAGCGAATCCGCCCCGACGGCAAGCGCCGTTCCCGTAACCTGCCCCAGCCCTGGCCTGCCGCGCCGTCCATTCGGCCAGGCAAAAAACGTCAAGAGAGTGCCGGGGCTGCCGGCGCCATCGCCGTAGTAGAGATGGTACGACTGCGGATCGTCGAAGTTGACCGTCCGCTTGACTAGACGCAGGCCGAGCAGGCCCGCATAAAAGTTGACATTTTCCTGCGCGTCCCCGGCAATCGCCGTGACATGGTGTATTCCATTGAGCTGCGGCATGGAAAGCCTGCTTTCTGCTTACTAAGTTTGGGTCATGCCGGCGGCTTTGAGGGCTTTCGCGACCTGCGCTACCCGTTTTCCTTGAAACCGGGCGACTTCCAAATCGGCGGCGGTCGGTGGGGCGTTGTCTTGGCCTGTCACCGACGACGCGCCGTAGGGAGTGCCGGCCTTGAACAGCGCAGGATCGGCGTAGCCGAGCGGGACTATCACCATGCCGAGGTGGACCATCGGGTTATACAGCGAAATACTGGTGGACTCGTTGCCGCCATGCACCGACTGGGTGGACGCAAACGCACTGCCGGCCTTGCCGTTTAACTTGCCCTGGAACCATAGCCCGCCGAGCGAGTCGATATACGCCTTCAGCTCCGACGAGATCGTGCCGAAGCGGGTCGGCGTCCCAAAGATAATCGCGTCCGCGCTCTCGGCATCGGCAGGGGTCGGCGCTTCGTACTCCGCGTTCATCCGGTCGGCATTCTCGATCCAGCCGTCGGCATGGGCCATCACTTCGCGGGAGACCACTTCTCGGGCGCGGCGCAGAACCACCTCGGCCCCTTCCGCCCGTGCGCCTTCAGCGATTCCGTGCGCCAGCGCCTCGGTCGAGCCGCCGCGCGAGTAAAACGCAATCAAAATCTTGACATCCGCCATTGGTGTTTCCTTCTACTTCTTTCAATTAAGCGTGAACAGTGCTATTTGGGACAGTGACGGCATTCTTACGTCCGAACAGCAGGGCGTCGAGCGACAAGCGGCCCGGCCCGGTCAAAATCAGCATGACGGCCAGCGTCAAGTATTCCAGCGGTGACTCAAACGACTCGCCGTGCAGGGTCACAAAAGGGTCTCCGTGCTTGAAATGAACCGTGATCAGCGCGGTCAGCATGGTCGCCGCAACGCCCAGCGCCGCAATCGGCGTCAGCAGGCCGGTGATAAACGCCAGGCCGCCGAAGAACTCCGAGAACGCCGCCAGAAACTGGAAAAAGCCCGGCACAGGTGCGCCCGGACCCATCCAGCTTGTCGCATGCTGGATCTTGGGGAACCCATGAAACATCAAGGCCAGTCCAAAAACAAGCCGCAGGAGGAGCAGGCCGACCGCCCCGCGCCCTTCCACAAACGGTGCATACAAACGCTGCATTCTTTTTCCTCATTTTCAGGTACAATTTGTAAAGCGCATTGTTTTTCAATGCACTGCACACAAGCAACAATAGCCCATGGGGAAAAAGAGTTCCCATCGGCGGCACATTTCTTCACCCGACCGTATTGCTGTCTACCGAGGAAACGATGATGGAAACTGAAGAACACAAGCTTGAAGACCACGGCACGGAGATATTTTGCCCGATTAACGCCGCGCTTAATCTTTTGAGCGAGCGCTGGACCCTGCACATCGTCCGCGTCCTGCTCGGCGGCACCAAGCGGTTCAACGAGATCGCCCGCGCCCTCGGCCTGAACCCGGCGACCCTGCGCGAGCGTCTGCGGGCGCTAGAGGAAGAAGAAGTCGTCACCCGCACCGTCCTCAGCGCCATGCCCCCCCACGTCGAGTATGCTTTGACCCCCAAAGGCCAGGCCCTGAACGGCATCTTCGAGTCCCTCGCCGACTGGGGCATCCAGTGGATGAAGCCCAAAGGCGCCGCGCTGATAGACGCCCCCGAAGACGACGCCGCCGATTTAGTCACTCCTGCGGCTTGCTGAGATCAAACAAGCGCCTGAGCCAGCTTACAAATTGCAGCGCTTCCGGCGCGTCGGCGTTGAGCCAGCGCTTGTTGATGGCCTGCCCCATCGGCAGGCCGGGAACTTCCTGCCAGGCAAGCCAGGTATGAACGTGCGCCTTGATGAGCGCAGTCTCGCCAAATCGCCGCTCAGCTTCCGGGATTTGTTCTACACACGACTTTGCTCTTTCCCAAAGAGTGTCGTCTGCCGGCACCAGAAGCCGGATGAAATCCTCAGTCATTCCCGGCAAAGTATTATCGGGCATAATCCAAATCCCGATACGCGGTTTTTCTTCGGGGTCGGTTGTATGCGTCAATACCGTGCCAGTGGGATCAGGCTGCTTGGGAGCGTCCGCATAGCCGGATTTGATTAGGACATCTCGCAAACTTTGCCAGCGGGCGGCACAGTCAGTGTCAGCATCTACGACTACGCCCAAGCACTTCAAATCGCCGATGATCTTCAACTGCTGGGAAAGATACTCAATGACTTCCTTGCGAACATTTTGGACGCCTTCCAGCACGCGGAACACGATCTTCTCTCCCGAAGAAAGCTTGGGAACAGGGCGACCGCCTTCAAGCTGGTACGCGATTTGCTTGTCTACCTCATGTCGTGTCATAAGATGCTGCAAAACATGAAAATCGTCAGGGCCTTCCACTAGCATTACGAATTTGTCCGCCATAATCAGCGAACCTCAATCTGCTCGCGAGTGACAATGGCAAGTTCGTGTTCATCGAAAGTGACTGCCCCCACTCCATCCTTCCGATTTTCCAGCCGCACCAATATGCCTTCTTCCTCGGTATTGTCCGCCGCCTGCTGAAACGCCTCGATGCAGTCCCAGCTATGCGAGGTTGCGAACACCTGCACGTTCAGCCGGTGCGCGACCTCAAAGATAAGCTTCCACAAATCCGGCAGCACCGAGTAATGCAGCCCCGTATCCACCTCATCAATCAGCAGCATTCCATCTTTGGCATTGACCAGCGCCAGCGCAATCCCAAGCATCCGGTTCATCCCTTCTCCCATGCTGCGGAGAGGGATTGGGTAATCTGATGTAGACGTTCGCACAATAGGATTACGAGGAACAAAAGGTTCTTTCCCACCTATCAAGCTAATTCTCTCAATTTCCGGCGAAATGACACGCAAAGAAGTGACTACATCATCTTCGAGTGGAGTTAAAGCAACTGCGTCCCATAAATCGTTGGTTTGACTTTTGTTTATGCCATTAGCCGAAGCAAATATTACGCTTGCTAACTGAGTAGTTTCAGACGGTGCTACCTGATCAGAATTGGCTCCTAAAGGGTAAAGCCGCGCGTCGTCCTTATCGCTCACGAAAAAATGTGTAAATTGATGATTGGGCGACTCACTCACAGGGGAAAACATTTGCCATTTATTGTTATCACCACGCCTTATAACTGTTCCGGCACGGGCGAAATCAATGATCAAAGTATTATTTGTTGAACCGATTGCACCAATCTTAATAGGACCTGAATGACTGCCTGCACTATGCCGACCATAAAACAGATGTCTGAACGAGTTTAGACGCTCGCTCAGAGTGGTTGCTTGTCCCCCAACTGCCCATAAACCTTCATCGCGCGCTCCAAGCAAGCTCAAAATAATTGCAAGCTTGCCATTCGTTGCATAAAGCCACAGTGCTTCCAGCACACTGGATTTGCCGACGTTGTTTTTGCCGACGATGAGGTTGACACGGGCCAGCTTCTCAATCCGCAGATGCTTGAAAGCGCGGAAGTTTTTGATTTCGAGGGAATCCAGCACAAGTGACATAACATGGCTCCAATTCGGCATTAATTGCGCCGGTGATGTGACGCGCTCACCGGCGAGCGCGATCCAAGCCGTCCGAGGGCGGGTGCGCCGATCCGCATGGCGTAGCGGGGTGCGCCGGGAAACTTGGCGGCGGCGCGAGTGGAGGCCGTTAAATGGTCTGCATCCATTTCATACTCACCCGTCTCTACGTTGATGACCAGCACTTTGCCTCGGTTGCCTTCTTCTACTTCCGCCCGTATCTGCTGCTCATACAGCGCTTTGCCGCGCCGCACAATCTCTGTCGGGTCAGTGTTCATGGCTTTATCCTCCTATCGGCTGTTTTGTCGCAAGCACATTGTAGCACCCGGAACATGGGGCGTCAAGGCGGCGTCTCCTTTTGAGGTATACTGAGGGGAACGAGCAGCGCGATGTCGCGAGGGGAACGTGTTTATGTGCGGAATTACGGGCTATGTCGGCGGACGGACTAACAGCGTGCGGCTGACGCTGGACAGCTTGAAGCGGCTGGAATACCGGGGCTATGATTCGGCGGGCGTCGCGGTGGTCAAACCGGGCGACAATACTGTGACGGTGCTGAAAAAGAAGGGCAAGCTCGGCAACTTGGAAGCCGCGCTGGACGGACTGGATAAGTCGGGCGGGACGGTCATCGCCCACACGCGCTGGGCGACCCACGGGCGTCCGAACGATGTCAACGCGCACCCGCATTTCGACTGCACCGGGCGGATCGCGCTCATCCACAACGGCATCATTGAAAACTATCTGGGGCTGAAGCAGCGATTGACCGACGCCGGGCATGTCTTCACGAGTGACACGGATACCGAAGTGCTGGTGCATCTGATTGAGTCGCATCTGGCGTCGGCGGGGTGCTTAGAAAACGCGGTTCGGGCGGCGCTGTCGGAAGTAACGGGGGCATACGCGATCTGCGTCGTGTCGAGCGAGGAGCCGAACACGATTTACGCCGCCAAGACCGCCTCGCCGCTGATTGTCGGCCTCGGCGACGGCGAGAACTTTTTGGCGTCGGACATCCCCGCCGTCATGGGCTACACGCGGGATGTGCTGGTACTGGAAGACGGCGACTTTGCCCGAATCACGCCGGAAGGGGTTGCGCTCTCGACGCTGTCCGGCCAGACCCTGAACCGCGAAGTATTCCACGTCACCTGGGACGTTTCCACGGCGCAGAAGGGCGGCTATCCGCACTTCATGATCAAAGAAATCTATGACCAGCCCCAGGCCATTCGGGATACTCTGCGCGGGCGCATCACGGAAAACCATGGAGTTGCGTTCCCTGAACTCAAGCTGCCGACGAGCAAGCTGGTAGACTTCAACCGCATTGTGATTGTCGCCTGCGGCACGGCCTACAACGCCGGGCTTGTCGGTAAGAACTTTTATGAGCATCTCCTACGCCGGCCGGTCGAGGTGCAGGTCGCCAGCGAGTTCCGCTACAACGACCCAATTGTCGACTCACAGACGCTCGCGATCATTATCTCCCAGTCCGGCGAGACCGCCGACACGCTGGCCGCATTAAGAGAAGCCAAGATCAAGGGCGCGACGACGCTGGCCGTGGTGAACGTGGTCGGGTCTTCGATTGCCCGCGAGGCCGACGAAGTTTTGTACACTTACGCCGGCCCGGAAATCAGCGTTTGCAGCACAAAGGCTTATGTGACGCAGCTTATCGGCCTGTATCTGCTCGGTCTGTATATCGCCCAGGAAGAAAACAAGCTGGGGCCGGGCGTGGTCGCCGCCTATGTCGAGCAGCTTCAAAATCTGCCGGAGCAGGTCGCGGAGATACTCGCCGACACAAGCGCCGTTCAGGCCGCCGCCAAGCTCCTTGCCCGCTCGTCGTCGTTCTTCTTTTTAGGACGCGGCTTTGATTACGCCGTGGCTCAAGAGGGGGCGCTGAAGCTCAAAGAAGTCTCCTACATCCATGCCGAAGCATACCCCGCCGGGGAACTGAAACATGGGCCGCTCGCGCTGGTCGAACCCGGCGTCTCAGTGGTCTGTCTCGCGACCCAGTCCGCGCTGTATGATAAAGTCCAATCGAGCGTCAAAGAAGTCAAGGCCCGCGACGGCTTTGCCCTCGGCATCGTCAAAACCGGCGACGAGGGCTTGGACGAGAACTTCGTAGACGCAGTTCTGCGCGTTCCCGCCACCCACGACACGTTCATGCCCGTGCTTTCGATTGTCCCGATGCAGCTTTTGGCCTACTACATTGCCTCGGAGCTAGGCCGCGAGATAGACCAGCCGCGCAATTTAGCAAAATCGGTGACGGTGGAGTAGTCTTTAAAATGCTGTCCTCGCGCAACCAGCAGGGATTGACGGAACGCGAGATCGCCCGGTGTGAACAGATTTGGGTGCTTTTAGACGGCGATTCTTGCTGCGCTCTTGTTACTTCCGAGGCTGATCGTTCCGGCTCCCGGACGCGGTTCAATCAGGCAGCAAATCTTGTTTACCTGGGGGCAGATGTGCTGCCGGGCAGTGGCATTCATGCCAGAAGCCGAATGTCCGAAGTTGCCTGCCTTGCCCACGAGCTTGCTCACGCACATCGGTTCCGAATGGGAATTGACCGGACAACAGATCAGCCTGATGTTTTTCTTGACGAAGCAGAAGCCAGTCTCCACGCTTCGTTCTTGCCGAATGTCGGCTTCATTGATCGCCGAAACTTGATAGAAGACGCCCGGTTCCAAATCGCCGAGTGGCAGAAAGCTGACGAAAACCAGGAGAAAGCGAATGAAAGTTGAACCATCGGGAGTAGTCATGATTGGCGAATGTGAAATCCAAACGCCTTTTTGTACGGCTTTGACTCCTGCGCCTATTACAGCAGTCTGGGGCGTCCCCGCCCGCCGCCAAACTGACGTTTGCGGACGCTGCTTGGAGGAAATGGTACGGCGCGGCGAATGGGAGATTCAGGGAGCAAAACTGCCGCGTAAGTACGATCTCGCTGTCTATGGCCGAGACGAGAAGCTTCAGCTTGTCGTTGAAGTGCAGAATACTCCGTATAAGCGCGGCGAGGAACTGGAAAATTGGGCGACGCGCATCCGCCGCAACTTAGTTGTTCATTCGGGCATTCCCACTTATGTTTATTTTCTGCTTGCGGCTTACCCCGCGCCCTTCTTCCTTTGGGGCGCAGACGAAGCCTCGGAAGCGCCGCCGCACTACCGCTTTGACGTGCAGGCGGAGATGCCGCGCCTTGACGAGAGCAAAACGGTCTCAGACTACCAGCAGCAGGTAGACGCCGTCCATGCTTGGCTGACGGCGCTGATAGAAAAGCCGCTTGAAGCGAGCGAACAGCCGGCTTGGCTGCGCGCCTCAGGACTGTACGAAACCATTCGCGGCGGAACGGTTGTCAAAAGGGCTGATGTTAAACGTGCGGAACCAACCGGAACCAGAGAACCGCAAGCGGCCTGATGATGCCCGATAAAGAAGCCGTAGACTTGTTAGATATAGCATTTGATGTTGCGCGGCGTTACAAAAATTTTGGCTCGTATGGGTCAACGGCAGCGGCAGTTCGGGCGCTTCATCGCCGCTGCCCAGGCTTCAGCAAAGAGCAGTGCCGCGAGGCTTTAGAGCAAGGGTTGCTGTTGCTTGACATCGCGACCGAGAGCTACATCAGGCACAAAGAACTTCTGACGACGACGTGGCAAACGCCGGAAGCAAGTGAGGCGGCTGATTTTGTCTGCGCTGAAATACATCAGCTTTGTCCCGCCTTCAGTATGCCATCGTGCTGGTCAGCGTTAGGCTGGGTGTTTTACTGGAACTATCTCTGAGGCTTCGGCAATTGATATGAAACACAGCAAGATAGACCATAATGAGAGTCAATGTTACTTTGGATTGTGATGAAGATAGTTTATGAAGAAAATCGGATTGATGGGCTGCGGGATGATTGCGGAGTATGGGCATCTCCCGGCGATTTTGGCGACGCAGGGGCTGGAAGCGTGGGCGGTGTATGACCCGGACCCGGAACATGCGTATGGATTGCAGCATAAGTTCGGCATCCCGCATGGGTATACGATCAGCTCCATGTTCTTTGAGTCGGGCATTGATGCCGTCGTCGTGGCGTCCGCCGCGCCCGCGCACCTGTCGAATGTGCAGGAGGCCGCAAGGTACGGCCTGCCCGTGCTGTGCGAGAAGCCGCTGGCAATGACCGATGACGACGCGGCCTCAATGATCCAGACGATGGACGACGCCGGGCTGATGCTGGCGGCGGGCTTCTGCTACCGCTACAGCGGGGTGGCGCAGAATATTAAAAAGCTGGTGGAGACCGGCGCGGTGGGCGAGGTGCGGACCCTGCGGCTGGTGTATATCTGGAACCTGCACGGGCGGGACCGGGTGACGTCCGCCGGGGACATCATCACAAACCCTTACTTTCATGGCCGCATGATCGAGGGCGGCCCGATGGTGGACTGCGGCGTCCATCAGATAGATCTGGCCCGCTGGTGGCTGGGTTCGGAAGTCACACGTTATCAGGCGATGGGGTCCTGGGTGGAAGACTACGCCGCGCCCGACCATATGTGGCTGCACCTGGATCACGAAAGCCGGGCGCACACGATGGTGGAAATGAGCTTTACCTACGGGCATACGGCCCGCGACCCGCGCTCGCATTTTTCGTACCACTTGATCGGGACCGAGGGAGTGATCCGGTACGACCGAGACGGCTGGGTATTTGAGGTGCGGACCAAGCACGGGACGCACCGGCTGCCGGGGTCGAGCGAGAAGAACTTTGAGGGTTTGTATGCCGCCTGGGCGCGGGCGCTGGAGACAGGCGACCGCGCCGACCTGCCGACCGGCTTTGACGGCCTACGGGCAACACAGATTGCGCGGGAAGCTACGGAAGACGTGATCGCCCGGCACCGTAAGTAGCAGTGAAAGCGAGGAAAAGCGAGAAGTAGCAGTGAAAGTGAGAACCGGGAGGTGACGCGGTGGAAGTCTTAGGACTGGCTTCAACAAGTGTCCGTCTAGCGGAGTGCGTGCAGCTTTATTCGGAAGAAGCGGCCCGCCTGAACGCTGCCGTGGGGCCGAGGCTGCTGACTGGGCTACTGGCCGCGCTGGGCTACAAGGACATGGGGGCGGATGTTGTTCCCGGCCATCATCTTTTCGGCAGGGGGGAAGACCGGACGCATTTGCTCCATGTGGCTGAGTATCAGAGTGCTACCTGGAACGAGGCGCTTTAGTTCCGCGATGCCCTGCGAACCGATCCCGCGCTGGCGTCGGACTACGAAGCGCTGAAAGTGCGATCAAGCGAGCAGTATGCCGAGAGCCGCGTGGGGTACACGGCAGCGAAAGCCGGTTATACTCAGTCGGCGTCAGTCGGCGCTGGACAACTGCTGACACAAAAAAGCGCCCCTGCCGATATTCGGCAGGGGCGCTTTTCGTCGCAGAAGCGAAGAACTACATGGCGGGCTTGGCCATGGGCTTCATGGTGCTTTTCATCATGGGCTTCTTCATCATCATTTTCTTTTTCATCATCATCTGCTTGCTGGTCATCTTCTTCGCCATCATGGGCTTCTTCATCATGGGCTTGCTCATGGTGGAAGTCTGCGCGAGGGCAGGGACGACAAGGGTGGCGACGGCGGCGGCGGCGAGGATCTGGCTGACTAACTTCATAGAATGAAGCCTCCTGTGGGTGTATTTCAGACCTTACAGCGTCAGAAGCGGAACAAAAGTTCCAGTGTGTTGCGTTTTTTATTTTTTAATTTTTGGGAACCTGGGAAAAGCGCAGTTCGTCACAACAAAACGCTTTCCGAAGCATGACACACCCGAAAAGGAACAATTCCTATGAAGTTACCAGCAAAACACCCGTTCGGTCGCGGCTTTTCCCTGCCCGTCGCTGCCTGCCTTCTCTTCGCGGCACTGCTGGCGGGGTGCAACGAGCATACCGACAAGCTCGGCGACATTTCTTCCAACCCGTCGGCGTATGTCAACAAAGACGTCACGGTCACAGGCGAAGTGACAAAAGTGTACGAGCTGCCCCTCGGCATCGCCAACATCGCCGCCTACCGGATCAGCGACGGCACGGGGCAGACGTGGGTCCTCAGCCGGGCCGGGGCGCCTCGCGAGGGCGACAAAGTGGGGCTGAAAGGTACCGTCCGCCCGGAAGGCCGGGTCGGCAATGAAGTTTTGACCAACATCATTGAAGAAAAGCAGCGGCGCCTTCAATAGCCGCACCGGAACTTTTCGGAGCCTGCCGCCGTCCGTGAGAAAGGCGGGAACCCCACCCCGCTTCAACCAATTTGGCAAGGAGAAGACAATCGTGATCAATTCGATGATGAAGGGCCTCGCCCTCTGCGGCATGGCCGTTTTGCTGGCCGGCGCCGCGTCCGCGCAAGGCGATGACCACTTCAGCGGCCCAGGAATGCATTCGGGGATGCATCCGGCACGCCATGCCATCATGCGGCAGAAAGCGGCTTATGCCCGCGCGGTCGCACATGGAAACTACGCCCAGGCGGAGCGTGACCACCTGCGGGCGAAAGCGATCCGCCAGCATGTCCGCGCCCGGCGCGAGATGCACCAGGATATACACGGGAACATGCACCAGGATATGCATAGGGACCATGGCTACTAGGCAGCGTCCGCCCAGTGAGTAAAAAGGGCTGGGTCCGATCAATCGGACCCAGCCCTTTTGCGTTCATGGCTGCTGTTCCAGCATTTTCTCCATCGCGGGCCGGGTCATGCGGTACAGAAACCACTCTTTCATTCGCCGCGCCCCCATGCGGTCGTACAAGGCCTGCGCGTTCGTGTTCCAGTCCAGGCACGTCCATTCTATTCGCCCGCAGCCGCGCTCGTAGGCCGTTTGAACGCAGAAGCGCAGCAGCGCCGTGCCGATGCCCTGCTTGCGATGCTCCGGCAGCACGAATACGTCTTCCAGATACAGCGATGGCTGGGCGAGAAACGTTGAATACGTTTGCAGCAGCAGCGCGTAGCCGACCGGCCCCGGCACTCCCTCCACTTCCGCCAGCATCACCTCAAACTTCGGCGCATCCCCGAAGCCGTGTTCAATCAGCCGCGCCTGCGCCGCATCGTCCGGCGGTGGCAGGTTTTCAAACTCCGCCAGCGCGATAATCAGCCCGATGACGGCATCTGCATCCGCCCGCTCCGCCCGCCGCAGTGTGATGTTTGTCATAATGTAATTCTATTCGCGTTTACGCGCTGATTTCCTGCGTCTTATTTCCGGCCCAGCGCGAAATTAATTCTTTCTTGCAGCGGCGGGTGGGTGAAGAGCCAGAACTTGATGAAGGGCGGCGGGCTGGGGTCGCTGAGGTTCTGCTCGGAGAGGGTGACGAACGCGCGGGCCATTGCCGGGCCGTCGCCGGTGATGTGCAAACCGTAAGCGTCGGCCTGATGCTCTACTTCGCGTGAGATGCCGCTGGTGACGGGGGCGAAAACAAACGAGAACAGGGAAACGGTGAGAAGCAGCACGGGGACGGCAGCGTAGTCCGCCGGGCCGTCAATCCGCCAGCGGGAGCCGAAGCGGCGCAAAAGCCATTCGGCGAACTTCTGGGCGGCAGGCAGCACCAGCAGCAGGCCGAGGACGGTTAAGAGGAATCCCCAGTAGAGGTGCTTTAGGACATAATGCCCCATCTCATGGCCGACAATCGCCCGAAGCTGATCTTCGGGCATCCGGGGCGGCAGAATGGTGTCCCACAAGACAATCCGGGCCGACGATCCGATGCCGGTCACATACGCATTGGTTTCGTGGGTCTGCTTGCTTTTGTCCACCACATAAATCGGCGCGTTCGGAATGCCCGCTTTTGCGGCAAGCGTCTCAATCTGCATTCGGAGCGGACCTTGCGGCAGCGGCGTGAATTTGTTGAACAGTGGATCAACGACTAAAGGCGCGGCAAAGATGCCGAAGGCGATAACCGGAATGAGCGCGGCCCAGAACCAAAGCGCCCAGCGGCGCGGCGAGCGCCCAATCAGCCAGAATAGCAGCCACAAAATGGGGACTGTGGTCACGATGTCTACGCCGATGCTTTTGCCAACATCGCCGAGCCAGCCGCCGAAACTTTGCGACGACAGCCCGTACTGATGCGGCAGGACATAGCCCCGGTATACGGTCAGCGGGGCATGGATGACGACAAGCACGAGCGTCAGCAGCGTGTAGTAGCCGAGCAGGCGCAGGAGCGAGAAGCGCAGCGGCTGGACCCGTCGGCGAAGACGCGCCGACAGGCCCGTCGCCAGCACGGCCCATAGCGCAAGCACGCCATACGCCGCGCCGGCAAAATACAGCGCGTAGCCGATCTCCGAGTACCGCTTCATTTCCGGCGTGACAACCGGCGGGCGCACATCGGCGCTTGGCAGAGGCGCGGCGGACACAGGCTGAAAAACGGCGGCTAGGAGAACAGCCGCACCCAAGCAGGCTAAAGTACCCCACAGGAGCAGTCGTCTGTTAATGAACGGCCTCTTTCCCAAATCCATCCCACCAGGATCGCCCTAGCTCGGTGAGATGTTCTAAACTAAGAATGGAGCCGTCGCTGCTGACAACATGAAAACGACTGCCGCGCAGAAATAGCTCGTGCCAGAGGTCGGCGCTTAGGAGAAAGCCTTGAAGATGCAGTGCAACTCCTGCGCCGTCTTGAACAAGATCGGCATTGGAAATATCCAGATAATCTTTCTCGTCGTCGGAGGCGTCAGCATTGTTGCTGCCTAACAACGCTTCGAGTTCACCCCAACCCATCGACTCCTCGCGCCACTTGGATTGGTACTCGGCAATGAGCCTGGCCTCTTCTGATCTACTGGCTCCCTCCGGCCTTTCATATCCGCCGGGCCAAATTGCCGACCTCGTGACCCGGAGTGAGGTAACTTCTTCTACATAAATCGTAACGGTAACATCATCATCCAGGTAAAATATCTCAAAGCTGAGTACGGCGGTGCGGGCCATTTTGTCGGAACCCACAAAATACAGCTCCGCATCATGCAGGGTAGTCCAAAGAGACCCGACTTGCGCTCCTACCGGCAGATGAACCCAATCTGCGACAAGTTTCTTTTCTGCCATGATGTCTCCTGTCATTCTGTCTTAGGTACAATCAGCGTATGGACGCCAAAAAGTTAGTCTTTGCACCCTTCGGCGCGGATATGTTCGGCGACGATATTCTGCTGTTTGAACACGGAATTCTGCTGGCGCTTGAGACCGCCGCCGAAGCTGCCGGCTTTGTCTACGCTGATGTTCACGAGGCACTCGGCGGGGCGGACAAGCGCGAGCGGCCCGTGCCGCCGCTCTCTAAAAATGAAATCTACGCGCTGGCCGATAAAGCGCAGTGCGACGCTCTGATAGACGGTCTGCTGGCCTGCGAGCGAAACGCCGAAACAGGGGCACTGATGCAGATTACGGTCTCGCTGCGGGTCTTTTTTCCTGCGGCCGATGACTTCGCCGCGCCGGAAAGCCTGACGCTGACGGCGTTTGACCCGGAAGCCGCCCCGGAAACACTAACGCTGGATTACGATCTGTGGATCGCTTTGCAGTACCGCCTCTGCTTCGCCCTGCTGGAAACACTCGGCGTCAATGTACCGTGGACATTCACCACCGACAGTCTGCAAACGACGGCGTCGTGGCCCGCTTATGTCGCGTTCCTGAAAGGTAAGCGGCTGGCCCGGACGCCGGAAACCAAGCTCGGCTATTATGAGCAGGCTGCACGGCACGACCCGAACTTCTTTCTCGCGCTCTACAACAGCGCAATGCTGTATAAAACGCAGACCGATTACAACATGGCCCGAAAACGGCTGGCGCGGGCGGCGGCCGTCACCGAGAACCCGGCGGATCTCGGCGACGTTTACTTTGAGCTGGGCCTCGCGTCCATCTATCTCGGCGACCCCAAGACGGCGCGGAACTTCTGGCAGAAAGCCGAAGAATACACGCCCGACAACCCTGCGCTGCTGGTCAACATGGCGGGGACCTATGAGCAGGAAGAAAACTGGACCGAAGCCATTCGCCTGAATGAGATGGCGCTTGAAAAAGACCCCGGCTACCACAAAGCCGTCGTCAGCCTGGGCCGCCTCCATGCCATGTTCGGGCGCTTAGACCTTGCCATCCCTCTCTACGAACACGCCTTGGAACTCTCGCCCGATGACGCCTTGCGCCGCTCCGTGCTGGGCGGCTGCTATTTGGCGGCAGAGCGCCCTGAAGATGCCCGCGCCCAGTTCGCGCTGGCGGTCGCGCTCGATCCCGAAAGCGACCCCGGCCGCTACGCCGCCCAGGAGCTGCAAAAACTGGGGCTGGAAGTGTCCGAAGAGGAAGACCAAAGCGGGCCGAAAAAGAAACGGTGGGGGCTGTTTTAGAAACCCACCCCGGTTCGTTCCTCACCGACCCTCCCGAAGCGGGAAGGTCAAGAGCTTTGGACAGGGCATGGGGGCACTGCTTGCTGCGCCCTCTTCTTCTGTATCTTGCTCCTTACCCTCCCGCTTCGGGAGGGTCGGTGAGGAACGAACCGGGGTGGGTTTCTACCGCTTCGTAGGCCGCTCTTTTTCGTCTTTCCGCTCCTGTGGTCCTTCTTTCTGCCCGTTCCGGCGAACACGCTGCGCCCGGTCGCGCTGCTTGGCGCGGGACAGCGGCGAGCCGGAGTTTGCGGACGAATCGGCGGCGGGGGTGGACAGCGAGGCCCGGCGCATTTTGGCCGCGCCCTTGCGCTCCACTTCGGCGGCGTAGACCGCCGAGACTTCCGCGCCGAGCAGCAGGATCATCATGGAGTAGTAAATCCACAGCACAAACGCGATCAAGTTGCCGAGGTCGCCGTACAAAGACGTTTTCGGGTGAAGCAGCAGAACCGACAAGCCCTTTTTGGCGATCTCAAAGGCAACCGCCGCCGCGATGCCGCCGACGAGGGCCGATTTCCAGGAGACGTGCGCGGCAGGCGACGGCAGATACTTGTAAATAACCGCGTACATCAAGGCGCTCACGACGACCGCGCCCAGCTCAACCGCGCCGGATTGAAGCGCACTGGAGAACGGAACGGCTTGGGCGAGCGGGCTGGCGGAGATGGCCGTGGACAGCGCTGTGACGACAAGAGACAGCGCCAGCAAAACGCCCGCCCCGACCAGCAGCCCCAGCGCAACTCCGCGCAGCGCAAACCAGTTCCGGTTTTCTTTTGTTTCCCACGCGGCGTTCATGGCGGTCGAACCATTGACGAAAATCTGAATGGCGGCCCAGACGACGCCCAGAAAGCCGACAACGCCCGCAACGCCGTGCCCATTGATAATGTTCATCAGGGTCGGTCCGGCGTGGCCGTTGCCGTCGGAGATATGGGCCTGCTGCATGAATTTGACGACTTCAGTGTTCGCCGCACCCGGCAGGATGCGCGTGGCGAGGAGGCTCTGGATCTGCGAGACGGCCTCGTCGGGTTTGTGCGCGTAGACCAGGCCGAGGCCCCAAAGGCCGACCAGCAGCAGGGGAATAAGCGCCAGCACGAGGAAAAACGCCAGACCGGCAGCCAGCAGGCCGCCGTTGTCCCGGCCGAAGCGCTCGAAAACGTCCAGTGTGAACTTGAGGACAAAGACGCGCTTCACGGCAGCAAGAAGCGTCGCAGGGAGACTTTGCAAACGGGTAAGGAGTGGTTTCATAAGTCAAGCAATGGTTTCATAAGCGGCGCTGTCTCATTGATCTGGGCGGGTTTAACCGGGACGGACTGTGGCGACGGTCGGCTCGGAAGCCGGGCTGCCGGAAGCGTCAAGCTGGACGGCAGTGATGGTAAAGACCGTGTCCCGGTTGGCAGTAAACAGCAGCTTTGCTTGCAGCGGAATGCCTTCGGATTCCCACATGCCGTCCCGGCCGACCACGACATCTTTAGTCCCGCTCTGCCCGGTGACCGGCAGAATGCCGCCGGACGCTTTGGAGGTGTACGAGACCGTAACCCGGACGGTGCTGTTCGGCAAGCCCCGGCCCCGAACGACCAGCGGCGCATTGCCGTCAATGTAGTCGCTGTTCTTCGGCTCGACAAGACGCGGCGCGGGCGGCGGACCGGCGGCAAGCGTCAAATTTGTCGAAAGGTTCTTGAGGACAGTCGTGCCGTCGCGGGCCGTGAACTTCGCTTGGACAGGGGCATTTTCTAACGTGTCGCCGGCCCGGACGGTGTATTCGCCGATATAGATGCCCGGATCGGTTTCTTTCAGCGCAATGTTTTTCGCGAGGCTGCCGATGCTCGCCGAAGCTTTGCCGCCCGGCGCGGCGAGGAGGGTAAAGACAACGGTGGAACCGGCGCCGACCGCCTGACCGGACAGCTCATTGGTCGTAAACGAACGAACAACGGCACTATTCGGCGAAATACGAAAGCCCCAGCTTATTGACGCAGTGTTACCTGCCCTATCTGCGAAGGAGACAGTAACAAAATGCCCGACACCAGCTAAATCGACAGGCGGCCTATAAGTAAACAAAGTGCTGGTCGTCTCAGCAGCAGCGGTCACGTTCTGACCATCAAGAGTGATGCGCGTCGCTGAAGGATTTACTCCTGTTCCTGGACCGTCGGAGAACGTCCCATAGATCAAAGGTCGCTTATCTTCAACAACAGCATTTGGGGCCGGGCCGAAGTCCGTGATCTTCGGCGGCACACTGTCAATAGACAGCAGGCCGGAGGCTTGGATCAGCGGGGTTTGAACGCTGCCGACAGTCAGCTTGCCGATCACGGCGGCATCCCGCGCTGCCGCATTTCTTCCCACGGTGTAGGAGCCGACATAAAGGCCGCGCGCCAGCTCCAGCATCGGGACGGCCTCGACAATGCCGGGAATGAAAAACGTCGCCTTGCCGTAGGGCGTCCCGCTCAAGGTCGTGTGCAGCACGTCGCCCGCCCGCAGCGGCCGGCGGGCATCGTCGGTGAACGAGGTCACTTCGACCGACGACACATTGCCGTTCAAGATCGCTGCATTCGGGTCGCCCGGCGGGATCGCCGGCGCGAACACCGGCGCCTTGCCCGGTGCGGGCGTCTGCGCCCGACTGGACATCGGCAGGGCTATCAGCGCGGCAAGAGCGATTTGCGTTTTTGTTCGTGTGTTCATCTCTTTTGACCTATGATTTAAGTTTATCCGAATGCCTGCTGTCCTAAACGGCACGCGCCCGAAGTTTGGGTACAATAAGTGTCTATGCAAGATTTACTGTACGACTTGATTATTGTGGGAGCCGGGCCGATTGGCCTGGCGGCGGCCTGTGCGGCTCAGGACGCGAAGCTGAACTTCCTAATTTTGGACAAGGCCGGCCCGTGCCAGAGCATTGTGGAATACGCGCCCCGGCAAAGTTTTTACTCCCCGGCGTCGGAGCTTGAGGTCGGCGGCATCCCGTTCCCGATGGCCGCCGATGACAAGCCGCGCCGGGAAGACGCCTTGGCCTACTACCGCGCCGTCATCACCAGCCGCAAGCTGCCGCTTCAGACCTGGGAACGGGTGCAGTCGGTGTCCAAAATTCCCGATGGGTTTTCTGTGCAAACTGTGCAGCAGCCCGACGCCGCCTGGACCAAAACTTACGCCGCCAAGTTCGTCCTGATCGTCAACGGTGTTTGGGACCAGCCGCGTACTTTAGACATCCCCGGCGCGGACTTGCACAAAGTCACGACTCACTACCTGGACCCCACTCCCTACCTAAACAAAGACTGCCTGACGGTCGGCGGCGGCAACTCCGCCGCCGAAGTCGCCATGTCCCTGTCCCGCGCCGGAGCCAAATCTCGGTTAGCGCTGATTGAGCCGTCGTTCGATGTCTGTAATTTACGTCCCTTTGTTCTACGCGAGCTTTTGATCTTGGTCGAGGAGCAGAAAATCGAAGTCTTTTTTGAGACCGAAGCCACCGAGATCACGCCGACCGAAGTGTGCCTAAAATCCCGCGCGGACGGCGGCAAGCAGAGCATCCCGAACGACTTCGTCTTCGTTTTGATCGGCCAGAACCCGGACATTCCGCTGCTGGAAGCCGCCGGCATTGCGATTAACCCCGAAGACAAGCGCCCCGTTTATAACGACGACACCTTTGAGACCGGGGTTCCCGGCCTCTACGTCGCCGGTTCCATCGCCCGCGACCAGCACATCGTCAACGGCCGCCCCAACGCGGTCAAGATTGTGGAAGAGATCGCGGGACGGTTAAGCAGTTCGTGAAAAAGCAATGGAAATGGGCAATCGGCATTGTTCTCTTCTGCATCCTCGCGCTACCTGTTCTATTCGTGGCCCATATCGCAATGCGATCTCGTGCGGTGAACGGCGGAGCCACCGTCGCGGCGCAATTTCTGGAAGCGTTGCGAAACCACGACTACCCAGCGGCTCATGCGCTGATGGCTCCGTCCGAACAGGCTACGGTTTCTGTCCCTGCGCTTCAGAAGGCGCAGGAGCAAATCGAGAAAAAGCATGGCCCCTGGATTTCGCCCGCATCGTGCAATGAGCGACATCCAGATGATGCGCTCGACCGTATCACATACCTTTATCCGATGAGAAATGATTGTGTTACTTACTTCTACTCAGTGGAGACCAAGCCAGACGGCGACATGGAAATCATGGTTCGGGCGGTTCGCACTAACGGCTGGCGGATTTTAGAATATCAATATGATGACGGCCCAGCATAAAACGGTTGGGCCGAAAGAACCTGGATTTCCAATCCGGGTTCTTTTAATCCGGGCGCTCTCATTTTATGCTTGCAATTCAATGGCCCACAATTTTAGCGGCGTTTCTCGCGTCGCTGGTTGAGTTTGTCGAGGCGCTGACAATCGTGCTGGCCGTGGGGGCCGTGCGCGGGTGGCGTCCGACGCTTGCGGAAGCAGGTGCGGCGGCGGCGCTGCTGGCGGTCTTGGTCGCGGCGTTCGGGCCGCGTCTGGTTTCTTTGGATGCCCATGTCTTTCAGCTTGTCGTCGGCGTTCTGCTGCTGCTGTTTGGGCTGCGCTGGCTCCGAAAAGCCATCTTGCGGGCGGCGGGCGTTTTGGCCCTGCACAACGAGGCGGAAGAATACGCTGAAACGGAAGAAGCGATGCGCGGCGGGACCGTCAAGGCAGGCTTTGATGCGGGCGCGGCACTGGCGGCGTTTAACGGTGTCTTTGTGGAAGGCATTGAAGTTGTGTTCATCGTGCTGTCGCTCGGCGCGGTCGGCCACGCGATGGGGGCGGCGTCGCTCGGCGCAGGCGCAGCGGCGGTTTTAGTGGTGCTGCTGGGTTTAATCGCCCGGAAGCCGCTGCTGCTGATCCCGGAAAACGCACTGAAGCTGATTGTCGGTGTGCTGGTCTCGGCGTTCGGGACGCTCTGGACCGGCGAGGGACTGGGGGTTGTTTGGCCCAGCGGGGTCTGGTCGCCGCTGCTGCTGTCACTGGGGTACTTGATCGTTGCGGCGCTGGGAACGGTAATGGCAAAATCAGTGCATCGCAGGGCGGGGGCATGAGAGTCCTCCGAACAATTTTTGCCGAGATGCTGGGCCTCTTTGTGGATGACTGGGCATTTGCGCTTTGCATCCTGCTGTGGGTCGGCGTATTCGCGTCGCCGCTGCGGGCGGCATTCGAGGTTTGGGCGGGACCGGCGCTGTTTGCGGGACTGGCGGCATTCGTGCTGATTTTCGTGCTGCGCCGGGCTGGGAGCGGGCGATGAAATCTTTTTCGGGGGCGAGGGAATGATTTCGGGTAAATCTGAGGTATGCTAAGAAGTACCTGTCACAGATTTTGATTCATTTTCCACTGCCGCCCGTATCGCAAGGACATTCTCCCGCATGCAAATTCGCACGATCCAGCACGCCGTTCCCACGAAAAAAGTCACCAATGACGACATTTTGCAGACGTTCCGCCATGAGAGCGAGGGACGGCTGCCGAAGTCCGAGATTGACCGGCTGGAAAAGCAGGTGCGTGAAACCCTCGCCACCGCCGGGACCCAGGTGCGCTACAAGCTGAATACCGGCGAAAAAGCCATTGACTTCGTGCTGGCCGCCGGGCGGCAGGCGCTGGCCGATGCCAAAATCGCGCCTGGCGACGTGGATTTTCTGATCTACACGGGGGTCGGGCGCGGCTGGCTGGAGCCGGCGATGGCAAACGTCATCCAAAGCGAGCTGGGAATGCCGAACGCGACGTGTTTTGACATGCTGGACGCCTGCGCGAGCTGGCTGCGCGGAATGCAGATCGCCCACAGCCTTATCCAGAACAAGACCTACAAGTGCGGCATGATCGTCAACTGCGAAAGCAGCCTGGTCCGCTCGTTCTGGTCCAATGAGATCAACGACTCGAACGACTTGAAACATAGAGTCGCCCAGTTCACCATCGGCGAAGCGTCCACGGCGACGATTGTGACCGATGAGAACCCGAACGACGATTTCCGCTTCCTGTTCAAGAACTTTGGCGAGCATTATAAGCTCTGCATGATCCCCCTGTCCAACATGGCGGACTTCATGCCGTCGGACCCCGACAGCCGCTATGCGTCCTTCCAGTTCTTCTCGCTCTCCCGCGATTTGGTCGTCACCACGGTCAAGAAGATCGCCGAGACCTACTCCAATGATCCCCATTTCCGCACCGGCTGCTATGATATTGCGTTCGGCCACGAAGCGAGCCAAAAGGCCAGCGAAGTTTTGGTCAAGCACATCGGCCTGCCGCCCGGCGTCTACTATTCCGTCCACCCCCGCTACGGCAACTGCGTCTCGGCGTCGGTCCCGCTCGGCATGAGTCTGGCCCAGAAAGAAGGTCGCCTGCGCCGTGGCGACAAAACGCTCATCGTCATCGGCAGCGCCGGCGTCTCCGTCGGCCTGGCGTCGTTTACTTATTGACTTCCCATATTCTAACGGTTGGCGGCCTCATGCAGCAAAGGTCTAAAGAACAGCAGGAAGAAGAATACCAGCAGACCATGCAGTAGGCTGTCAGAAGGCGTTGGGTGCTGACAACCATCTATTTGCTGCTAATTGGCGGAACGGTTCAGCAGTTCGTTATCAGGCGTTCGCAGTGGCATCTTCTATTGACTTTCCCACCTGCATTCGGTCTCTCACTTTGGGGGGACATAATCACCTTTTTGCTTCTTTCTTCGTCAACTGTTGAGCTTTGGATGCGGGTTCAGCGCTACCGTCGGGAGCAGTTAATGGCTGGGCAGCAGACCTATTAAGCCTGTACCTCTGTTCCTGCGTCGCCTCGACGCTGTTTTCTCTGAGCCTCGGAATTCATTCCGTGGCTCTTTTCTGATTGGCGGCACACATGCGTATAGCAACCGAAAAGCAGCAGAAACAGCATCAGCGATACTTGGAATCGCAGGTAAGAAATCGCTGGGCATGGACAGGCTTGTATATATTTTTTATTGGGACTTCCCTCGACACAATTATTAAAAAGCGCTCGCAGTGGCCTCACTTGTTTCAAGTCCCTCTTTCGCTAGGTCCACTTTGGAATTCGGTATGGGAAAATATCTTCGTCTTCGTATGGATGTCGTTTTTTCTCGTGCTGTTTTGGCTGCGTATTTACAACTACCGGCGCGAACTTCTGCTTGCGGAGCAGGAAGCGTTGCGGAAGGCCGCGACGCCGACGGACGGGGTTTGGCCTCCGCCGCCGGTTTCGTGAATGTAGCGAGGGCTGGCAGGGCGTGGGATTGGGAAGGCGTGGGATTGAAATCCTACGCTATGGGGCGAAGCGCCTAATGACCGCCTGCGCGGGCATAAGAATTTGCCCGCATTTTTTCCTGTACCCGCGAAGGCGGCTACTGGGCGTCTGCGCCCCATAGCGTCGCAATTCATTGCCGCGTTCTTGATTGCCGCGTTTCTTCCAGTCTCTCCTCTGAAGGAAGCTCCACCCATGCCGGTCCTAAACTCCCGCCGCACACTGGCCGCTTCCGCCTTTGCTCTGCTTTTGGCGCTTACCCTGCCGCTCCTGCTATCTTGCCATCCTGCGCCGCGTTACACCATCACCGACCTCGGCGTTCTGCCGGGTGACACGAAAAGCGGAGCGTTTGCCATCAACAGTCAAGGCGCGATCTGCGGCTACACGCAGGCCATCGGCAAGCGATCCTGCGTCTTTCAGAATGGCGTGATTACGGTCAAAATCGGTCCTCTGCCCCGGACGGCGGAAAGCCTGGCGCGAGGGGTTAATGCTCAGGGCGCGGTGACGGGTGATTTCGGCACGTCGCCGGCGGAGCAGGCGTTTGTGTTCCAAAACGGCAAAATGACTGCGCTCGGCACCCTACCCGGCTTCAGCGACAGCCGGGGCGCTGCCATTAACGCATTGGGAGAAGTCGTGGGGCGGGTGATGCTCTCGGCCCCGCGCGGCCCGCTTGTTGAACATGCTTTTGTTTACAGTCAGGGCAAGATGACGGACCTCGGCGCGGCGCTCGGCGGCGACAGCGAGGCGCGGAGTATCAATTCATTGGGGCAGGTCGCGGGCTGTTACTGGCCCCGTACCGGACGGGTTCTCGAAGCGCCCTTTCTATATGACACCCGCCGAAAGATGATGACGACGCTGCCCCTGCCGGCATCCTGCACTCACGGCTGCGCGAACTCGGTCAACGATTTGGGGCAGGCTGCCGGCAGCATCAACGTGGGCGCGATGGCTCATGCGGCTTTGTGGGACAGCGGGCGTTTGACTGATCTCGGTGCGCCGCCGAAGTACGATGATGCCAGCGCGGAAAGCATCAATAACCGGGGCGAGGTGGTCGGGCGCTGTTTTCGCGAAGACAGCCCCGTTCACACGTTTTTGCAGAGCCAGGCCGGACGCAGCGGTTTCTGGCAGCGCCACTTGGAGCAGCACATGACCGGGGCGTTTGTCTGCAAAGGGGGCAAGATGCAGGATTTAGCCGAGATGATTCCCAGAAACTCGGATTGGACCCTGGAAGCGGCGTACAGCATCAACGACCGCGGCCAGATTGTCGGCAAGGGCTTCCATCACGGGCAGGAACGGGCGTTTCTGCTGACGCCGCGCTGATTCAACAAATCCTCTTCCAACTTGACAATCCCCCATCCCTCCTATATACTTATGTCCTAACGCTCTTATTGTTTGTTAAAGGACACTTCCCGATGAAAGAAGTCATCTTGGTTGCCAGCGGCGACCTGCGGCTGGCGGCAAATCAAGCCTGCGAGGCCGCGCAGGCGGCGATGGAACGGCAGCTTACGGCGGCGGTCGCTAAAGAAGGCTGGACGGTGAAGCGGGGCCATGCTTACGACCCGGTCAAGCAGCACGGCTTTATTGACGGGCAGAAGTACGGCATGGAAGTGTTCTTGGGGATTGATCCCCACGCGCCGCTGATCGTCGCCGAAGCGGTCTGGCAGTATTCCAATCATGTGCTGGCGGGACTGATGACGCATCGGGGGCCGATCCTGACAGTCGCGAATTGGAGCGGGCAGTGGCCGGGGCTGGTCGGAATGCTGAATTTGAACGGGTGCCTGACCAAAGCGGGCGTCAAATATTCCACGCTTTGGAGCGAGGATTTCACCGACTCGTTTTTTGCGAACGGCCTGCGGGCGTGGCTGCGGGACGGGACTGTCCGGCACAACAAAAGCCATGTCTGCCCCTATGACGAATCGGAAGCGCCGGAAGAAAGCGTCACAGTGGGACATGAGTTTGCCGGAGCGCTGCGGCACCGAAAAGCCATACTCGGCATCTTCGACGAGGGCTGCATGGGTATGTCCAACGCGATCATTCCCGACGAGCTGCTGCATGAAGTCGGCGTCTACAAGGAGCGACTGAGCCAGTCTTCGCTGTACGCCAAGATGCAGACGGTCTCGGACGCCGACGCCCAGAGCGTCTACCAGTGGCTGGTGCAGCACGGCATGGCGTTCCACTTCGGCCCCGACGACGCCGTAGATTTGACCGAAGCGCAGGTGCTGGGCCAGTGCCGAATGTATGTTGCGGCGATGCGCCTGGCCGATGAGTTCGGCTGCGCGGCGGTCGGCATTCAGTACCAGCAGGGGCTAAAAGACCTCGTCCCGGCGTCAGACTTAGTGGAGGGTCTGCTGAACAACGTCCAGCGGCCTCCTGTGCTGCACGAGACGACCGGCGAAGAGCTGTACGCGGGCCGGGCGCTGCCGTGCTTTAACGAAGTGGACGAATGCGCCGGGCTGGACGCTCTCGTCACAAACCGCCTTTGGCGCAAATTGGGCTGGCCGCCGGAGACGACCCTGCACGACCTGCGCTGGGGCCGGCAGTATACAGGCGAGGGGCGGGACGAGTACGTCTGGGTCTTCGAGATTTCCGGTGCCGTCCCGCCCGCCCACTTTTCCAAGGGCTACAAAGACGCCGTCTCCGAGCGCCAGCCGCCGATGTATTTTCGACTGGGCGGCGGCACAATCAAAGGCATCTCAAAGCCCGGCTTCCTCGTCTGGAGCCGCGTGTTTGTCGCCGAAGGCAGGCTCAAAGTAGATTTGGGCCTCGTCGAGTCCGTGGTCCTGCCGGACGCCGAAACGGAAGACCGATGGGCGCAGACCACGCCGCAGTGGCCGATTATGCATGCGGTCTTGAAAGGCATCTCGCGCGACCAGATGATGGCCCGCCACAAAGCCAACCACATCCAGGTCGTCTATGCCCCCGGCGAGGATGCCGCCCGGCGCGGCCTCTACGCCAAAGCCGCCGCCTTTCAAGCCCTCGGCCTGGAAGTGTCCTTGTGCGGCGAGATTTAATCGGGCGGTGAGATGGTCCCTACCCCCACAGCACACGGACATCTACCACACGCATTCCGGCGGCCTGGGCGGCGACAATGCCGGGGTCGCCATCTTCGTAGACGATGCAGTCTGCGGGGGAGACGCCGAGCATTTCGGCGGCTTTGAGGAAGATGTCCGGCGCAGGCTTGCCGTGGGTGACGTCTTCCGCAGTCACGACGGCATCGAACAGCGGGCGCAGGCCAATCGTGTCGAGGGTCGCGTGGACCACGTCCCGCAGGCCGCCGGACGCGACCGCCATCGGCACTTTGCCGTGAAAGGCGCGGGCGATGTCCGCGACTGCCGTGATTTCTTTGATGTCGTGCAGGGAGTCCACATACATCGCCTCTTTGCGCTCCACCGTCTCCGGGATGTCCAGCGTGTAGCCGTGTTCAGTGTTGAGTATCTCAATGATCGCTGCCGACGTGACCCCCGCCAGGCTGTAGAACCGCTCTTCCGTGATGTCCCCGCCGCCCGCCCGGAGCGCTGCGACCCAGGCGGCAAAATGCCCCGGCATGGTATCGGCCAGTGTCCCGTCGCAGTCAAAAATCAGCGCGGCGAACGGCTCCGGCGGGGCAATTTTGGTTATGTCCATAGTCGTTACAAATCCAGTCCTGTTTGTTTGATCGCCGCCGGGGCGTCGGCGACGGCCTGCGACGGGGCGGCATACGACGGCAGCTCAAAGTTATGGCCGTCTAAAAGATCGCCGACAGTCCGAAGCTGAAGCCGGGGAATTTTCTTCCCTGTCAGCGGCAGGGTATAAAACCCGGCGTGTCCCGCTTCGTCGTGCATCTTGGAAGTCGCCGCTTCCAGCGAGAGAAACAGCCCCAGCGTCGCGCCGAACTTCTCCATCGCCCCGCGAAGCTGCTGTACTTGGGGCGCCCCGACATGGCCGCCTTTGACCTGCACCACGGCCCGGATCGGCTTCTTCTCGCCGACAAAGTAGTCCTTGATGCCGTCAATCCCGCCGTCCGCGCCTTTTTTGTCCTGCGGCGTCACGGGGATGAGGCTGACCGCCCACATCTCAAAGTCTTTGGGATTGTCTAAGAAGAGCTTCTGCGCCCCCGGCAGGTCGGTCGGCAGCCCTTCCACTTGAAACGCGCGGGCAAAGTCGGCGTCGCCGGCTTTGACGGTTCGCAGATCCCGGCAGTGCATCCGGGCCAGCCGGTCCACAATCAGGCTGGTCGCAATCGGCGTCACGTCAATTCCAATCCACGCCCGCCCAAGCTGCTGCGCCGCGACAATGGCCGTTCCGCACCCGCAGAACGGGTCGAGTACGACATCGCCGGGGTTGGAGCTGGCTTCAATGAGGCGTTCAAGAAGCGCAAGCGGCTTCTGCGTCGGATAGCCGAGACGTTCCTTGTCTATAGCTTGCAATGTCGCTATGTCTGTCCAAGTGTCGCCGATCTTCGGCCCTTCCTGCTCCTGAACATAATGCTTTCGGGCAATACGGCCATCCGGCGATTTTGGGAAGGCAAGCCTGCCGTCTGCGTCTAGTTGTTCCATGAGTTCGCGGCTGACGCGCCAGCCATTTGCAGGTGGCTTGTATCCCTTGTAGTCGTAGGTGAGATTGGGACGCGGGTTGGGACTATCAAGCGGGGCTAAACGGTAAAGACCGCGACCGTCGTTATCATTAAGCCGGAAGCGCCCCATATATGCCTCGTGCTGATGACCAAACTGGGAGTGAAAGGTAAAGTCAGACGTTTTCGTATACAAAAAGACGCTGTCATGGTTAGACCCAAACTTTCGCCTGACATCTCCCTTGACATTAGCCCTTTGCCAAATAATCTCGTTCTTGAAGTTCTTCGGCCCGAAAATCGCGTCAAGCAGCAGTTTCAGATAGTGGCTTGCCGTAGGATCGCAGTGCAGGTACAGGCTGCCGGTGGGCTTCAAGACGCGGTGCAGGTGGTACAGGCGCGGGGCCATCATCACCAAATACGCCGACACGTCGTTGTGGCCCAGCATCTTCAGGAAGCCTTCCATCAGGTCCTGGACGCGCGGGTTCGGACACAGCTCCGGGAAGTTGTCCCAGTCGAGCGCCGCATTGGCCCAGCGCCAGGTATCGCCGAAGGCTTTGATCTGCGCCGGGCTTTCCGCGCCCGACTGCTCTTTGAACAAAACATTGTAGTCACGGTTAGAGTTGAACGGGGGATCGAGGTAAACGAGGTCTACCGACGCATCCGCAATGTGACTCCGCAGGACGTTTAGATTATCGCCGTAAAAGAGGGTATTGGTCATAGATAAAACGACTCACTGTCACAATGCAGATAAAAGTGTTAGCAAAATCTTTTGCAAAATTGTTTACATTTTGTCAACAGTTTGCCATAATAAGAATGCAGGGAGCGCGGAGTACCTTTGGTCGTCCTTTGCGGACGGCAGCCGACACATCGGTGGGATCCAACGGCCCGGACCTGCAACCCTTTTTTTTGTAACCTCTTTACCTTCCCCAGCATACCAATTCGTTCTGCATCTCCGCTTTTGTTTCTTTTCTACAAAGTTGCGCGTTAATCCCGTGACCGAACAACTCGCCGGAGTAGCGATAGGCACAGGGCAGTAGAAGCCGCACATAGGCATCTTCGGTGAACTCATCCGCCGATTTTTCTACAGCATAATAGTAACTGCTGGTAACAGCGTCGGCAATTTGAAGCCCCATGCTCTTGCTGTGCATAATTGCCTGAACTTGGGAAGGCTTGATGGCATCTGCGCTAGGGTGAGTAGTTGTCATCATAAAAGTACGGTGTCCGAAAGCGTCTGAGTCTGCTAAAGCCATCTTGATAGTTTCCGTGAGCTGGGTGTAGTCAAGGGTACTGCGGCTGGAGAACACCAAATCTACGGAGCCATCTCCCGGCTCACCCGTCAAATATGTCTCAGAGCAATGATGTGAAATCGCCTCGATCAGACACAGTGTCGCCGCATGGTAGAGCGCCATTTGACGCTCTTTTTCTTCTGCGGCGGTCCCATTCCCGGAGAGCGTATCACGTTTTTTAACTAGAACGACGGCGGTTGTCAAGTCGGCTTGTGCGATACGAGCCGCGTAGTATTTGCGCACATTATGATCGAGGTCGCGGAAGTGCAGCGCTTTCTTAGCAGGAAACTGCCGGTCGGGTTTTCTGCCGCGATTGAGCCGCGCCCGCACATCGTCAATCAGCTTAATCTCCGGCATCTCAGTAGCCCGGCGCAGGATAGCGGCTCCCAGCACGAACCATTCCGAAGACCCTTTGCCGAACTTAAATCCTTCATCCCCTGCTTCATCAATATATGCCACAAAAGTCGCCGCACTCGCCATACCAGGTCATCTCTCCAAACATCGGTTTGCTCCATTATGACATAGTTTATCGAGAAACGCATTATCTTCAAGGCACTTCGGGCGGAACCAAGCCGCTGGAACGCGGCGTAGTCTTGTCGTGATGAAATCTTTTCGTGCCTTCCGGTGGCCGTTCGGCAGCGGGCTTATCCTGGCGGCGTCTCTGGTGCATCCGCCGTGGACAGTTCGGGCGATGCAGCTTACGGGGGACTTTTGCAGCCACACGCTGTATCAGTCGCTTATCGGGGTGTCTTTGGCGCTGCTGCTCTGGCGCGGGGCGCGTTCGGATAGGCGCTTCTTCTGGTGGGTGGGGCTGGCGGCTTCAGTGACGCCGCTGTGCATTGAGGGGCTGAAGCGCGTAACACGCCTGCCGCGCCCGGACGGCGACCCGACGGGCTTTCCCAGCGGCCACACGACGTTTGCGTTCGCGCTGGCCTGGCTGCTGATGCAGACCTACCCACGCGGGACGCCGCTGTGGTTCGCCGTCGCCGTTGCCATCGGCTGGTCACGGGTGGAAGGCCACGCGCATTTTCCCTACCAGGTGCTGTGCGGGGCGTTTTTAGGAACTGCTGTCGGCTGGCTCATCAGTCACAAGATCGCAAGGCCGCCGTCGGGGGCGATGTTGGCGCCGGTGACGAAGCCGGCCAGCGGGGAGGCGTAAAACAGCACAGTTCCGGTGACATCGTCCGGGGTCGCGAGGCGGCGCAGCGGAGTCTGGCCGGCGACGCGGGCTTTGAGGTCATCGGGCAGGCTTTGGGAGTAGTCGGTCAGGGTCATGCCGGGGGAAATCAAGTTGACCGTAATCCCGTGCGGGCCGAGGTCGCGGGCCAGCGTTCGGGTCAGGCCGATGAGCGCACTTTTCGCGGTCGTGTGGACGATGTATTCGGGGGCAGGCCGCTGCACGAGTGTCGCGGCGAAGTTGATGATCCGCCCGGAGCGCTGCGCCTGCATCACCGGCACGACGGCTTTGGTCGGGTTGACCGTCGCGCCGACGACGCCGTCGAACTCGGCCCGGAAGTCGTCCCACGTCGCCGAAGCAAAGTCTAAGTCAGCGGCGAACGAGGAAGCATTGTTGACGAGTATGTCAATGCGCCCGAAATGCGAAAGCGCGTCGGCCACCATTGCCTCGGTCGCCAGCGGGTCGGTCAAGTCGCAGCCGAGCGCGAGGCCGCCGATTTCCAATGCCAGTGTTTCGGCCCTCTCCCGGCTGGCGTGGTAATGGACGACGACTTTTGCACCCTCGGCGGCAAACCGCCGGGCGATGGCCGACCCGATGCCCCGGCCCGCGCCGGTCACAAGTGCGATTTGGTTTTGGAGGAGCATGATGATTTGGTAAGGATGTGCAGGACGCGGACATGAATGTCCGCGCTGGAAGGCAATCGGAGTTGCCGCGCGTCCAGGGGACGCAATGCCAATGCTTGCTGGCTTTCTTGTCTGTCTCTTCTGTCGCCTAGACAGGCGGGCGAAGCCCTTTCAGCGCGGACGTTCACGTCCGCGTCCTCATTACTTTATTTCCCGACTTTACTTCCCCACATGCGCCATTCGCAGCAGCTTCATCTCGCGGGGCGGCGTGAAGACCATGTCTTCCTCCCGCACTTTCACCGACTTGACTTCCGAGACGCCGCGCTCTCGCAGCTCGTCCAGCACCCCCTGCACACGGTCTTCCGGGGCGGACGCGCCGCTGGTAACTCCGATGGTCTCCGCGCCTGCCAGCATCGCGTCGGTGATATCCTCGCGCCCGCCGATGAGAAACGCTCGTGCGCCCAGCATTTCGGCGACCTGCCGCAGCGACTTTGTGTTGGAGGAAGTCTGCGAGCCGATCACCAGCACCACATCGCTTTGCGGGGCAATGACTTTGATCGCGTCCTGCCGGTTTTGGGTCGCATAGCAGATGTCGCCGGTCGGCGGGTTTTCCAGGCGGGGGAACCGCGCCCGGAGGGCCTCGACGATCTCCTGCGTCTCGTCAATGGACAGCGTCGTCTGGGTCAGGTAAATCAGCTTGTCTTCCGCCGGCTCGGCCAGCCGCGCGACATCGGCCAGGTCGCAGACCAGGTGCAGCCGGCCCGGCGCCTCGCCGAGTGTCCCTTCCGTCTCCACATGGCCTTTGTGGCCGATGTAGAAGATGCCGTAGCCGCGCTTCAGGAACTTGTGGACTTCTAAGTGAATTTTTGTCACCAAAGGGCAGGTCGCGTCAATGACTTTGAGGTGCCGAGCGGTCGCCTCAGTGCGAACCGCCGGCGCGACCCCATGCGCCGAAAAGATCAAAACGCTGCCGTCGGGAACATCCGCCAGATCATCGGTAAAGACCGCGCCGCGCCGCCGCAGCCGCTCCACCACATACTCGTTATGTACGATCTCGTGGCGGACATAGACCGGAGCGCCGAAGACCTCCAGCGCTTCTTCCACCACGTCAATCGCTCGGTCCACGCCCGCGCAGAAGCCGCGCGGGGACGCAAGCAGCGCTTTCATTGGGTATAATTCTCCAGTATCATAGGCTTTCAATATACCTGAAACGTTAGCCGCAAGGAGTTTGTTCCATGAAGCGCTGCCCTAAATGCGGACGTACTTTTACCAACATCACATTGATTAACTGCCTGAACGACGGCACGGCGCTCGTGGAAGATGTTCTCGCGCCGCCGCCCTATCTCGGTGCGTCCACCGCGCCGCCGAGTTTTGCCGAGACACAAAGCTTTGCCGAGACGCCGCCGGACGCTCCGCCTTCCGAGGCTGCCGGCCCGGTGACTTACACCGACACGCCACTGTCGGCCATTCCCGAATTGCAGTCGCCGCAAATGCAGGCCGCCTTGAAAGAAGCTTTGGACAAAGCGGGAATGTCCGGGCTGCTCGATGCCGGTTCGGCGCATTCCACCATCTCCATCAAAACCAGCGTCACAACCGGCCAGTCGGGAACGCCGCCTCCCGGCTACGCCCAAGCGCCGCCCTATTCGGCTGCCGCCGCGCCGCACCGCAGGCGCTCGCTGCGGGGCCGTTTGCTCTTTCCGCTGCTGCTGCTTGCCGTCTTCTTCGGGTTCCGGTACCTGCATCACAAGGCAGACATGCCGGCGGATGTGACCGCCGCTGTCAAGAACGCCGACGCCGCCGAAGTGAGCGCCGTTAGAACTCTTAATCCTGCACCCTTGTCTTTGTCCTACACCGGCCCGGCGCTGGCGCATGAACTGGACGAAGTCGCCTCACTGAAGAGCGCACACCAGACGCAGGAAAGCCGCCTCACGGCCCAGGAGTTCAGCGCATTCAAGCCGAGCGCCGACGGCACGGAGGCGCAGGTAGACGTGACGGAAACATGGGACACGACGATCTACTCCGAGCCGGGCCATACGGCTCAGGACCAGAAGACGGACGCTGTCACTCCGCAGACAGTTTATTTAACTCGCACCCCCAGCGGCTGGCGGGTCGAGAACATCGTATTTCACCACTCGTAGGAGACGAGTCTGAATGCCCTGCCTGAACTGCGCTTTTGTCAACCCGCCTGGAACGTCTTACTGCGGACGCTGCGGCGTCCCGCTTTCCCCGACGCCGCCCTCCCCGCCGCCGGGACCGGCGGTGCTGTTTGCCTGCGTCTCCGGCCCGGAGCAGGGCCGTCAAATGCTCGTCGGCAGCCAGCCCGTCCTGCTTGGGGACGAGGCGGAAGCGGCGTTCCAGCACGGCCAGTTCCACTTCCGGACACGCACCGGCCGGCCGCTCGTGCTGAACGGCCAGGCCGTCACAGAAGGTGTCCTGCCGCCGGGCGTGCCGCTTCTCATCGGCCAGTCCTGGTGGCAGGCCGCGCCGCCGTCGCCTCCGCCGGGACCTCAGCAAGCCGGTCGCGACTGGTTCCAGAACTTGAACCACCGGGTCGGGGCCGTCACCGGCGGCGGGCCGGTGGAGAACTTCAACGCAGGCGAGCTGTTCTCAGAGGTGTTTCACCGGCACGACGATGCCGATGTCGAAGAATACTTTATGACCGGGGCGCGTACCACCACTCCGTCGCTTACGTCCGTGCGGGCTGTCTGGCCGAAGCCCTGGGTCTTCTTCCGCATTTTCGCCCTGTCCCTCTTGGTTTTCTTCGGCTTCTCCGTCGGCGTCGAGCAGTTCGACAACGTCAACTGCTTGCCGGGGCTGATCATTACGGGGTCGTTCGCGATCCCGCTCACGGTCGTCATCTTCTACTTCGAGATGAACGTCCCGCACAACGTCTCGTTTTATCAAGTCTTCAAAGCGATCCTGGTCGGCGGCATCCTCGCGCTCATTGTGACGCTCTTTTGGAGCGGCATCATCGCCAACGCCGTCCACCTGCCGCTGCCGGGGATCATCGAGGAAATCGGGAAAGCCTCGGTCCTGCTCCTCTTTGTCCGCACTCCGAAGTACCGCTGGACCTTGAACGGCCTGCTGCTCGGCGGGGCGATTGGGGCGGGTTTTGCGGGGTTCGAGTCGGCGGGCTACGCCTTGACCTCCTTGTTCGACAGCCTGCAAGCCACCGACACCGGCGGCCTGCACATCAACATGGACGCCGTTCAGCACTCCATCCTGCTGCGGGGCGTTCTCGCCCCCGGCGGCCACGTCGCGTGGGCGGCGTTAGAGGGCGCGGCCTTATGGAAAGTCAAAGGCGACCGGCCTTTTGAGTGGGGCATGGTCACGGACATCCGCTTCCTGCGGGTTCTCGGCCTCGCGATGCTTCTGCATACGGTTTGGGATCTGCCGCTCCTCGGCCTGCCCCTGCCGACGCTGGTGTACCTACCCCTGCTCGGCGTCCTCAGCGTCATCGCCTGGCTCGCCATTTTAAGCTTCATCCAAGACGGCCTCGCCCAAATCCAAGTCGCCCAGCGCCAAGCACAAATGCCCCAGGCCGCCGGAGCAACGGGCTAAAACCTGCGAGACATCCCTGACGGGACAACACTTAAAGTAGGAAAAGCGCAGCAGCCACGAAACCGATTTTCCCATCGCGCGTGAAGCCGAGTTCCTCATAAAATCGGTGCGCGTCCTCGCGCCGCGCTCCGCTAAGGAGCATAACTTTGTAGCAGCCCGCGTCCCAGGCGGCTTGGAGGGCATGACGCATCAGCCGCGTCCCAATTCCCTGCCGCCGGTACTCTTTATGCGTCACCACGTTTTCAACGACCCCGAAAGACCGTGCGCCGCGCGTCAAGTTCGGCACCACCGCCAGCAGGCACGAACCCGTCAGCACGCCGTCCGTTTCCGCGACAAAGCAGTACACGTTTGGGTCGCTCAAAATCCGCTCCCACGCGGGCAGCAAAAGCGCGTCGTCCGGCACAGCCGCATTGTCCGGGTTCAGATGCACATACAGTTCCAGCAGCGCCTCTAAATCTTCCCGGCGCACAGCCCGAACTCTTGTTTCAGCGGCCTTGCGGCGATACAGAACGTGCGGCTGGCCGGCGTGAACAATCTCACGCTCGAACTCAAAGCCGACTTTTTCCATTACTCGCCGCGATGCTAAGTTACCAGTCAGCGCAAAGCAGACGAGGTTGCTCAGACCATATTGCACCGCGCCGAAACCGACTATCGCTTCCGCCGTTTCGGTCGCGAGGCCCAGCCCCCAGAACTCAGCTTCCAGCGCATACGCCAGCTCGACTTCATCCCCGCCGCCGACGACAGTGTGCCGCAGTCCGCCCCGCCCGACAAACCGCCCATCGTCTTTTGCCGTGAAGATCCACAGCCCGTAGCCGTGCTGTTCCCAGTGGTCCAGGTTCTTGTTTAAGAAGTCGCGGGTCTGCGCCGCTGAGCGCACCCCGCCGAGTGTTGCCATGACACGCGGGTTCTGGTGCATCCGGCAAAGCGGGTCAAAATGCTTCTCCTGCAACCGCTCTGCATTAAGCCGCGCTGCACTAAAGTGATCCGTCAAAATTTGCTTCCTTTATCACGATATAGGGACTGGCTAAGTTGCTGTTGTCAATCGTGATTGTGGCGTACTGCTTCGGGCTGCACTCCTGCAAATACAGTATCTGCCCTTCGACGTAGCGGCGGTTTTCGTGAAACGCGGGGTCAGGTGATGCGGAGTCTCGCAGTGCCATTCTTGGTACAGAAACGGCAAACGCAACATCAAGAAAGATCGAAAAGTCCCAGTAGCCGCGCAGCTCAGGCCGATGCAGGAAAATGCCGTCGAAGACAAGAATTGAGCCGGACCGCGCTTGCCGTTCAGGCGCTAGAGAAGGCAGATCGGCTCTGTGATCGAAGATTGCTGTGCGATAGCGGCCTGTCCCGCCGGGACTCAACGGATCGAGCAAGGCTTCCTTTAACCCATCATAGTTGTAAGAGTCGAGAAAGAAGCCGTCGGGAGAAGTGCGCCCCCTTTCATACCGTTTGGCTTTCGGATTGTGGAACGCATCAACAGAGGCGCGGACTACCGCTTGGCCGCGATCTTGGAGGACCTGTGCAAGTTCATCCGCAAAGGTCGTTTTACCCGCACCGTCAACGCCATCCACAGCCAGGCGCAAAACTCGGTTCTGGGGGAGTTTATTAACAAGATCCGCGAGAGTGCCGAGAAGGTCTTGGCGCTGCTGACTATGCGCCAACTCAAAATCTGTTGTGATACTCATAATTTATCCTTGAGATAAAGTGTCGCGAGCGAGTAGACGGGGATTTGATGCTCTTTAAGCCGTTCTTCAGACTTGCGCCAGCCGTAGCGGAAGACAACTGCGATTCCGGCGACGAAAAAGCCGTGCTGCTGAAGCACGGTGAGCGACTCGGCGGCGGAGCGGCCGCTGGAAAGAACGTCGTCCACGAGAAAGACAGGGCGGTCAGTGGTAAGCGAGCCTTCGAGAAGCTTTCGGAAGCCGTGCGGTTTAGCCGTGTCCCGGATAATTCCGCCGCGAAGATTGGGAGTAGCGGCAAGAATGCCGCCGAGCAGAAACGCGCTGCCGTAGCCTTTGCCGGCGATCTGATTGACCCCGGCGGCACGGATCGCCTGGCCCATCTTCTGGGCAATCGGCGTCAATGAAGAGTGTTGGGACAGGCCGAGCCGCAGGTCCAGCGCCCATGCATCTGTCGTCCCGTCGGGGCGGAAGTGCGGCGCTGCTTCGCCCGGCACAAAGCTGGCTTGGTAGAGCGCAGACAGGACTTCTTGGAGTTCAGGGCAGCTCGGCTCGATCCGGTGCATCATGCCGTCAGTGTACCCACTCCCCTGATTGTACCCACTGGGCCTTCGCGGCGGCGATGCGGGCGAGCGACTGGTCGAGGCGGCTTTCGGAGAGACGGCTTGTTTGAACGGCGAACAAGAGCGCGGCCTGAATGGCCTTTTGGGTCTCCCATTCATGGCAGCAGAGCAGAATGTCCGCGCCGGCGAGGACGGCGAGAACGGCGGCTTCGGGAGCGCCCCATTTCTCGGCGACGCCGCGCATCTCTAAATCGTCGGTGATGATAAGGCCGTCAAAGCCCAGCTCTTGGCGCAGGAGGCCGGTCAAAATGGCATGGGAAAGGGTTGCGGGCAGATCGGGGTCCAGAGCCGGGAACAGGATGTGCGCGGTCATGATCGCGGCCAGCCCCGCCTCAATGGCGGCGCGGAAGGGGACCATCTCGACGGCGTCCAGCGCGGCGCGAGTGCGGCGAATAGTCGGCAGGGCGAAATGGGAGTCGGTCTCGGTATCACCGTGGCCGGGGAAGTGCTTGCCGCAGGCGAGTATCCCAGCACCCTCCTGGAAGCCATGAACGGCGGCGACGCCGAGCGCAGCGACGATGCCGGCACTTGGGCTGTAGGAGCGGTCGGCGATCACGGGGTTTTGCGGGTTGCTGTCCACGTCCAAAACCGGCGCGAAGTCCCAGTTGAAGCCCAGGGCGCTAAGTTCGCTGCCGATGCTGTGCGCCGTCTGCCGAGCGGCTGGGACGGGGTCAGGAGACGCGCCGAGGGCGCGGGCGGACGGGCGGGCAGGGTAGCGGGGCGGGCCGAGCCTTTGAACGCGGCCTCCTTCCTGGTCCACGGCGACAAACAGCGGCGGCAGGCCGTTTTCATAGGCGAGCGCTTGCAGGTGCGCGATCTGGGCCGACGTTTCGGCAGGCGTGCCGATGTTGCGTCCCATGAGAATGACGCCCCCGGCGACAAACTCGGTGACAAGAGCGTCCGCCTGCGGGCCGGTCATCCAGCCCAGCAGCAGCATCTGGCCGATTTTCTCAGGCAGTGTCATGGGGAAGTCACACCGATGCTGATTTGACGGCTTCCATTTTGTCGGCGATGTCGCGCTCGGCAGCCAGGGCGCGAACTTCTTCTTCGGAAATTTTGCACTCCAAATGCCGCATAAGCTGGATCAAGAGGTCAGTTTGATGCTCCAAGTTGTGCAGGATGACCATGACTTCTTTTTCCGCTTTTTGGTTGATCTCAAAGTCAAGCTGCGCCCGGATTTCCGTGTGCCGACCCTGAACATTCTGGCCGACCATGATCAGCGGCATCAGTAAAATCTGGATGACGTTTGAGATAAGCAGGTACGCGACGAATGCCGGGAACGGGTCGAATGATTTCCAGTGCAGGCTTGGGGCTTCGGTGGCAAGAATATTGTAGGTGGTCCACAGAATGGTCCAAACCAGAATGGCAAGAAAAAAGCCCATCGAGCCGACCCGGTCCGTGATCTGGACCGCCAGCTTATCGAGCGGGCTGAGACTGCTTTTATACACGTCGTTTGCGTTGGCGACCGGCGGATGGTCGTGCTCGTGGTGAGGCAGGCGCAGCTTTTCCCAGAGTTTTTCGCGCTCCGGGGACGAAAGCTCGTGACTCAGCGGCGCGGAGCCATTCGGCAGTACGGCAGTAGGAAGTGCGGCGGTTGTGTCGGGCATTATTGCCTCCTTGTTATCTTTTAGTATAACATGGATTTAGTATAACAGAGATTGGAATAATTGCGGGAGGCCCGCTGCTAAGACTTCGGCGGCGTGTTCGCCTGGCCCTGAGACTTCGGCAAAGTCGCCGGCGCGGGCGGCTGGACGGGATGCGGGGCGAACATGTCAATGTTCCAGGTTAAGACCGCATAACCCCACAGCTTATGTCCCGAAGCGTTGGAAAGGTACAGCGCGGGATTAAACTGAAGCTGGGGCGTCACGTTGTAGGTGAACCCAGCGGTCGCCGAATTTGCCGTGCCGCTCTGGTAGTCGAGCTGGAGCAGAACACGCGGATTGATCCGGTAGCCGTAGCCGAGAATGGCCTGGTACTGGTGCTTGTTCTGGATAAAGCCTGCGACATCGGGCTGCTGGGAGATGACGCGGGCCACGCCGAGCATAAGCTGCGTGTTGCCTTTGTAGTAGCCGCTTTCGAGGTACGGCTGCGGCGCAGAGCCTTTAGTAGTCCAGTTGAAGAAACCGACCGAGAGTAAATACGGGTTGTTCTGAAACAAGCTGTACTCAGCATTGAAAACTTGTTCGGGCGGCGACGCGCCTTGAAACACCGCAACTTCAAAGCGCCGGGTAATCCCAAGCTCCGCCTGCACCTCGTAGCGGTTGGCGATGTTCGGGTCCTGCTGCTGGAACGACACAGACAAAATGCCGAACGGCTGCACGTCCGGCGTCACAATCTGGTTCAGCCCCTTAGTGGTGGCGAGCGCTGGCAGGGCGCAAAGACCGAGGCCGAGCAGAGCTGGGGCGAGGTACGAGAAACGCATACGGTGAAATCTCCAGGGACACCCGGCATTTTGATGCCAGGTTCCGGGCGCTACCGGGCGACCCGGTGCGCGTTGTCTACCCAAATCTTTGTGCGTGTTGTGGACAAACCTTGGTTGTTGACATCCTGCGCTTCGGCTTCTATCACATATTCGCCGTCGGGGACTTCGCGGGTGTCCCAGCGGAACGTGTATGGAATGCTGTTGGTGACGCCGGTAAACCGGCCATCCCGGTAGAACGAAAGGAACGCCGTGCGCCGGTCGGGCGCGGCGACGGTGAAAGAGATTGCGCCGCGCTCGACGAGAGACTTTCCGGCGCGGGCCTCGGCCAGCGCCGTTTGGAAATAATCGGACTCGGCGGCGCGGATTTGGCCGTCCCGCCAGGCTTTGTCCCCGGCGGCGCGGCGAACGAGGCGCAGGGCCGTGACATCGGCCAGCGCCAGTGTCCGGCTGCCGATGAGCGTCGGCATCGGCTCCCAGCCGCCGTGCCTTCTTTGGACTTCCGTGCGCCAGGAATGCTGCGGCTCGCTGCGGCTCCACGCCAAATCAAAGTAGCCGTAAAACAGCGGCGGACGGCCTTCCATTTCGGGCGCGGCGGGGCGCTTGCGGGAGCCGATGACAAGCACCGACGGAGCGCCCGCGCCATCGCCCTGGGCATTGTGGAAGGCTGGCTGGATTTGGAACCCCCCGCGCCGCTCCGGGCCGATGCCCTCAAACAGCGGCGACGTGCTGACCGGCGCGGTCGAGACCGTGATGACGCCGTCGTGGTTCGTGTTGATCGCCCCGACTCCCGTGTACGAGCAGCCGTCGTAGCGCCCCACGCCCACCACTGGCTTGACCACCTGGGTCAGGATATGGGAATCGCCGTCGGCGTAGGTCACGCGAACGTCGCCGCCTGCACGGTTGTCAAAGTCCACTTCTTGAAGCGGGTTTGCCGGGGCCAAGACGACGATCTCAAAGACATCGCCGTCCTTCGGGACAAAGTTCACCGGCAGGGGCTGCAAATCTCCGCCCATGTCATGCTCCAAATAAACCGGGTTCCCGACCAGCGGCGACAAGCCGCGAAAGATGCTGGTGCCGACAGGAATTGTCGTATAGATGCCCGACAGGCCCGACACATGGCCGCCGAACAGCTTAGGGGTCTGAGCAAACTCGCGCGGCAATATATTGATGAGCAGCGGGTCCGGCGTCCCGGCGTCGCCGACCCGGATTCGCAGTCCATGCACCGCCGTCGCCGCGACCGTCGCGGGCCGGGCATAACCCGCTGCCGAGTAGCCCATTAGGCTTTCGGTCGCCGGGGCCGTCACACGCCCGATCAAGTGCCAGTCTTTCCCCCCGTCATCCGAGACTTGGATGGCCCCGTCCACACTATTGACAACCCGGATGCGATGCGTCTCTACTTGCGGGAACACCGGAAAACTCGGCGGCGTCTCCTCAGCCATGACGGGAAAAACAGTCAAAAGAAACAAAAAGCCGAGGAGCAGTGCCGGGACGCGCATGAGCTATTATAGCACACCGCCGAGCCAGGGAACAGACAGTTCAGGTACAATTCGCTGGGAGGAGCCTCCGCATGAAGATTGTTTATGACCCAAAATCAGATGCCCTGCACATCTGGCTGCAAGAAACTGCAGTGACGGCTAAAGAGGTCGCAGAAGGCGTTTCTGCGAATTACGACCGGAACGGGCAGCTTGCGGGACTGGAGATATTGGACGCAACACGGCGTCTGGGCGGGCTAGACAGCTTGCAGCAGATCACCCTGGAAGGCGCTGGCGACTTTGTGGCCGTTTGGGGTTCCAAATATCCTGGGCTACCTTACGGGTCTTACCACGCTGAAGCACTGACCTGGCTTCAGCAGGACAGTGATGCTGTTGAAAACCTGAGTGTAGGCGACAGCAGCGAATGTCTTACTCCAGAAGATTCGCTGGCCCTGGTTCGGGAACTATATGCCGCAGGTGCAGTGCAGGTGCGCGTAGAAGGAAAATATTTGGACGAGATTGGTGAAGGCGCGGACGCACTAGAGATTATTCTGCCGCAGGACGCGGAGGCGCGGAAGCGGCTGTTTGAGATACAAAAGCGCGTCATGCGCGAAACCGGGTCCCCATTCGACCCGGCGGAAGAAGAAAAGCAAACGTCTTTTACGATTGGCTGGTAGGCAAAAGCCCAGGCACTTCCAGTGCCGGGGCTTTGCTTCTCGACCGAGTGTTCTACTTGTCGTCGCGCAAATCAGCGAACAGGACGGTGGACAGATAGCGCTCGCCGTTTGACGGGATGACGACCACGATGGTCTTGCCGGCGTTTTCGGGCCGGTGGGCGACCTGCAGGCCGGCGCAGAGGGCTGATCCCGATGACAGGCCGATCAAGATGCCTTCTTCGGCCCCGCAACGGCGTGCCCATTTGATAGAGTCTTCGGTGGACACTTGGATCACTTCGTCAATGATCTCCATGTCCAGGTTGTCGGGAATGAAGCCCGCGCCGATGCCCTGCAGCTTGTGCGGACCGGGCTTGACGGTCTCGTGCTCGCGGGTCTGGGTAATCACCGGCGACTCGACCGGCTCGACGGCAATCGCTTTGAACTCCGGCTTGCGCTCTTTCCAGACTTCGGCGATGCCGCTGAGGGTGCCGCCGGTGCCGACGCCTGCGACCAAAATATCTATAGCGCCGCCGGTGTCGGTCCAAAGCTCTTCGGCGGTGGTCCGGCGATGGACGGCGGGGTTAGCCGGGTTCTTGAACTGCTGTGCGAGATAGGCATTCGGGGTGCGGGCCGTGATGCGCTCGGCCTCGGCAATCGCGCCGCGCATCCCTTCTGTGCCGGGGGTCAGCACCAGCTCCGCGCCGTAGCCGCGCAGAAGCAGGCGGCGCTCGACCGACATGGTTTCCGGCATGGTCAGGATGCAGCGGTAGCCTTTGGCGGCGCAGACAAACGCGAGCCCGATGCCGGTGTTGCCGGAAGTCGGTTCGACAATGACCGAGTCGGGGTGCAGAATGCCCCGCGCTTCGGCGTCTTCAATCATGGCTAAAGCGATGCGGTCCTTGACCGACGACGCCGGGTTAAAGAACTCCAGTTTCAGCAGCACCGAAGCTTCCGCGCCGTCGGTGATCTTATTCAGCTTGACCAGCGGCGTATTGCCGACAAGCTCGGTGATGTTGTTGTAAATAGGCATGGGAAATGGCTCCTAGATTTACGTTTATCATACCCATTTGGGGCCGAAGTCTAAAGGCGACTGCTCTTGACAATCCATTTGAAACATGCTAACCTCATGCTATGGCAGATACAACCGCAGACGTACCCGCAGAGGATGCCGCTATTGAAGAAAAACGCCCGCGCGTGGTCGTGGTCGGCAGCGCGAACACCGACATGGTCGTGCGCGTCCCGCAGCTTCCTTGCCCCGGCGAGACCCTGCTCGGCAGCGCATTCGCCCTCATGCCCGGCGGCAAAGGGGCGAACCAAGCCGTCGCGGCGGCGCGTCTCGGCGCGGTCGTGACGTTCATCGGCTGCGTCGGGGCCGACAGCTTTGGAGATATGCTTGTCCTAAACCTCGAAAACGAAGGCATAGACACGCGCTTTGTTGTCCGCGATCCCGACGCTCAAACCGGCGTTGCGCTGATCACGGTAGATGAGACGTTCGGCGAGAATACAATCGTCGTCGCGCCCGGCGCGAATGCCCGCCTTAGCTCACCGCTCGTGGATCTCGCTGCCGCCGCCATCCGCTCTGCTGATGTTGTCTTGTGCCAGCTTGAAATCCCAATGGAAACCGTGCTGTCCGCGCTCCAGATCGCACGCTTGGCGGGCGTGACGACCCTTCTGAACCCCGCGCCCGCCCAGACGCTTTCCGCCGAAATGCTGTCTTTTGTTTCTGTCCTGACACCGAACCAAACAGAAGCCGCCTGCATTTTAGGCGGCGACTACGACCCGTCGGCCTCCGCGCTGATGCTCAAGCACCAAGGCGTCGAAAACGTCGTCGTTACCCTCGGCGCGGATGGCGCTCGGCTCGTCACGGCCAAAAAGAACGCGGGCATCCCAGCCTTCCCTGCTGAAAGCGTTGTAGATACCACCGCCGCCGGCGACTGCTTCAACGGTGCATTGGCCGTCGCCCTCGGCGAAGGTCAGTCTTTAGAAGACGCCGTCAAGTTCGCCAACGCCGCCGCGTCGCTGAGCGTCGAGGCCGAAGGTGCCCAGCCGTCCCTGCCCAATCGCCTGGCGGTGAACAAGCGGCTGATGGGGGAGTAAGTGATGAGCGTGGAACTGAAGTTCTACGCTGTGGGGCGCGGACGCCGAGTAGCCGCCTGCGCGGGTACGGAGAAGATTTTGTCGTTGTCTTATTCCTTGCCCGCGCAGGCGGTCAATCGGCGCTTCGCCCCACAGCGTAGAACTTCAGTTCCACGCTTTTCCGCGACCCTGTTTTGATCAACAAGACCACTCCCATGACCAAAAAAGCAATCCTCATAACCCTTCAAGCCGCGCTCCTAACACTGCTTCTTGTCTCACTTGCGTTCGCCGTCACCCACGTTAAGCGCGGGCCACGCGGGTCGGTTCAATGGCTCAATTCGTCCGCGCAGACGCTGACCGAAGTAGAACTTCTGCCGAAAGGCTATTGGGGTTTTGGAAGTATACCGACGGTGCTGATGACAGCTTCCGGCGCTCCTATTATGCTGACAACAGGCAACGGGACACCCATTCACGGAGACTCGACAACGAAATGCGGTTTCTTCGCCGTCTATCGCTACAATCTGAAAGCCTGGAATTACGACTCGTCAACGGGAAGCCTTTCCTATGATTGTAATTGATACCGCCATCTTCTCGCCAAACCCGGCAAAACGGGTACTATTCTCTTATGCCAACTGTTTCTGAGACAAATGTTCGCGTTCGTTTTGCCCCCTCCCCCACCGGGGCGCTCCACATCGGCGGCATCCGCACCGCGCTGTGGGATTGGCTGTATGCCAAGCACACCGGCGGGACGTTCATCCTGCGGATTGAGGACACCGACAAGAACCGCGAAACCGAAGACGGCGTCCAGGTTATCTTGGACTCGCTCCGTGAATATGGATTAGAGTATGACGAGGGGCCGGAAAAAGGCGGGCCGTTTGCGCCCTATATTCAGTCCCAAAGATTGGATATTTACGGCAAGTATGTGGAGCAGCTGATCGCCGAAGGCAAGGCGTACCGCGCCTACGATACGCCCGAAGAGCTGGCCCGGATGCGGGAAAGCCAGCAAAAGCGCGGCCTGCCGCCCGGCTACGACCGGCGGCACCGCTATATCACGGGCGACGAGTGGGCGGAGTACGAAACCACGCGCGGGCAGTATGCGACGGTGCGCTTTGCCGTGCCGATGGAAGGCGAAACAACCTTCACCGACGCAGTTTACGGCGAGATCACGGTGCAGAACCGGCTGCTCGAAGACGCCATTCTACTCAAGTCTGACGGCTACCCGACCTACCATTTAGCCGCTCAGGTAGACGATCACCTCATGGAGATTTCGCACGTCCTGCGCGGCGAAGAATGGTTGCCGTCCGCCCCACTGCACATCCTTATTCACCGCGCGTTAGGCTGGGAGCCGCCGATTTATGCCCATCTGCCGGTGATGATGGGGCCGGACAAGAAGAAGTTCGGCAAGCGCAACGGCGCTTTAGGGGCTTTAGAGTACCCCAAACAGGGTTATCTTCAAGACGCGACACTGAACTTCCTCGCCATGCAGGGCTGGTCGTCCAAAGAAGAGCGCGATTTGTTCACCGTGCCGGAACTGGTCGAGAAGTTCGACATCACGGGCATTCTGAACCGCTCGCCGATCTCTGACCCGGAAAAGCTGCTCTGGTTTAACGGGCAATACATCCGCCAACTCTCGCTTCCCGAACTCGCCGCTCAGACTTTGCCGTTCCTGCAAGATGGCGGGCTGGTCGGTGATAGTCCCGACGCCGAGACTTTAGACTACATTGGCCGCGTTTTGGCACTCGAACAAGAGCGTATGAAGACGCTGGCCGAAGCGCCCCTTCTCGCCGACTTCTTCCTGCTCGGCGACGACGAGTACCTCTTTGATGAGAAAGCCGCCCAGAAGTGGCTGAACCACCCCGGCGTCGCGGACCGTTTGCGGCGCGTCCGCGATGGCTTCGCGGCTTTGGAAGTCTTCGACCACGCTTCCACCGAAGAAGTCGTCCGGGCTACGGTGGAGGAGTTCGGCGTCAAAGGCGGCGACGTGATCCACCCCGTTCGGGTCGCGATCTCAGGCCGGACCAATGGGCCAGGCTTGTTTGACGCCATTGTCGTGCTGGGCCGTGAGCGGTGCATTAAGAGGCTCGACCGGGCGCTAGGGATGGTTGATAGGAATTTCAAGGAACAGATGTGTGAGGCCATGAAGGCGAGTGACTGAAGTCACTCGCTGGAAGGCGTTCGGGAACGCCACCTGTCCAGGGGACAGAATACAGATTAGCACTCTTTTCTTGCATCCCCTGGACGCGCGGCAATTCCAATTGCCTTCCGGCGCGGACGTTCACGTCCGCGTTCTGGTTGCTTTTTTGGACACAACTTTATGGAAATTACCGATGTGAATACGCTGTTTGGGGCCTACCCCGCGCAGCACGCGGACAGCAGCCCGGAAACGCTGGTGGATGCCATGCGAGCCAGCGGCATTGATTGGGGGCTGACGCTGTCGACTTACGGGCTGTTTTACCAGGCCGAGGCGGGCAACGCCGAGACCATGCGGGCCTGCCGGGCGCATGACCATTTGATCCCCGTCGCGACGCTGAACCCAGTGCATTACTGGGGGCAGGACGGGCTGATGGAAGGCATTGCCGAGAATGCGTTTGAGATGGTCCGCTTCTTTCCGCACCTGCAAGGGTGGCCGCTGGAGTTCGCGCCGTTTCTGCGGATACTGTCGGTGCTGGGACGGCTGCCCAAGATGCCGATCATGGTCAGCGTGGACCGGCGCGGCGATGCAACCCAATTAGCACGTTTGCTGGACGATTTTCCCCATACAGTCGTGCTGGACGGCGTTTCGCCGGAGACGCTTTCGGAAGCCATTATGCTGATGCGGGTGCATGAGAACTTGTATTTGGAAACGCACGCTCTGTCTGCCCCATATGCCCTGCCGCTGCTGCGGGATACCGTCGGCATCTCGCGGGTGCTGTTCGGCTCCGATGCGCCGGGCCGTTCCCCTGCGGCGGCTTTGCGGTATGTCCGGGCGTCGGGCTTGTCTGCCGCCGACCAGGAAGCCGTGCTGTCCGGGAACGCGCAAACCATTTGGCAGGCGGGAAGCGAGGAATAACCCATGCCGACTTTTGATACCCATGCCTACTTCGGCGTGTCGCCGTTTTCAGGTGATTTGGCTTCCCGCGAGGCCGTTCTCGAAACGATGCGCCGCCGGGAGATTTCCGGCATGGCGCTGATCTCGGCGCTGGGGGCGCAGTGCGACTTTGTCGCCGGCAACCGGCTCTTGCGCGACGTGGTCGCGCCGGAAGACGGCTTGTTCGGTTGGGTGACGCTGAACGCGGGGTACTCGGCGGAGTCGCAGGAAGAACAGCGGCGGCACCAGAACCGGCGCGGCATGATCGGCGCGGCCTTGTTCGCCGCGCCGGGCCGTCCGGTGACGCTGGAAGACGCCCGCGAGATCTTGAATGCCCAGCGGCGTTACGCAAAGCCTGTCGCGCTTGCCACTCCCGACGCCGAGGCGGTCCATCAGGCCCGTCTCATTGCCGCCGAGTTTGCCGCGATGAAGTTTGTCTTTCTCGGCATGGGCGGCGAAGACTGGCGGGTGGCGATGGCGGCGGCAAAGAAGCATCTGAACATTTATTTGGAGATTTCGGGCAGTTTAGATACCGACAAGATCGCCCAAGCGTCAGCCGTGGTCACGCCCCGAAAACTCGTCTACGGGAGCGGCCTGCCCGGCGGCAGCCCGGAGCTGACGCTGGCACTGGTCGAAAGCGCCGCCACGCTGACACGCCCCGACCGCAGCCGCATTTTGTCCGAGAACGCCGCCGCGCTGCTGCGGACGCAGGTGGAAGAAGACGCCGAGGAAGACGACACTGATGCGGAATAAAGAGGGCGCAGCAAGCAGCGCCCCTACAGGCGGAACCGAACGCCGCATCATCACCGCTTTAATCCTTTTCACTATCCTCGCCACCTGTCTGCCGTATGCCCTGGGTTACTTTCTCGCGCCGGTGATGGGCGAGGGCGGACGCCCGTCATTCTTTATTGGCACCCCGTACAACATTGACGACTACTGCAATTATCTGTCCTGGCTGCGGCAGATGGCTGACGGCCATTTCTTTCTCCACAACTTGTTCACGACCGATCCTCAGAAAGACTTAGAGTTTAACGTCTTCTTCTGGCTGCTCGGACGGCTCATGGCCGTCACGCACTGCTCGCCGCAGGCCGCGCTTCAAGTGGCGCGGATTGGCGGCGGGATTGGGCTGCTCTGGCTGATTTACCGCTTTTATCGCTATTGCCTGCCTGAAAACATTCCCGCGCGATTAACCGCCTTCGGCTTCGCCTGCCTCAGCAGCGGGTTCGGCTGGGTGACTTGGACGCACTGGCAGGACAAGAACTTTCCCGGCAGTCCGGTGGATGCCTGGCAGCCGGAGGCGTATACGTTCCTGAGCATTTACACGTCGGCGCTGATGACGGTCAGCACGATACTGATCTTGGGTACGCTCTACGCTTTGCTTTTGGGTGAGCAAACAGGCCGCTGGAAGTATCCGATCATTGCGGGCGTCTGCGGCGGTATTCTCGGCAATATGCACTCCTACGATGTGCTGCATTTAAGCGCCGCCTGGGGCGTCTTTCTCGTGGTGCTGACGGTGCTGCGACGCGGCAAGGGCATGGCCCAAAGCTGGCTTCGGGCCGTGGTCGCCCTGGCCCTGACGCTGCCGACGACGCTGTATATGTACTACGTCTTCAGCGCCGAAGCCGTGTTTCACAAACGCGCGAATGTTCCGACACTGTCACCCGCATTCTGGCATTACGTGCTTGGCTACGGCTTCGTCTTTCTGCTGGCGGTGCTGGCGGGCGTGCTGCTGGTGCGGAGGTTAGCCCCCACCCCCGGCGCGAGCGCCGACCCCTCCCCCGTGCCGGGAGAGGGGTTAGGATCAAGAAAAGAGCTTGTTGCCCCAATCCTCACCCCTCTCCCGCTTGCGGGGGAGGGGTCGGGGATCGCGCCGGGGGTGGGGGCCGTCCCTCTCCCTCTCCTCTTCGCCCTCTGCTGGGCGGTCGGCGGGTTTCTGGTCTGTTACCTGCCGTTTGCGTTTCAGCGCAAAATGCTGATGGGCGAGCATATCCCGCTGTGCCTGCTGGCTGGAGTCGGGGCGGCGTGGCTGGCGGATAAGCTCAAACCGCAGATGCGGCCTCTTGCGCTGGCTGTGCTGGTGCTGGCGTCGCTGCCGTCGAACGCTTTTTTTCTCCTGCGCGACTTCCGGCACTTGCAGCACAACCGCAGTGAAACCCATTTGTCGCCGTTTCTCAGCACGTCGCTGGTAGATGTCTACGGCTGGCTTCGCGCGAACACGCCTTCCGATGCCGCCGTGGCCGGCTTTCCGGGGCTGTGTACGGCCCTGCCAGGAGAGGCAGGCCGAGCTGTCTGGGCAGGACACTGGGCCGAGACGCCCTCCTACGGCAAAAAAGACGCCGAGTTCACCGATGCATTTGACCGCCAAACGACCGATACTGACCGCCATGCGTTCTTAAAAAGCACGCATACGCAGTATTTGTTTTACCCAAACGACGTTTCGGCAGCGATGTTTAAGCGCCACGGCGAAGTTCATTCATATGTGGAACTGACAGCCGCCCCGCCGCCGTACTTAACTAGAGTTTATAAAAACGACACGTTCACGGTATACAAGATAGGCAGATAAGGACCAGCGCAGGCGGTTAAGATGTAAGGCGCGAACCTTGTGTTCGCCCTTCTGCCTTGTCGGCCCTTCATCGCCCTTGCATTTCTTCCGCACTTGCGGCATAATAAGTAGATGACACTTGTAAGCGATTTTGCCCCTGTTGAAATATGTCACTCGGAGCCCCGCGCGAAGCAGTACGATGCGCCGTCTGAAACCACGCGCGGCGGGTACTCGGTGCTGACGTGGGGCTGCCAGATGAACGAGGACGACTCGCAGCAGATGGCGGCGATGCTGGAAAACCAGGGCTACACGAAGGCCGAGCGAGTCGAAGACGCCTCGGTCATCCTGCTGAATACCTGCTCAGTGCGGGCCAAGCCCGAACGCAAAGTCTACAGCAAGCTTGGCGAGCTGCGGGAGCTAAAGGCGGCGAACCCCAATTTAGTCATCGGGGTCTGCGGCTGCATGGCCCAAAAAGAAGCCCCCGAAATCCGCCGCCGTGCGCCGTATGTGGATCTGGTCGTCGGCACCGGGCAGATTGACCGGGTTCCGGCGCTCGTCGAAAGAGTGCGCTCGGAGCGAACGGCGATACTCCGGGACCGGGTCACGATTATCGAGACCGATCTGCCATCGCGCAAAGACCGGCATGCAAAGGAAACGCCCCTCCGAGTGGTCAGTGGGCTGATGCCAAAGCTCAAATCATTCGTGTCCATCTCCTACGGCTGCGACAAGTTCTGCGCGTTCTGCATCGTTCCCATCACGCGCGGCAAAGAGCGCTCCCGGCCTGCAAGCGACATTGTGCTGGAAGTGGAGCGGCTGGCATCGCTCGGCACGAAAGAAGTCACCCTCTTAGGGCAAACCGTGAACTCTTACGGGAAGTTTTTGGATGAGCCGTGTTCATTCGCGCAGCTTCTCACACGGCTGAACGCGATTGAAGGCATCGAGCGGATACGCTACACGTCGCCCTACCCGAAAGACTTCCACCAGGATGTGATAGATGCCATCGCCCACCTGCCGAAGGTCTGCGAGCAGGTGCATATGCCGGTGCAGGTGGGCGACGACAACCTCTTGAAGCGCATGGGCCGGGGCTACACGCTGGACCAGTACAAAGACATTGTCGAACGGCTGCGCTCCGCTGTCCCCGATGTCGGGCTGACCACGGACCTGATGCTCGGCTTCCCCGGCGAGACCGACGAGGAATACGAGAACACAATGCGCTTTGTGGCCGAGACACGCTATGATTCGGCGTTCATGTTCGCCTACTCGCCGCGCGAGGGAACCAAAGCCGCCGTACAGGGCGACCAAATCCCGGAAACCGTGAAGATGGAGCGGCTGAACGCGCTGATTGCCCTGCAAAACGAGATCACGCTAGAACGCAACAAAAGTCAGGTCGGCAGCATCTACGAAATCCTGGTCGAGCGGCGCTCGCCGAAAGACCCGCTCAAATGGACGGGGCTGAACCGGCAGGGCAAGACCATCAATTTCCCGTCGCCGCGTGACCTGCAAGGTCAGCTTGTCACAGTGAAAGCCGTCAAGTCGCATTTGTGGGGATTTACCGGAGAAATGCTGCCGGCGCGTTCGGAGCGCGGGCTGGAACTGATGATGGCGGAGTAGGAGCCCCTCCCGCTCGTTCCTCGCTCCCTCCCCTGTTAGGGAAGGGCCGGAGGTAGGTTCGGAAAGTTAATACTGAACACCTGCGTCTACTGCTCTGTCTGTATTACCCTTCCCTAACAGGGGAGGGAGCGAGGAACGAGCGGGAGGGGCTCTTGAAGGCATTTACACTATGAGCAAAGGCAAAAAAATCGCGCTGTGGTCGGTCCTTTCCTTCCTATTCGTCCTTGCCGCCAGCGGCGGCTGGGCGCTGCACACCTACGGCAAGATAATTGCCGACAAAAACGGCCATGTCAGCTTCGGCTCGGCCTGGAACGGCGTCCATGAAGCCGTGTTTGCGCCTAAAGAAGGCTTTTCCGAAGACAAGCTGACTATCGTGTGCATGGGGATTGACGATAGCTGGACCAACAGCGATGTCGTGTATACGTCCCAGTCCCGCACCGACACGCTGTTTGTGATGACGCTGAACCTCACCAACAAAACAGCGACTATGCTGTCCATCCCGCGCGATACCTACGCCCACATCGCCGGGACGAACATCACGACGAAGATCAACTCCGCTTACTCCACGGGCGGGCCGGAGCGGACAGTCGCGACGGTCAATGAATTTTTAGGCACAAGTGCGACGCACTACTTGGTGCTGAACATTGATGCGACCAAGAAGATGGTGGACGCACTCGGCGGCGTGGATGTGGATGTCGAGCATCCGATGCACTACCATGACAAATGGGGCCATCTCTCGATTGATCTCCAGCCCGGCGAGCAGCACTTGAACGGTAACAACGCGGTCGGCTTTGCCCGCTACCGCCACCCGGACGCCGGGATGCGTCCGACGTTTGAAGACGGCGATGAGCGCCGGATGTACCGCCAGCACGTTTTAATGCGGGCGATGGTGGATAAAGCCAAGTCGTTTGCTAATATCACTCAGGCCCCCCAGCTTGCCGATGTCGCCATGTCCACCATCCGCACGGACTTCACGCGCCAGCAGATTTTAGACATCGCCGCCATCTTCAAAGGCGTCCAGCAAGGCGACATCCAGACGGCCTCCGTTCCCGGCGAGGATTTCCGGGGCCCCGGCGGTGCGTGGGATTACGCAATCAAGCCTGAAGTCGCCCATGCCTACGCGAACTGGCTGGTCAAGGGCGACGAAACCGCATTCCGTCCGCTTGTCGCCATCATCGTCAAAAACGGCACGTCCGTGCCGGGCCTGGCCCAGTTTGCGGTAGACCAGCTCAAAGCCCAGGGCTACACCGATGTCCGCAACGGCGGCAATGCTGTCCCCGCCCATATTCATCTCGCGTCGTCCACCGCCGCCGCAAAGCCCGAAGCCGCCCGGACCGTCATGCTAGATACCGGCGTCGCGAACCCCGACGCCCCGCAGGACGTATCAATTCTGCTCGGCGTCGAGTCCCCCGCGACCAGCCGCCGTCCGGTCCACCCAAACAAACTTGGCTGGACTCCCGACCCGGTTCTGACCATCACGCTCGGCGCCGATTACGCCGCCGCCGCAAAAACCACGGGCCGCCTGAACCGTGATTTAGTGTCGTCCGGCGGCGCGTCGAGCGCGAATTAGAAACCCACCTGGCACAAGTGCCTGTCCTCCCGAAGCGGGAAGACAAAGAGTTGTCAATAAAGCCCCGCGTCTTTGTCTCATACCCTTCCCGCCTCGGGAGGGGAAGCGAGGAACGAGCGGGGTGGGTTCCTGAACTCCTAGAAAGCCGCCACCCATTGCCCACCTTCCTGCCGTCCCCTATCTTCCTCAGCCTCGCCGCCCTGCTTCTCCTCACTGCCGGTCCGCTTGCCGCCCAGCAGCCCGCGCCCGCCACTTCCGCCGCCGCGCCTATTCTGCCTGATCCCTTCCAGCTTGAGCCGAAAGCCGACGGCAATTACTTAGCGCCACTGCTGTACCTGCGTCCGCTTCGGGCCTCGTATTCTGCCTCACCGCTTTGGCGGCACGACTACTTTGAAGAGCTTGCGACAAAGGAGTCGTTCATCGAAAACTACGCGGAAGCCATCGCCGATGATGACCTTGCCGGCCCGCCGCCTGCGCCACTTACCCCTGCCGACCTCGAAACGGTCGCCAGGGCGGAAGTGCAGCTTAAAGCCTACACGGCGGTAGACGCGCGGCAGGCGATTTTGGAATTAGCCGCTCCCCGGCAGGCTGTGTTCATCAACGAAGCGCATCATGTCCCGATGGACCGGGCGTTCACACTGTCCCTGCTGCGCGGCCTCTACGCCAAAGGCTTTCGGTATTTCGCCGCCGAGACGCTGGACGAGAAGGATACCGGGCTTCAGCAGCGCGGCTACCCGACAACCCATTCCGGCTACTACATACAGGAGCCTGTCTTCGGCGAATTGGTCCGCACTGCCATCAAGATTGGCTACAAAATCGTTCCCTACGAGTATACCGGCTCTAAGTCACCCGACCCGATTGTCGCCCAAAATCAGCGGGAGTGCGGCGAAGCCCAAAATATCTACGACCGAATCTTCAAGCATGATCCGAAAGCGAAGGTGCTGGTTCACGCGGGATACGGACATATCGCCAAGACAACGGCAACCGGAGAGCTTACATCGAAGTCTGCTGACGCAAAAACTTCTTCGGGAACTATAACCTTTATGGCTCTCTGGTTTGAGCGGATTTCCAAGATCGTGCCGCTGTCCATTGACCAGTCCATCATGTACGAGCATAGCGCTCCGGCTTATGACAGCGCCTACTACCAAGCGGCGGTTGCGGACAATCTGCTGCCGAGTGTACCAGTGGTCTTGAAGAACAAGCTCGGCCACTACTTTGCCGACCCTGACGACCCGGCGGCGTATGATCTGGTTGTCTTTCACCCGCGCACATTGTACGAGTTCGGGCGACCAACGTGGCTGAGTGAAGACGGGCAGCGGCAGGCGTATGTTCTGCCAAGTGATCTCGGTATTCCCGCGAACACGCCCGCGCTGGTGCAGGCGTTTTATGCCAGTGAAAATGCCGCCGTCGCTGTGCCGACCGACCAGATTGAAGTCAAACCCGGCCTCAACCCCCTGCCCGCGCTGATGCTCCCGTCAGGACGTTTTCGGCTGCGGGTTGTGGACGGTGCGGGGAAAGTTCTGCGCGAGTGGCAGGTGGACCGGAACGGGGCGACGCCGTAGGAACCCCTCCCGCTCGTTCCTCACTCCCTCCCCTGTTAGGGAAGGGCAAGAGCCAGGTTAGGAGGGATAACAGCGAACGCCTCCGTTTGCTACTCCTCATTCTGTATGGCCCTTCCCTAACAGGGGAGGGAGTGAGGAACGAGCGGGAGGGGTTCTTAATCTTTCATTTTCTGCTATAATTAAAGGAACAAACTTGCGAACAGGTGTACGATGGCTGACTCTTTTAAAAACCTGACCCCCATGCTGCGCCAGTATTTCGACATCAAGGCCGAGCGCCCTGATGTCGTTTTGCTGATGCGGGTCGGGGACTTCTACGAAGCTTACGGCGAAGATGCCGAAACAATTGCGCGGGAGCTGGAAATCACGCTGACGGGGCGTGAACTGACCGACGCGCGGGTGCCGATGGCGGGCGTCCCCCATCACGCTTTGGAGCGGTACGTTGCCCGGCTCATCGGCAAAGGCTACAAAGTCGCAGTCTGCGATCAGGTGGAAGACCCGAAGCTCGCAAAAGGCCTGGTCAAGCGCAAAGTGACGCGGGTGCTGACCCCCGGCACGATCATTGAAGACGCCATGCTTGATGCCAAGACCAACAATTACTTGGTGGCGGCGATCACCGGCGCGAAAGTGCCGAGTGGGGTCGGGGTCGTGGACGTGTCTACGGGCGAGTTCTTGGCGACCGAGATGCCGTGCGACGCCGGGCCGGATAAAGTCGTGGAAGAAATCATGCGTTTGCAGCCCGCCGAATGCCTGCTCTTGCCGGGCATGGAAGAGCTGGGCGACGCGATCCGCACTGTCTCTAAAACCGTGGTCACGTTCCACCAGCCTGCTGAAACACGTAAATCGTCGCGCCAAACACTGCTGGACCATTTCGGGACGCCGTCGCTGCGGGGCTACGGCGCGGAGCAGATGACATCGGGCCTCGATGCCGCCGCACTGGTCTTAGATTACGTCAAGCAGACCCACGGCAGCGCCGCCGGGCATATTCGCGGCCTCGCCACTTATTCCACCGAAAACTACATGGTGCTGGACGCCGCCGCCCGGCGCAACTTGGAGCTGACCCACTCGCTGGCCGACGGCGCGAAGAGCAAGAGTTTGGTTTCGATTTTGGACCGCACGGTGACGCCGCTCGGCGGGCGTCTGCTCCGCAAATGGTTCGATCAGCCGCTTCTGGCTTTAGATAAGATTCACAATCGCCAAAGCGCGGTCGCCGAAGCCGCTGGCGACGCCCTCCTGCGCGGCGACCTGCGCGACGCTTTACGCCGGATTGCGGACCTAGAGCGTTTGACCGCCCGCATTTGTTCGGGAGCTGCAAACGCCCGCGATTTAATTGCCCTCAAACAATCGCTGCAAGCCTTGCCCGCCGTCGCCGAAGCGCTGGCCCGCGCCCCGGCAGGCGGCGCTTTGGCCCCCATGCGGGCGGTTGTCGCCGACCCGCCCCAAGACTTGACAGACCTGCTCGAAACGGCAATCCAGCCGGAGCCGCCGATGCTGCTGCGGGAAGGCGGGCTGATCCGGGACGGCTACAACCCGGAGCTTGACGCCCTGCGCGAGCTGCGCTCCGGCGGCAAATCGTTTATCGCCGGGATTGAAGAAGCCGAGCGGGAGCGCACGGGCCTCAAGTCGCTCAAAGTCGGCTTCAACAATGTCTTCGGCTATTATATTGAGATCACCAAAGCCGGGTCCGGCGTCGCCGTGCCGCCGGAATACACCCGCAAGCAGACCACGGCGAATGCCGAGCGGTATATCACGCCTGCGCTGAAAGAATACGAGGCGCAGGTGCTGGGTGCGGAAGAAAAGATTGTCGAGCTGGAGTATCAGTTGTTCGGTCAAGTGCGGGACCAGATCGCCGACAAGTATACCGGCCAAATCCTAAAGCTCGCCAAAGTGCTGGCCCGCTTGGACGTGTTCGGCGGGCTGGCAGAAGCCGCCCTGGCAGGCCGCTTTGTCCGGCCCGATGTCCACGACGGCGATACGCTGGAAATCAAAGCCGGGCGTCACCCGGTCGTCGAGTCGCTGCAAAGCGGGACGCTGTTTGTGCCGAACGATACTTATTTAGACGCGGGCGACACGCGCCTGCACATCATCACCGGGCCGAACTCGGCGGGCAAAAGTACTTATCTCCGTCAAGTAGCCCTGATTGTGCTGCTCGCCCAGATCGGCTCCTTCGTCCCCGCCGACTCGGCCTCCATCGGCCTGGTAGACCGCATCTTCACCCGCGTCGGCGCCCACGACGATTTAGCCAGCGGCCAGAGTACGTTTATGGTGGAGATGAACGAGACCGCGAATATCCTGAACAACGCGACCCCGCGCTCCCTAGTCATTTTAGACGAAGTTGGACGCGGCACTTCCACTTATGACGGCCTCGCGCTGGCCTGGGCCATCACTGAGTACCTTCATGCCGTCGGGGTCAAGACGCTGTTCGCGACCCATTACCACCACTTGAACGAGCTGGAGAAAACGGCGGCGGGGGTGAGAAACTTCCGCGTGGCTGTAAAAGAGCAGGGCGACCACATTGTCTGGCTCCGAAAGATCATGCCCGGCGGCACCGACAAAAGCTACGGCATTCAGGTCGCAAAGCTTGCGGGCGTTCCTGAGCCGGTGCTGAAACGCGCCCGCGAAGTCCTGCAAACTTTGGAAAGCATGGGCAAGGGCGACGGCCCCGCCGCGCTGCTTGCCGCCCGCACCCAGCGCCTCCAAACCACGCTGTTTGAGGCCGAGCGCCACCCGGTCCTAGACGAGCTGGAAGCTTTAGATTTAGGCACCCTATCCCCGATTGAAGCCCTGACCAAGCTCTACGATTTGCAGCGCAAGCTCGCTTCCTAATGGTATAATTAGCTCGCAGGAGAACGCGATGAAACCAGTCACGCTTTCCTGAACCATACTCTCAAACCTCTGTCATACACCAAGAAAGGCTTGCCCATGCGCCGCATTCTTTGCCTGTTTTTCCTGCTTGTCTGCCCCTGCGTTCTGCCGCCCGGTCCGGCAGCCTGGGCGGGCGGCACGCCGCCCAAGGCCGTGGCGGGTCCGTTCACCCTGAGCCGGGATGGCGGCACGCCGCTGGTGGAAGTCACGTTCAGCAGCGGAAAGACCGGGCTGTTTGTGATAGATACTGGGGCTTACGACTGCGTCATGACCCCGGCCTGCGTGAAGCGCTTGGGGTACAAGCAGGAAGACAACGCACTCTATTTACGCGGGTTCAGTTATGACGGCTTTACGCTGAAGGCTCCCACCGTGCAGGCCCACGATCTTCGGATTGACCGGCTGCAAGTATCGGACATCACGTTTGCGGTCGCGCCCGGCGAAGTAGGGACGGAGAATGGCCGGCCGATTGACGGCCTTCTGGGTGGCAACCTGCTATCGCGATTTGCCCTTCTCCTGGACTATCCGCATCGCACGCTTTCCTGGATCTATCCCGGCACTCTTGATGATGAGACCGTGGCGGAGCTTGGCTTAGACCCGAAAAGCGCTTTCGGCCTGCATCAAGAAGAATACTTTGGCCTCGACTTCAAGATTAACCATTATTCTATGCGGGTGCCGCTGCGAAACGGCGAGCAAAGCTGTACGGAAGAGATGTTCTTCGATACGGGTGCGCCGACTTGTTCCCTGTCGGACGGATCTGCACAGCGGCTGAAGCTGACATCCACCGAGACGCTGCCGTTTGACTTTGTGTTTCAGGCTCCTGATTATGCGAACCGAAGCGAAGTGCCGTTTCTTCAGCTTGGCGCTCAGGTCTTCTCGAATGTTTCCGTCATCTATCCCACTCATGCCCACAGTTACATGGTGCCGCTGATCGGGGCGAATGTGCTGGGCGGCTGCCGGGTTTTGTTCGACTTCGGGCCGCACCGATGTTATCTCCGGCCTGTCCTGCCCGGCCTAACCCCCGGCCCGCTGCCGCCCGTGAACGTGAATGGAGTTGACTGGGAGCGGCTGCGGAACGCGCCGGAGCCGCTTGAATTTCATGGAACCGTGCTCGGGGTACTCTTCCCGGAAATCCTGGAAAACGCGCCGCTGGAGATTGCCCGCCTGCGGACCTCTCCTACCGGCGGAACGGAAGCCGCCGAACATTACGCGCGGCTGGGAATGCTTCTGCGTAACAGCGATGACGAAACCGATGCCAAAGAAATGTTCGGCGAAGCGGTCCGCCTGCGCCGCGCCGAGATGGACGCGCACCCGGAAGACCCTGTTCGGGCCGCCCAGTGGACGGATGCCCTGGTTGATTCCGGGCAGGAGGAAGCCGCGATCACTGCCGCCGAGAAGAACGCGGCCAAATGGCCCGCGTCGCCGGTCGTTTTACGCGCTTTGGGGGCGGCTCAGGAAACACGCGCAGAGTTTCTTTTATTTGGCGGCGAGCTAAAGACAGAAACGGACGATGAGGCGCTTGACCCATTTCTTGACCCTGCCGCAAAACCTGTCAAGCCCGATCCGCTGCGGGTTCAGCAGATCGCCCTGCTCCGGCAGAAGGCACGGGAAAACTTTGGGCGGGCAGTCGTCCTCGCGCCCCTTGACCCGGAAAGCTACAGCCGCCGCGCCCGCTTCTGGCTGGTGGACCGGCTGCTGCTGACGCAGATAGACCAGTTTAAGATTAAAGGCCAGTCGCCGTCCACTGAGGCGGCGCTGGCCGCTGAGATGGCAGACTACCGGGTCGAGGCTCGGCTGCGGCCGGATGACGCCGCTCTTCTGCGGCGCATTATCCGGCTGGATACTGACCAGCCTCATTTCCATAACAATAGCTGGTTTCAGAAGCAGCTTCACGGCACCGGCCAGGAAACCGAGCTTCAAGGGGACGAGCCGCTGACATCGAAAGCCGCTCTGGCGCACCTGACGGCGCTGTCGGAAAGCAGCGACCCCAAGACGGCGGCGCCCGCGCTGGAAGCCCTCGGCGAAGCGCAGGCGGACACGGACGACCCGGCGACGGAGGCAACTTTGCGGCGTGCGCTGGCGCAGGACCCCGCCCGTCCCGGCGCACTGGCGGCGCTGGCATCGCTGATGATCGCGGACAACCGCCTAAGCGCCCTCGGCGATATTCTCTTGAAGCAAAGCGACGCCGCCCCGACCCCGGCGTCCTGTCTGCTGCTTTCCGAGACGCTGTCCGCCGTGGGCCAGACGGCGACCGCCGAGGAGGAAGCGCGGGAAGCCCTGAAAAGTCTGCCGGACAGCCCGGAGGTCAACATGGTGCTGGCCCGGCTGCTGCTTGCCCGCAGCGGCGACGATCCGAGTGTCCTGCCGGAAGCGGGTACCTGTCTTGCGAAAGCCGAGACCGGCCTCGGCAAGTTTACGCCGCCCCAGCAGAAAGCTGCTTCTCAGACCCTGCACGCAGTCTGGCAGGCACTCTCCGGCGATCCGGCAGGTGCCCGCACGCGGCTTCTCCAAATCCTGCATGACCGGCCCACCTGCACCCAGGCCCGCGAAGCCCTTTATGCCCTCTCAGTCCCGCCTGCCGCGCCGTGACGAGACACAGGCCGAAGCGGGTACAATCGGGGAGGGAACCCAGCCATGATTACAAAAACTCACGCGACCCTGGAAGATTTGTACGCGGTGCCGGACAACGGCAAGGCCGAGCTTGTGAATGGAGAACTGGTGCTGATGAGTCCAACCGGCGGAATACCAGGCTTTGCCGGTGATGAAATTTTTTTCAGCCTTCGCGGCTATGTTCGCATGACAAACTTTGGCCGTGCGGTGGGCGATAACAAGGGGTTTCTGGTAAACCTGCCAAACCGAAAATCGTTCAGCCCGGACGCCGCGTTCTACTTGGGACCTTCGGCGACGATGAAGTTCTTTCCCGATGTGCCGGTGTTTGCCGCTGAAGTCCGCAGCGAGAACGATTACGGACCGAAAGCGGAGCAGGAAATGGCGGACAAGCGGACGGATTATTTCATGGCTGGCTGCCGGGTGGTCTGGGACGTGGATTTACTCAGCGCCGATGTCGTGCGCGTCTACCGCGCCGATGCGCCCGAACAGCCGAAGATCTACCGGCGCGGCGAGTTTGCCGAAGCGGAGCCTGCCGTGCCGGGCTGGAAAATGGCCGTAGATGATTTGTTTGAATAAGCAAAATCAGGAGAACACACGCAATGGCAGAAATCACGAAAGCGCCCTGGCAGGTGAAAGACGAGCTGATCGAGCAGCCGAGCTGGGGCGGGCGTTATATTGTAGACTTAAAGGGACTGTCGGACGATCCGGCGTGGGCGGACAAAAAAGTCGGGCAGTCGTATGAGATGGCGAAGGCGACCACGCTGCTTGACCCGGACGGCGGCAAAGAAATAGCCCTTCATGCGCTGATTGAAAGCGATCCGGCAGGCGTTTTAGGGCAGAAAGTCTTGGACCACTTCGGCTCCGACTTGTCGCTTTTGATCAAGCTGACCCAGGCGAAAGGCAACTCGTTTCAGGTGCATCTGCCGGAAGGCCAAAGTTTGGGCCACTGGGTTCCTAAACCAGAGGCTTGGTTTTATTTGGCGCCGGGCCTCTACACATTTGGCCTGAAAGCCGGTACGGATTTTGAGGCATACTCGCGGGTGCTGCACACGATGGACGACGACATGGGGCGACTGAGCCGCGAAGTGTCGTCGGGCCGGTTTACGGTAGACAAAGCGCGGGCGCAGGCCCAGGAGCGCATCAAGGCTTTGGACCCGTTTGCGTATGTCAATTTAGTGGAAGCGCAGACCGACGATGTCATAGATCTCACGGCGGGCGGCATCCACCACTCGTGGGAAGATGACAGCGTCCGCTTTCCCGACGGCAATTTAGTGTACGAAGTGCAGGTGGATGTCCCCGACGACAAATGCTCCATGCGCGGCTTTGACAAGGGGAAAATCCTGGATGACGGCAGTTTGCGTCCCACCCACGTCAAAGATTATTTGGCAACGATCAACCAAGACCCCGCACACAACCAGTTGTCTCAGCATATCCGCAAGCCGGAAGTCGTTGCTGAGGCCGACGGGGCCAAAACCGAGTCACTCTTTCGGACGGCGCATTTCAACACCGACCGCGTGACGATTACCGCCGGGTCATCGCTGGCGCAGTCGCTCGCGGGCGGCTTCCATCATGTCTTTGTCCACGCGGGAACGGCGACAGTTGGCGGACAAACGCTCGCGCAGGGCCGCTCCTATGTCTTTCCGGCGGTCATGGGCGACTACACGCTGACGGCAGGCGACAAAGACATCGTGCTGCTGAAGACGTATCTGCCGGTGTGAAAAGAACTCGGCTTTGAAGGGCCGGGCTAGTAAAGCGCAAAGCCCCTTCGGGGCTGAAAGTCTTGAGTCGCGGTGCGATACGCAGTAATACCGCAGGCATACTTTGTGCCTTTCTAGCCCGGCCTTTTAAGGCCGGGTTTTCATCTATTATGCCCACCACACAAACCCTGCTCGATCCCCAGTTCCTCAAAAAGCTCGAGGCGCTCAGCGTTCTCTCGAAGCGTGTCTTCGCCGGCCAGTCCAAAGGCGAGCGGCGGTCCTTGAAGCGCGGCTCGTCGGTGGAGTTTGCCGACTTCCGCGAGTACGCCCACGGCGACGATCTGCGGTATGTGGACTGGAAAGCTTACGGACGCCTGGAAAAGCTCTTCCTGAAGCTGTTTGTGGAAGAAGAAGACCTGTCCATTCACCTCCTGGTAGACACCAGCGAAAGCATGAACTACGGCAGCCCGCTCACCAAAGCCGACTACGCCCGGCGCATCGCGGCGGCTTTGGGTTACGTCGCGCTGTCTGAGTACGACCGAGTCCTCTTGACCTCGTTCAGCAGCGGGATCGGCGAGCGGATGCCGCCGCTCCGGGGCAAGCCGGGCGTCTTTCCGTTTTTCCAATTTCTAGAAACGAAGCTGCCGGTCGGCGGCGGAACTAGGTTCGGCGCGGCGTTAAGCCAGTACGCGGCCCAGGCCAAAAATATCGGCATCGCGATTGTTTTGTCGGACTTCTTCGACGAAACCTATGTGCAGGGTATCCGCGCCCTGCTGTCTCGCCGCTTTCAAGTGGTTCTGGTTCACGTTTTAGACGAAGAAGAATTGCATCCGACGTTGACCGGCGATCTGCGATTGGTGGACGCCGAAACCGGCACGGCGCGGGAAGTCAGCATTTCGCCCCAGCTCCTCGCCGAGTATGAAGCTGGGGTCCAGCGCTTCTGCGGCAGTTTGCAGGACATGGCTGCGAAGTTCAATTTAGATTATGTGCTGGCCTCAACGGGTGTCCCGTTTGAAGATGTCGTGCTGAAGTCCTTGCGCGGGCGCGGCCTCGTGCGGTAGTGCAGTTGGGTGAGTGTGGTTGGGGTACACTGCTTCTATGAGCATTACGGAAATCAAAGCAATCATCTCGCAGCTTCCGCCGCCGGAGCTGGCGGAATTCTCACAGTGGTTTGAGGAGATGCAAGCCGACGCTTGGGACCGGCAGATTGAGCGGGATGCGCTTGCTGGACGGTTCGACGCGATTTTTCAGCGGGTGGACGAGCAAGCCGAGTCCGGTCAGTGCCGGCCTTTGTGAACCTCTTCATTAAGCACTTCACGACGCCTGACTTCTGGCAGCTCTACAATGCTTTGCCTGCGGAAGTCCGTGCCCTTGCTGACAAGAATTATGAACTGCTCAAGTCTAATCCGGCGCACCCGTCTTTGCAGTTCAAATCCGTTGGGTAGTTGTGGTCAATTCGGGTAGGTCTTCACTACCGTGCTCTTGGGAGAATGCGGGCAGACGGACTATACTGGTTCTGGATTGGCCCGCATGGCGTCTACGACGGTTATCTGCCCTAGCGGATAATCGTGCTATAATCAGAGCATGACGGCGAAAGTCTGCCCGCGCTGCGGCTGCCAGTACGAAAACTTCAAGTCCACCACCTGCCCGCAGTGCTTTGCCATTCTGGTCGCCGTGGACGAGCAAACGGCGGAAGAATTGTCGGCGGCACGGGCGGAAGTGGAGCGGTCGCCGGAGTTTCAGGAAACCAAGCTCGCCGACGATGAGCGCTTTCGCCAGCAGTCGTTCGGCGCGTGCCTCGGCATCGCCGCGCTGACGCTTGTGACGCTCCTTGTCGCCGTGGTGCTGCTGGTTTCGGCGGCGCATCATCGGGCGGCGCACACGGCAAGCGCTCCGGTGGTTCAAGCGGCAGTTTCAAACGAGCCGCTGACGACGCTGCCGGTCGCGGCGGCAACGCCCGCAGAAGTCCTGCCGACGGACATCGGTCCGTTCCAGCGGCAGTCGGTAGACGCAAACACGGCGCTGACGGGAACGCTGACGCCGCTGTTTCACGGCGTCTATGCGGAAAGCCCCCTAACCCCCAATAATGGGGGAACCGGACAAGAAATGATGCGGAAATCTCTGCCTCCCCCGTTGTTGGGGGCAGGGGGGCGTCTTCTAGATGTTTACGCCCTGCCTGCCGGACGCCCGACTTCCGAGCAGAACGAGTTCCGCCTCGGCCTGACCGTAGCTAGTCAAGTCGGTGGCGCGAGCCGCCCAACACTGTTTTTCGCCACCGAATACTGGCGCTTCGCCGTTCTCGCTGCCCCCGGCGACAGCCAGACTCCCACCCAGTTCCGGGATGCACTCGCCGCGCATTTTGGGTATACTGGCGTCAGCACGTCGAAAGGCAGCAATCCATGAATAAAAATCTTAAAGCTCTGCTGTGGACCGGGGCAGGCGCGGCGGCTGTGGCGGCGGCGAACAATGCCGTGTTTGCCGGGGCGGATGCGCTCGGCAACACACTCGGCGGGGACGCCCGCTTCTGGCCCGGCCCTTACGGCGACTTGTTTTACACGAAGCAGGGCAAAGGCCGATCCGTGGTCCTGCTGCACGGGATTTATGCGGGCGCGTCGGGCTACGAGTGGCGCAAGAACTTCGATGCGCTGTCTGAGCATGAGCTGGTGTATGCCCCGGACTGGCTCGGCTTCGGATTGTCGGACAAGCCGCGCATCAAATATACAGCCGCCCAGTATGTGGAGCAGCTCACGCAGTTTCTCGCCGAAGTGGTCAAAGAGCCGTGTACAGTGATCGCGTCGTCGCTGGCGACCGCGTATGCCGTGCAGGTGGCCGCCGACCAGCCGGAGCTGATAGACAAGCTGATATTAGTTTGCCCGACGGGCTTCCGGCATCTGGCGAAGGCGCCGGATGCAAGGACTGAGGCGATCTATCAGCTTATGCACGCGCCGCTTTTGGGAACGACCCTGCATAACAGTGTCACTTCAATGGCGGGCCTGCGCTACTATTTGATGAACCAAACCTACTTTGACCCGTCCTATGTGGACGACGCCCTGCTTATGCACTACTTCACAGCGTCCCATCAATACGGGGCGCAGAACGCCCCGCCGTCGTTCTACAGCGGCTACCTCAACCACAGCGTCGCCGCCTCGTTCCCGAAGCTGACCCAAAGGGCCATTCAGATTGTCTGGGGCCGGGAAGCGCGGCTGACCCCACTGTCCGATGCCGAGGCGTTCCTGGCGGCCAACTCCCGCGCGGAATTAACTGTTTTTGATAAAAGCGGCCTGCTGCCGCATGACGAGCAGGCGCAGGCGTTCAACCGCCTAGTAATTGCGGCCTTGTCCGATGGAACACCCGGACGCACGACTGCAACGAATTTGGAAGGAGCCGATTATGGCACAGAATAACGGAAACGCCCAGAAGAACCCGCCGCCGCAGCGCAAGCCGCCGGTCCCCCTGACCTTGGTGGACCAGAGCGATGAATTTGACGAAGATGAAGAAACGTACATCGTGGTCGGCGAGGCCGGCGAAGACGTGGCGTTTGAAGTGTGCGAGGATTTGGAAATTGCGCTCGGCGTCCGCGACGCCATGCTGGAAGACGGCTTTGCCGTCAAGCTGTATCAGGCGGTCGAGATTGAAGTGGTCAATGATGATGAAACCCCAGTTCCGCCCAGCGGCGCGGCGTGACTCCCCCTTCACTCGCGCGGCGCAGGCGCTGCGGCAGGCTCGTCCGGCGGGGCGATCCGGCCCAGTGTGATCGGCGTGTGCGAGGCCAAGAGCGGCCAGCAGGGCGCGGGGGTCGGTTCTTTGTCCGGCGTCAGCGTCAAATGCTCACTGTCGTAGGCGACGGTGTAGTGTGCCGTAGCATGGTACCAGGGTGCGGCTGAGAATGTCGAGAGCGGCAGAGGACGGCCATTGATGCTGAGGCTGGTGCCGGTGACGGAGAGGTGATCGCCCTGCCGCGTATAGATCCCCTTGCCGCCGATAGCCCCGGTCGGAAAGGTGATGACGATGCCGCAGACGCCGTGCGGCAGAAAAAACAAGGCCGTTTTCAGTTTCTGCTGGTAAGGCCGCCTGGACGCATCGTTCCAGACCACCGTGCCGACCCATTTGCCGTCGAGCGTTGCTGGCAGTTTGGGTTTGTGCAGAGTGCGGGCGAAGAACAGCAGGCTGAGCAAGATAAGACAAATAATGGCGGCAAGTACGGGGTGTTTGTAGCGGGTGAGTTTCAAGAGTAGGTTTTGCGGGATACTAAGATGCGGACGTGAACGTCCGCGCTGGAAGGCATTGGGAAACGCCGCGCGTCCAGGGGACGAAAATGCCGGTTGTTCGTGATTCTATATTCTGTCCCCTGGACAGGCGGCGTTTCCCAATGCCTTCCAGCGCGGATGTTCACGTCCGCGTCTTTCCGTGGCTGGCTTCTTCTCCCCACCCCGCCCAGTCCCCAACATACAGCACTTCTTCTTCCAGCGCCACGCCAAAGCGGTCAAAGACAATCACTTTTACTTTCTCCGCCAGTGCCCGCAAATCCGACGCCGTCGCGCCGCCTGCGTTGACGAGAAAGTTTGCGTGCTTTTCCGAGACTTCCGCCCCGCCCACCCGCAGCCCTTTGAGGCCGCACAGCTCCGACAAAAAGCCCGCCGGGACCACGCCCGCCGCCTTCATGCCGGACGGCAGGGTTTCTAAGCTTTCCGCCAGCGCTCTGCTTTGGACGTTCTTAAAGAACGACCCCGCCGACGGCGCATAGGGCTGCTTAGCCCGGCGCTGAGACTGGTATTCTTTGGCCTGGGCGAGAATCGCATCAGGGTCGCCGCGCTCGGTAAGATGGAGTGTGCAAGAAAGTACAACAGCCGGGCCGATGCTTGCCCGGCGCAGGCGGCTGTCCCGGTAGGAAAACTCCATCCAGTCCGGGCCGACAATTTGATCGCGTCCTTCGGCAAAGACCCGCGCCGACGAGACCAGCGGCCCGATGTTGCCCCGGTACGCCCCAGCATTTGAGACTAACGCCCCGCCGACCGTGCCGGGAATGCCGATGGCCCATTCCAGCCCGCCATAGCCCGCGCGCGCGGTCTGCAAGAACAGCGAGCCGAACGACACCCCGCTTTCGGCATGGGTTTCCTCGCCGACGACGCAGCCCTTGCAGCGGTTCTGAATGACCAGCCCGTCGTATCCCAAATCGCTCATCAGCAGGTTCGAGCCGTGGCCGACAAAGAGGTAGGGGACGGCGTTCTCCGTGCAGAAGCGCAGGACTTGCGCCAGCTCTTCGACCTCCGAGGCCGCCCAAAACCAGCGGGCCGGGCCGCCGACTTTCAGGGTCGTATGCCGCGCCATCGGCTCCCCGTGCTTCAGCCTTGCGCCCAGTATTTCTTCCAGCCGTCCGTCTAAATCCATAAGCTCTATCAGTGTATCACACGAACGCCCAACTTGGCAAGGTTTGGGCGAGCGCAAACAAGGCAAGAATGGCTGTAGAGGAAAACTTCCATGACTGACACACCGCAAACCGACAGGCTGCCGCTTTTGACGCCGGGGGACTTGAACCCGGAGCAGAAAAAAGTCTATGACCGGATGATGACCGATCAAATCCCGTGGGCGACAAAAGCAGGCTTTGAGGCCGCGACGCCCGATGGCCGCTTGCTGGGGCCGTTCAACACACTGCTGTACGCCCCGGAAGTCGGGCAGGCGTATTTGGACTACTTCACCACTGAAAAGAAGAACACGTCGCTGTCGGAGCGTGTCCATGAAATTGTGATCTTAGCCGTCGGCGCGGCCTGGAATTCGGCATATGAGCTGTACGCGCACCAAGCCGTCGGCAAGTCGGTCGGCCTGCCCGAAGAAGCCGTTAAAGCGCTGGCTGCCGGGCAGGTTCCGGGCGGCTTGTCTGAACCCGAAGAAAGCGCCTATTTGTTTGCAAAGCAGCTTGCCGCCGACCACCGGGTGAACCCGCCAACTTACGAACGAGCAAAAGCGGCGTTCGGCGACAAAGGGCTGGTGGATATTGTGATGCTGGTCGGGCTGTATTTGATGACCTGCGCCGCGCTCAATGCATTTGAAGTGCCGGTGCCGTAGAGGGCAGGCACAGAGGGCGAGCCCCAGGTACAATCGCGGCGTGAATAAACTAGAAATACTCCATGATACTATTCGGGCCTGCCGCAGGTGCGAACAGGACGGCTTTCCCGTAGTCCCGCCGCCGCTGGCCTGGGGACAGGCGCCCGCGCCATTTCTTCTCATTGGGCAGGCGCCGGGACTAACCGATTTCCGCGAAGGGCGGATGTATCTCGGTCCGGCGGCCCGCAAGCTCATCGGCTGGCTCATCGAAGCCGGGTTTTCGGAAGCCGACATCGGCACGACCGTCTATATGACCGCGCTGACCAAGTGCTTTCCGGGCCGCCTGCCGGGCAAAAGCACTGACCGGGCGCCATCGCCCAAAGAACGCGCGAACTGCCGCCCCTGGCTCGATGCCCAGTGGAAATTAGTCCAGCCGCGCGTTGTTCTTTTGTTCGGCAAGATGTCTATTGACACGTTCCTGCCGAAGCAGCCTTTAGACGCTTGCATCGGGCGCACATTCGACCTCGGCGGCATTCACTTCATTCCCCTGCCCCATTCGTCCGGCGCTTCCATCTGGCTCAACGACCCCGGCCACCGGGCACTGCTCACGGAAGCGATTACGCGGGTTCGGGAAGCACGAGCGGCGTACTTAGACCCGGCCTTTTAGGGCCGGCTGATAGTGCACGAAGACCCTTTGGGGCTGAATGCTGTGGGCAGCAGGCGGCTCTCCAGTGCCGAAGGCACTTTGTGCTTTTCTAGCCCAGCCTTTATGCCCAAGAGGGCATTACTAAGTATCAAGGCCAGGAGCGCTGTTGTCCTTCCCCCTGCAACCTTTTTGCGTCTGCCGTGTCACAATCAATACAGACAGAACAAGACAAGAACAGAACAAGAAAGGCACCGCGCGATGATTTACACGACGCTTCTTCTGGTCGGGCTGGTCGGGCTGTTCGCCCAGGCCGTGCTGGGGATGTCGCACGGCGGACATTCGGGACACAGCGGCCACGCCGGACATGGCGGCCATGCTCATGGGCCTGGGGCGCATCACGGCAGCCATGACAGCGCGACTCATGGCAGCCACGCGGATCGCGGGCCATCGCCGCTCTGGACTTTGCTGTCGCCGCTGGCAATCTTCAGCGTGTGCCTCGGCGCAGGCGCGGCGGGCCTGCTGCTCCACCCCGCCCATCTGGCGGCGATCTTAACTGCGGTGCTGGCCGTCGCCGGCGGCCTGACATTCTTCGGCCTGCTAGTGCGCCCGATCTGGAACCTGCTGTTCAAGTTTGCCTCTACGCCGAGCGCGGCTTTGGAGGGCATGGTCGCCGGGCAGGCGGAAGCCGTCTCGGCGTTTGACGGGCGCGGGCGAGGGTTGGTCGGCCTGACGCTGGACGGGCAGTGGGTGCGGGTGCTGGCGACGCTGGAAGCCGACGACCGGGCTGACGCGGCGGCAGTCAGGCCGGGCGAAAAGCTCACCGTAATCAGTGTGGACGGACGCCGCAATACCTGCCGCGTCGCACGCTTGTAGGAACCCACCTCGCAACAAGTTGCGGCCCTCCCGCTTCGGGAGAGCGAAGAAGTTGGAGAAAGCCGTTCGCTTAAGGCTCCGTGTCCTCCCTATCAGGGAGGATCCCTGCGAAGTAACTTGTTACGAAGCAAGGAGGTGGGTTCTTCGCGGCAGTTAGAACATCGTAAAAGGAGAAATTGTTATGGAAAGCACACTGATCATTGTCGGTGCCATTGTAGCGGCGCTGATCTTCATTCCACTGATTATCAGCCGGTTTCTGACCCAGGTGGAAGCCGGAACTATCCGCCTAGTATCGTCGCTGAACGGGCGCACGGCGATTTACAAAGGGCCGGGCAAGGCCATTGAAGTGCCTCTGATGACCACCGGCACAACCATCCCCTCGAAAGCCATCAACATTGATCTGGACATCGCCGACCAGACCGCCGACGTGGACGGCATGGGCCAGCCGAAGCCGATTAAAGTGCGCGTCCTGGCGTCGGCGATTGTCTCCGTCGGCGACTCGTCCGAGATGATCACGACCGCCGCGAACAAGTTCTTTTCCAAGCCGCCCGCCGAGCAGACCGCGACGCTCAGCGACCTGCTGACGTCTACGGGCCGCCGCGCCGTGAACCTTCTGAACCATGACGAGCTGTTCTCGGCGAAAGCCCAGCGCAATGTTGCTGCGCTTGCACCCGGAACCGACATGGCGAAAACCTTTGCCGCCGTTCCCGTCGAGGAAGACGACCGGCTGGCGCTGATTATCAAAGGCGCGTGTTCCCGCGAGTTGCAGGACTTAGGGCTAGTCTTCAATTCGCTCAACATCAAAGAAGTGCAGAGCGAAGTCGCCGAAGCCCGCCGCCGCCAGTCGGCAGTCGAGGCCAAAGCCAACGCCGACATCGTCTCCGCCGACCAGGAGCGCCGCGCCCGCGAGGCGCAGCTTGGGGCCGAGCAGGCGATCAACGACAAGCAGCGCGATCTAGAGCAGCGCCGGGCCGAGAACGCCGCCACAGTCGCCACGGCTGAGGCCAAGAAGCAGACCGCGCTTGCCATTCAGCGTGAGGCCGAGCTGAAAGCTACCCAAATTGCCCAAGCGAACGCCGACGCTGCCCGTGTGCGTGTTCAGGCCGAAGCCGCCGCCGACGCCGAAGCGGTCAAAGTCCGCACGCTGGGTCTCGCCCAGGCCGACGCCATCCGGGCCGTCAACGAGGCGATCCGTCAGGGCGGCGATGCGTACCTCGCCCTGCGCCAGCTTGAAATCCTGCCTCAGATCGTCCCCGCCATCGCCGAAGCCTTAGCGAATGCCAAGCTCATCAACATCAGCGGCGCAGGCGACGGGCGCGGGGCGGCGGGCGGCGCCACCGACCAAATCACCGGCGTCATCCAAACGCTTCTCGCGACCCAGCTTGTCAGCGGCCAGCTTCGCTTAGACGCGCCCGATCCCGCCCTGGCAATTCCAAAAACCAACGGCACCGAGCCTGCCCCAACCGATACCAGCATGAGCATCAAGCGGCGCTGACCATAGTACCGCGAGAAAAAGACGATGAAGGCCGTTACTCAATTTGTCACTCGTCAATGCACCATTGCCGCCTTCTTGTGCTTGGGGTTTGCCCTGCTGCAAAGCTTCCGAATCGGTCAAGGGCTTTGGCAGGGAAGCGGACTGCATGGCTATTTCATCGAAATTACCAGAGGGCACAGCGCACATATCATTTCCGTATGGGCTTCGTTCGTGAACATGCTGATCGCCCTCTGCCTCGCCGCGTTCTTCGGCTTGACCGTGCGGCTGTCCCGCCGCTCGCTGCGCGGAAAGGAAAAACTGCCATGACGCCGGATTTTCGACAGGCCGCCGACCAGCGGCGGCGGGACGAATGGGTGGAATGCCCCCGCTGCCGCTCGGTGATGCTGCCTCTGAGCGAGTACGAGATCCAAAGCAGCGAGTTCGGGGGGGGCCGACATCGAGCTATGGGAGTTTTTGGTCTGGGGCTGGATGGCGTTTGTTTACAGCTTCGTGCTGAACCTGCTCGGCTTCGGCGGACAAAAAGCGAAACTGGCGAAGCTGAAAAAAGACACCCTGCCAAGCTTCCCCGCCAGCCTCATCTGCCCCCGCTGCTTCCACGTTCAGAAAGCCGCGTTCACGTCCTGAGCTGATAGGCTGTCATCGAAGCATTAGAACTCTTGCGTAAGCCCTCTGCACTGGAAGTGCAGGTCTGTTGAAGTGCGATTGTCTGCCTTCGCGGACACGAGAGAAAAACAGCCGAGGCCGATAAATCTAATCCGGGCGGCGCAGCGCGACTGACGCAAGAGGTCTGTTGAAGAAAAGGAAAAATCATGTATCCAACTCTCGCATTCGGGTTCGGAAGCCCAGCCGACCTAGCGATCCTTGCTGTTTTTCTCCTGCCGAGCATCTTCTGGCTTGTCGAGCTGATTGATGTCGTGCGCCGCCGTTTCCCGGAACCGAGCACCAAGATCATCTGGGTGCTGGTGGTCATCTTCACACACTTTATCGGCGCTTTAGTATATTGCTTTGTGGGACGCAAGCAAGGGACATTGGCAGCCTGACATGAAGCGCATCGCGATTATCGGCCCCGGCGGGGCGGGGAAGTCTACGCTGGCACGGCAGATGGGCGAAAAGACGGGCCTGCCGGTGGTGCATTTGGACGCGGTTTACTGGAATGAGGGCTGGGTCGAAACGCCGAAAGCGGCTTGGGCGCAGACGGTGCGCGAGATGGCGTCGGCGGAAGCGTGGATCATGGACGGCAACTTCGGCGGCACGATGGACCTGCGGCTGGCGGCGGCGGACACGATCGTCTTTTTGGACCTGCCGCCCCCGCTTTGTGCCCTGCACGTGCTGCGGCGCTTCTGGCAGCACCGGGGGAAGTCGCGCCCGGACATGGCGCCCGGCTGCCCGGAAAAGCTCGACTGGGTCTTCTTGAAGTGGATTTGGCGTTACCGCCGTGACCGGCGCCCCGGCATCCTGGCCCGGATGCAGGAGTACGCGGGCGGCCGGTGGCTGGTCCATTTGCAGACACCGGGGCAGGTACGCCGCTTTTTGTCCGGGTTCACCGCCGCCGATTGTGGGTAAAAAGCGTCAAACCAACGATGGAAGCGAGTGTCTGCCTGTCAGCGCTTGCGGAAGGACTTCGATGATACAAACACTGCAAAGATGCCGCGCCCCGCGCTTTTTAGCGTTTGCGCTGACTGCCGTATTATGCGGCCCGGTCCTGGTCACGCTGGCCGGATGCGGCAACAAAGGCGGGGACACCGGGCAGGCAGCGGGTACGCAGACGGTGCCGACCGACACCACCGCTCCGGCGACCGCGCCGAATGCGTCGAATGCTCAGACAGCGGCTCCGGCGAAGCAGGGCATGAGCACGGGCAAAAAGGCAGTGATTGTCCTAGCCGGTGCGGCCCTTTTGTATTACCTTTACAAGAAACACCAAGCCGCCCAGCAGCAGGCGCAGGGCGGGGCGTCAGGAAATGGCGCGACGCCGCAGCTTTATCGCTCCAGCAACGGCGGCGTGTATTACCGCGACCCGCAGAACCCGCAGAAGGTGACGTGGCTGACGGTCCCGAACCAGCCGGTGTCGGTGCCGACGAACCAGGTGCAGCAGTACGCCCCGGATTACCAAAAGTACCAGGGCCAAGCCGCCCCGACCCCACCGCCCGGACAGCCCACCCAATCGTTCTCGCAGTATGACCCTAGCACCGCGAGTCAGTAGAACTCTCTCAAGAAAGAAACATAAAAATCATGGCACTGAACTTTTTAATGGGACAAGTCCAAAACGCGATCTCAAATCACGCCGGACAGCAGCAGCAAACGGGCTTTGACCCCAGCGGCCTGCTTGGAGAGGTGGAAGGCTTGTTTAATCAGCACGCCGCAAACACCGGCCAGAGCATTCTGCCGGCCTCGCAGGACCCCTACGGCGATCCTGGACAGAACATTCTGCCCGCGTCGCAGGACCCTTACGGCGATCCCGGACAGCGCTAAACGGCGGCGATAGTACAAAAAAGCCCTGGTGCATATCTGCATTGGGGCTTTGTGTTACCGTAACTGGCACAAAGCAGGGCGAACACAAGGTTCGCGCCCTACGTTTCAATTCCGTTCCTTCTGACCCCGTAGGGGCGGACCTTGTGTTCGCCCTGCTTCTTGCTGCCTTCTTGCCTTCTATTGAAGGACCCTTGACACCGCCGCGCGGACGGGCTATAGTAACGCCATGCTCCGACGCCTGATCTTCGTGTGCCTCCTGCTCTGCTTTACGTCCGGCACGTTTGCTTCACCGCCAAAGCGCATTGTCTCGCTGTCGCCGGGGACGACCGAGATGCTGTTTGCGCTGGGGTTGGGGAAGTTCGTCGTCGGCGACACGGTTTACTGCGATTATCCGCCTGCCGCAAAAGCGATTAGCAAAGTCGGGGATGTGAACACGAGCTACGAGAAAGTGCTGGCCCTGCGGCCTGATCTCATTGTCGCGGACAGTGTCGCAAACGCCCGCGCCGTGGCCCGGCTGTCGGCGCTGCATCAGCCGGTGCTGGCCGTCGCGCCGACTTCACTGTCGGCGGTGGAAACGAGCCTGCGGCAGATTGGGACGCGGACCGGGACATCCGCACAAGCTAACGCAGTTATCGGGCAGATGGAAGGTAAGGCGCGGCTTGCGGCGAGGATCGCGGCGACGGACAAACGCCCGCGCCCGCGTGTGCTGGTCGTCATTCAGGTCAGCCCGCTTTGGACGGCGGGGAACGGGTCGTTTCTAGACGACTTGATTGTCCGTGTGGGCGGCATCAACATCGGACGCGCTGTGCCGGGCTATGGGCCGTTCTCCAAAGAGCAGGTTTTAGCGAACGCGCCCGATGTAATCTTGGGTGATTCGGCTGTTGCGGCGGCATTTCGGACCGACCCCTTGCTGCGGCGTCTGCCTGCCGTCACGCGCGGGCGGGTCTACGTACTCCCGCCAGATCTCACGTCCCGGCCCGGCCCGCGCCTCGCCGACGGGCTGGTGCTGGTCGCGCAGGCGCTGCATGGAAGATAACCCACCCCGCGACAAGTCGCGACCCTCCCGAAACGGGAAGGTGAAGAGGCTAGATCAAATCGGCAGCCACAACCTCCGCACCCTCCCGTTTCGGGAGGGTCGCGACTTGTCGCGGGGTGGGTTTCTTTTCCTCATCTTGCTCCTTTCCCTCCTACTGTCGGCCTGCTTCGGGCAGGTGCATCTATCGCTGGGCGAAGTTTGGGCGGCGCTGCGGCACGGCGCGGGCGACCATCTCGGCAACCGGGGTATTGTGTGGGATTTCCGCCTGCCGCGCATCTTCCTATCAGCCCTCGTCGGCGCATCACTTGCGGCGGCGGGCGTCGCGTTTCAAGCCCTGCTCCGAAACGATCTCGCTGACCCGTATTTGGTCGGCGTCTCGGCGGGCGCGTCGGTCGGGGCGGAAGGGACGCTGCTGGCGCACAGAGACACGGCGCTTGGGGGGTTAGCCCTGCCGCTGGCGTCGTTCGGATCGGCGGCGGGAGCGATGACGGTCGTGTACACGCTGGCCCGGCGCGGCGGGCGGGTACAGGTGACTTCGCTTCTCTTGGCAGGCGTGGTCGTTTCCGCGTTTCTCGGCGGCGTTTCGCTCTTGCTACTTCAATTCAGCCACCCGAACGATGCTCAGTATTTGCAGTATCGGCTCAATGGCTCGCTGTCGGATGCGACGTTCGGGCAGTGCGGCGTCACGCTCGGCTTTTTAGCGCTGGGGCTGCTGATTTTAGGGACGCAGACGCGGGCGATGAACGTCTTTGCGCTGGGCGAAGAGTCCGCGATGCAGCTTGGAGTCGAGACCGAGCGGTTCAAGACAATCTTGATTGTGACGGGGTCACTGCTGACGGCGGCGACGGTGGCCTTTGCCGGGATTATTGGGTTTGTCGGCCTGATGAGTCCCCATATCGCCCGGCGGCTGGCCCGGACCCCAGACCACCGGCGCGTGCTGCCGCTGGCGGCGCTATGCGGCGCAATTTTAATGGTCTGGGCAGACACGCTGGCCCGGAGCGTCTTGCCGGATGGCCGCGAGTTGCCGGCGGGCATCGTGACTGCGTTCTTGGGCGCCCCGTTCTTCTGCTATTTGCTGCGGCGGCAAAGTCGTCATTAGAGCGAGGGCGTGACGGACGAGGGCGTTCACGCCCTCGTTCATTACGCTTTGTCTCTTGACACTCTTCCTTCCCGCCCGGTATAATTACCTTTCCCCGCAATGACGCGCGATCTCAGGCTGAAAGTCAGGAGTCTGCCGTTCTATGTCCCTCTTCGACCACTATACCCTCGATGGCTTCTACGACGAAATGTTCCAAAGCGCGGGGGTTCCGCGCCGCCATTACCAGAGCCTGTATGCGACTCTGGAGTCGCTGACCGCCGGGGACTTCAAGCAGCGGGCGCTGATGGCGGAAAGCAGCATGCTCAACCAGGGCGTGACGTTTACGGTCTACGGCGACAACCAGGGGCTGGAAAAGACGATGCCGGTAGACTTGGTCCCGCGCATTATGACCCATGCCGAATGGGAGCAGATCGAGCGCGGTCTCACCCAGCGGCTTCGCGTGCTGAACTTGTTCCTGCACGACGTGTATCACGACCAGAAGATTTTAAAAGACGGCATCGTGCCGCGTGAACTGGTGGTCAACGCGAAACACTTCCGGCGCGAGCTGATCGGCGCGTCTGTCCCGAAAGACATTTACGTCCACATCTGCGGGACAGATCTCGTGCGCGACGACAAAGGCGATTATTATGTTTTAGAGGACAATCTGCGGTCGCCGTCGGGCGTCTCGTATGTGCTGCAAAACCGAATGCTGATGACCCGCATCTTTCCAGGGTTGTTCCGGGAAAACCGAGTGCTGGCGGTAGACCATTACTGCTCCCAGCTTCTCGCCAACCTGCGCTATGTGTCTCCGCGCAAAAGCGACGATCCGACCGTCGTGCTTTTGACCCCCGGCGAGTTCAACTCCGCCTACTTTGAACATGCGTTTCTAGCCCAGCAGATGGGAATTGATTTGGTCCAGGGCCGCGACCTGTACGTTGAAAACAACTGCGTCTGGATGAAGACGACGCGCGGGCCGCAGCGGGTGGACGTGATCTACCGCCGCATTGACGACGACTTTTTAGACCCCCTGACGTTCCGGCCCGACTCCTCGCTCGGCGTTCCCGGCCTGTTCAACGCCTACCGGGCAGGCAATGTCGCACTCGCCAACGCCGTCGGCACCGGCATTGCCGATGACAAAGTCATCTATGCCTATGTCCCGGCCATGATCAAGTATTACCTCGGCGAAGACGCGCTGCTGCCGAACGTCCCGACGTATCTCTCCGCCGATGATGCCCAGCGCGACCATATCTTGAAAAACTTAGACAAGCTGGTCGTCAAAAGCGCCAACGAAGCGGGCGGCTACGGGATGCTGATGGGGCCGCAGTCCACCAAAGCCCAGCAGGACGAGTTCGCGGCGATGATTGAAGCCGACCCGCGCAACTTTGTCGCCCAGCCGCTGGTTCAAATCTCCCGCGCCCCGGCGTTTGTCCCGGACTTGGACGGCTTTGAGGGCCGGCATATTGACCTGCGGCCTTATATTTTGATGGGCGAGGACATCACGATCATTCCCGGCGGCCTGACCCGCGTCGCCCTCCGCAAAGGCTCCTACGTCGTTAATTCCTCCCAGGGAGGCGGCTCGAAAGACACCTGGGTGCTGGCGCGTCCGGCGGGGATGTCCCAGGCGCAGACAATGGGCGGCATGAGCCAGCGGCAGGGATTTGGGGAAGAAGAAACCCGGCCTGTTGAGGGCAGCAGCAAAGGAGAAAAGACATGACGGCACGGCCGGCTTGGATGGATGCGCTGAACTTGTTTGACTATGGCTTTAACACCGTCGCCGACTTGTTCTTTGTTGTCTTTGGGATACTTATCATTGTTGCAGTGTCCCAGCCAGGATTGCGGCAGCACCTTCGATGGGCCAATGCTTCAGCAGTAAGTTGTATTTTGACTGGGTGTGGCCGATTTCTGCGAGATATGCACTTCTTTTTCGGGCTTGGGCAGCGGTATACGGTGTCTCTTTCCGTGTCGGTTTTGTATTATCTGGCAACGGCATTTGCAGTTTACTCAACGTATATGCTGTGGCGAATACTGCGCGACCCTTCCTTGTTTTCCAACCCGTCAGCAGAGCATCCCGCGCAGCCAGGCGTCTGGCCCCCACCGCCGGTGATGAGGCTGTAAGCGATTCGGATAAAACCATGTGTTTTAACACATGGCCCTTAAATTCAAAGCACAGTTCTAATTTTTTTCCAATCGATCACAGGAACCTTAACTTATGCTTGCTCGTGAAGCCGATGCCATGTTCTGGATCGGGCGCTATGTGGAACGTGCGGAAGCGACCGCGCGGATGGTGGACGTGCAGTACCACTCGGAGCTTGAGGGGGCATTCCCGCTGGCGCAGAGCGGCGACGGCGACCCGTCAGCCCTCTGGGGTCCGATTCTGGCGATCTCCGGCGATGCCGACTTGTTCGCGGCCCTCTACGACGATACCCAAGTCGAGCGCAATGTCCTGGACTTCTTCGCGTTCTGCCGCGAAAACGGCAACTCCATTAACTCCTGCGTTGTCCGCGCCCGCGAGAACGCGCGAGGCGTCCGCGAGATGATTCCGTCGGAGATGTACGAGAGCCTGAACATCTTCTTTCTCGAAGTGACCCGGTGGAACGTGGACAAGATACTCGAAACGTCCCCGCACTCGTTCTTTGCTCAGGTGAAAAACAATTCCCATCTGTTTCGCGGCATCACCGAGCGGACCATGCCCACCGATGAAGCGCGGGCGTTTCTCGAGTGCGGCATGATGCTGGAGCGGGCCGACAAGACCGCGCGTATTCTAGATGTCAAGTATCATATTCTGCTGGGGGAAGCGGAGATCGGCGGGACGCTGGACCAGCACCAGTGGATCGCGGTACTGAAAAGTGTAGGCGCGTTTGAGGCATTCCGCAAGGCGAACCGCCTCGGCATCACGCCTGGCAAAGTCGTCTCGTTCCTCGTCCGCAACCCCGACTTCCCAGCGTCCGTAAGCTACGCCGTCACGCGCGTAGACCGCGCCCTGCGCCAGATCGGCGGCACGAAAGGCGTCCCGGCGTCGAACCGCGCCGAGCGTCTGGTCGGCCGCCTGCGGGCGGACTTGTCGTTTATGACAACTGATGAGATCTTGAAGCAGGGCCTGCACCAGTTCTTGGATCAGGTACAAATTCGGTGCATTGAGATCGGCAGCGCGATTTCTGAAGCGTACTTAAAGTATTAGGGCCGAGCCATGCAAAAGAGCCACGGATTAGAGTCCGAGGCTCGAAAAAATGGTGCCTTCCGGGTCTACCAGTGCAGTCGCAGTGACACAGAATTGCACATCCAACGGAGTTAGTCTTCCGTCGCCGCGACGGTGTTTTGTTCCGAGCCACGGAATTTATTCCGTGGCTCCTGCTACGCCTAACCTCACTGCAACTTTTCCTGCGCCCCCGTGTCACAAACAGCATGACGAACGATAATAGCATGAGGGGCGATACCTCCCCAGACACGTTCGATCAGCCGCCGCTTCCTGAGCCTGTGCCGCCGAAGCCTGGCCTGTGGCAGCGATTTCTCACGTTTCCGGTCACGCGCATTGTCCTATACCTAATCGTGTTCGCGGCACTCGCCTTCCTCACAGGCGAAGCGTTCAACGGCCTGCTCCGTGTGCTGCATCATCGGCGCGGCCACAATTCTGTTTTGATGATGACGCTCGCTGAGGGGATCGTCGCGGCAAGCGCTGTGCTGGCATTCTGGGTGATGGTACGGTTTATTGATCAGCGGCCTTGGGCGACGGCAGGCTTCAACCATCAAGGGCTGCCGGCAGGACTGGCCGGCGGCTTTGCCGTCGGCGCAGCCATGCTGACCGCCGGGGTTCTTGTGCTGCGTGTACTGGGCGACTACCATGTCTCGGCGGTTGTGCCGAGTTTGCTGGTGCTGGCGCCGCTGCTGACGTATCTTGCGGTCGGCGTGTTTGAGGAGACGCTGTTTCGCGGCTACATTTTCCAAACTCTGGAGGGCCGCTGGGGCAGCGGCGCCGCGCTGGTGACAACCAGTTTGCTGTTCGGCCTGGCACACCTCGGAAACCCGGTGCCGGGAGCATCGCACTGGATGCGGCTGGCCGGGCCGCTCCAGATCTGCTTCGAGGCGGGCCTGCCGCTCGGCGCGGCGTATCTTCTGACCCGCCGCTGGTGGCTCTCCATTGGCATTCACTGGGCCTGGGACTATTTTGAGGGTGTAATTTACGGCTGCCCCGACTCCGGCACACACGACCCGCACACGCTGCTGTACGCCACTTTCTCCGGCCCGGTGCTGCTCACCGGCGGCCCCTTCGGCCCGGAAGCGGGCCTGGTGTTTCTTCTGGTCGGCACGCTGACCGGCGTACTGCTGCTGCGGGCGGCAATTAGAAAAGGCCAGTGGCTGCCGAGGCCGCGCCGGGCTTGAGAAGAGAGGGCTTGACACGCTTGCTTTCTCGTGTTATACTTTACTGACAATAAAGCGGTTATCAAGGAGGCAAATTATGGATGGCAATGCACAAGAAGCGCGGGACGCCTTGCAGGCGATTTCACGAGCGGAAACGGCGGCACGGCGTCACGGTCCCAACAACGGCACAGTGCCGCTGGCCTGGGGCGGGATGGTGCTGTTCTGCATGGCAATTTACGACTTCCTCCCGCCCTGGTGGGCGGTCGGCGCTACGGTCGCTTTGCCGGTAGCGATGACTTTTTGGACCGTCTTTTACCAGCGCCGGCTGCCGGTGAAGCCGCTGAAGACGGAAAAGCCCCTGATCGTTACCCTATGGGGCATTTACCACGCGGCGGTGCTGATGGGCGGCATGGCGCTCGGCACCCACTTCTGGCGCACCGACTGCCTGCCGCATGGCGAATGGACGCTGATGGGCGTTCTCGATGCCGCGCCCCTCTTCTGGGTCGGCTGGGACCAGCGGCGGCGCTCGGAAGCAGGCCGACAATGACTGTTTTGCATCCGCGTCATGCACTCGACGACGCTATTCATCAGCCGGTTCGGCTATCCATTATGGCGGCGCTGGCTCAGTCGGAGCGCATAGATTTCGCGTTCCTGCGGGACCATCTGGCGCTCGGCGAGTCTAATCTATCCCGGCATTTGTCGGCCTTAGAGACGCTCGGCTACATTGTAATCACTAAAGTCTTCGAGGGCAAGCGGGGCCGGACCTGGCTGTCCCTCAGCCCGGAAGGCCGGACAGCCTTTGAAGCGCATGTGCGCGTTCTGCGCCAGATTGTCGGCCCGGCAGCGGGAGAATAAGAGGAGTGTGATGCGTAGTTTTTCTTATGCCGCCTTCCGGCGCACGATTTTTGTCTGTGGCCTGCTGCTTTTGACGGCGTTCCCCGCGCTTGCCTTTGACGAAGACCATCACGAAGTTATCAACGGTGCGATGCTCCACTTCCGAGTGCGCGGGGCGGACAAAGCGAACCCGTACCTGGTCATCCTGCACGGCGGGCCGGGGTTCTCGGCGCACATGTTCTACCCTTGGGGACCGAGTTTGGAGAAGTCGCTGAACGTCGTGTATCTGGATCAGCGCGGCTGCGGCGAGTCGGCCCGGCTGTCGGTAGCAAATCCGATGGCGCCGACCCCAGCCGAGATCAAAGGCTACACGTTCAGCACGCTTGATGCCGACATTGAAGGGGTGCGAAAATACCTCAAAATAGACAAGTGGTTCGTGCTGGGTCACTCGTTCGGCGGAATGCTTGGCGTGGAGTATGTCGCGGCGCACCCCGACCACGTTCTCGGCTACATCCACATGGACGGCCTGGTCTCAGTGCCGCAGATGCAGACAGCAATGCTGGACGGTGAAGCCGAAAAGTTCGCGGCGGCGAAGGACGCCGCCGATCTTGCGACAGTGAACCAATTACAGGCCTTGCCGGCAGGCAGTCCCGACCGAATGTTCGGCGCACTCGGTCTAGCGATAGGGCCAGCGGGTTCGTATTTCGCGGGTGACCAGCGCTCCGCCTTTGCCGCCCTCAGAGGACAAATGCGTGCGGCAACTGCGCCTTATCACCTGCCGCCCACCGCGTTTATGCCCGCCCAGGAACCGATGGCCGCACTGATCGCGGACCACTTTTCAACCCGCGACGACACGCCGCTGCTGGCGAAAATCACCGTCCCGGTGCTGATCATCAACGGCAACCAAGACGGCGTCGTTACCCCGGCATCCGCCGAAGCGGCTCACGCGGCGATTAAAGGCTCGCAGATTGTCCTGCTCGACGCCTGCGGCCACTTCCCGTTCTTCGAGCAGCCGCAAAAGACGACGCAGGCCATTCTTCGGTTTGTCGGCGACACTTCCCACCCGGCCCGCAAAGTTGTCGTGGAAACTGGGACCGCGCCGCCGTGTTTGATAAGTTTCCCCATTCATCGGGTACACTCAACTCAGCAAGTAAATAGAGTGGTTTTTTGCGGAAAACCCGTAAAACGGAGCGTGATATGCTTATTGAGTTCACCGTCGGTAACTTCAAATCGTTCCGGGACAAGACCACATTCAGCATGGTTGCGGCCAATCTTACCTCGGAAGACCCGGCGCTTGACACGGACAACGTCATTCCCGTCAGCAAAAACCTGAGCCTCTTGAAAAGCGCCGCTGTCTACGGCGCGAACGCCAGCGGCAAAAGCAACCTCGGCGCAGCTCTACGCTTCATGCGGAACATGATTGTGGTGTCGGCGCGTGAAGATGTCATGCCTACCGAGGCAGGCTTGGAGCCGTTTCTGCTGGACCGAGAAGGCCATACTCAGCCATCATTTTTCGAGATGATTTTTTTGTTAGACAAGCGGCAGTATCGGTATGGGTTTGAGGTTAACGGAACAGAGGTGGTTTCCGAGTGGCTTTTCCATGTACCGAAAACAAAAGAAGCTGTGCTGTTCTTCCGCGATGGGCAGGAGTTTGATGTTCGGTCCGGCTTCAAGGAAGGAAGAGGTTTAGAGATAAGAACCCGCAAAGGGGCGCTATTCCTTCCTGTCGCGGCTTTGTTTAATGGCCCCATTGCTCAGCAGATTCAGGGTTGGATCAAAGATTTTGCCATAGAAACAGGACTGCAAGATGATAACTTCCGTCAATTTACCTTAAGGTGCTTGCATGACCGAGAACATAGAGAAGTAGTTCGCCAGTTTGTTCACAAATTAGATTTAGGCATTGAGGAAGTGGAGGTTATGAAACGGCCAATTCTGACGGCGCTCTCCCAGGACTGGCCCAATGAAACTAGAAGCGAGATTATTGACGAGTTATCGAACGCAATTTTTGTCACGCATCGAGTGATAGGATCGGGGGAAGAACCGGATGATTTTGTACATTTTGACTTGGACAGCAATGAGTCACAGGGGACGCGCAAGCTAGTTGCGATGGCAGGGCCGCTTTGGAGTGTTTTACAACATGGAAATATCTTGTTTGTAGATGAACTAGATGCACGGCTTCATCCGCTGATGACGCGGCGGATTATCGAACTGTTTCACTCGCCGCTCACGAACCCGAAAGGGGCGCAGCTTATTTTTGCGACCCATGACACGAACCTGCTGGACAAAACGCTGTTCCGGCGGGACCAAATTTGGTTCGCCGAAAAAGACCGGCAGGGGACAACGCATTTAGCATCACTCGCCGAGTACCGGGTACGAAGCGACGCCGCATTTGAAAAGCAGTATTTGGAAGGACGCTATGGGGCAATTCCGTTTCTAGGCGACCTGGACCGTCTGCCGTGGGCGCAGGAGCAGAGCGACGCGGCGCAGGAGACGGTTCATGCCTGACCGCAATGCGCGAAGCCGGCAGCCGCACAGCCCAAAGCCCCAGTTTCAGCCGCAGCCCGCGCGGACAGGAGCGCAGCGCAGGGTAGACACGCAGGAAGTGAAAGAGCGTTTTCTGATTGTCTGCGAGGGTGAGAAGACGGAGCCGAATTACTTTAAGAGTTTCTATGTACCGGGCAGGGTTCTGGAAGTTAGAGGGACAGGATATAATACCGTCACCCTCGTAGAGGAGGCAGTTCGGCTGCGGCAAGAACTCCAAACGCAAAAAGCGCAGACGTTTGACCAGTGCTGGTGCGTCTTTGACCGCGACTCGTTTGGCTCCGATGACTTCAACAGCGCTATTCGTAAAGCGGAAGCCGCTCAGTTTAAATCCGCTTACACGAATGAAGCCTTCGAGCTGTGGTATTTGCTGCACTTCGACGATCACCGCAGCGCACTGAGCCGCAAGCAGTACGAGCCGATTTTGGAGCAGCGTCTCGGTCATCCGTACCAAAAGAACAGCCGGGCCATGTACCGGGAACTGGAGGTGCGGCAGGAGCAGGCGATCCTGCGAGCTGCGCGGCTGCTGGCGGAATACGGCGACGCGCACAACCCGCAGCAGAACAATCCCTGTACTACGGTGCATCTTCTGGTCCAAGAACTGAACAAGAACGTGCGGCTCTAAGTGAGGTTCAGCGCATCCACGTCTTGGCGACTTCCCACGCGCGGCTGAGGGCAACGTTTCCGCTCACGGCGTAATCGGGAACAAGCACGGCAGAACTGAGACAGGAGGCGCGAGAACGCATGAGCGGACGGCGGGTACTGGTGACGGGGGCGGCAGGGCGGATCGGGTCTTATTTTGCCGAGCAGATGCACGGCAATTATGATCTGCGGCTGATGGTGCGCGGCGATGAAGACAGGATTGATGCGCTGGGAGCATGGGGGGAAGTTGTCACGGCGGATCTCGCGGACCTCGACCGGCTGAAGGCGCTCTGCGCGGGCATGGACGCCGTGCTGCATCTGGCGGGCGACCCGGACCCAGGGGCCTTGTGGCAGGATTTGCTGGACACCAACATTGTCGGCACTTACAATCTCTTTGCCGCCGCGAAGGCCGCCGGGGTGCGGCGCGTGGTCTATGCGTCGTCCATCCACGCGGTCAGCGGGTACCCGGCGGACGTGCAGGTAAAGACGACCGAGCCGGTTAACCCCGGCGACTTGTACGGGGTGTCCAAGTGCTTCGGCGAGGCATTATGCCGGTACATGGCGGAGAAAGAAGGCGTCAGCGCGATTGCTGTCCGCATCGGCGCGTTCCAGCCGGTCGCGTCGGTGCAGACCCCGGAGAACTTGAACATTTTGGATGATTTCGTCTCCCAGCGCGATTTGACCCAGCTTCTTCAGCGCTGCATTGACGCCGACCAAGTCTCGTTTGCGATCCTGCACGGCCTGAGCGACAACCGCTTCAAGCGGCTGGACATTTCTTCGGCGCGGGAGCTGGTCGGCTACGCCCCGCAGGACGACGCTTTAGCCGAGATGCCGGGCCTGCGCGAGTTCAATCTAGCCGCCCATGCCGACGGCGGCGACGGCCCCGTAGACCCGTCCCGCTCCGGCCTCCGTACAGACGTGTCAGCGGCGGCGGGAACTGCCGGGGCGAAATCCGGGTAGACTCTCTTGCCGCCCAATGCGGGGCGGCGTGAAAAGAGTAACAGTTTGCAGTATTTGTTGATCGCGCTCCTGGCGCTGTCGGGCATCGGCCTGCCGGTGCAGGATGCTTTAAACGCCCAGCTTCGGAGTGCGGTGAAGTCTCCAATGCTGGGGGCGCTGCTATCGCTGACCGTCGGGGCCGTCGTGCTGGGGGCGCTGTCGGCGTTCGGCGTTTTGGGCCACGGGAAAGCGTCGGAGCTGACGAAAACGCACTGGTGGGTGTGGGCGGGCGGCGGCCTGCTCGGCGCGTTCGCCGTGACTATCGGCCTCATCGGCATTCCGAAAGTCAGCGCGGGGGTTGTCATTGCCGCCACCGTTTTCGGCCAGCTTTTGGCGGCGGTCGTGATTGACCACTTCGGCTGGTTCGGCGTCCCGCGCGTCCCACTGAACCCGTGGCGCGTCGCCGGAGCATTAGGCTTGTTCGCCTGCGTGCTGATGATGCAGAAAAAGTAGGTGAGTTCCAAGCGGCGGCAGAATGCCGGTCGCTAATGCCCCGGCGACATCTATGGGCCGGTGGAAATGTCCCGCGACCAGCGCCCAGCCTTGAAACACGGCCAGCGGCAGGACGAGAACCAGCCAGCGCGGACGGCGCAGGACAAGGCAGGTTCCGGCGGCGAGCGCGAGTGTTTCATGCCCGCTGGGAAACGTCGGACGCCCCGGCCAGACCATAAAATGCTTGCCGCTTTCAGCGAGAACCACCGCAATCCCAATTCCCAGCCCGGAGCGCAGCCAGTATTCTTTACCGCTTTGGGCTTTACTTGCGTCTTTCTCCGGCAGCAGGGGCACGGCGGCGACAAGCACGAGCAGCAGGGTATTGACGGCATTGGTCAGAAATGCGAACATTTGCGTTTATTAGGCATGGAGTGGCGGGAGTCCTGCGTAGACACAAGGGGCAGATGTACGCGGACGTTCACGTCCGCGCTCCTTCATCTACTGCTTCCGTTCGCCAAGCAGGAAAATACCCGCCAAACCCCGAACTTACCCCAAACCCCACTGCCGAACTCATCACCGAGGACCCTTGCCCATGCCGGACGCTGCTTCTTTTCATCTGCCGCCCCCCTCTCCTGCCGAAGACGGCGCAAGCGCCGCAGTGCCGGAGCTTGTCCTTCCGCCGACGCTGAATGACCCGGCGCTGTACCTGAACCGGGAATTGTCCTGGCTGGCGTTCAACGGGCGCGTTCTCGGCGAAGCGGCAGACCTGTCCCAGCCGCTCTTGGAGCGGGTTAAGTTTGTCGCGATCACCTATTCCAACCTCGACGAGTACTACATGGTGCGCGTGTCGGGCTTGCAGCAGCAGGTCGCGGCAGGCATGACCGACGTGTCGCCGGACGGCATGACATCAGCGGAGCAGTTGACCGTGCTGCGGGCATGGGTGGGCCCGATGCTGTCCGACGCCGCCGAGTTGTTCCAAAATGAGCTGCGGCCCGCGCTCAAAGCCGCCGGCATCGAGATTGTAGACTACGCGCAGCTCTCGAAAGCCCAGCAGAAAGCCTTGAAAGGCTATTTTGAGCGCGATGTGTTCCCCGTACTGACCCCGCTTGCACTGGGGCCGGGGCATCCGTTCCCGCATATTTCCAACCTCAGCCTGAACCTCGCGGTCGTCGTGCGGGACCCGGAGCTTGGCGAGCGGTTCGCCCGCATGAAAATCCCCGGTGTCCTGCCGCGCTTTGTCCCCTGCCCCGGCGACGGCGGCGCGTCCGCGCCGTGCTTTGTCTGGCTGGAACAGGTCATTGCCGCCAATTTGGAGTCGCTGTTCCCCGGCCTGCAGGTTACCGAAAGTTATCCGTTCCGGGTGACTCGCGACGCTGACCTGGAGATCCAGGAGGACGACGCCGCCGATCTGCTCCAGACCGTCGAGCAGGGCCTGCGGCGGCGTCAGTTCGGCGATGTTGCCCGCCTTGAGATCACCCGCGCCATGCCGGCCCGCCTGCGCGAATTGCTGATCGAGAACCTCTTGGTAGACCCCGCCGATGTCTACGCCCTGCCCGGCCCGCTCGGCTTGTCCGACCTCATGCAGATCTGGAAGCTGGACCGGCCCGACCTCAAAGACCCGCCGCTCCTGCCCGCCGTGCCGGTGTCCCTGGCCGACCCTGATCACTCGATCTTGGACGTCATCGGCGAACACGACCTGCTTCTCCATCATCCGTATGACTCGTTCGGCCCCATTTTGGACTTCATCAAAAGCGCCGTCAACGACCCCGGCGTCCTGGCCGTCAAGCAGACCCTGTACCGGGTCGGCAGCAACTCGCCGATTGTGAAGTCTCTCGCGGCGGCCCGCGACGATGATACCCAAGTCGCCGTTTTAGTGGAACTCAAAGCGCGGTTCGACGAGGAAAACAACATTGAATGGGCCAAAGCGCTGGAAGACTCCGGGGTACATGTCGTCTACGGCCTGGTCGGCCTCAAAACCCACTGCAAAGTCGCGCTGGTCGTCCGCAAAGAACAGGGCGGGGCGCTGCGTCGCTACGTCCATCTCGGCACAGGCAATTACAACCCGATCACGGCCCGCATCTACACGGACTTGTCGCTGTTCACCGCCCGGCCCGACCTCGCCGCCGACGTGTCCGAGCTATTCAACCACCTCACCGGCTACTCGCGCCAGCGCCGCTACCGCAAGCTGCTGGTCGCCCCGGTCAACATGCGGGAGCGCCTGGTCCAGATGATCGCCCGCGAGGCCGAGTGGGCGCGTCGCGGTAAGCCCGCCCGCCTCGTTTTCAAGACCAACACGCTTTCCGACATTCCGATCATCAAAGCCCTCTACGCCGCTGCCCAAGCCGGGGTGCAGATTGACTGCATCGTGCGCGGCGCCTGCTGCCTGCGTCCGGGCGTCCCCGGCGTCTCCGAAAACATCCGCGTCGTTTCGCTCGTCGGCCGCTTTTTGGAACATTCGCGCATCTACTACTTCGGCAACGGCGGCCGCTACCAGATCTACTGCGGCAGCGCAGATTTGATGCGCCGCAACCTAGACCGCCGCGTCGAAGTCCTGTTCCCCGTCGAAGACCTGGCCCTCAAAAAGCACCTGCGGGACGACATCCTAGAGCCGTACCTCAAAGACACCGTGAATGCCCATTTGCTGCAATCCGACGGCACCTACCTCCGCCTGCACCCCGCCAAGGGAGAAGCCTCCTTCAGCGTCCAAGACTGGTTTCTGAGGCATCACTAGAAGTAATTGTGCTGTTGCACTACCTCCCAACATAACTTTTTTGGATAGGCAACAAGCAGAACAACAAGATTATTCTTGGGAGGTTACCATGAAATTCGCCATTCCATCGCGCCTTGTTTTTCTTGCTGTGGCAGTTTTGTTAGCGACTAACATCATCACGGGATTAGTGACTACTCGGTATGTGCAGTCGCGCGCCTTCTCAGAGGTAAACATGAACTGCCTGCTCAACTGGGGGAGCATCGGCACTCAGTTTGAGGACGCTAAAGGGCGGAAGTTTCCGGGCGGCTTTCCTCAAGACGAAGCACAAGTTTACAGGATGCATGAGGACAATGCTCGATTTTTGGTGCACTACCCAAAGTTCAACCGCCGCTTAGGATATGACCAAAACCATGCTATAGTCCTGTTCTGCTGGGCGGTTGCGGCGGATAAGTACCACTATGACAATGTAGATATTCCGGTTGATTCAGAGGTCTGGAGGCTTTTCTTGCAGACGGCCCCAAGCAGTTGCCGCTTTATTGGCGATTGCGGGAGAGCCTCACTGATGCCGGCGCAGGGCAGGGCCTGATTCGGGGCAACGCAACAGAAATTCCCCCCGGCCCTAAACCGCCGCCTTATAAAATGGGGCCTTTGTTTACGCCTTATCATCCGCTTCCTGGTGAGGCTGTGCCGACGTAGCAGATGAAATGACGCGATTACATCAAGAGGCAAAGTGTTCCAATGGCCTACGCGGTTTCCCTCTTTTTCGATGAGCCGACTGCCGCCGCCGTGCGGCACGTCTGGACGCGAATGGCGCAGGTGGGCGTCTCTTCCCTGCTCTCCGATGGTCCTTACCGCCCGCACCTGACGCTCGCTATCTACTCGGAACTGGATACGGATGCCCTCGCCCCTGATCTGGCCTCCCTCGCGGACGCTCAGGAACGCTTTCCGATCTCGCTTTCTTACGCAGGTTTCTTCACCGGCGCAGAGAGGGCGGTGTTCGTGGCGGCGACAGTCAGCCAAACGCTCCTGGCGCTGCACCGGCACGTCCACAGCCTTCTTCGCCTGCACGGCGCAGGGCCAAGTCCGTACTACCTGCCGGACCGCTGGAATCCGCACTGCTCGGTCGCGCGGCGCATCGCTGAGGAGGCGATCCTAGAGGCGGTCGCGGTCTGCCTGGAGATGCCGCTGCCGCTGCAAGGCTTCGCTGAGCGCATCGGCGTCGTCAGAACGCCTGAAGAAAACGAGCTTTACGTTTTGCCGTTTCGCAGCAGGTGACGCTCTATTCAGTTCGTTTAGCCCGTAGAAGTGTGAGGGGCAGTGAGAAAAAGCCGCATCAGCGCCCAGTCTCAGCCAAGGGGCCGGGCATTTTTTGCTTTTCAGCGTCTTAGGCAATAGTAGGCGCAAGGGAAAAATAACTGTACAATTACCGGGGAGAACATGGAACAATGCCGTGAAGACTTTGGAAAGATGTTCGTGAGCGTGTTTTTATGACTCCTGCGGCAGCACGAAAAGGCGGCAGAACGAAGGACAAAGAAGCCGTGCAGACTGCGCCGGCCCCTGTGCTGGCTTCCCGGCGGCCCTCGCGGCTGCGTCCGCTGCATCAAGGGCTGGGCATCGCGGCCTGCGGCGGGATGTTCGCCGCCGTGTGCTTGTTCCACTTCTGGATCGGCCTGCATAGCCTGCCGCTTTTTTTGTTCCTTTCGGCGCTCGCGCTGCTGGCGGTGCTGCTGCCGGTCGCCGGGCCGCGCGGGCTGCGGGTCGGGCTGCTGCCGGCGGTGGGTCTGGCCGGGCTGCTGCTGCTGCCGCCAGGGCTGGCGCTCGTGCCGATCCTGCTGGCGAACACGGCATTTGCCTTGACGCGGCCTCTGCCGCTGTCCCGGCGGATGGCGCATGAGCGGGGGGCAAGTCTGGGGCTGGCACTTCTCGCCGGCGGTCTGGCCGCATTTTATGCGAAAGGCGGCGACGGTAGCCTGCTGGCGGCGGCGGTGTACGCTTTTGTTTTTCTCGCAAGCCGCCTGCTCTTTACCCAGCGGCTGCCGGGGGCGCGGGCCGGGCGAGGCGGCACCCAACAAGGCTGGCAGGTGGAAGCCGCGACCCTGGCGGCGTCGGCGCCGACGGCCCTCTTGATGGCGGCGGCGTTTCCCCGGTTCGGCCTGACGGGTCTCTCCGGCCTGGCGGCGCTGTTTGTGCTGCTGGGCGTGGTCGCGCATCTCGGCTTTGAAGCGGCGGCGCTGCGCGATCAGGTGCGAGCGATGGAGACGCTGAGCGCCGTGACGGTCTCGCAAACCAGTCCGACGCGCGTTACATCGCAGTTCCTGCACCTGAGCCGGAAGCTGGTTCCCTGCGACCGCCTGGTTCTCTGGCTGACCGATGAGTCCGATATGCGCCTCAAGCGGGCCGCGCCCGGCGGTGGTCAAGGAGTGGAAGACGTAGGTGAAGCCGTCCAAAGTGTTCGTTTTGGGGAAGGACTGGCAGGCCGGACCGCCGAGCGCCGGAAGCCGCTGTTTGTTCGGGACGGCGCGTGCGACCCGCGCTCGGTGGCCGAAGAACAGCCGGAAGCCGGCCGCCGAGAGCTGTCATTCGCCCTGCTGCTGGTGCCGCTGGTGGCGGGCAACCGGGCGCTGGGAGTGATCCAGTTTGAGCGCGACGCGCCGGGGACGTTTACCCGCCGGGACCTCTCGCGCATCCGGGCGCTGGCGAGCCAGGCGGCGGCGACCCTTGCCAATGTCCACGCCCACCGGGACATCTACAGCCAGGCTGTGACCGACGCGCTGACCGGACTGCACAACCGCCGCCATATGCAAACGGTACTGGCCGACGAGTGCCGCCGCGCCCAGCGCTACGGCCATCCGCTGTCGGTGATCATGCTGGACGTGGACGGGTTCAAGTCGTACAACGACACCTACGGCCATGTCCAGGGCGACGCGCTGCTGCGTATGCTGGCAGGCATTCTGCAAGCGAGTGTCCGGGGCGTGGACAGCGTCGGACGTTTTGGTGGGGAAGAATTTGTGGTCGTGCTGCCGGAGACGCCGGCGGGTGAAGCGTACCAGGCTGCCGAGCGCCTGCGCCTTGCGGTCGCCCGCGCGTCCTTTCCCGGCCATGCCGGCGCCCCGGGCATAGCGGTGTGCAAGACAATCAGCCTCGGCACAGCGACATTCCCCGACATTACCGAAGATGTGGAGGCGCTGGTCACGCTGGCCGACGGCGCCCTGTACCGTGCCAAACGCGGGGGGCGCAACCAGACAATTCAAGCCGCCGAACCGACGCTTCTGAAACACGAATAAAGCATGAACCGCTTTTTATGCTGGCGCCCGCTCTTCATGCCAGCGCCGGATATTGGCTTCGACTTCTTCTTGTTCCCGCCTGCGCTCGGCCACGGCTTCGGCATTCTGGGCTACAGCTTGGGCATTCTCGGCCGGGGGCTCAGCGCTTTCGACTTCGGCGCGGCGGGACGGCGAAGCTTGGGCAATCAGTGCGTGCAGCACCGCCTCCATCGTCATGCCGGCAGTTTGGGCCATTCCTTGCAGCACACGGGCTTCATCCGCCCTCAGCTCTAAAGTGACTGTCATAAAAAACGCTTCTTTCTCCTCACTGCGTTATTCTCACTGCGTTATTCTCAAAGCCGGCTGTCCGGCGGCTTGCAATTTCCGCGCCGATGTGCTAGAATAGTCCTGTCGCTCGCGAAGAGTGTGTGCGGCGTAACCGTTTACGGCGAGCGTAGTTCAGTTGGTTAGAACGCCAGTTTGTGGCACTGGAGGCCGTGGGTTCAAGTCCCATCGTTCGCCCTTTTCTTCCTTTTTCGGTCACCAAATCAACCCGGTTGCTAACAACAGTAGCCAGGTTGATTTTTTTGCGTCAAGTCTGATACCACGCAGAGGCAACTGTGCAAAAAAGGCTTTCGCTTCCAAGGCTACTTCAGCGCTTTTGTTCTAATAATACAGCACGAGGGCGGCTTTTGGCGACGATCTGGAAATCTGCTTCCGCCTCAAATTCACTGCTGTGAATTATGAATCACGTCGGCGGCGTCAACCTTCATCCGGTTGTTGCTGTTGAGGGACAAGCCTGTAGCCGCTGGTATCCACATGGGACGGGGCTTCACTGACGCGCTGCGTGATCGCCGGTGCGCCGGGAATGGTCGTACAGCAGACGGCCTACACTGACCTCCGTGGGAAGATGGTGGCCCGACAGCTTTTCCGCGTCAGTGTTTTTAGCGATTGAGGCCGTACTGCGCCGGGTCCGAGCGCAGGGTCAGGGTCTGGAGACGAGCCGGATAATTGTGCACGGCGCTGTAGGCGACGCTGTACAGATGCCTGCCCGGCGGCAGCCGGTACGAGCGTCCGAGGTCAACCACCGCCCGCTGGGTCTCGCCGGGTGCAAGCAGAGCAAACTGGCGCGGGCCGGGAACGGCCGGGCGCGGGGTCTTTTTCCCATCAAACGGCACCGTTCGACCGTCTGCCGTGACGAGAAACACGGCATCCCCGATTTTGCCGTCCAAACAGGCGCTGATCCTGTCAAGATACACCGGCTGCGCGGATTGATTGGTGAAGCTCAGGGTTGCTTGCAGGTCGCGGCCATCCGGGTTCAGCACAAGTCCGACGGCAACCGGGGAGCGTACCGTAACCCGCGTCATCACCATAGCGCGTCCGCTCCTCGGACTGTACCGAGCACCGGTCCTCGCCTGGACCTGGAAGTAGTAGATCGTCCCCGGCGCCAGCCCCGTTTCCACCAGCGAGGTTTGTCCCGGCCCGACGCCCTGGAACACGGGCGTGACGCTGACATGCTGGCCCGGCGCAGCGGTGCGGTAAACAACATACTTCTCAACACCCGGCACGGCACTCCACATGACATGGACCTGGGACGGCCCAGCAGGCTGCGCGGCAAGATTGCCCGGCGTCGACGGCGCGACCGGCGCAGAGGGACGGCCCGAAGGCACAAATGGGCGGCCCGGAGGCACAAACGGACGAGATGGAGATACGAAAGGCCGAACCGGCTGTGTCGGCGTCACCGGTAGGTGCGGCACCGAACCGACCACCACAGGATGCAGCCCCGAACCGGCAACAACGGGATGCGCCGGCGTGCTTGGATGCGCCGGCGCGACGGGGTGCGGCAGGCTCGGAACAAGATGCGGGGTAGGATTATTGATCGGTCCCGGTATCGCCGGCCCGGCGACAGGGCCGGTTTGAGGCGTTGCCGGCTTCGGCGGGACAGACGGGTTGTGCGGAACCGGCGACACGGGCGGAATGTGCGGGACACTGGAAACCTGGTGCTGCGGATACGAGGCCGGGAATGACAGCGTCTGTGTGAACGGAGTGTCTTGGCGATGCACGATCAGCGCCTGGGCATCATAGGATGACAGTCCTTCCGCTGTTACTTTCACCGTGAACTCTTTGGACGTTCCCAGCGGCACAGCGTCGGTTAAATCCAGTGTCAAGGGACGTAGGTGGCCGGCACCGTCATGCAGAAGCTGGAACGTGCGCGGGGCTTGCTCCTCGCCGTCCAGGGCATACGCAACGCTGACACGGCTTAATTCTTTGCCTGCCAGCGCCCCTAAGCTGCCGAGACGCAGGTTCACAAAGACGCCGTGCGCCGATTGGACCACATAGGTCGCCGGCGTCACCCAAGTTCCGTAGGGAGACTTTGCGGTCTCGATGTTGTACGCCGGAGCGCCGTCGGGCAGCAGCGTGTTGAGGTCGAAGCGCTTAAAGGCGGCTTTCTCGGACTCCGCCGGGGCGAGTGTAATCCGAAAATGCTGCGGGACCCGGCTGAAGCCGTTCCAGCCGATGTGGTCACCGAAAACCCAGCGGTAGCCGTACCAGCGCGGCGGGGCGTTAAACTCAAACGCACTGCCGAGGACAACCCCCGGCAGCGGCGTCTGCCCTTCCAGGTCATGCCCGCGCTCGTCAGTTAAAATCATCTGAGCCGTCAAGTCTTCCAAGCGGCTGTCAGTCGGGATCTGGCCTTTGTCCAGGCCCGCGAATGCCAGCGAGACACGCACAATCGGCGTCTTGCGGACAGGAATGCCCCAGGCCAGCCAAAACAGCAGCAGCAGGGCGCCGAGCAAAAACAGCCAGTCGCGCCCCATCCGCAGCCAGGGCTGGTAGCGCACAACCACGGGGCGCGGCAGGGTCAGCGGCACCGAATGAGCATCGGCGGTCTGCGCCGTTCCGCGTACCGCCGCATAATACGAGCCGCGATGGGCGGGCGGCGGCAGGATCATCTGCCAGATGCCCGCCGTCCGGGCTGAAAGCGCCTGCTCGACCGTGCCGACCGGCTCGCCGCCCCGGTCCAAAGCGTCCTTTGTCGGCGCCCGCAAAATGGACAGGCCGACGGCAGGCGGCAGAAAGCTTTTGTTCGTCAGCTTCACCGCAAAGCGGGCCTCGCGCCGCCAGGGACGGGTGACGATAAACGGCGGCACGGCGACAATCTGGAAATCCGACGGCGCCGGCAGGGCAACCCAGCGCAGGGGCAAGTCCTGGACAATCTCGCCGGGGTCGGCGCTGCGGCGCGGATTAAAGCAGGTGAGGACAAAGCTGAACGTCTTTGAGCGGGTTTTGACCCCGCCGGGCGGCGGCACGAAGATAACCTCAAACGAGGCTTCTTCCTCCGGCTGAAGCAGCACGCCGCCTTCGCGCTGGGGCGTTCCGCCGGACGCCGGGCGACGGATGTAAAACGCGCCGTCGAGATCGGTCACGGTCAGGTCGAAGCGCAGGGCGACCGGCTCCGGGTTGCTGATCTGGATCGTCTCGGTCTTGCCCGGCCACACCAAATCGCGCTCCGTCAGCCGCGCCTGCCGGTCTCCCGGCGCTTCCTCGTCATCGGGCGTCACCAGCTTTGCACCCGGCTGGAAGGCGACCTGCGCCTCCCCTTCGGCCTCAAAACCGTCGTCGCTGCCACCGCCGCCGCCGCTTGCCAGCCCGGAAAGACCGGACAATCCCGGCACGATACCCAAAAAACCTAAGAAACGATTAAGCATGACTGCGCTCCGCACGGCGTTGTGCTGTGGTTGGATTTTGCGATTTCGGTAATTTTTGGGGATAGGGCCGGTTAAGCCGGAACTCGACCTGATATGTAATGGTAGAGTGCGGCCACGGGTTGATCAAGCGGGACTCCGAGTGTCCCTGCCACTGGAAGATCAGCCACAGCTTCGAGCCGGGCATTCGCGAGATGGCGGTCGGCTTTTTCGAGACCGAAAGCGCCCCCTGGTCGCTTTCCGGGATCGGCTTGTCTCCGGTGCCGCCGGTGGACACCAGCGCCGGCACGAGTTCCCGCGTTCCATCTGTATAAATCTCAATCGCCCGCAGGTTCACCTGCACCCGCGCGACAGGCGGCGCAGGCGGTTTCACCGCTGGATGCCGGTGCGTGAACGCACTGAGAACAATGCCGACTAAAGACGCGCCGAAAAAAAGCGCCAGCCATTTGGCGAAAAAGCGTGTTGGCCAGCATGTAGACGCGAGAAAGGAAGCCATAGCTCCTATTTTACCCGATATGATAAGTGACTTGGAGGGTAATTTTGCTTGAATCGAACACAGAGAATGCCGGGCGACTGCCCACGCGGCAACAAAAGAACGAAGTCTGCCTTCAGCACTGGCTACCCGGAGGGCGCAGGTTAGGAGCAGCATATCTGTATGAGTCCGCGCAGGTGGACTTCGCGCTTTTGTTGCCGCGTGGGCAGTCGCCCGCTCCTATCCGAACCGCTAATCTTTACGGCGCATGAACGAGGCGCCGATGCGGCGCGTCGGCTCCGGCTCCGGTTCCTCCTGGCCCCGGCGCGGTCCTTGTGCGGCAGCCACCGTCTCGTGGTCGAGCAGGCGGCGCTCCGGCTGCGGGGCGGCGGCTTCCAGCGACTCCAGCAGCGGCGGGTACAAGCGCAGCAGCCGCTCGAAGCAGTCGCGGATCATCAAAAACGCCTGGCCCAGCGTCCAGCTTGCCGTTTCCAGATAGGCCAGCGTGTCTTCGAGGCCGTCTACGGCGTCCTGATACACGCGCAGACTGGGCGACGGCAGGGCTAGGATCTGCGCCCGCTGGGCTGCCAGCACCCCGCCCAGCTCATCGAAATACGCACGGGGGTACAAATGGTCGTCTACCGCACGGGCCGCCGGGCCGAGCGAGCCGGCTAAAGTCGCCGCGACCGCGTAGCGCTGGATCGCCGGCGACGAGTGCCGGACCAGAAGATCCAGGCCCTGCCGGGCAAGGGCGCGAAGCGTCTGCTGGGCACGCCACAGCCCGGCGTGGCTGGACAAAAACAAGCATTCCGGAAAGAAGTCGCGGTCTATCGCCAGGCCGGACGCCGTTTTTTCAAACTGCCCGATTTGCACCCAGTCAAACGTGTCGTCGGTGTTGTCTGATGCCAACTGATAGAAGCGCCGGAGGCCGCTGCATCCGAGCAGGCCGGTATCTACTGACGAATAAAGCTGCGGCTCGGCGGCCCGGTCAGACTTCGCGACGCCGACATACAGGGGAACAATGGTAGCATTAGCTTCAATGACGCCCTGGAGCGCAAGCGCGGACTCGTCGGGGATGTCAATAATCTGGCCTGATTTGCCGACCGCCTGACAGCCGCGCACGACTACTGAGTACAGCCGGTCGCCTTCAGGGGAGGGCCGGCTGACGCCGTCCTCTGCCAAACTCAGCAGGCCCGCAACCCGTCCGCGCTGAAGCGACCAGCACACCAGCTCTTCCAGATAAAACGTTTCCTGCTTGAACTGGCCTGCCTGCATCAGCCGCACGCTGTCCCAGTCCACGGAAACGAGATCGAACTTACGCATGGGGAACCCTCTGCCGAACAACTTTCTGCTCTTGCATTTTCTACTCTTAATATACCCGATGTTGAGCGGGATTTAGTTAGGAACCCCTCCCGCTCGTACCTCGCTCCCTCCCCTGTTAGGGAAGGGCGATTAAGATTTGGCGAAGGCTAATGCGCCTGTTAAGTCCTTCCGAACTGCTCTGGCCCTTCCCTAACAGGGGAAGGAGCGAGGTACGAGCGGGAGGGGTTCCTAAAGCGTCAGCGGATCACTCAGCGGCGACTCTTCGGGCAGCCAGGCATCAGGCGGTGACAGGAACGCGCCGGATTGGAATGGGTGCTGCAAATAGGTCGGCTGGTCGAGACGCGCCGCCGACTGGCTCCACAGCACTTCCACCCGCAGCGAGACCGGCAGGAAGACGCGCAAAAGCAGCGTCAAGACGGCCTTTGCCCGCTCGCCTTCGACGCCGCCGCTGCCGACCGGAAGCTGAACGCGAACGCCCGGATACAGCAGCAGGGCCGCGCCTCCCAGCACCGCCGTGCTGCCCGGCTGGGCGAGAAGCGTGCCGGGGCGGCTCGGCGCCGGCGCATACCGGGTCCAAACCACGGCGGCGCCCGGATGAATGAGCCGCTGCGCCGCCGTTTCGAGCAGCAAAATTGGGTCGGCGGTCTCGCGCCGCCAGACCGCCAGCGCCCAAAACTGCGCCTGCTCGGTCGGATCCAGGACGGAAAGTTCTTCGGCGCCGACGCCTAGTGCGCCGCCGTCCGACGCCGCCCATTCAGCGAGACGCCCCTGCATCAGTGTGCGGCTGTTTTGCCCGCCGGTGACAGACAAAAACCAGCCGTCTAAATGCCCCGGCTGCGCGGCGATGTCGGAGATGCGCCCATGCACCCAGCCGATCCCGTGCAGTGAATCCAGAACCGCCGTTGCCAGGAACGCCTCGGTCGTCATGATTTCTAAAAGCTCCCGAATGAGCTTTTCCCGGCCCCAAAGCGTCTCATAGGACAGCGCGATCTCCATCTCGCGGAACAAAAGCCGCTGATGCAGCAGGTCTTCGGGACCGAGATCGGTCCAGAACGGATACGGCGGGGCAGCTTCGAGATTGGGGCCGTACAGCACGTCCGCCCACTGCCGGAACACGGCCAACGCAGCAGGCAGCGCGGCCTCGGCGATGCCGTCTAAATCATGCGGCGGCAGCTTATCCGCCATCGCAAGCCAGGCTGCGTAAGAGGTGGCGTTCACCTCCGGGTCTGTGTTCTCCCGTGCATGCCGCCGGAGAATGGCGGCCTGCTCATTCGGGTCAGTTTCCGTGATGACCGCAAGGCCGGCGCCGACCCCAACTTCCAGGGCGCTGCGGACTTCTTCCAGCAGCGTCGCAGCAAGCTCCGGGTAGGCGCCGCTCATCTGCCGGGTCGCGGCTTCCAAAAACGGCAGCGCCGGATCGGCGGGCTTTCCTCCGGGCAGCCCCGCCAGCAGCGGCGGCAGGAAGTGAGCCAATCGCCCGACCGTGCGGGCAGAGTATTTTTCCCTTCCCGTCACCGGATTCTGATGCACCGTGTCAACCGTGTCCGCCCGAACACTGACCGTCAGGCGCGGGCGCACCTCGGAGGGGTCAACGCGGCGGACAATGAGGCGCTCGCCGAGGATGTCATAGACCGGCCCCGGCGGCTCCTGTTCGCTGATTTCGGGAACCGCAAAATGGCCCAGCTCCGGCACGAGCCGGATGTTTTTTTCGGGAACACCCAGCTCGTAGAGTGTCCGCCAGGCTTCCAGAAGATACGACGGCCAGTTCAGCCCGGAAAGTTGGGGGAATACAATCCCTTCGCGCATGCCCTCATCCAAGTCGGTCCTGCCTTTGTCCAAGTCGGTCATGCGAGGCGGCCTTCAATCTGAAACGTGGACAGCACGAAATACTGGGACAGCACGGAGGCCAAGTAATGGGCCATGTCGGAGACTAAAAAATCGGGGATATCCGCGCCGGCAGTGCGCTCAAACGTCAAAATAAGGCTTTGGATCAGCGGCATCGAGTCCGGGGCGGGCAGCTCGCCGCCTGCGCCAAAGCTTTCAGCGCGGGCCAGGAGCGACGGCCACAGATAAGAGCGCCAGTGGGCGCCGCCGAAATCGGGATCATGGACAATGCGCCGGGCGGCGGAGCGGAAGCGAAGCATCTCGCCGACGCTCCCCATGCCGAGGCTGTTCTGACGCTGGCGAATGATCTCAATAAGGTCCCCTTCCGACAGCAGCGGCGGACGCAAAACGCTTTGATACCAGGCTGTCCGCGTCCAGTCCGGCCGGGTCGCCGGGTCCCCGACCGAGACGCCGCCGGCCAGCGGAAACGGGACCAAGAACCGCAGCGGCGCTTTTTCCAGCGCCGCCGGCAAATCCAGCGTGTCGGCGGCCTCCGCGCCGAGCGACCCGTAGTACAGCTTGACTTCCGTAACTCCGGCCCCCGCCTGCGGAAACTGAACCTGGACATCCGGCTCGGCGGCCAGCGGGTCGGGGGACGGCAGGCGGATCAACGACGACGGCACCGGGCGCCCGTCCTGCCGGACCGACGCGGCGAACAGGCGCGGCACGCCGGGCAGGCGCAGGGCATGGTCCTGGCCGACACGCGGAAACGGCGGATAGATAACTGTGTCGGAGAGCGCCGTCTGCACCGCCGGCACAGCGTTCAGCGACACCGTCATGGCCCGAAGCGCCGCCGCCGGACGCGCCGCGAGGGCTGGGAGCAATCCAACGCACCGAAAGCCGCTTTTCGGGTCCTGCCCCACCCGCTCGATCTCCGGCGGCGGGGGCGTCCCGCTCTCGCCGAGGCGCAGGCAGACGATTTTGCGGCTATAGGGGTAAAACGGCGGCAGCCACAGGTCAAGCTGCCGCTGGCTCAGGCGTGCAGTCTGCATGTCGCGCTCAAACTGCAAGTAGCCGTCAAAGCGGGTCACGCTCAAAGGCCGCGCCTCGCCGCCGGGTGTCCAAACCCACCAAGAGCCACGCTCCAAAGCTTGGAGCGCTTCTTCCGGCGCGGCGACAAACGCAAGCTGTCCCTGCGTCAAAATCGGCTCGATCGGCCCGGTCGCAAGATAGTCCAGGTCCAGCGTTACCAGGTAGTCCGGCCCGGCCCGCCGCACGCTAAGGTCTCGGAGGGCGGTCGGCTGAAGCCAGCCATTGCCGCCGACAATCCACGGGTTGTTTGCCGAGTCGGTGAGGGCCGTGCCGAAGCCGATCTCCACTGTGCGCGGGACGGGCCGCTGCGGGACAGCCAGAGCCTGAGCGGGAAAGCGCCAGTTGCCGAGGGGAAAAAACTGTTCTTCCAGCCGCGCGACCGATGCGGCTTCGGACTGGAGATAATGCTCCTGCACTGCGCCTTTCCACCCAGCCAGCAGCGACAAAAACGGTGCGTAGTGGGTTTCATAATCGGCGAGGACACGCCGCCGCATCTCGCGCGGTAGGTGCGCCAGCACATCCCGCACTCCCGGCGGCAAGTCTCGTTCGTCGTCAGCCATAGTTGGGATTAGGAATAGATAGGGAACCGGCACTGGAAGTGCCGGTTCTTTCTAGCGACAGCAAAAAAGGGAGAGGCCGCGAAGCCCCTCCCCAAAATCTTCGAGACGCAGGCTACGAAGCGTTCTGCTCCGGCTCACCGGCAGCAACCGACAGGATGTTGTCGCCGCTGTAATCCTGGTTGTTCTGGACCATGACGCCGCGAATCAATACCTCGACGAAGTTGCCCTGGTCGGTTCCGTTTGTGGAGCCTTCCGGGAACTCTTTCTCAACGTAGGAGTGGACATAGGCTTTCTGGAGAGTCCATGTCTTCTTGACAGTCTTGGAGCGGTCCAGCGTTTGCAGCTCGACCGTCTTGAAGCGCTTCGGTCCCTGCGGCGCAAGCGCCCAGAGAGCGATCTGTGTCTCGTAGTCCAGCGGCAGCGTGACCGTAAACTGCATGATGGGGACTTGGACTGCCTCGCGGACCTTTTTGTCTTCGTCCAAGTCATGCAAAATCTCGACTTTTGCGTCAAAAACGCGGTTGACTTTCGTTCCCTGAATCGTAAGATTCGGCATTTCGGATGTTCCTTTCGTTGGTCACCGTGTCCGGCACGGTTCGGTCTGGCGTGTCAAAACGTTAGAAGCTAATCCCAAATTCATCTACCAGCCCCTGCTCAAAGTAGAGAATGATTTTAAAATTGTTGCCGTCTGCACGCTGGACCTTGAACTCGTTGCCGGTCTTGAGCGCAGAGGGGAACGAATTGACCAGATGCTCCGGGTCGTACCACTTGGTCCACTTCAAGATGTAGGAAAGATGGTCGGTCAGCAGCGCTTCCGCTTTTTCGTTGTCTTCCGGCATCGCCCCGCCGTAGCCAAGCTCCCACGCCGAGCGCAACAGGCGCTTTAGGTAGGTTTCCTGACGGAACAAGTGCAGGTGGCGGTACGACTGTTCGCCGTCTTCCCGGTGCAAACGGCGCATTGTGCGCGGGACTGAGAGGAACGGCGACCGGCCCGAAACGTGCGTGAACGCCAGGAACGGCATTCCGGGTGAGAGCAAGTCGCCCATCAGACCGTCATTCAGGAAGTGGTCGGTCGGCAGGTCTGTCTCGCCGAGATACGGGTTGATTGCCAGGTCAATGCCGATGCCGGGCAGGTCGGGACGCATGGAAGTAACGTCTTTCCGGGCGTGCTGAAGCTTTCGGCGCAGATAATCAGGGACATCATTTGCCATCAGCCGCCCGGCGGCGACAAAGCAGGAGCGGACGGTCAGCTCAGGAACATCTACGCCGATCTCGACTCCGCTCTCGGCGGTCTTGCCGGTAATCAGCTTGCCGTCGGGCGGCATGATGGTAAAGTCCGGCAGGCAGATAATGCCGCAGTCCCCCGATTCGCGCTCGACCACCGAATCAATCGCATAAGCGTCGTTGAGGCTTTGCAGGTACTCGCGCTTGGTGCGCCCTGCCCGGACACGCTCCTCGGTGGAGAACAGAACCTGGAAGCCGTATTCGTAACCCCAGTCCATCAGCGGCAGCATCTCGTCTACGTAAGTCACTTTGCCGTAGGATTCGTCATCCTCCGAAGCGGCCGCTTGGGCGGCTCGGATTGCTGCCAAAGCCGGATCATCCATGATGTCAATGCTGGGCCCTTTGCGCTTGGCGGGCCGCTTCTTCTTGAACTCGGCGACGTTTGGCACAATCACAAACGAGACGGCATCGCGGAACTGGTTGTTCGCCTGAGCGCAGGCATACTCAAAGTAGCGCTTCAACTCATCGGGCCGGGACAGGAACAAAGAGGGCAGGTCGGCGTTTGCGATCACAAGCTCCGGCTTCATGTCTTCAGGAACGCGGACATCGGCGGGGAACTCGTTGAACAGCAGGTAGACGCCCATGATTGTCTCAAACAGCGGCGTCACGGTCTGCAAAAACGATTCGACGGCGTTGCTGTAGACGCCCAAAAACATATCATGGTAGTGGTTGACATCGGCAAGGTCGGGGTTAAGCAGGGCCAGCTCTTTCGGGTTCTGCAAAACGGTCGCAACCAGATTGCCCATCAGCGGCGCAATCAGCCCTCGATCAATCATCTTATCCATGAACTTGCCGACGGCAATCGGAAAGCGCTTTTCGGGCGAGATCAGCGCCAGATCCTGCCCAGCGGCGATTTTAGAAGTCTCGCGGATTTTGTCCAGCGCGTTGTCCAGCGTCCGGGTCGCGAGCGCCGTGCTTGCATTTGCCTTGCCGTCGGTCGTCGTCAGCGCATTCTCTTCCACACCTTTGCCCTTGCCTTCAAGCTGCTTCGGCGCCTTGTCGTCCGCTGCGCCGGGCGCTTCCAGGGCGGGCAGGGTCGGCAGCTGCTGGGGGGAGGCAATCAGCGAGCGGTTCTTGCCGAATTCGATTTGGTAGACGTTCGGGTCAATCGGCCCGCCACCAGGCGCCAGGCGCTTCAGGTCGTTCGCGGTCTGCTCCAAGCCGTACACGACCGTGGGCAGGACACGGATCGTGTCTTCCAACGCGCCCTGAAACTCGTCCGCCGCCGTTTGGTACGACTCCAAAGCCCGCGCCGTGTCTTTGGACGACGGGTTGCGCTTCGCTTCCAGCATCAGGCGGTCATTTTTGACTTGGACATCTTCGGCGATCTTCCGCATCAGGGTCCGCTGGTTGCGCGGCTTAAACGCAAACAGCGAGGCGTCTACGTCCACCCGGAACGTCGAAACATCCTGGCGCACGCGCTTCTTGATTAAATCGCGCAGGCAGCGGACATAGGGGTGGTCGGCGGTGATGCGGATTTTGCGCCAGCCCGGCCCGCCTTCCAGCGAGAAGTCAAGCTGCGGCGTTCCCGGCGTCTCGTCGGTGGGGGCGTCTTCGCCTTCCATTTGGGGGGCTGCCTGCGGGCCGCGCAGGCGGTAGTAAAAGCCGGGTTGGAACTTGTCCAAAAACTCGGCGAACGAGCGGACGGTCAAACCTTCGCGCACCATGGACAGGAACTGCTCTTCCGGCAGCTCTTCAATCTGTGCCAGCAAAGAAGTTAACGACGGAGTGTACTCCCGCTCCTGCTCTAAAGCATCCGGGTCCAGATATTCGTCAAGATTAACTTTGGCGAACAAGACAGCCCGGTTCGTCTTGCCGAGCATCTTGCGGTTCGACTCTAAAATGGTTTCGTGAGTGATTGGCACGGATCATATTCTCCTTGCGGCAGCAAAGCAACATGGAACAAAGCGGCAGCTTAATGCTATGCGCGTTTTATCCCCATAAGTAGGAAATGTTACACCTGTATGTTAAGAGGCGGTGAAAGTCTTCAAACGCCTAATCTTTGAATCTCTTGTTAGACAATGGACCGGACAGAAAGTTCAATCCAGAGCCAGTAGCCGAGGCCGAGGCCCACCAGCGCCGCCAGCGCCAGCAGAACATATGCCAGCCAGCCGGTTCGAGGACGCAGGCGAAGCTGTGCCCGTTCGGGGAACGGTTCCTTGTCTTCCCACGCCGGCCACAGCGAATGAAACGCCAGCGACTGCTCACCGGCCAGCCGCCGCCCGCGCCAGTCGCAAAGGTCAAAGCAGCAGGAGCGTTCGGCTTTGTTGAGGACGCGCGGAATGACTTTTTCGATCCGGTCCTCGGCATCGACATAAGTGTATTCGATTTGGCCGTCCACCGTTTCTTTCGGCCCAACTCGGTACCAGTCCCGCCGCAGAACCAGCGAGATTTCGGCGGACGCGCTCAGAACACTGAGGGTTTCGTCGCGCTTCAGAAAGCGCTCGCCGGCCCAGAAGTGCCGCGACACGCGGTCCAAAGTCTGCCGGGAACGCCGCACCTCGTCGTGGTTGACGCAGTCTTGGTACAACTCAGAGAAGGTGGCGTGATCTGGGCAGCCGCGCAGCCAGAAGGGACCAATGTCGGTCAGTTCCAAAATCGTGACTTTGACATCTACCTGCCGGCTCTGCTTTGTTTGTCCCGCACCCTGAATCATAAAGCCACTATATCATGCCCGTCAACTTCTTTGGTCGAGCTGATTTTCAGAAAGCGGGTCGCGCCGAAGGAGATCAGACCGAAAAAGATCAGACCAAAAGAGATCAGAAAGTAATCATGCTTTTTCGCAGGCAAGAAGCTCACATCGGTGTCTGCGAGATGCGAAAGCATTGGAAAAAGAATTTTGCCGACGCGGCAGAAGAGAAAGAACAAAAAACGGCGGCTCAAGCCCACGAAGGGAATCGGACCCTTGACCTCTTCTTTACCAAAGAAGTGCTCTACCACTGAGCTACGTGGGCCTAGTTTCGCGCTGGACTGTCCTTGGCGGCGATGCCTCATTATAACATGCTTTGCCGCGTTTTGCAAGTGCGTGACTCGATGTTGCAGGAGCGCGTTTTACATTCGAAGCCGGCAAGCATTCCGGTGCGATGGTGACAGCCCTTTCATGGCACTTGCTTGGAGAAAGCCAGACTGCCGACTGCTTCCTAAACTGCCGCCCGGCACGGCCGGCAGACAGCCTAAAAAAGACATTTGCAGTGACAGACACAGAACGGCTTCTTTTTGATCAGGATTTTCTGCTGTCTTGAGACAAAAAATCCCACTCGCCACTGTCCGCGCCTGGATAAACCCACGACGGCCCCCATGCTTGAAACATTCTGAACAGCACAGACGATGAAGACATGCGTTTAGCCATCATATCGCTTGTTTTTGAGAATCTTTTCTAAAACCCCGCAATGCAGGGTTCTTTCAAGGCTGGGCCTGCGACCCGGCGTTGTTGCAGGTCTGTTCAGAAGCGACGCAGGCTCAACTTGAAACCAGAAAGTACCGGAGTGATTGAAGGCAGATAAGTAATCAGAGGCAGATCAAGGGTTTTGAACAAAACGCTCTTTTTCGCTGCGACGAGCCGCGAAAACTCGCCGGACGACCACACGGTTAATGCGGCGTTTCCCGGCAAGGACGAAGGCATTGCCCCAGCATCGTAAGCCTTGTCAATAAGCACTCCCGAGGCAGAGTGTCAGAAAAACAACAAAGGCTCCTGCCCAATGAGCTTAGGCAGGAACCTTACAAGGGATTGATCACTAGCGGCGCCCAGACTCGAACTGGGGACATTTCGGGTATGAACCGAACGCTCTAACCAACTGAGCTACGCCGCCATAAAGATTTTCGCCTGCTTCTGACAGTTTTTTTGCTGGGTGGTCCACTTTGGTTACATCCATTATACCCTTACCTTTCGAGATTTTCAAGCGCACAATCCAACATTTCCGACATGGTCCACATCCTGTATTCCTGAATGCCTTGTACACCCACCGGATATTCACTCGACACCAGCGCCGCAAACAGAGCAGTTTTCAGGAGAAAGGTCCCTGTGGTGCCGTAGACCTTCATAAGCCTGCCCGCGCTCACCACGGCTAAAGCAAAGACCGGTACAGCCAGGACTTTAGCACAGCGAGGCTTCAGGTGGCATGGGCGGAGTTACCTCACACTAAATCAGACGCGATTACCACAGATTTCCTGATGTGTGCTGCAAATAAGCCGCTTAGTGTCAGCCAGTTGATCACATCTATTCCAATTTATCACATTTGTTATTCCTGCGATCAAGCTGAGGAATGCGGGAAGGTTTTTGCCTCATCCGTATGCCTCAGTCAGTGTCATCGGTCGACCTGCCTTGTTCTAGTCGCCATGACATCAATTCCTATTCCTTATTACGCGGCGCATCCCTGAGATTGTTGCCGCCGAACAAAGACAAGCCGCTGCCTGCCCGCTACTTAAGCAGTCTCCTTCCACCCTTAACTCTACAACAGGAGAGTATTCCCATTTTGCCCCGTCGTAGCAGAAAGATAAGCTTAAGCGCCAGCGATCCCATGACCAACCATTTTTGCCGGATCTACCACCTCATCAAATTGCTGTGCAGTGACTTTGCCGGATTTGAGTGCAGCATCACGGAGGGTGCTTCCATCAGCCATTGCCTTTTCAGCAATGTGCGCTGCGTTCTCATAGCCGATGACAGGGCTAAGAGCTGTTACCAGCATGATGCTGTCGCCAACATACTGAGCAATGCGCTTTTCGTTTAGCTGGGTGCCTTCAACCGAAAAAATACGGAATTTTTCGCACCCATCTCCAAGAATTCGTGCGGAGTGAAGAAAACTGTTGATGATAATCGGCCGCATCGCGTTTAGCTCAAAGTTTCCCTGGCTGCCGGCAAATGCGACGCCGGAGTCATCGCCCAGCACTTGGATCGCGATCATCACGATGGCTTCGCACTGCGTCGGGTTGACCTTCCCCGGCATGATGGATGAACCCGGCTCGTTTTGAGGCAGCTTCAATTCCGAAAATCCACAGCGCGGGCCAGAGGCGAGCCAGCGCATGTCGTTGGCGATTTTCATCAAAGAAACGGCCAGTCCGCGCAGCGCCGCGTGTGCCCGCACCATCGGGTCAAGCGACCCCTGTGCCATAAACTTGTTGGGGGCCGTGACAAAGGATTTGCCGGTTAGCTCAGCAATCTTCGAGGCAACGTCTTTGCTGAACCCCGCAGGGGCGTTCAGACCGGTCCCTACGGCAGTACCCCCAACGGCTAGCTCCAGCAAACCTTTGCGGCTTTCCTGAACAGTTTCCATACAGGCCCGGATTTGCGCGGCATACCCTGACCACTCCTGCCCTACTGTCAGCGGGACCGCATCTTCCAAATGTGTGCGTCCGATTTTTACGGTTTCCTTCCAGTCTTCGGCCTTGACTTCAATGGCTTTGGCGAGCGCCTCGAGCTGCGGCATCAGGCGCGTGTCGATCTCAGCAACAGCCGCGATGTGCATGGCTGTCGGAAAAGTGTCATTGCTGCTCTGCCCCATGTTGACGTCGTCGTTTGGAGACACAGGAGACTGGCTGCTCAACTCGCCGCCGAAAAGATGAATGCAGCGGTTGGAAATCACCTCATTGACGTTCATGTTGCTTTGCGTCCCGGAGCCGGTCTGCCAGACGTAAAGTGGGTAGTGATCGTCCAGCTTCCCCTGAATAGTCTCATCAGCGGCACGCACGATCGCGTCCGCTTTCCATTTCGGCAGCCGGCCTGCGGCTTCGTTGACCAAGGCGCACGCTTTCTTGACGTAGCCATACGCATGGTAAACTTCTTTCGGCATTTTGTCATTGCCAATCGAAAAGTGAATGAGCGAGCGCTGGGTTTGCGCTCCCCAATACCGATCGGCAGGCACCTGAACCGTACCCATGCTGTCAAATTCGGTTCTTTCTCCGGTCGCGCTGAGGCCGACCGAAATGTCTTTCATCACAGGAGGCGGGCTTTGGCTGTTTGTATCGGTCATGATAATTTCCTTCGTTTCCGTTCGATATTCGTGTTTTTACCCAGGTTGGAGAAGTGGTACTGCATAGCTCACTTTGCACTGCCATTTGCGGCCAAGGCGATCTCGGGGAACTTCGGACAAGCAATTATCCACTTGGCGGACTTTGCTTCAGTATTTGCTGCTTTTCACAAACATCTATTTTCTGCAAACATCTATGTTTACGGCAGTGCTGACGTCGTCAATTTGAACGCATGCTGATACTGACCGACGCCAACCGATGATTGACCTTCAGCCTTTACAGCTACATAGGCACCACGGAACCCTTCTGAGTTGGTAAAGCGTCCAGAAGGCTGCGCTCCAGATGTAAGTTCGATGCGACCAGCTCGTGGGGAGTGAGGGCCATCCACTGCGCGAGCGAAATGTCGGCGTAGTAGCTGCTGGCAAATACTTCTAAGAAGCGCAGAGGGGTGTCTCTTGTGTTCTCAACATAATGAGCCATCCCAAAGGGAACGTAACCGACATCGCCCGCTTGGTAATCGAAGGTGCGGGAAACGCTGCCGGAGGCAAATACGGTCATGCGCCCCTGTCCTTCGATATAGTATTGCCATTCATCTCCATTTGGGTGCCGAGACTTGTTCAGTATTCGGGCGTATAAAGATGTGCCTCGACAAAGGCTCGCAAGTCCTGGGGACGCTCGACTGTCGCAAGTCCTTGGTTGAACATGAACTCGACTACGCGGACTGCCGTCGTGATTTCTACTTCAAGCACGTCCTTCTGAGAGGGGAACAACATTCCTTTATCGCGCAGATCGTCGCCGACTTGATCGGCGCTCGCCTGAGCAGCGGCAATAAAACACTCGTCGGTCAAGCGTCGAGGCTTCGCACAGTAGGTCGCAAGACCGATTGCGGGGAAAATGTAGAAGTTGTTCGCCTGTCCGGGATGGAATGTTTTGCCGTTCACGGTGACGTCTGGAAATTGAATACCGGCGGCAAACAGGGCTTTGCCGTCCGACCAGGTATAAGCCTGTTCCGCAGTGCATTCCGCCTTGTCGGTAGGATTGGAAAGCGCGAAAATGATCGGCTGGTCATTCAGCTTAGACATCGCTTCGATGACCGGCTGCGTGAATGTGCCAAAGGCCGTGCTGACACCGATCAAGGCGGTGGGCTTAAAAGTCTCGATGGTCTTGACGAGGTCATGGGAAGGTTCAGCCTGGTGCGCGAACGGCTTCTGCCACTCGTTCAAGTCTTTGCGCGAGGGTTCAATTAAGCCGTTGATGTCGAACATGGAAATGCGTCCGAGCGCATCGTCTTGACTTAATCCCTGATCCTGCATCGCTTTGGCGATCATCCCGCCGATGCCGATAGCGGCAGACCCTGCACCGAAGAACAAAATACGCTGGTCGGTAAGCTTCTGTCCTTTGATTTGCAGAGCCGTGGTCAGCCCGGCAATGGTTACGCTCGCCGTTCCCTGAATGTCGTCGTTGTAGCAGAGGACTTTTTCTTTGTACCGATCCAGCAGGCGCAGGGCGTCCGTGCCTTTCCAGTCCTCAAAGTGAACACAGCAGCCTGGGAACACGTCTTGGACCGCTTCAATGAACTCATCCACAAAACTGTCGAGATCGTCGGAGGAGGGCGGCTCCTGCCGCATTCCGAGGTACAGTGCATCCGCACGGTCAGGAGCATTGGTCGTACCGATGTCCATCAGGATTGGCAGCATGCAGTCTGGAGGAACGGCGGCGCAGGCTGTGTAGAGCTGCAATTTGCCTATCGGGAGCGGCATGCCATTAACGCCAATGTCGCCAAGCCCCAAAATGCGTCCGCCGGAGCTGACGCAGATGAAGCGAACATCCCGCGTCGGCCAGTTCTTCAGCACCTCAGCAACACGGCCACGCATCTCAAGAGAGATGTACATTCCCTGTGCCCGGCGGTAGAGATGGCCGTATTTCAGCGATGCTTCCGCTACGGTGGGGTCATAGACGATTGGTAAGAATCGCGCCGGGTCGCTCATAATGACGCGGTAGAACAGGGTCTCATTCCGATCTTGCAGCGCAGAAAGATACAGATATTCCGCGAGGTTGGTAGGCTGCTGCGAGAGCTGATCCATTGCACGCTCGAATTGTCTGTCAAGTGTTTCGACAGCGTGCGGAAGCAGCCCCTCCAAGCCAAGCTGAGAGCGCTCTTCTTGAGTGTAGGCCGTTCCCTTGTTTTGCTTGGCGTCATTCAGCAAGGCCGCGCCGCGCGAAGTAGTGGTCGTGGTATTCATAGAAATCTCCTTTTTAGATCGGGCTGTCGATTCAGCCGACAGTTATGGCAGAGGTATAAGCTTGGGTCTTGTCGGTTCTTACGATTTTCAGTCGGCTCTTAACGACTTCTTGTCTTAACGACTTCTTGGCAGGGGGCGCTGTCCACCATCTCCGGCTTGAAGCTGACTTCAAACCGCTTGGCGATCTCCAGCCCCACCCTTTTCGGATCGCAGTCAAGCGCCAGCGCGTACTGCGCCCGGACGCCGTACCCGTTGGCATAAAACGGGAACGCGCAATCTTTCACCTTTTCGACCAGAACGGCCGTGTCCGGGTTCTGTTCCATAAGGATCGGCAGCTCATCCACCCGTTTCTCGTCGGTATAGCGCTTGACCAATCCGGCTTTTTCCAAATCGGCGATGGAATCACGTAAGCTTTGCTGAGGCACGAAACTTTTTCCTTTTGGAGGATAATCGCCTTTCGGCAAATAAGAAAAGTGCCTTCTGAAACGAGCAGCACACGATAGCATTTCGGATATCACTTCACCGCATCACAACCTTGAACCTGTGATAAAAGCATTATACATGGGTATTATCACTGTGTCTAGTAGGTACTTTTTTGTGTAATAGTTACCAAAGAGATACCAGCCACAGGGAGAGCATCTTTATGAAACACACGGTGGCAGACTGCGCTGCGGAGAGAACACTGAGGGTAATAAGCGGACGGTGGAAGATTTTCATCCTGCTGCGGCTGCTGGGAAAAACGCGGCGGTTTGCCGAGCTTCGGAAGGCGATCAACGCCAACACGCGTAAGGATGAGGATATCACGGCCAAGATACTGGCGCAGGAGCTGAAGCAGATGGAGGCCGACGGGTTAGTTCGCCGGGAAGTGTTCGCCGAGGTTCCGCCGAAGGTAGAATATTCGCTGACGCCGCACGGATGCAGCTTGCAGCCGGTCCTCACGGCCATGCATCTTTGGGGGCTGAGTCAGCCGGACGCGACGGATGAGGAGGAAAATGCCTGACCGATGCTGCCGAGCGGCGCAGTCTTCAGGGCAACGTGTCAAGCGTGCTGATGGGCTTAACAGTCCGACCGATCAACATTCGTGTTCGGGCCAGCGCGGAACATCGCGACCTGCCCCCGCGTGTACGGATTGACCGCAATAGTCCGGTTCCTATTGTATTCCTTATACGGCTTCACGTCGCGGCATTGAAACCGGGCCTGGATTGAGGGCGATATGCTTGTATTCGATGAAATCATCGAGAACGGCCATGCCCCGCATCCGGCCTTGACCGCTTTGCTTGAACCCGCCCTCCTCGAACTGATCGAAGATCACGCCCCAGTTGTTCACCCAGACGGTTCCTGCCTCCAGCTCGCGGGCAACGCGCAAAGGACGGTCAATGTCTCGCGACCAAACGCTTGCGCTCAGACCGTACTCGCTGTTGTTTGCGAGGGAGATCGCTTCAGCCTCCGTATCAAACTGCTGCATTGTCAACACCGGGCCGAAAACTTCCTGCTGGACAATCGGCAGCTTCGAGTCAGTCACTTCCAGCAGAGTTGGCAGGTAGAATGCGCCTTTGCTTAGGACGGAGCCGGTGCCGGGACCCCCGCGCACCACGACCTGAGCGCCTGCGGCAATGGCTTCCTCAACCATGCTGTTGATGCGGTCCACATTGGGTTTATCAATGAGCGGTCCCATTTCGCTTTGCGGGTCCGACGCCGGCCCGACCTTGATCGTCTTCAGCCGCTCGCCGAGCAGATTCCGCAGCCGGTCTGCTGCGCCCCGCTGGACAAGGAGCCGGCTGCCGGTCATGCAGAACTGGCCTGCAAACACCGTCAATGCGTCAACAAGCACGGGAAGCGCCGCATCAAGATCGGCATCATCAAAAACGACCATCGGCGTTTTGCCGCCCAGCTCAAGCCCCAGGCGCTTGACCCACGGCGCAGCATTCGCCAAAATAGCGCGTCCCGTCTTTGTGCTGCCCGTGAAGCTGATGACAGGAACATCAGGAGAAACGACGAGCGCATTTCCTGCGTCTTCTCCCCCAGTGAAAATATTGATGACGCCTTGAGGAAGTCCTGCGATTTCCGAAATGATGCGGCTCATGAGCGCGTTCACTTGAGCCGTTTGACCCGGCAGCATCATCGCCGCAGTCGTGCCGGCGGCAAGGGCGGGCGCGAGCGACCGAATGCCTAACGCAATGGGCGAGTTCCAGGGTACGATAATCCCGCTGACGCCGGCTGGCTGGCGAATGACCATTGACAAGGTGCCGGGTTCAATCTGCCCAACCCGCCCGTGATCTGTCAGGGCAAGAGCCGCATTATAACGAAGCGTGTGCGGTACAACCGCAATTTCCATGCGAGCGTGCCGCAGTACTTTTCCATTCTCAAGGGCAAGCAACTGCGCCAGTTCTTCAGTGCGTCGCTCAAAAGCGTCGGCCATCGCGTTCAGCACGCGGGCACGCAGCGAGCGGTCTTCTTTCCAGGCAGTCTCTCGAAATGCACGCTTGGCAGCAGCGACGGCTTGGTTTGCTTCAATCGCGCTCCCCGCAAAATACTGGCCTATCGTCTCACCCGTTGCCGGATTGAGGCTGTCTGTAGATTTACCGGCCCTAATCCACTCTCCGTTGATCCAGTGCGGCGCGGCAGGCAGGCTGGACTTATCGTCTGACATAGACACTTTCTTTTCCTTTGCTTGCAGGCGGAGCTTAATCATCAGCTTCTAACTCAAACAGCTTGCCGGCATTTTTCCGACCAATCTTGACTTTGATGTCATCATCAAGAAGCATATCGTCGAACCAGCGGCCTGCCGCGTCCATCTGCTCAAAGGGATAATCCACAGAAAACAAAACACGGTCGGCGCCGATTTGCTCAATCGCATTTAAAAGAGGCTTGGCATGGAAATGACCGCTCGTAGTGATCCAAAAGTTCTTGCCGAAGTAGTGGCCGGCGCGATGCTTCGCCTTTGATCCCTTTTCCCCTTTCCGCTGCTCATCGAGGCGGTGCTGCATACGCGGCAGCAGGTCGGGCAGACCTTCTCCTAAATGACCGAGGATCACTTGCAGATTGGGATAAGCGTCGAAAAGGCCGCTCAGCATCAGACGAACAGCATGGCTTGCGGTTTCCTGACCAAACGCCCACGCTGAGCCGCCCAGTTCTGGATAGCCTTGGAGAGCGCGGGTCTGACTCGGCAGCGGCTCCCGTGGATGCAGGTACACGGGGACATTCAGCTTGGAGACGCGCTCCCAAAACTCCCAAACTGGTTCCTCATCAAGATACTGGACATCCTCGCCGGGACCGATGTTCGAGTAGCCGTTGATCAGTGCGCCTTTCAGCCCCAGGTCGGTAACAGCCCGCTCCAGCTCATCCGCCGCGCTTTGGGGGTCCTGCAGGGCCACCGCGGAAAATGCAGAAAAGCGGCCCGGGTACTTTTGGATGACGGAATGCACATGGTCATTCGACGAGCGTGCAAGCTCTGCCGCCTGCCGCGGGTCGGCCACCGATTGCACTCCGGGGGAAGTCAGCGAAAGAATGCAAAAACCGATGCCAGCCCGGTCCATCTCTGAAAGGCACTGTTCGGGATCAAGCAGACGCCGCTCGACATCCTGAGTGTAAGCGCGTCCATTCCGGTCTTCTTCGCCTTTTGCATCCCAGAGCGAGTTGTTCCTTTCTGTCGAGAAATGTTCTTCCAGTGCGATTTTGTGTTCCAAACATTGCCTCCCTAACCGATAGCTTGTCCGCGAGGTACATCCGCTTAGACTTCAACCTCCTGGCCCGCTGGGTTGGCATGGAATTTCCAGGTCCCGCCGCTTCGAAATGTCGAGGCCGTACCGAAGGTATCTTCCATGAACTGCATGGAGGTAATCTTCTCGTTTTCGACCTTGGCGAAGATGGAAAAAGGCGACGTAATCGCTTTGCCGAGTGTGTTGGACTTGTAGGTGAAGCTGCCGAAAACTGCGACCCTCCCCTCTGACCCGAACAGCTCCTTGATCTCAAACCCAAGATTTTCCCAGTACCGATTGACCTGGGAGTAGGTATCTAAGATGGCCTGAGGTCCTTGAGACGTCCCCGCCCAAGGCATGATCTTTTTCAGATCGGCATTCTCGTAGTTCAACGAGACATAGGTCGCATCTTCTGCAACAAGTGCGTTCACCACTTTGGGGTTTGTCGGATCGTTCAGAAGTTCCTGTACGATCTCTGTTGGGTTGCGTGACATCGTGTTTTCCTTTCAATCGCGGAAAAAGTAATTCAGCGGCAAAGCTCAGTGGGAGAAAGCCGGCCGCAGCGCGTAGATGATAATCCGGGCCGCACCGGCCTGGACCGGCCAAAGATGGCCCTTCATAGCCGCAGCCACAGCCACGAATTGGCGTCCGCCTACTTGGTAAGAGACAACGCCGCCGCCAATCGGCTGACCGGTGCTGTCGCTCCAGAGCAGCCGCCCGGACCGGGCGTCGAAAGCGCTGAACTGCCCGTTCAGGTCCCCGCAAAACACCAGCCCCCCAGCCGTCGGGGTCACGGCGCCGATCAGCGGCGTCGGGGTACGTCGCTGCCAGCGGATTTTACCGGTGTCCGCATCAATGGCAGTCAAGTAGCCGCCCCATCGGCTTTTCGGGTCCTGATGGCCGAACCCTTTATCATAAGCTCCTGTCCAGGGCTTACCCGTCTGCCCTTTGAGATTTGGGGGAGGCGCAAGCTTGATCGAGGTAGGCCAGTCCGTTGCCGGCGTGTACACTAAATTGAGATCCGGGTCATATGCAGGACCATTCCACTCCATGCCCCCCTGCGTCCCAGGAGCAAAACGGGTGAAGCTTTGATCGTTCAGGGGCACAAAAGTATGAAGCCGACGCGTGAACGGAGTTTGGTAAACGATCGAGAAGGCACTCGGTCCGTCTGCACCGAACACGCTGCCATCTAGGTTTTGGCTGCCGGCATTCTGGCCGCTTGCCGCCTCAATGATTTTCCGGCGGTCTATGCCGTACAGCAGCCCGTTTTTGCCGCCGGCGAGAACCAGCGGGCGCCCGCCGCGTGTCCGAACAACCACAGGAGCGGCGGCCATGTCCCAATCGTGGAAATCGTTCTTGAAGGGCTGCACATAGCCGAGCAGCGTACCGGAGCGTGCGTCGAGCGCAAGAATGCAGTTGCTGTACAAATCCTTGCCGGGATGCAGGGCTTCCTGAAAGTCAGGCGCGGAATTGCCGGTCGGCACATACAAAACACCCGTCGCCGGATCAAGTGAAAAAGAAGTCCAAAGGGCGCCGCCGGTTTGCGGGTTCGCGGCAGAGCGCTGAGTCCACGTCGCCGCCGCCGGCCCGGTCTTCGGCACAGTATCAAACATCCAGCGCGGCACGCCGGTTTTGGCATCCAGCGCGTAAATGCGTCCGGTCACGCCAAAGTTATCGCCCCCTGCGTTGCCGACAAAGACGCTGCCACCGAAAGCAATGGGGGCCATCGGCAGGCTCTCGCCTTTCGCGCCGCTTGCAATCACTTTGTCCCAAAGAAGCGACCCATTTTTTGCATTGAGCGCGACGAACTGCCCATCATTGAACCCACGGAAGACCAGGCCATCTTCGTAAGCCAGGCCGCGAGCCGCACCTAAGCCGGCATACTTCTTCGGGACCGCGTGAGTTCGCTTCCATTTGAGGCGGCCCGACGCGGCATCAATCGCATAAGTTGTTTGGTAGGTCGTAAAAAACAGCGTTCCGTTGATGACGACAGGCCCGGTCTGGAAGCTGACGCTTTCGCCGGTGTTGAAAACAGCGACGGGCCGCAGCCGTTTGACGGTCGCCGTGTTGATTTGCCACAAAGCTGAAAAACGGTCTCCTCGCAGGCTGCCGTTGTAGGCCGGCCAGTCGCGGGCCGACTGTGCTTGAACGCTGCCCGTGAGGGCCATCAGGAAGAACGGCAGGAGTGCTGCACGAACGGGCGTCTGGTTGAAGATCATGATGTATTTCCTTGAAAAACAAGCTGTATTAAAGATTGTCAGCTTTTGTGAAGAGCTTGCGCCGCAGCCGTATATTCAGGAACATTCCAGTAGAACGGCCTGAAGTCAGTGATCTTTCCTTCTTCCACAGTCACAATCTGCACCATAGGAAGATCCTGCACCACGCCGCTCAGCCGCGAGCGGGTCACAAAGCGGCAGACGACGATCACCTGATTTCCTTTTTCAAAGAACTGCTGCTCGCGCACTTCCAGATGGTCGAAAATTGCGCTCATGGCAACCGCCCATTCTTCATATCTTTTGTGGCCGACGTATTCCCCGCCAAATGGCAGGTCCGGCGACTGGTGCAGAACCACATCCGGCGACAGCGTTTCTTTCATCGCGTCGAAGCTCGCGTTTCCACGGGTTCCCTGGGCCTTCATATAGGCCGCTTCAGCCGCATAAAACCGCTCAAGGGTCTGTTTTGGCGTATCGTAAAGCTGCGGTGTTGGTTGCGCTGTATCTTGGGGATTTAGTGTCAGTACAGTCATAAGATTTCTTTCTGTTAATGAACTATTTTGAACAAAACTTCGGAGCCTTTACAGGTCGCGTGGCAACATCCTGCTGTCTACGTTTAATTATGACGAATCAAGAGCATACAAAAATGTAACGATTCTCGAATTTTATTGCATCATTCTCCAGTTCAATAAAGAAACGATGCAGTGAAATCAAGCCCGGAAAACAAGGTCAATGAAAGAATTAACAAAGAAAGAGTCAATAAAGAAAGAGTCAATAAACCCGCAACAAGCAGAACGCGAGGCGCAGAGAGAGCAGGCCAACCGAGAGGAACTGGTTGAGCGTATTGCACATGCCACTCCTCGAGACGGAAGTGTCGAACCGCTGGAAGGACTTCGCTTTTACCGCTTCTCATCGCCCGTGAAGTTCGCCTACGGTGTGTATGATCCTGCCTTCTGCGTCATTGCTCAAGGCAGCAAGGAAGTTCTGTTGGGCGATGAGTGCTACCGCTACGATCCTTCTCAGTACCTTCTTGCAACCGCGGAACTGCCTATCGTAAGCCATGTGCTTGAAGCATCACGCGAGCGGCCTTACCTGAGTCTTTGCCTTAACTTCGATGCGGCTCTGATCGGCTCGGCCATCGCTGAAGCCATGCTTCCCCTGCTGAGCGGTCATGTCGACGTCAGAACAATGGGTACCAGCCCACTGGACGCGCACCTGCTGGACGCCGTAGTCCGGCTTGTCAGGCTCGTAGATGCTCCCTCGGAAGCTCAGGTTATTGCGCCGCTTGTGAAGCGGGAAATTGTTTATCGGCTCTTGATTGGGGAGCAAGGTGGCAGGCTTCGCCACATTGCGCTGCTTGGGGGCCGCAGCCACCGCATCATCCAGGCGGTTGAAAAGCTTTGCAGTGAATTCGATCAGCCGCTTCGGATTGACAGCATTGCGCGAGAAGTCGGAATGAGTATTTCGGGCTTCCATTCTCACTTCAAAGCGATCACTGCACTTAGTCCTCTTCAGTTCCAAAAGCAGGTCCGGCTTCAGGAAGCCCGGCGCTTGATGCTGGCGGAAAGCCTTGATGCTGCCAGTGCCGGCTACCAAGTAGGGTACGACGATGCGTCGCATTTTAGCCGGGAGTACAAAAGACTTTTCGGCATCTCCCCGATGCGAGACGTGGAACGTCTGCGGGCAGCGATTATGGCAAATAATGATCAAATGGCAAATAATGATCAATCGGCGGAATAAGGCTCTTCACGCAATATGCAGCCGCTCTTATGCGTAGCCAGGTGCCGAGCTAGATAATACGTGTGCACGGTGTTCCCAGGCACCGACAACATCTTGCCGCTCTTTTAATTTAGCTGAACTTCTCGCCTCCGAGCGACGCCATGAGCAGCTTATCCAGCGTAATCGGCAGTTCACGCATCCGGTGGCATGGTAAACCGTGTCTGCGCTGGGAACAAAAGGGGCCATCTGCAGCGCCGCCGCCAGCTCATCCATTGCAATCTCTTGAGCAAGCAGGCTGGTTGTGTGGCCCGGCCCGTGCATCGGCGTCGGCGTGTTCATCTCGACGAGGCGATATGTGGTGCGCCGGTTCGGACAGGCATAGGTCGTGGCCGGAACGTCCAGCGTCAAAGTGACCTCCATGCTGCGCGGCGGGTCGGACACCAGTTCCGCCGTCTTTCTTCTCGGTAAAACTTCGTTGAGCATTTTCGAAGTCGCGTTGGCATGCGGATACCAAAGTGCAGCCCACTTCACCGCCGCTCTTCGACGACATTTCTTTCAGACACCCAGTCGGTACCGCCTCGGCTTGCGTCGAACTTGTGAGTAGGCGTATCCCAAACAGCTATGTTCGATAAAGAGCTATATTTAATACCGAAATCAGCCTGCAAATACCGCTGACGCCTATTTTAACAGCAGCATCAGAGCAGCAATCGTCGCGATGGAGAGAACATTGGAATACAACAAAAACGACGCATTTTCGCGCTCGCTCGTGTCAAACTTCAACGCCAGCGTGATTTGCAAAGCAGCAGCGGGAAGAGCAAGCGCCAGAACAGCCACTTTTCGCAGCTCATGGTCAACGCCGAGTGCCGTCAAAACTAAAAAGGCAGTGCCGGGAATGACAAGGTTTCGTGCCACCGTTGTCACAACGATGGGAACGGAGACCATCGGCTTTTCCGCTTGAAGGACAAGGCCGCTGGTAAAAAGCGCCAGCGGCCCGGCGGTATTGCCTAAAAACTGGACGGCTCCTAACCCGATTTTTGGGATCGGGAGACCGCAGAAGACTAGGGCCAAGCCTCCTAGTGGCGCCCACACAATCGGCTGCTTGAGAGAACTCAGAACGACCGCGCCGACCTTCGGCTGAGGCGGCTTGGGTTTGTTCGGTGGAGCGTCTTTCTGATCCCGTCCGCATTTCGACTGATCTGAGCCGGCGCGGTCCCCCGGCTTTGGGGAGCTTTTGCTTTCCGCGCCCAGTGACAACACTACCAGCGTGATTGGCACTAAGATCAGGTTAATCACGCAGCCGCCGACGGCGACAACCAGGATGGCCGCCGGGCCGATCAGCGGCGTGAGGATCGCAATCCCGACGAAGGGGATGGCCGGGAAGCCGAACCCCAACGCCTGCAAAACCGCAGTGTTCTTATCATGGCTGATCTTGTAACGAACGGCAAAAGCCAGCGCGAACGGCACGACCATCCCGACCAGCAGGATCAGCGCCAGCGGGCCTTGAGTCAGCAGCTTCGCACGGGGGTTTTCCACGGAGGCGGCGAAGAGGGCCAGCGGCAGCGCGTAATGCAGGACCACAGTGTTGATCGCCTTGGCTTTGGTTGCATTTTCATCGCGGATCCAGCCGGCGACGAAGCCCAAGAGGAGAGCAACAAGGATCGGCAAGATGGCGGCAACAACGGTTTCTAGCATGTATTTTGTCTTCAAACACGTGCGCCGCTTCGGTGGCTGCCAAGAATCACCCAGCGTCACCGGCCTTCTTGAGCTGCATCGCGCCCTCATGGGCCGTGCCGGCGCTGGCGCCGGGTCTGCTGAAATATCAGTCTTGGTGAGTTAAGGCGTCGCCGGCAGACGCAGAGATTGCGAACCGGCGCTGGTCTTTACCCCATCTCGGCAAGCGCTCCGACAAAAGGCACGCACAGAACTTCGGTTAACCGGGTGACGTCGAGCGTTTCCAGTTGCGCTACCGCTTCCACAATGGCTGCACGCTGGGCGGCGCTCGCATAGGGAGGTGAGTTGATTGAACTTGGCCACGACTTGGTCCCAGGACAGCGGGCGGGTGTAAAACCCTTCATAGTCTTGCTTTTCGATGCTGAACTGCTGGCCGTCGTTCATTTCAATCTGGATGCGGCACGGCATCTTGTCCGGGAAACGCTGGCTCATCGCGGCGTCGGGTTGAATAGTGACTTCGCACATAAGGGCTTGCACGTCTTGCTGGAGAATGCGAGCGGGTTTATATTGCGCCGGAGTGAGTTCGCCGTCAATCAGCGCGACCGCGATCATGTAAGGCAGGCTGTGATCGGCTTGTTCCTTAGTTTGCACGTGCTGCTTGCTTCCATCATCGCCGCCACCGATGATGTTGTAGGCCACGTCGAAGATGGCGACGCTGACGGCCTTGATGTTCGCGGGGTTGATGTTTTGAGAGAGGCGCAGCTCTAAAGCGCCCTCGATTGCGGTCTGCGAATGGAACTCGGCGTTGTACCGCTTGATGTTGGTGCTGCGAACCGCTTCGAGATTCTCTTGCGCCCAGTCCAGCTCGAACTTGCCTGTGACCGAGTCCATCAATCCGCCCGTGCCCTCAAAAACTTCCAGAGGGCCGGTGACGCCACGCATCGCCAGAAAGGCCGCGTCCGTCGCGCCGCACGCCATGTTCGGGTAGGCCAGACCCTTCCAACTGGAAAGGCTGCCGGTGCGCGTGACGCGCAGGCCGATATAAGAAGCGCCGCTGATGGCCACGGCGTTCGCCACGCCGCTCTGATCCAGCCCCAGCGCTTTGGCTACGCCTGCGGCCACCGCGTAGGCACCCTGAGTCGTGTGATCAAACCCCTTCGGGCGCACCGGCGCCACAGCGGAAAGCCGGCACTGGACCTGGAAAGCGACCGCCACTGCCGTCAGGAAATCTTTGCCTGTTTTCTTGGCGTACTCGCTCGCGGCCAGAACCGACATGATGTTGTCCGCCGGATGGCACGTCTCTTCTTTGGCCATGTAGGCGTCCATGAAATCCAGGTAACGCTCCAGCGCGGAGTTGTAGAACGCAGCGCGGTCGGGAGCGGTTTTACCGCCGCCGATCAGACTCGCCAAAGGCTCGCCACCCCACTCACAGAGCTGAGCGTGCAGCGCCCTGACCGGCGGCCCATTGAGCGCTCCGATAGCGCAGCCAATCGAATCCAGAACGTGGTTCTTGAGCTGCTGCCGGGCGTTCTCGGAGATGTCGTCGTAGCTCGCCCGCACCACAAAGGCCGCAAGCTGCTCCGCCAAGGTCGTTTTTTCTTGCGTGTTAGGTGATGTCGTAGTCATGATCATTTCTTTCAAGGCTGCGGCGTGTGGCTGCGCAGATAAACAGCATCGCCGGAACGGCCGGGCGACAGGCTGATGTCGGCAGCGATGCCCGGCGTCACTGGCCTTCTTCCTTGAGCTGTAAGCCGCCTTCAGTGGCGGTGCTTGCGTTCGCGCCAGGTTGTATCTCCGGCTGCATCTGCCGCCAGCGCCGGACTATGACCGACTCGAACACGCCCGCCTTGTGGAACGGCTCGTTGTCGGTGAACGCGAGGGCTGCCGCGCGGTCTTCGACGTTGATGATGAGGAGCGTCCCCACGATGCCGCCCTCGTCGCTCTCAAATGGCCCGCCGATGTGCATTCGTTCGGCGTATTCTTTAAGATAGGCATTATGGACCGGGCGGGTCTTTTCGCGCAGTTCGCCTGCGCCGGGCTTGTCGAAACAAATAATTGCAAAGTACATGGCACTCTCCTCTTCGTCATCTTCTATAAGTCTGTTTGGGTTATTTTTTTCGGTCCGTCAGGACGCGGTCCACCATGACGCCGGAGCTGCCCAGGTAGCAGGTCGGGTCGAGCAGCGTTTCCAGCGCGGCGCGATTGAACAGCTTGGCGATGTCGGCGTCGCCCGCCAGCAAGTCAATCAGCTTCCCTTTGCCTTCCGCCACTTCCGTGCAGATTGCGGAGATCTTGTCGTGGGCGGTGCCGCGCCCCATCTTCGGCCCGAGCGCCATCATCACCGCTTCCGTGTTGACCAGCCCGTCAGTTGAACGCAGGTTCCGCATCATGTTGTCGGGGTTGACTATAAGGCCGCCCAGTAGGAACTTTGCCTGGGACAGGGCGCCGGCGCTGTAGCAAAAAATCTCCGGCAGGACCAGCCACTCGATCTCCCACGTTCCGGTGGCCCGCTCAAAATCGGCGTTCATGGCATTGAGGAGAGCGGCCGTGTGCTGCCGCACCACGCTTGCACAGGCAGTGATGTAAGCGCAGGAAATCGGGTTGCGCTTTTGGGGCATGGTGCTGGAAGACCCTCGGCCCGTATCGCCGCCAGGTTCCTGGACTTCAGCCACTTCGGTCATCATCATGACCTTGACGTCGAAGGCGATCTTGTCCAGCAGCCCGCACAGCACGCCCAAAAAGCACCCGACTTCTGCAATGGTGTCGCGCACCGTATGCCAGGCGATGGGCGGCTGGGCCAGGCCGAGTTCTTCCAGGAGTCCCTGCTGCACGGCCAGACCCTTGTCGCCGAGCGAGGCAAGCGTGCCGACCGCGCCGCCGAACTCGCCCATCAATACCCGCGCCTTCATCTGCTCCAGCCGCTCCCTGTGCCGGTCAATGCCCGCAAGCCACACGGCAGCTTTGTAGCCGAACGTCATTGGCGTCGCCTGCTGCAAGTTGCTGCGCCCGACCATCGGCGTGTCCCGATACTTGGCGGCGAGGTCCGCCAGGGAAGCCGCGACTGCGGAAAGGTCTGTCTCCACAAGCTGCAAGGAAGCACGGATTTGCAGCACGGTCGCGGTATCGGTGATGTCCTGCGTGGTCGCCCCCCAGTGGCACCACTGGCCCAGCCCGTTTTTGCAGAGCGCGGTTAGCTGCTGCACGACGGGCAGGACAGGATAGCCAACGTGTTCGGTCATAGCCTTAAGCTTGCCGAAGTCCATTTGTTCCACGCAGCAGTGTGCTTCGATTTCCTGAGCGGCGTCCACGGGAATGATCCCAAGCTTGCCCTGTGTCAGTGCCAGCGCCCGCTCGACATCCAGGTAACGCTGGATGCGGGTCTGGTCCGACCAGACTTCGCGCATGGCGCTGGTGCTGAAAATATCTCCGTAAATCTGCGAGTCGATAGTAGTTGCGCTCGAATACATGGTGGTACTTCCTTCTCGTGAACGATCTTAGAACAGGTACTCCTAGTTTTCCCTTGCGGTGAGGGCCTTTCGCTAGGTTCACCCCATATTGAAACCGGGGTCGAAAAAGCGCTGATGAAGGTGTCAAGGCTCAAGGGCGCAGGCAAAGAGGAAGCCGCGACGAGCTTCCCATCCGGCTATGCTGCGGGGCTGGCTTGTCAGGAACTAGTTTCTATCTTTCCAGACCAGCTGTGCGTTTACGAACTCGTGGATGCCGAAGTGGGAAAGCTCCCGTCCGTACCCACTGTTCTTGATGCCTCCAATTGGAACTCGCGGATCAGAGGCCGAAAACCCGTTAATATACACCGCTCCTGTTTCCATGCGCCGCGCCATCGCTTCTCCGCGTACAACATCGCTCGTCCAGAGGTTGCCGCTGAGGCCAAAGTCGCTCTGGTTTGAGAGCATCAGCGCTTCTTCGGCATCCTGCGCGACGGTGAGCGCGGCGAGCGGCCCAAATGTTTCCTGGTCCCAAGCGGCCATACCGGGCCGCACGTCCGCGAGAATTGTTGGGGGATAGTAAGAGCCCACTCCGTCCGGCATCCGGCCGCCCAGCAGAAGATGCGCCCCCATGCCGACGGAGTCGGTTACTTGTTTGTGGATTTGGTCACGGAGGTCCGCTCTCGCCATCGGCCCAAGAAAGGTGGCATCGCTGAGAGGATCGCCGCTGACAAGTTTACGGGTCGCCTCCACAAACTTCGTTGTAAAGGCTTCGGCAATCGGAGCTTCGAGGATAAAACGCTTGGCGCAGATGCAAATTTGTCCGTTGTTGCTGTAGCGGGCCTTGATGGCGGCTTCCACTGCCGCGTCAACATCCGCATCGGCCAGCACGATGAATGGGTCAGAGCCGCCAAGTTCGAGAACGCATTTCTTGAGGGCTTTGCCTGCCTCAGACGCAACCGCGCTGCCCGCCTTCACGCTGCCCGTGAGGGTCACGGCGGCGATCCGCCGGTCCGCGATGACGCCGGCCAAAGCGTCGGTGGGCACATTGATCACCTCAAACGCGCCGGCGGGAAAGCCGGCTGCCTTGAAAGCGTCCCCGATGGCAAACGCTGACCCTGTCACGTTCTTCGAGTGGCTGAGGACAATGGTGTTCCCGGCCATCATGATGGAAACAGCCGCGCGGAGCGCCTGCCAGAACGGGAAGTTCCAGGGCATAATAGCAAGCACCGTGCCGAGCGGCAGGTACGAGACATACGCCTTGTTGTCTTCCACCGTCGTCGCTTCATCGGCGACGAGCGCCGGGCCGTGCTGGGCGAACCAGTCACACAACACGGCGCATTTTTCGACTTCCTGACGTGACTGGGTGATGGCGCGGCCCATCTCCAGGGTCATCAGTTGTGCAAACTCCTCGGAGCGTGTCCGCAGAACGCACGCAAGCTGCAAAAGCTTCTCGGCACGCTGAGCGGGTGCCGTGTGCCGCCACTGGGTGAGTCCGCAGGCGGCGCTCGTCAGTGAGGCTTCCAAGCTTCGGGCATCCTGAAAGGGGTAAGTGTTGATCGGCTGACCCGTTGCGGGGTTGATCGTGGTCACACCCGTGGGTTGTTGAGTTGTCGCGTCAGTCATCTTTAGCTCCTTTTGACCCTGTAAAACAGGGTCCCTAATAAAATCACGGTTCACGCTGAAGCAGCGGCTTACGGAGCGGGGTCGTGAAAGCTGCCGCCGGCATAGGCCCGCGCTCCGTTTAGCACCGCTCGCGCCGCCTGTCCCGGCGAGCCGCCGTGATCCCATTCGTGGCCAGGAGCAGCGCATCCCTTTTGCCAACGTGTTGAGAACGGCCAGCGACAAGGACATGGATGCAGCCTGAGATTGCCGCTCGACAGGCTGAACTTGTAACTCAAGCTTGCAACTCAAGCGGGCACGCGCTCAAGCGACGGGCGGCCCCAATGCCGCGAGCCGATGGCGGCCACGAAACTTGGGATGAAGCTGTCCGGCAACGCGCCGTTCTGCTCCGAGAAAACCCCCAGTTGATCGATGGAAGCGCCCTCCGGCAGTGAGGCCATCAGCACACCTGCGCCTTTCCCACTCGCCGCGACTGCCTTTCCATGCTTGTATGCTTGCGCCAAAAAGACGCGCACGTCGCCCTTCTGCTGGAGCGCAGCCAGGTCTTGAGCGCCCGGCAAATAGACGGCATCGTAGGTGACCGAGCTGCTGTTGGCGAATGTCTTCGTGACCTCCACCGAGCCGCCTGTTCCGCTTACGGCGCCAAGATACGGGCCGACGAGATCGCTTGTCGCCCCGGCCGCGTGCAGAGCGCTTTGCATGGCGGAAACTTGGGCGGTGTCCACGCCGGCATCCACCAAGATCGCCACTTTGCGGGTCTTCGGGCTGGTCGGCTGTTCTGCCATGCTGAGCGGCTTCGACTCCTGGATGCCGCCCGATGCGCTGGTGCGAGACGTCGCCCCCGCAAGCAGTTTTGTTTCGTCCACCGAGTCGGAAGTGCCGCTTGGCTGAACACGGGCGGGCGTTCCTGAGACGGTTTCACCAATCGCTGCACCGACTTGTGCGGCCAGCACGTCGTTGACTTTTCCTAAATTGCCTAGAATTCGGACCCGCACGGCTTGGGTTTCCACTTTAGAGATCTCGAACTGAAGCGCCTTGACGATGTGCTCTTTTTCCGGCGGCGTCATGCTGTTCCAGAACAAGCGGGCCTGACCGTAATAATCATCGAACGAAGGACTGCGCTCACGCACTTTGGGGCCGCTTACGCTTTCCGGGTAGGACACAAACCCGCCGCGAGCGGGCGTCACTTCGTCCGGCGAATGGCCGTCCAGCGAGGCGGGCGCATACGCAACGCGCCCTTTGTTGATAGTGTGGCGCATTTTCGCATCGCGCTGGTTGTTGGAAAACGGGCAGACCGGGGCATTGATGGGCAGTTCCGTAAAGTTCGGGCTGCCGAGCCGGCTGAGCTGCGTGTCCAGATACGAAAGATTGCGGCCTTGCAGCAGGGGATCGTCGCTGAAGTCAATGCCCGGCACGATATTGGTGGTATTGAAAGCCACCTGCTCGGTCTCGGCGAAGTAGTTGTCCGGGTTGCGGTTCAGCGTCATTTTGCCGACGCGGCGCACGGGCAGCAGCTCTTCGGGCCACAGCTTCGTGGCGTCCAAGATGTCGAAGTCGTATTTTCCTTCCTGGCCTTCGGGGATGGCTTGCAGGCCCAGTTCCCATTCCAAAGGCTGACCCGACTTGATGGTGTCCCACATCGTGCGGCGGTGAAAATCGGCGTCTTTCCCGGCGATCTGCTGCGCTTCGTCCCAGACCAGCGAATGAACTCCCAGTACGGGTTTCCAGTGGAATTTGACGTAGGTGGATTTGCCCTGCGCGTTGATCATGCGGAACGTATGCACCCCAAAACCCTCCATCATGGAAAAGGAGCGCGGAAGACCCCGGTCGCTCATCACCCACAGGAGCATGTGAGTGGCTTCGGGCGTGAGTGAGATGAAGTCATAGAAGGTGTCGTGAGCAGACGCCGCCTGCGGGATTTCCCGGTCCGGCTCCGGTTTGACGGCGTGGACGAAATCGGGGAACTTGATGGCATCCTGGATGAAGAACACGGGCATATTGTTGCCGACGATGTCCCAGTTGCCTTCGGATGTATACATCTTGACCGCAAAGCCGCGCACGTCGCGTGCGGTGTCCGCCGAGCCGCGAAATCCTACAACCGTCGAAAAGCGGGTAAAAACGGGGGTTTTCACTGACGGATCATGCAGCACTTTGGCGGCGGTCAAGTTTTCCAGGGACTCGTATACCTGAAAATATCCGTGGGCCGCCGCGCCGCGTGCATGGATGATGCGCTCCGGGATGCGCTCGTGGTCGAAGTGCTGGATTTTCTCGCGCAGGGCAAAGTCTTCCAGCAGCGTGGGGCCGCGCACGCCTGCCCGGAGCGAGTTCTGGTCAGTGGCAATGGGCTGGCCGAGGTTGGTCGTCATCGGGGTACTGTCCGTCGTCGTCACGGCGGCCAGGGCCTGATCTTTGCTTGTCACGGCGGGCGCTGAGGAAGCAGTTTGTTCCGCTGCCGTGTTTGCGGCAAAGGCTGGGCTTTTTTGATCTGCCGCCTGCATTTGATCTGCTGCATGCGCGGCGGCGGCCCCTGTCAGGGCCACCCCAGTCACGCTGATTGCGGCGGCATCTCGAATAAACTCACGTCGGGTGCTTGTCATGGTCTGTACTCCCTTTTCTGCGGTGGGCGAAATTTGTTGATAAGAACTCACTGATCACTCTAGGCAACGTAGTTTTAGTATAATGAATACTAGTATAATGGAAAGCGGCGGCTTTGTCGCCCGCCTAAAGTTCGGCTTCTAGCTAGCCAAAAGGACAGCCTGCGGGCTGTCCTTTTGGCTAGGTCCCTGGTTTCATTTGGGCTACTTACTGCAAACTCGCAAGGCCGCGCTTGAGGGCGGTAACGACGGCCTGGGTGCGGTCCTCGGCGTTCAGCTTGCCCAGAACGTGGGTGACGTGGAACTTGACCGTGCTTTCCGTGATGAACAGCGAGATTGCAATTTCTCGGTTACTCATGCCGCGCACCATCAAATGCAGCACGGCTTCTTCCCGCTCGGAAAGCCGCCCGTAGACGATCCGGCCCGCAAGCTTCGCCCCGACTTCGGGAGAAACCGGCGTTTGCCCCTGGTGGACCGCACGAACAGTTTCGAGCAGGACCTCGCGCCCGACATCTTTGAGCAGGTAAGCCTTGGCCCCTGCCTGGAGGCCCTGAAAGATGTCTTCGTCGGTGTCATAGGTCGTCAGGATAATCGCACGCGCCGCCGGCGCATCGCGGCGGATGGCGGCGATGGCCTCAGCCCCGTTCATCTGCGGCATCCGCAGGTCCATCAGCGTGATGTCGGGCCGGTGCCGGCGGTACAATGTCAGCGCCTCAGCGCCGGTCGCGGCCTGGCCGATGACAGCCATGTCGGCCTGCTCTTCAATGACTCCGACAAGGCCGTCGCGCACAATCGGGTGGTTGTCGGCAATTAAAACACGTATCATGGCACGGACGCTTTCCCGGCGGTGGGATTAACTAAAATTGGCAGGATAAGCTCAACTTCGGTTCCTTTCTCCAAACGGCTGAGGAGACCAAGCCGGCCACCGGCTTTCTCCGCCCGCTCCCGCATTCCCGTGATCCCGAACCGGCCGGCCTTCAACAAATCGGGATCGAAGCCATGCCCGTCGTCGCGGACGCACAGCCGCACCTTCCCTGGGTCAAAAGATAATTCCACAGCAATTTCGTTTGCCTGCGCGTGTGCCAAAGCGTTCGTAATGGCTTCCTGACCCACCCGCAGCAGGCAGTGCGCCGTACTGGCCGGCAGAGCGCAAGGGACGCCTTCCAGCACGTACCGACTTCTCGAAGCCGTTCCCTGCACCTGCTGGGTGAGAAAACGAGCAAGCGCCTCGCTGAGGGGGGGCGGTGGGGCTTCAGGGGCCACCCCTGCCGGCGCGGAGCGCAGCGCAGCCACGGACTGGCGGGCTTCAACGAGGCTTTCGTGAGCGAGGTCACGCGCTTTGCCGATGCGGGTTTGAACCTTCTCCCATTGGACTTGGTAAGCTTGAGCTTGGCGAAGGGAAAAGTTTTCGAGGGGGGCTAGTTGAGGAACATTTGTTAAAGCCGCTTCTGCCGCATCAAGCTGGATGACGATCCCAGCAAAGCCCTGGGCCAGCGTGTCATGGATCTCCCGCGCCATGCGCGTGCGCTCTTCCAGCACGGCGGCCTGCGACTTGTGCTCGGCAACCGAAGTGTCCGCCGCCGCAAGTTCCGCCGCGATCCGCTTGCGGTCGGTAATATCGCGGATGTTGCACTGGATGACCATATGCCCATCTTCGCGGTACAAGTTAGAAACAAACTCCACTTGACGCTTTTTGCCGCGCCGGTTTTCCAGGGGCAGGTTCTCGTAGCGGATGTAGCCTTCCCGCTTCAAGCACTCGAAAGCTTTGAGGCTTGCGGCTTTGTCTTGAAGCAGCCCGATCTGCCACAGTTCTTTGCCGAGCAGCTCGTCGCGGGAGTAGCCGAGCAGCTCGGTCATGAAGGGGTTGGCATCTGTTATTTTTCCCTGGCCGCTGTCGAGGATTAAAATGCCGTCGCGAGCGGCCTCAAACAGCCGCCGATACTGGCGTTCGGAGACTTCAAGAGCGTCTGCGGCATTTTCCGCCGAGGTCTGCGCCGCCGGTGCGGCTTCCAAAGCGGACGGGGCATGAAAAGGAGAAGCAGGAGAAACTTCAGAAAGCTTAGAAGAGAAATCGGGCATGACTGCATCCTGGTTTTCTGCCGCATCCGCAGCCTGTAGACTTCAAAGAGCCGGCGGCGATCAGCCTGAGGGTCTTGCCGCGAGCATGGTTTCTTTGTGTCCGATCCGGCATCTTATGAAACATTTTTCCTGCTTTTAATCAATAATGCACCGATTCAAAGTGCAGCGAGTTCAGAGGATTGAAGTTCGCCAAAGTCGGGCATTATATTGTATCCCAAGATTTTTGGGGAGGGGCTTCATTGCCGAACCCACGCAGATACTTTTTCGAGCCGTCGCCTTCGGACAAGAAAGCAGCGCGTGATTTCTCTTGGTACACACCCGAATACAGCCTGCCGACACACGGACCCTTTCTGCTTCAAGTGACTCTGTGGGTGACCCTGTCGGCAGTGCATGCCGCGTCGTTGCCATTGGAGCCTCCGCCGGCGGCCTCAACGCCTTCAGCGTGATCCTCGCCGCTCTTCCAAAAGATTTCCCTGCGCCTGTCGTCTTGGTCCAGCATCTTTCCGCGGATTTTCCGAGCAGGCTGGCCCAGATCCTCGGCGGCGCGACACGGCTTTCCGTCAAACAGGCGGAACAAGGCGACCGGCTTCAAGCGGGGCATGTTTACATCGCTCCGCCGGGAAAGCACCTTCTGGTCAGCTCTGATCACTCTTTGTCATTGTCGCTCGCGCCCAAAGTGCATCACTGCCGTCCGTCCGCCGACGTGCTGTTTGAGTCGGTGGCGAGAAGCTGCGGCCCTGACGCCGTCGGCGTTGTGCTGACAGGCGGGGATGGGGACGGCTCAGCAGGAATACAAGCCATCAAAGCTGCCGGGGGGATGACGATTGCTCAGGATGTCCTCAGCAGCCCAGCATGCCTTCTCATGCGGCAGCGACCGGAAGCGTGGATTTTGTGCTGCCCCTAGCAGGCATTGCCCCCGCTCTGATCGCGCTGGTATCAGCCGCTTCTTCGGAATTAAAATCTTCGGAATTAAAATCTTCGGAATTAAAACTCCCGGCGCTGAAACCTTCTCTTTCGCCGCCCGCCGTCCTGCTCATAGCGGACAGCACGGCGCTGGCGCGTGTCCGGGCAGCGTGGCGGAGCGCAGAAGAGTTTTCCGGCAGCGGAGCGGGGCCGGAAGAAGTCAGCCGGCTGGTGGGAAAGGCGCTGGCAGAAATAGACGGCTGCGTGGAGGCACTGGCCATGGCGGAAGCGGCGCTTGTTGACCAAAACGGTGCGCTGGAAAGTCTTCAAAGTATGCTTTGGGCGGAGCGCTCCCACTACAAAGAATTGTTCCAAACGGTTTCTGAGGCCCTCATCGAGACAGACACAAACAGCATTGTCCACGCTGTCAGTCCTGCCGCCGCAAAGCTGCTCGGCAGGAACGCAAGGTATATGATAAAAAGGCCGTTTATGAATCATGTCCCTCCGCGCGAGCGCCCAGGGTTCGAGAGTATGGTTTTGCAGGCGCTTGCGGCGGGCGGATCGGAGCGGAAACTAAGTTTACGGGCGAGGACCGGCTTACCTGCGTTGAGCGCGACAGCGGTCACCATGAAAGATAGCCGGGGAAGTGTGAATGGTTTGTTATGGCGTGTTCGCTTAGATGACGAAGTCGGTGAAGGTCCCAAAGAACCAAGCGGAGTGACACACAAGGTAAAGCGGAACAGGCAGACGGCTTAATCCGACACGATCACGACTTTACCGCTCTGGCCTTTGTCGGCCACATCATACGCCTGGGACGCCTGCGTCAATGAGAACCGATGCGTCACCGTCTTCTCCGGGTGCAGGTCCCAGCGAGACAAGCGCTCCAAGAGTTCTTCCATGTGCGGCACCGAAGTCACCCAGGAGCCGAACAGCGTGATTTGCGGATGGATGAGCAGCGGCGACACGTCAAATGTGATGTCGTTCCCCTCCCCCACAAAGACGCACCGGCCCCACTGCCGCGTCCCTTGCAGCGCAAGCTTCCGGGCCGAAGCGACCCCCGAACAGTCAATGCTTGCCTCGCAGCCTTTGCCGCTTGTGACCGCCTTGATCTTGTCCAAAGCGCCCGCGTCGCTTCTAAACGCATCGTCTACCAGGCCGAGTTCCCGCGCCAGATCAATCCGGCTTTGGCTCACGTCTACGCCGATCACCTGCGTTGCCCCCAGCGCCCGCCCCAGCATCGCCGCCGCTAGTCCCACGGGACCCAGGCCCGTAATCAGCAGCCGGTCCCGTCCGTCTACTTTGATCCGCGTCAGCGCCTCCCAGGCCGTGCCGAACCCGCAGGCGACCAACGCGCCGTCCACATAGCTTAGATTGTCCGGCAGGGAGAGGCAGGTATTTTCCTCCGCCAGCAGGTATTCGGCATGGCCGCCGTCCCGCTGCCAGCCGTAAGCGGCCCGGTGGCCCGTGTGGCAGGAGATCATATAGCCCGCTTGGCAGTCCTCGCAGACCCCGCAGCCGCTGATATGGTACAGCACCACCCGGTCGCCGGGCTTGTACTTCTTGCACCCCGGCCCGACCGCCTCAATCTGCCCGCACGGCTCATGCCCGGCGATGACACCCCGGTACGCTTCGTCGCCGACCCCCAAATGCTCCCGGTAGATGGCCCGGATGTCCGAGCCGCAGATGGACGAGGCTTTCATGCGGACCAGTACCTGCCCGTAGCCGGGTTTGGGAACCGGCTGCTCCCGGAACTCCACCGTGGAATTGCCCGGCAGCACCACGCCGGTCATTGTCTTGTCGTTCATTGCGTGGTCTCCCCCTGCACATCCCGTAAATCATCCCACGTCTGTTCGTCCCCCGGAAGCAGTTCCAGCTTTGGGATCGTCATGCTGGACGTGCCGGTATGCCGCATCAGTTATGTAGAGGGCCACTCGAGGGCGCTGTCAACGTTTGCTCTTGTTACTCGTTACCAGAGGCAATGAGTATACTCGCAATACAACACGGATCGGTGGAACTTGCACTAGGATAAAAGGGTATAATGCTGTTGAAATGCCCTGCCGCGCCTACAAGTTAATCGGAAGGCTTCTCGCCGCGCTTTTTTTCGCCTCGTCCCTTGCGCCGGCGCCGACCTGGGCTGAGGCACAGACGCGCTGCCTCGGCGCGTCTTCGGCCTCCTGCGCCCGCGTCGAACTGCCCGCCGCCGGACTGACTGTTCGGCGGGTGAACAGCACGCTCATGGCCTGCTGCCGCCCGCAGAAGACCGGATGCGCGGCAATGCCGGGCTGCCCGATGCCGCAGATGACGCATCGCCCCGCAGCCCTTCACCGGGCTGCTTCCCTGGCTTGTTTCGCCGTTTCGTCCCCAAAATGCTTAGCGTGCGTGTGCGCCGCCCCCACCCCTGCGCCGCCGGTACTGCATCGCTTCCGGTGGCTTCTGGCTTCTTCGCCCGCGCTTGCGCCTCCTGCCGCTGCCGCTGCTGTGTTCGCCCCCTGCGTCGCTCCCGTCTGCCTCCGGACATACGCTTCTGTTTCACCGCACGCTTCCCCCGCCCTGCATGGCCTTCGTGCGCCTCCCGCTTAACTCCATTCTTCTGCATTAGCCTGAACTCCGCTCTTTCTCAGGGATTACGCTGAGTCGTTCCCGCACCTTCTCGAAAGATTTGCCTCAAATGAATACATGGATCAAGAACGGTCTCGGCGCGGCGGCTGTCGCCGCCGCCCTCCTCGGCACGGGCTGGGCCGTTCAGCGCTACCACAAGCCCGGACAGCTCGACGTTCTCACCGCCCAGGCGATGGACATGTCCCAGATGCGCCCGCCGACCGGGGCCGCGCCGGTTGCGCTGGCTTCCGTCCGAACGGGCGCACTGGCGGACACGGTGACTTACTCCGGCAGCATTCTGGCGTTCAACGAGCAGGACATCAGCCCGCGCATCACCGGAACGCTGGTTTCTCTGCCCGTGTATCCCGGCCAGACTGTCCGGGCGGGCGAAGTCGTGGCCCAGCTTGACACATCGGGGGTCGGCCCGTTGGCGGCGCAGGCGCTCGCCCAGGCCCGGCAGGCGCAGAGCGGGACGCAGGTGGCGGAGCTGACCCGCAGCCTTCGCTCCGAAGCCGCGATCAGCCAGGCGTCGGCCCAGGTGGACGCCGCCCGGCAGGGCGTCTCGGATACCCAGGCGGAGGCGCTTGCAGACCGGGCGGCCACTGCCGATGCCCAGGGGGGCGTACAGAGCGCCCAGGCGCAGGCAGGCTACTGGAAGACGGAAATCGCGCGGGAAAAACAGCTTGCCGACGCAGGCGCTGTCTCGCAGCAGGAGTATCAGAACGAGCAGGCGCAGGCGCAGGCGGCGGGCGCAGCGCTGACGCAGGCCCAGGCGAAGATCGCGCAGGCGCAGGCGACGGCGCAAAGCGCCGGGGCGAAAGTCCGCCTGGCGCGGCGTCAAGTGGACGAGGCCCAGGCGGGAGTCCGGCTGGCGCAGGCCGACAGCGCCGTCGCTCAGGGTCAGGTCGGCCAGGCGCAGGCCAATGCCGCCGCCGCTGGGGCCGCCGCGCAGGCTGCCGCCGTTCAGCAGGGCTACGCCCGGATCACGGCCCCGTTCGGCGGCGTCGTGACCGCCCGGCCCGCCGCGCCGGGAACGCTGGTCCAGCCGGGCGCAGTTTTGCTCAAAATTGCCGAAGTTGACCGTGTCCGGGTGCAGGCGAACGTTGCGGCGGAGGACCTGGCGAGCATCCATGTCGGCTCTCCCGTTACCATCGCCGTGCCGGGGGCCAGCGGTAGGACCATCGCTGCTCATGTTTCCTCGGTGTTCCCCGATGCCAGCAGCCAGACCCGGACGGCGGTGGTCGAGGCCGTCGTCCCCAATCCCGGCCACCGCCTGCTGCCGGGCGCGTTCGTCACCATGCAGATCACCAAAAACGCCGTGCAGGACAAGTTGCTTGTCCCTGCCGAGGCGATTGTTTCCCAGGGCGGGCGCTCGTATGTCTGGACCACGGGCGGCACCATCGTGGGCCAGGTCTACGAATGCACGGTCTGCCATATGCACTACTCGGCGGCGGACGCGAAGAAAGACAACTACCGCGATCCGATGGACGGCGGCAGGCTCGTCCCCGTGCCGGCGGCGGCGTCAAGCGGCCTCACGGCGCATCAGGTCGCCGTGCAGGCCGGAGCCACAAACGGCACGCTGACAGAAGTTTCTTCGGACGCTCTGAGTGCCGGGATGCAGGTCGTGACGCATGGGCAGGCGGGTCTCTCGGACGGCACGCAGGTGGTGCAGGTGGCCTGGGGCGCGGACGGCCCGCAGTCTCTGCCGACGGCGGCCTCGGCCAGCCAGGGCCAGACCGTCTACCGCTGCGAGAAGTGCGGCATGACATACTCGGCGGCAGACGCCAAAAAGAACAATTATGCGGACCCGATGGACGGCGGCAGGCTTGTCCCGGTGCCGCCCCCGGCGTCCGCTCCTGCGGGCAGCATGGGCGGGATGAAGATGTAGGGGACTTCTCATGGCAACTTTGTACAGACCGCAGAAACAAAATGAGCCTCGGCATCGGGATACGGCGGGGCCGCTGCCGCCGCATGGCAGAAGCTTTAACGTCTCGGCGTGGGCGATTGAGCATCCCTGGGTGGTTATTTCGTTTTTCTCCGCCGTGGTTGTTCTTGCCCTCGTGGCCGTCTTCGGCGGGGTCATGCCCCGGCGCATGATGCCGTATGTCGAGTCCCCGCTCATCGGCATCGTCACGACTCAGCCGGGCCTCTCGGCGCAGGAGATGGAAACGTACATCTCCAAGCCCATCGAAGAGCGCATGACCGACATTCGCGGCGCCCGCTACATCCGCTCGACTTCCCAGGACGGTTTGAGTATCGTCTCGCTGGAGTTTCCCTACGGCACGGACATGAAAAAAGCCCAAAGCGATGTCCAGTCGGTGATGAACGCGGCGGGGGCCGATCTGCCGCAGACCGGGGCCAATTTAAAGCCGAGCTGGGTGCTGCCGATTGACCCGCTCAATATCCCCGTGCTGTCGCTGTCGGTCACGGGAGATGCCGACAAAGGCTGGACGCCTGGATCCGTGCGCCAGTTCGCGGAAAACGACGCCGTCGCCGCGCTGAAGCAGGTTCCCGCCGTACAGTCGGTGGAAACATACGGCGGCCGCAAGCGCCAGCTTCGGATTGTCGTGGACCGGAACAAGCTGGCCGCCTACGGCTACTCAATTTTAGACGTGCGCGACGCCGTGGACAAAAACAGCGTGGCAAAACCGGCGGGCGTTCTCACCGACGGCGCGAATGAAAGCATTGTCCGTGTGTCGGGCCTCGCTCAGAGCGCGGACGCCGTGGCGGGCTACCCGCTCGGCGCAAGGGACGGCCGGGTGGTGTATCTGCGGGATGTGGCGGCGGTGACGGACGGGGTCCGGGAGCAGCGCAGCGGCTACCAGTTCGTAGACGGGCGCAGTCAAAAGATCGAAGGGCTGAACGGAAACGCGGTCGAGCTGGCGGTGATCCAGGACCCCGCCGCCGGCTCGCCGCCGGTGATTGCCGCCGTGGAGAAGCAGGTCGCGCAGATGGAGCAGGACCATCCGGGCCTGCACTTCCATGTTGCCTACGACAACGCCCACTTTGTCAACATTCTGTTTCAGAACACGGGGGAAGAGCTGGGCCTGGCGGTCCTACTCTGCGGCCTGGCCGTGCTGTTCTTTCTCGGCAGCGGGCGGGCGACGCTGATTTCGGTCATCACGATCCCCGTTTCCATGGCAATGGCGATTCTGCTGATGGTGCCGTTCGGCTTTTCGCTGAACTCGTCCACGCTGATCGGCCTGCTGATCTCCATCGGGCGGCTGGTAGACGACTCGGTGATTGACATTCACGCGGTCGAGCGGCATTTGAAGATGGGCAAAGACCCGAAAACGGCGACCGTAGACGGCATCACCGAGGTGCGCCTCGCTGTGGCCGCCTCCACGATCATGCTGGTGCTGGCCCTGCTGCCGCTGGTCTTCTGCGGCGGCATCACCCAGCTCATGTTTGTCGGCCTGGTCTATCCCATCATCTTCGGCCTCATCGCCTCGTTTCTGGTCTCGCTGACGCTGACCGCCGTGCTGGCCTCAAAGCTGCTGCGCCCGGAAGACACGCTGCCCGTGCTTGCCCCGGTGCAGCGGGCTTTGGACCGGCTCGACGGCCGCTACCAGAGCTTCGTTCGGGTCCTGCTCCGCAACAAGTTCTCGGTGGTCGCCGCCGCCCTCTGCACGGTTGTGGTCGGCTTCGGCTTTTACCATTTTATCGGCTCCGAGATGATGCCGCTGGCCGATGTCGGGCAGGCTTACGGCGTGCTGGAAATGCAGCCGGGAGCGTCCTACGCGCAAACCGAAGCGGCGGCGACCGCGTTAGATCGCCTTCTGCTGAAGCACCCGGAGATCGAGAAAGTCTCCACCGAGATCGGGGAAGAGCCGGGCGGGACCTACTTCACCGGCTATGCCATGAGCCAGGTCAACTCGGCGACCCTGATGATCACGCTGTCCGACAAAGACGACCGCAAGCGCACGGTCTGGCAGGTCATTGACGCCGTTCAGCGGGAGGCATTGAAGACAATCCCGAACATTCGGCGGCTGCAAATCAAAGAGATGGGCAGCGACGTGATGGCATCCTCCGAAGCGCCGGTGACAATTCTCGCGACGGGACCCGATTTGGATGTCCTGTCAGCCCTGGGCAGCCAGGTGGCGGATGTCGCCCGCAGGACGCCGGGCGCGTCCCAGGTGTCCACGTCCTGGGCGATGGAAAAGCCGTCGTACACGCTCCATGTGGACCCGCGCCTCGCCGCCGGGGTTGGGCTGACGCCCGCCGATGTCGCCGACCAGGCGTACTACGCGATGGGCGGCGGGCTGACCGATGAGTTCTACCGCCTGCCGAACATCCGCCAGGACACGATTGATGTCCGCTACGCCGGCGGCCAGCGGCGCACGGTCGCCGATCTGATGCAAATGCCGGTCACGGGCAAAGACGACGCCGGGAACCCTGTGCAGGTGCCGCTCAAAACGCTTGCGACGGCGACGCCGCAGCTTGCGCCGACACTGATTGAACACGACGGACTGCGGCGCTCGGTTTCCGTGCTGGCGTACTACCGCAAGGGCGGGCCGCCTTCGATGGACCTTGCGATGTCGGTCATCACCGGCGCTTCGTCGGCCTTGAACTTCCCGCCGGGCTACAGCCTGGAAATGCGCGGGGACATGACCCAGATGATGGATTCGTTCGCCCGCCTCCTGCGCGGCTTAGAGATCGCCCTGCTGCTGATCTTCCTGGTACTGGTCGCCCAGTTCGGCGGCCTGCTGCCGCCGCTTCAGATGATTTTGTCCGTGCCGCTGGAGCTTTCGGGCGTCTTTATCGGGCTGTTTTTCGCCCATCAGGCGTTTTCCAGCGTTTCCATCATGGCGGTTATTATTCTAACCGGCATGGACATCACGACGGCGATTTTGCTGCTGGATCAGATTATGCGCCGGCGGCGCGAGCATCCCGAATTGTCTCGCGACGAAGCCATTGCGCTGGCCTGCCGCGACCGTCTGCGCCCGATTTTAATGACTTCGCTGATTACGATTATCACGATGCTGCCCGTGGCGCTGGCCCCAAAGACCGGCATGGACGCCTACCAGCCCCTCGGCACGGTGCTTGCGAGCGGATTGCTGGCGGGAACACTGCTGTCCCTCCTTGTCATCCCGGTCATGCACGCGCTGGTAGATGATTTGGGGCAGCGCCTCCGGCGCACACCCGCCGTGAAGAAGAAACAGGCTTATGAAAAGATATAGCTGCGCCTGCCTCGGCCCGCTGGCGGTTGGCTTCGTGCTTCTGGCAGCCGGCGTTTATGCCGAGCCGAGCCTCAGCCTGCCGACAGTGACCCGGACGCTGTCGCTGCGCGATGCCGTAGCGCTTGCGATGACGAGCAGCCTGACGCTCAAGCAGGTGCAGGCGGACGCCGCCTCCGCGTCCAGCGCGGCCCGCTCCGCCGAGGCTCAGGGGAAGCCGAGTGTGTCCGCTACGCTCTATGCCGCAACAGGCGACTCGTCGAACATCCTCAACACGTCTCCCGGCGTCGCGCCGCAGAACTTTTTTTCCGTTCCGCCGCGCGGCTTCGCCGACCAAAATCTCATGGTGATGATCCCGCTGTTTACCGGGGGGATGCTCGCGGGCCGGATTGCGTCCGCCCAAAGTTTAGGACAAGCCGCACAGTCGGGGATCGCCGGGACGCGGCTTTCGGTCGCGTCCGAAGTCACGCGGGCTTATGCGAATGCCGTCCTGGGGAACACGTTAGTCGCCGTGACCCAGTCGGAGCAGTCCGCCGAAGACGAGCAGGTGCGGGTGACGACGGAAAAAGTTCAAGCGGGCCGGCTGGCCCCGGTAGACCTGCTGCGGGAGCAGGCGGCGCAGGCGGAAGCACGGCAGGGCGTTCTGGCGGCAGTCAATGCTCAGGCGCAGGCCCTGGTCACGCTCCGCGCCGTTCTCGGCGTCTCCCAGTCGTCGCAGATCACGCTCTCCGACGACCTGGACGGGCTGACTGCCGCCGCGCCGGGTCTTCCCGTCACTTTACAAGAAGCGCTGCGCGAGGCGGACGCCCGCCGGCCGGAGATCGCGGCGGCGGCGGCCCAGGTGCAATCCGCCCAGGCGCAGGTCCGCAACGCGGAAGGCGCGTATGCACCCCAGGTCTACGGCGTCGCCATGGGCGATGCCTCGGTAGGGCAATCTCTCAGCCGGGCAGGCTACACGCTTGCGCTGACCGCCAGCCTGCCGCTTTACGACGGCGGACAGCGGCGAGCGGACGTAAACAGCGCAAAGGCCCGCGCGGAACGCGCCCAGACGGATGCGCTGACGGTGCAGCAGCGGGTGGAACAGGAAACGGCCTCGGCGTGGCTGACCCTGCAAACGGCGACCGCCCAGGTGCAGGCGGCAGGAGTCGGCGCGGCGGCGGCGCGTCTGGGCTATGACCTGGCGAACCTGCGCTACAACGCAGGCAAATCCACCACGGCGGAGCGTTTGGACGCCCTCACGGCGTTGGTTAGGGCGCAGGGATCGGTCGCCCAAGCGAAAGCCGATGTCGTTGCGGCCCGCGCCCAGTTGCAGGCGGCACTGGGAAGAGCCTGAAGAAGAGCCGGTTGCGGCTTCTGGGTGAAACGCGGTATCATGGCGGCACTTGTCCGAAGAAAGATAAACCTATGACTTATCGTGTGGCATTGATTGGGGCCGGGGCCATTGGATGCGTCCACGCCCGCCACTGGGACCGGCTGCCGGGGGCTGAGATTGTGGGGGTGCTGGACCCGCGCGAAGACGCCGCCCGCGCCCTCGGACCGGCGTTCACCGACTGGAATACGCTGCTGTCCGAGACTCAGCCGGACATTATGGATGTCTGTACCCCGACCCCGCTGCACCGGGAGTATGTCGAAAAGGCGGCGGCGGCGGGAAAAGCGGTTTTTGTCGAAAAGCCGATGGCCCGCACGCTGGCGGACTGCGACGCGATGATCGCCGCCGTGGAACGCGCGGGGGTTCCGGCGATGGCCGGCCATGTCGTGCGCTTTTTCCCCGAATACGCCGCTGCCCGCCGGCTGGTGGAAGGGGGCGCGGTCGGGATGCCCGCCGCCGTTCGCACGGCCCGAATGGGCGGGTTTCCGGCGTGGAGCGACTGGTACGCCGACCCCGACCAGAGCGGCGGCGTGGCGCTGGATCTGATCCTGCACGACTTCGACTGGCTGCGCTGGACATTCGGCCCGGTGTCGCGCGTCTACGCCAAAGGACTGTACGGGCAGAAAGAGTACGAAGGGCGGCTGGACTACGCACTTGTCACGCTGCGGTTCGCAAGCGGCGCGGTCGCCCATGTGACAGGCTCCTGGGCGCACCCCGGCGGCTTCCGCACGACCTTTGAGATTGCAGGCAACGGGGGCCTCATTGAGCATGACTCCGCCCGCAGCGCCCCGCTAACGGCGTCCCTGCGCGGCGGCGGGAACGGAAGCGCGGTTGTGCCGGAAAGCCCGATGGCTCCCGATGAAGACCCCTACTACTTGGAAATTGCGGCCTTTGTGTCGGCACTCCAAAACAACAGTTCGCCGCCGGTGACGCTGCTCGACGGCCGCGAGGCGACCCGCATCGGCCTGGCGGCGCTGGAGTCCATTGAGACCGGAAAGGCGGTGCAGTTATGACGCAGGCTTCAAAGACGCTCAAAATAGGCATCTTCTCGTTCGCCCACATGCACGCGGCGTCCTACGCTGAGGCCCTGGCGGCGAGTCCCGACGCGGAGCTTGCCGGGATTGCCGACCCCGACCCGGCACGCGGGCAGGCAATGGCGGCGCAGTTCGGCACGAGCTACTTCCCGACTGAAGCCGCGCTGCTGGATCAGCGTTTGGACGGCGTTGTCGTGACCAGCGAGAATGTTTACCACCGGCAGCTTGTGGAGACGGCAGCGGGGGCGGGAGTGCAGGCTATTCTGTGCGAAAAGCCGCTGGCGACGACGACGGAAGACGCCCGCGCGATGGTGTCGGCCTGCGCGGCGGCAGGGGTGAGCCTCGCCACGGCGTTTCCCTGCCGCTATTCCCCGGCATTTCGGCGGCTGCGGCAGCAGGTAGGGGCGGGGGCCATTGGGGACGTGCTGGCGCTGCGCGGGACGAACCACGGCAAGATGCCCGGCGGCTGGTTCACCGACACCTCACTGTCGGGCGGCGGGGCGGTGATTGACCACACGGTCCATGTCGCGGATTTGAGCCGCCTGCTGCTGGGGCGGGAAGCCGCCGAAGTGTACGCCGAGATCGGCCACGGCTTTTACCATCAGGAGTGGGAAGATACGGGCTTTCTGTCCATCGGCTATCATGGCGGCGTCTTTGCAACTTTAGATACAAGCTGGTCCCGCCCGGCGTCGTTCCCGACTTGGGGCGATGTGACCCTGCAAGTGGTCGGCACGGAGGGCGTGCTGGATTTGGATATGTTCGCCCAGAATCTAATTCACTACGGGGGCCCGGCAGGCGGCGCCGTGTGGGATCACTGGGGCAGCGGAACAGACGCCGGACTGGTGGCGGACTTTCTGCGGCTGGCGGCGGGCCGGCCCGCGCCGGACCTTGCGACCGGCGAGGACGGCCTGCGGGCGCTGGCCGTCGCCGAGGCCGCCTATCAATCCGCCTCACTGGGGAAACCTGTAGCCGTGAAGCAAGGTTAAAGTTCATGGCATTTTTTGTGCGGTTTAGGGTACAATTCATCTGAAAATATGCCCGAAGCGACTAAGAATGGCAAGAAAAAGAACTGAAGAAAGCTGGCCGATGTGTCCGACCGCCTCCGCATCCTTATTGTTGACGACGATCCGCTTGACCGCGAAGCCCTGCGCCGGGCCTTAAGCCGGGACGCGCTGAAGTTCGAGACCATCGCCGCCGATTTGGTGGAAGTGGAAACGCTGGCGGCGGCGCGAGACGCACTGGGACGCGAAGAATTTTCCTGCATCTTTTTAGACTACCTGCTCCCCGACGGCAGCGGCTTGGAGCTGTTGCTGGAAGCCCGCGAGCGGGACATCCACACGCCGGTCATTGTCCTGACCGGGCAACGCGACGATGCGACCATGATGGCGGTGATCGACGCCGGGGCTGTGGATTACATGCCGAAATCGGCGCTGACCCCGGAGCTTGCCGCCCGCTCGGTCCGGGCCGCCGTCCGGTTCCAGCAGGCCCAGCGCGAAAAGCAGGCCGCGCTGGCCGCGCTGCACATGCGCGACGATGCCATTGCGGCGGCGTCCAACGGCATTGTCATCTCGGATGCGTCTCTGCCCGATTATCCCCTCATCTATGTCAACCCGGCGTTTCTTGCCATGACCGGCTACGCCGAAGCGGAAGTTTTAGGCCGCAACTGCCGCTTTTTGCAAGGACCCGGCACCGACTCCGCCGCCGTCGCTGCTCTGCGCGAGGCGGTGCGGACCGCCCAGCCGCGCCAGACGCTGATCTTAAACTACCGCAAGGACGGCACGGAGTTCTGGAACGAGATCACGGTCTCGCCGGTGTGCAGCCCATCGGGCGCCGTTACCCATTACGTCGGCATCCAGACCGATGTGTCTGCCCGGCAGTATAATGACAAGGCGCGGAAAGTTACCGAAGAAGAGCTTCAGGAGACGGTTGCCCTGCTCGACACCTTGCTGGACTCGGCCCCGGTCGGCTTTGCGTTCTTCGACTGCGACCTGCGCTACCGGCGGGTCAACGAGACGCTGGCCCGGATCAACGGCATCCCCGCCGAGGCCATGCTGGGGCGCACCGTGGCGGAAATATTGCCGCCTATGGCCGAGGTCGAGCGCCTAAGCCTGCGCCCTGTTTTAGAAACGGGCCAGGCGCAGATCGGGGTGGAAGTCAAAGGCCAAACGCCGGCCTCCCCAAACAGCGAGCGCTACTGGATTTCTTCCTATTATCCGGTAGACGACGCACAGGGGCAGCGCTTAGGCGTCGGCGTCCTGGTGACGGAGATCACCGAGCGCAAGGCGGCAGAAGAAGTTCTGCGGCAGTTTCAGTTCATCAGCGAAAAAGCAAACGACGCGTTCTACCTGCTGGACGGTGACGGGCGTTTTGTGTATGTGAACGATGCGGCGCGGCGGTCGCTCGGCTACACGGCGGCGCAGATGCAGACCATGCAGGCAGCGGACATCAACGCAGCCTATGGAACAGCAGATTTTGACGCGCTCTTCCGGCAGGCCCAAACCGAGACCATTGCGCCGTTCGAGGCGGAGCATCGCCGGGCCGACGGCACAACGTTCCCAGTGGAAGCGAGTGTCAGCTCGCTCACGGTCAGTGGGCGCACCCTGCTGTTTGCGTCGGTCCGGGACATCACCGAGCGCCGGAAACAGCAGGAAGAGATGGCCGCGCTGTACCAGCGGGAGCGCAAAATCGCTGAGTCTTTGCAGCGGTCACTGCTGAACAAGCCGCCGGCTTCCATCTTGACCGGCCTCGACGTGGAAACGATTTACCGGCCGGCATGGGACGAAGCGCAGGTCGGCGGCGACTATTTTGACGTCTTCGCACTCGACGGCGGGCGTCTCGCGCTGGTGGTCGGCGACGTGTCCGGCAAGGGGTTGGAGGCGGCGAGCCGAACGGCGGAGATCAAGTACACTCTGCGGGCCTACCTGCGCGAGCATTCCGATGCCGCGTCGGCCCTCAGCCGCCTGAATGCGTTTTTGTGCGAGTCGCAGGCGATGGAAGCAGGCAGCAGCGACGAATACTTTGTCGTGCTGACGCTCGCCGTCGTAGACACCGCGACCGGCATGGCCCGCATCGCCGCCGCCGGGGCCGAGCCGCCGATCCTGCTGCACCCCGACGGTACGTTTGCCGAAGTCGCCGTCAGCGGCATCCCGCTGGGGATTGCAGTGAAAGCCAATTACCAAGCGACCGATCTTTATTTAGATACCGGAGATTTGCTGCTGATCGCCACCGACGGCGTCACCGAAGCGCGGCAGGGGCGGCAGTTCCTCGGCAACGACGGCATGGCGCGTCTCGCCGCCGCCGCCCTGCCGCTGGGGCCGCTCGCCGACATCGGCCAGGCCGTGCTGGACGGCGCGAAGTCGTTTGCCGAAAACCGCCTGCACGACGATGTCTGCCTTCTGCTGGCCCGCCGCAAGTGAGAGGCGCAAAAAAGCCCGAATGCTTCTTGAGCATTCGGGCTTTTGTTGTTTGTTCCTCTGATGGGCCGGACAAGTTTCGAACTTGTGTAGGCTTGCGCCGACGATTTTACAGACCGCCTCCTTTAACCACTCGGACACCGACCCAGGTTTCGGACAGGGAGAATAATACCCTCTGATGCCGAAAGTGTCAAGTGCCGGAAGCCGGAACCGCCTGGTAAACTTTCTCTGAGTACGGCCCGGCGGGCGGTGCCGCGCCGCCGCGCCGTACAGGAAAGAAGAGAAGCAAGAAACGTGCCAAAACGCCGCATCGGGAAGAAAATCGCCAGGAATAGTAAACGGCAGGCAGGTTACGCCGCCTGCGCGAGCGCCCACCCTTCGTCGGGAACAGCCTCTTCGTCGCGGTGCATGGACGCCACCAATTCCCGCAGGACTTCTTCGGCGTCCTCGTGCGGCACCTGGCAGGTTCCCGCCGCTTCGTGGCCGCCGCCGCCGAAATGACGCATCAGCGCCCCGATGTGTGTGCGGGACGTCTTATTCATAATGCTGTGGCCGCAAGCAAAGACGCAGTTTTTGCCCTGAAAGCCGCTGACGATCCAAATGGACGTGTTGGCTTCCGGGTACAGCGCGTACACCAAAAAGCGGTTGCCGCAGGGAATCAGCGTGACCTCGCGCAGATCCGAGACGACGACATTGCCTTCCGTCCAGGAATGGTCGGCCAGCATACGGCGGAACAGCACGTCCTGCTCAAAGTAGCGCACGACGCGCTCCTGCACATCGCGCAGGGCTAATATCTCGTCAATGCTCTTCGTCATGCAGGCGTCTATGAGATCGTACATAAGCTGGTAATTCGAGATGCGGTAGTCCCGGAAACGGCCCAATCCCGTTCGGGCGTCCATCAAAAACGACAGCAGGACCCAGCCTTCTGGGTGCAGGATGTCTTGCGGTGTGAACAGGGCCGAGTCGGCCTTGTCCACTTCCCGCATCATCTCCTCAATCCCCGGAAAGCGGGCCGCGCCGCCATAGTAATCGTACACGACGCGGGCGGCGCTCGGCGCCAGCCAGCAGTCGCCCTGGAACGGAACGCGCCCGACAATGCGCTCGATCTCGGTCGCGTGGTGGTCGAACCACAGGCCGCAGCCGGAGACATAAGGGACATTGGTCAGCACGTCGTTTGCCGTCACTTCAAACTTGCCGTCCTGCAAGTCTTTCGGATGGACAAATTGAATGGAATCAATGGCTTCGACCTGTTTCAGCAGGACCGCGCAGATCAGTCCGTCAAAATCGGACCGTGTGACTAGGCGCATCAGGGGGTTCCTCCGTCGTTACAAATAAAAATAGCTCAAGGTCATTGTCGGAAAAACAAGGCAAGAGTTTTAGGGCGTTTAAGTCTAAGGCAGACGGGGAAAACTTAGAACAGACAAAACCCTCTTAGAAAGAGTAAATACAGAACGATGTTTACCAAAAAATTGATGACCGGAGCGGTAGTATCGGGCCTGATGCTGGTCGCCGGCGCCGCGCTGGCGAACGCTGATGCAATGGACCTGAAGTTTGCGAAGATGGCCGCGCAGGGCGGCATCTTTGAAGTCAAGTCCAGCCAGATTGCGCTGCAAAAGAGCCAGAACCCGCAGGTGCTGAACGTCGCCAAGCGCATGGTCAAAGAGCATTCGGCAGCAAACGCCGAGCTGAAAACAGTTGCCCAAGACAACAAGATGACTTTGCCGGCGGACACTGATCCGATGCACAAGGCTGTCATCTCGAAGATTTCCGGCCTGTCCGGCGCGGCGTTCGACAAAGCCTATATGGGATCGCAGGAAAAGGCGCATACCGACACGGTTGGCTTGTTTGAGAAGGAAATTTCAATGGGCAAGAACGCCGGTTTAACCGCGTTCGCCTCAAAGAACCTGCCGGAAATTGAAGACCATACAAAGATGATCTACCAGGTCGGCTCTAATCTCGGCGTTCATGCCGCTAAGATGCCCGCTTTGAAGCCCGCCATGATGCCGAGCGACATGAGCGGCAAGAATATGTAGCCTGGCTTTAGAACATGTAGCCTGGCTTTAGAAAGCGAAGACCGATGGCAGATCTGAAAAAAGGTGATCATGTTGAGTGGAAGACGTCGCAAGGCAAGACCGAAGGCACGGTCGAAAAGAAGCTGACGTCCCCCACTGACATCAAAGGCCACCATGTCGCAGCATCGAAGGACAACCTGGAGTACCTGGTTGAAACTGACGCCCACAAAGAAGCCGCGCACAAGCCGGATGAGCTGAAGAAGGCAAAGTAACCTAGAAACGCGAGAAAGCGATGGCCGAGCATCACGACGACGCGCAGACTTTGAAGGATTTTCGGGAGGCAGTCAATATGACCGCCTCCGAGATCGAGCGGTGGCTGGAGACCGACCACTCCAAAGAAGTTGGTCAAAAGCAGGACGGCGAGGGTGAATCCACCGGCCATCAGTCGGGACGGCACATTGTGGAGATGCTGCACCATAAGCAAGACGATTATTCCACTGGGGATTACGCGCAGATGCGGCGGGTTGTCAGCTATGTGCATCGTCACCTCGCGGAAAGGCCGTCCGGGGACATCACTGAGACCCGCTGGCGGTACTCGCTGATGAACTGGGGTCACGACCCCGCTAAAAGCTAAAGTAGGAAGCAAGACGCATGGAGAGCCATTCCAAAGTGTTTGGGCACCCGGCCCACACGATTTTAATCACGTTCCCATTGGGCCTGCTGTCTACGGCAGTTATCTTTGACTCGCTGTCGCTGCTTTTGAAGAAGCCGAAGATGGCGGAGCAGGGGCTGGCGATGACCGGGGCGGGCATTCTCGGCGGCCTGGTCGCCGCACCGTTCGGCACGTGGGACTGGCTCTTTGTTCCGAAGGGGACGCGGGCGAGAGCCATAGGCCGGGTGCATGGCCTTGGCAATGCGGCGGTCTTGGGATTGTTCGGCGCAAGCTGGGCCTTGCGCCGGGCTGAACCCGAGAAGCTGTCCGCCCTGTCCTTTGCTTTGTCGCTGGCTGGCTTTAGCCTCGCCGGGCTGACAGGCTGGCTCGGCGGCGAGATGGTAGACCGCTTGGGCGTCGGCGTGGACGACGGCGCGAATGTCGATGCGCCTTCGTCGCTGTCGGGATTGCCGGCGGCGGACACAAATAAAGAGTAAGCAAAAGCTAACAAAGGAGCAAAATTATGGCCGAGTACACACACTCAGCAGCGGTGACGATCAACGCGCCGACTTCTCAGGTTTTCCAGTTATTTTCGCACTTCAACGACTTTCCAAAGTTTATGTCGTACATCAAGGAAGTGACTTATAAAGACAGCCAAACTTCTCATTGGGTTGCAGACGTTGTCGGCACCCATGAGTGGGATGCCGTGAACGAAAACTGGATTGAAGGCAAGCAGATCGGCTGGCGCTCAACCGATGGCCTTCAGAACCACGGCGTCGTCACCTTTGAGCCGGTCGGCGACAGCCAGACCAAGGTCCAGGTCACACTTTCTTACACGCCGCCCGCCGGCGTTCTTGGTGATGTCGGCGAAAAGCTTGGCGCGGGCAACCATTTTGAGCAGAAGCTTCAGCACGATCTGGACCATTTCGCCCAGCTTGTCGCCCAGACGCCGTCGGGAGCGCTTGACCCGGAATCGTCGAATTACCTGTTCCACGCCGACAGCGCCGCCGTCAAGGGCAGCACGACCGCCGCGCAGGATGCGACATTGACCGACAATACTTGATCTCGGCTTACAGGAAAACGCCCCGCCAAGCAATTGCTTGACGGGGCGTTTTTTGCTTTCGGAACACTGGCACTTTCAGTGCCAGTTCCTCCTACCCGTCCTCGTTAAGCCGCTCCGCCGCCGACCGCCCCAGCGCCGTCGCGGCGTCAAACAGCGGACGGGTGGGAACACTTGGCTCGGCGTCTTTGCCGGGGCTGACCGCGTCGCTGCCGGGTACGTTCGACGGCGGCGGCAGGGCAACGTTGTTAATCAGCGTCAGCAGATGGCCGGTCGTGCTTGGCGCAAGGCCGTTCAGCCGGACCAGCAGGCTCGCCGGGATCGACAGAATGCGCTCGGCGGAGCCGCGCCGGGTGGCCGTGACAATCTCGTGGGCGGCCCGCTCCGCGCTGATGGAGCCGCCGGGCAGGTTGTCGCCGAGGGAGAACCAAATAAACTCGCCGGTCTTATTCCCCTTGAAGAGGGCGTTAAAGTACGAGCCGGTGCGGAGCAGGCCGGGAACAATGGTCGTCACCGTGATGCCGTCCCGCTGAAGCTCCGAATGCAGCCCTTCCGACAGACCCGTCGCGGCAAACTTTGCGGCGGCATATGGCAGCAGATGCGGGAACGCGACTTTGCCGCCGATGGACGTGATGTTGACGATCCGGCCCGATTTGCGAGCCTGCATCTGCGGCAGAACCGCCAGAATAGTATCAAGAACACCCCAGAAGTCCACGTTCATCGCATCCTCAAAGTCCCGCCGCTGCATGTTCTGCACCGGCCCGACCTCAATGATGCCGGCGTTGTTGACAAGTACATCTATCTGCCCGTACTGCGCCGTCACGCCGGCAATCAGCCGGTTGACCTGCGCTATGTCGGTCAAGTCGCAGACAGCCGTAAAGACTTCGTATCCCTTCACCGCTAACTCTTCCCGCGCCCGCGTCAGCTCATCGGCATCACGGGCGCAGAGCGCCAATCGGCAGCCGTGGCGTCCGAACTCGTGGGCCAGCGCCAGCCCCAGGCCGCGCGAGCCGCCGGTAATCAGCACGACGGAGCCGCCCAAATCAGCCAGGCGCTTCTGCTGGACAAACGCACGGAGGGCGAGGGCGGAAGCAGCCAGAAAAAGTAGGTTACGGGTGGTTTTAGTCATGGGAGTATACATAAAGGAAGCGAGGGAGTGAACTCCTCTCGCTAAATATAAACGTCCTTCGGACGAGAGGAAACCAGACGACCGCTGGTTCTTCGTCCGAAGGACGCTGTCAACAGCGAAAGGAATTTATTCCCTCGCTCCTTGCTCGTATTGACTACGGCGTCAGCACCACTTTGATGCAGTCGTCTTTCTTCTCCTTGAAGATCTTGTAGCCTTCCGGTGCATCCGCCAGCTTCATCCGGTGCGTGATCACGAACGTCGGGTCAATCTTGCCCTGAACAATGGTCTCCAGCAGCGGCTTTAAATAGCGATGCGTATGAGTTTGGCCCATCTTGAACGTGAGGCCCTTCGCGAAGGCCGCGCCCATCGGAAACTTATCCAAAAAGCCGCCGTAGACGCCGGGAACGGAAACCGTGCCGCCTTTGCCGCAGCACTGGATCGCTTGGCGCAGCACGTTGGAGCGGTCGGACGACAGCCGGGCGAGCTGCTTTGTCTTGTCGTAAATATTGCCGAGGCCGGTGCCGTGCGCTTCCAGGCCGACCGCGTCAATACAGTGGTCGGGGCCGCGCCCGCCGGTCATTTCTTTCAGCGTCGTGAACAGGTTGTCCTGCTCCTCATAGTTCACCACGTCAGCCTTGCTCTTGTCCCGTGCCATTGCCAATCGCTCCGGGATGTGGTCCATCGCGATAACCCGTTCCGCGCCGAGCATGTACGCGCTTTGGATTGCAAACTGGCCGACCGGGCCGCAGCCCCAGACGGCCACTGTATCGCCGGGCTTAATGCCGCAGTTCTCGGCGGCCTGATAGCCGGTCGGGAAGATGTCGGTCAGGAACAGTACCTGCTCATCAGTGAGGCTTTCGGGAACGACGACCGGGCCGACATCAGCAAACGGGACACGGACATACTCGGCCTGCCCGCCGGCGTAGCCGCCATACAAATGCGAGTAGCCGAACAGGGCCGCCGGAGAATAGCCGTACAGCTCTTCCGCCATAAGAGAATTCGGGTTGGAGTTGTCGCAGAGCGAAAACTGGGATGTGGAGCAGTAGCGGCAGCTCCCGCAGGCAATGTCAAAGGGGACGACCACCCGGTCGCCGATTTTCAGGTTCTTGACTTCCGGCCCCAGCTCGACCACTTCGCCCATAAACTCATGGCCTAAAATGTCGCCTTTTTCCATCGTCGGAATAAAGCCGTTGTAAAGGTGCAAATCCGAGCCGCAGATGGCGGTGGACGTAACTTTGATAATGGCGTCGCGCGGGTTCAGGATCTTCGGGTCCGGGACCGTGGAGACTTGAACATCGTTTTTGCCGTACCAGCAGAGTGCTTTCATAATAAGTGCCTTTCGATAAGGAACCCCTCCCGCTCGTCCCTCGCTCCCTCCCCTATTAGGGAAGGGCCGGAGGGAAAAATCGGTAGCTACGGGCGGTTGCAATGCTCGCTCTCATTACTCTGGCCCTTCCCTAATAGGGGAGGGAGCGAGGGACGAGCGGGAGGGGTTCTGAACTACTTCACCTGGTCTTTGTCCGGTCCGCGCCCTGACGACTGGCCTTCGGTGGTCGGACGCTCGCCCGTTTCCATTTGGTTCTTGAAGTGCCTTAGGTCGTCATCAAGTTGCTTCTTCGGCTCCTCGCCCAGCAGCTTTGCAATCACCGCGCCGGGCTTTCCGGCGGGCGGGGCATACGATAGGGAAACGCGGACTTCGGTGCCGCGCCCCGGCAGACCGGGCTTGAACGTCACTGCGCCGGCATTGTCCACATCGGCGCCGGGCAGCGAGCGCCAAGCAATGACTTCGTTCGGCGCATCGTTGATAATCTCGGCGTCCCACGCGACCGTGCTGCCGAGGGGCGCTTTCGCAATCCAGTGCGAGTTGATCTCGCTTGATACTGTGACCGATTCCAAATGGTCCATGATGCGCGGCAGGTTCGTGAAGTCCCGCCAGTAGCGGTACAGCTCGGCAGCGGGCTTCATGATTGTCACGGCATGAGTCACTTTAATGCCGGCATCGCCAAGACGCTTCCGCACGTCGTCCTGAGTGTCGCTCCCAGCCTTGTTGATCCCGGCAGCGGAATACGCCGGGCAGTGGCCGGTCGCGCCGCGCACAACTAAATACGTTCCCACTGCCGCCAGCGCGAGAGAAAGCGGGGAGCGCCGGATGAGGCCGTAGGTCGCAAGCGTGCCGCCGGCAAACGCCGTCGCCCACCGCTCGGTGCTGCCGATGTTGACGTTCGTTTCTTCAATATGGCTGTCTATGGTGGCCGCTTCGCTTCCGCTGTCGTGGCTCAAATGCGTCGGGCTGACATCTACTGAATCCACGGCATCTTCTTCTACCATTCTCGTTCTCCTATTCCTATGTTCACGCTATTTAAGCAGAACCGGCTGCTTATTTGTCTTGATCCGGTACAGCAGATACGGCTTGACCCGCAGATCCTTGTCGTTGTGATACGTCGGCAGCAGGGCAAGCTCGTTGCCGGTGAAATAAAGATACCCATTTGTGGCGACCGACAGCGTATCAATCCAGTAAATTTTGGGAACCTGCGCCAGAACTTGGTAAGGCCCGCCCGGCTTGCCGTACTTGACCTGGGATTTTTCTTCGTCTCCGGCATAAATCCCGCCAGACGAGTCCGACTCCAGGCCGTCCGACATGCCTTTGACGCCTAAGTCTTTAATTGTCCCCGCCACGTCAGCTTCCGACTTGCTTCGGTCCAGCATCGCGTCAATCGAGACGCTGTAAAGCTGGCGGCTGGAAATCGGGCAATAGTAAAGCGTCTTGCCGTCGTCGCTGATCGCAATGCCGTCTGACGCAAACTTCGGCACCTGCGGGGACAGGCCGTGCTTGCACTCCATCAGCGGAAAGCCATCCACGATGCCGATGACTTTGGTATCCGGCTTGACCGACGGGTCTTTGCCCAATCGCCGGAAGCTCTTGCCGCTTGCTAAGTCTACAATGATGATGCCGTCATCAGACTTTGCGCCGGAGTCCGTGATGAACGCTGTGCCCGCCTTGCCGCGACGTAGGTCGAATCGAATGTCGTTCAAATAAGTGCCGGGTGTAACCACCGAGCGCGGAAAGAAAATTGTGCGCGTGATTGTGTTTGTCTGGAGGTCCATGCAGACCAGCTTCGGCCCGCCGGGAACATTCGGCCCCAGCTTGACGCTGCCGGTATCGAGCGCCCAAAGCCGATCTTTCGGGTCCACGACTACGCTCTGCACCGAGTAGAGGCACGCGCTGGGATGAGCTTTGTTAATTCGGTTGATCTGCACGTTCGGGTACGCGACCGCCTGACCGTTCACAATCTCCGCGACCGTGAAAGGGACGGGGTCGCCCCAGTGCGGATAGTTGACGAAAACGCGGCCTGTATGTGAGACGGTGACGCCGGTGGGCATAGGCCCATAGAAACGCGCGACTGTTTCCGGCGTCTGCGCGGCTGCCGGCAGAACGGACAGGCAGGAAAGAAGTGCAATGGTTCGTTTGAGCATAGTAAATGTGTTGTCAAGAAGCCCCCCGCCCCCAATAATGGGGGAGCATGATAGGAAAGGACGTTTCCGTCTCTTACTCCTGCTCCCCCATTATTGGGGGCGGGGGAATTGATTTACCCTTTCTGCTGGGGCTTCAAGATTACCTTCGTGTAGCCTTCTTCGCGCTTATCGAAATGGCCGTAAGCATCGGGAGCGCCTTCCAGCGGCATATCGTGGCTGATAATGAACGACGGGTCTACTTTGCCCGCCAGGATCAAATCGCGCAGCAGCACGTTGTAGCGCTTGACCGGCGCTTGGCCCGCGCCGACCGTGATGCCCTTCTCGAAGAGGTCCGCCCACGGGATCTCGTAGATGCCCTTACTTGCGTTTGGGTCAACGCCTGCTGGGTCGTTCGGCGTGAACGCGCCGATGACGCCGAGAGCGCCGGTCGGGTTGATCAGCTCCAGCAGATCGTTTGTGATCTGGTTCGGCTTCTCGATATCCGGGTTGCCTTCGTCATGGCACTGAAAGCCGACGGCGTCAATGCCGCACATGACGCCTTTCATTTTCTCGTCGCCGGGCCGAAACGAGTCCTTCAGCATCTTGTTGTTCTTGCGGATGTCCTGAATCTGCTCGACCGGCGACCCGTCCTTGAAGTTGATCGGTGTTGCGCCGATGGCTTTGACCTTCGCCAGCCGCTCCGGCACACTGTCTACGACGTAGACTTCGGACGCGCCTTTGATCAACGAGCTGTAGGCTGCCAGCATTCCGACCGGCCCCGCGCCGTAAATGGCGACGGTCGAGCCGAGGCCGACCTGGGCCAGCTCGGTGGAATGGTACGCCGTCGGGAAGATGTCCGCCAGCAGAATGAACTTGTCCTCAAACTCATCGCCTGCCGTCCCCGGCACCTTGAGGCAGTTGTAGTCCGCATACGGCACTCGGATATACTCAGCCTGCCCGCCCTGGTAGGGTCCGAGGCCAGCGTAGCCGAAGCCTGCGCCGACCCCTTCCGGGTTTGCGACAAGGCAGGCGTTGGAGTAGGTGCGCGAACAGTTGAAGCAGTCGCCGCAGCCGATGTTGAACGGCAGCACGACCCGGTCGCCGACCTTGATCTGGGTGACGGCGTCGCCGACGCTTTCAATCACGCCCATGATCTCATGGCCGATAGAACGCCCCACTTCAAACGGGGTGCGCCCGTCGTACATGTGCAGGTCTGAGCCGCAGATGGCGGCGGACGTAATTTTCAGCAGCGCATCGGTCTTTTCTTCGACGCGCGGCATTTCAATGTCTTCGACAGCGACTTGTTTGACGCCTTTGTAAACAACAGCTTTCATGGTATCTCCTTTGCTACTCGTACTGTGTCAGTAAATCAATCTCAATCGGCTTGGTCAGCATTCCCTGGCTTGCCGCGCCCAGCGCCTTAAAGTGCGGCGTCTGCATATGAGCGTCAAGCACGTCTTTCCCAGTCCAGTTCTCATAGGTGAAAAAGATCGCCGGATCGTCGTTGGACTGGAACACATCATAGTTCAGGCAGCCGGTCTCGGCGCGGGACGGCGCGAGCATTCCGTGCAGTTCTTTTTTGTACCGGCTTTCCATGCCGGGCTTTGCTTGGAACTTGGCAATGACTGTGAGTGGCATTGAGTTTTGTCTTTCTGTCGGAGTTAAAGAGGCCCCCGCCCCAATTTTGGGGAGCCGGACACAGAGAAGAACCAGAGGCCGCTGCACTCTGTATTGCTCCCCAGAATTGGGGCGGGGGGCTTTCTACGCCGCCTGCGCCAGCGGCTCAAGCTCGACTTTGATCCAGCCGGGCTTGCGCTCGTCAAAGGCTTTGTAAGCGTCAATCGCCGATGCCATCGGCTCTTGTTCAGTCAGCACCGTGGTCGGGTCAACCGCGCCGCTGCGAACTAGGTCAACGAGCATCGGGACATACTTGCGATGGTTGCAGTTGCCCATGCGGAGCGTCAGGTTCTTGTTCATGGCCGCACCGATGGGGAACGAGTTCATAGTCAAGGGGTAGACGCCGATAATAGACACCGTGCCGGCTTTTGCGACCGACTCGATCTCCCATTGCAGCGCCTGCGACGGCGCATCACCGGGGATCCAGTCGCTGCCGTCAGGCTTGTAGCCTGCCGGGTTGTTCTGGGCCATCTCCTGCTTGAACTGGGCTTCCTGGGCTTTCTCTAAAACTGCCGCCGGGCCTTGGTGGGCATGATAAGCGTCTACGCCGACCACGTCAATGCAGATGTCCGGGCCGACCCCGCCGGTCAGTTTTTGCAGCGCTTCGACCGGATGCTCCTCGTTGAAGTTGATCGTCTCCGCCCCCTGCGCCCGCGCCATGTCTAAACGAGACGGCACGGCGTCTACGGCAAAGACGCGGCCCGCGCCGAGCAGCTTGGCGCTGGCAATCGTGAACTGGCCGACCGGGCCGCAGCCGAACACGGCGACCGTGTTGCCGGGCTTAATGCCGGCGATGTCTGCGCCGAAGTAGGCCGTTGGGAAGATGTCGGACAAAAGAATGGCCTGAGCGTCGCTGACTTCATCAGGCAGCTTCACCAGGGTAGTATGCGCGAACGGCACACGGGCATATTCCGCTTGGAGGCCGTCAAACGGCCCGGTCGGGGCGGGGCCGCCGAAGAAGGCTGTACCTGCTGACGGCCCGTTCGGGTTTGCCTTGTCGCACTGCGAATAGTAGCCTTCCCGGCAGAACGGGCAGACGCCGCAGCCGATGGTGGAACAGATGACGACGCGGTCGCCGGCATTGAAGTTGCGGATATCTTTGCCGACTTCTTCGACGACGCCGACGCCTTCATGGCCGAGGATCGTGCCGGGCTTCATGCCCGCGAATGTCCCGCGCACAAAATGCAGGTCGGTCCCGCAGATGGCGCTGGCCGTCAGCCGCACAATAGCATCTTCCGGGTCTTTGAGCGTGGGCTTCGGCACATCATCCAAGCGAATGTCGCCGATGCCGTGCCAAACGACTGCTTTCATACGTTTATCTTTCTACTCGCTTTTTTCGCTGTCGCCGTCGCCGTCGGACGTGCCGACCTGCGCCGCTTCGGGGCTGTGGTCAGTGGTGTTCGTGTCTTCCTGCGTGGTTTCGTCTTCAGTTTCGTCTGCCATTGGGTTTGTGCCTCTTTGAGAAAATCGTTTCCAGGGGGATTGTTACGGGTTGGTGATACCGCTTCTGGGAAGGTTCTAAACATCAACAAACATGCTTAACTGCTAATAGTTCATTTAATTGGCGGTTTTTGTGTATGACAAGAGACAGGACCCGGCACTTCCAGTGCCAGGTTCCATCTGCTCTTACCTTCTACCGAACCGTAGAAGCCCAGGCGGCAATCGCCCGGTTGCAGGCTTCCGGCTTCTCGATAATCGCAGCGTGAGCCGCGCCGGGAACGACGACCAGACGCGAGCCGGGCGTGTCCTGGTGCATTTTCTGGTTCATCTCGACAGGATAAATCGGATCGTCCGCGCCGACCACAAACAGCACCGGCACTTTGACATGCGCCAAAGTCGGGCGCGAATCGGGCCGGGTCGCCAGCGTCTCCCCGCCACCGACCGCCGCATCAACAGAGCCTTTTTTGACAATGCCGCCGATGTATTTCACCAAAGCCGGGTCGCCCATGCGCGTTGCCGTCGTCAGCATCTGCGGCATCAGCACGGGAATCATGGACGCGACCCCTTTATCGCGGGCCTGCTGGCCGAAGCCGGGCCACTGGGCTTTCTCAACATCGTTTGCCGGCGACGAAGTAGAGTCAATCAAGATCATGCCGCGAAATCTTTGGGGCGCTTCCCGGTACATTTCCAGCACGACCGGCCCACCCATGCTCATGCCGCCGATGATGGCCTTTTTAACGTGCAGGTGGTCCATCACAGCCAGCATGTCCTTGGCGTACAGCTCAACCCCACCTTTGGTGTCGGGCGTGGTCGAGCTGCCGAAGCCGCGCAGGTCGGGAGTCACGACCGTATAGCGGCGGGCCAGCACGGCCCGGTTCTTCGCGAACAGTTCACCTGACAGCGGAAAGCCGTGGACCAGCATCATCGCCGGGCCATGGCCTTGCACTCGGTACGCAATGGTCGCGCTGCCGACCTGCACCGAGCCGGACTGCGCCTGCGCGTCGGCAGGCTGAGAAGAAGCCAACAAAGCCAGCCCGGCAAGCGCTGGGGCTGCAAAAAGAAGCGGATGATTTTTCATGGGATGTCCCTTTGGAGAAGAATAGTCTGCGGGGAAAGTACCACTTTCGGCGGCGTGCTAAACAAAAGTAAGCATGAACACAATTTAATCCAGCGCGTTTAATCGGCGGCTTTTGGGTAAAACGCTCCTGTCAATCACCGCCGCAGACTTTGTCGGCGGCTTGAATAAGAGGAAACACCCATGACCACTACTACTCAGAAGCCCAAAACTCACAGCAATGGCGTTGTCGCCGACGGCTCCCCGGCGCAGACCCGCTCGGAAGGCTTTCCGAAGACTTACCCGGCCCCGCCGCAGCTTTCGACCCCGACCGACTTAACCCCGGAGCAGGCAAAGGCCGTCACCGACGCCGTGAACCCGCTGATCGCTGATGCGTTCGCGCTGTACGCCAAGACCAAGAACTTCCACTGGCACTTGTCCGGCCCGCGCTTCCGCGACCTGCACCTCTTGTTCGACAAGCAGGCGACGCAGGTTTTGGAAAGCATTGACCCAATGGTCGAGCGTCTCCGCAAGATCGGCGGCACGTCCATCCGCTCGCTGTCCCATGTCGGCACGCTTCAAACCATTCATGACGACAACGACGAGTTTGTCGCGCCGCAGGAGATGGTCCGGCGGCTGATGCAGGACAACCGTCATATCGCCGAGCAGATCCGCAAAGCTGCCGAAGTCGCCGACGACAACAAGGATATCGCGACCTCGAACCTGCTGGAAACATTCCTAGACGACGCCGAGCGCCGCACCTGGTTCCTATTTGAGATTACGCGCGACGACGAAGCCGTGCGCTGAATACGAGGCAAATAAGAGGGGCGAACCTTGTGTTCGCCTCTCTTATTTGTGTTCGCTCTGGCTGACGGGGTGAGGTCTTCTCCCCTATTCATCCTTCGGCTCAGAACCCCGGAACGTATCGCGGGTGGTAATCAGAGGCAGCTTGACCGGCTTGCCGGTCTTCGCGCTTTGGTAAATCGCCTCCATAATGCGCTGATCCTGCAAGCCTTCCTCGCCCGGCGTGTACGGAGTTTTACCCTGCATCACGCACTCGGCCATGTGGTCCATTTCCAGCGCGAACTGGTTCTTATCGCCAATCGAAGGCCGCTCCCGATGCTCAATTTTGCCCGTGGCATACGACAGCTCCGGCTGCAATCCGTGGTACGAGAACGCCGGATCCAGCCCAAACCAGCCGCGCTCGGCGTGGACGCGGTAGCGGCGGTCTTCATGGAAGCCGTAGGAGGTCGTGTTGTTGGACTGGATGCCCGACGGGAACGTCATCTGCCACAAAACGCTTTCTTCGACTTCGGCGAAGCGCGGGTCGCCCGGCGTGCTGTAGGTAGTCGCCATGACTTCCGCCGGCTCCTCACCTGTGAGAAAGCGAGTCGTGTTTAAGCAGTACAGGCCGACATCGGGCAGCGATCCGCCGCCCGCCAGGGGTTTCTTCTGACGCCACTGGTTCGGGTCTCCTTGATTTTGGCCGTTCACCGCTTCAATAACCTTCACCGGGCCGTACTGCTGGGTCTGCACGAGCTGCCGCATGTAACGGTTGTTCGGCTCGTACTGGATCCGGTACGCGATCATCAGCTTTTTGTTTGCTTTGGCGCAGGCGTCAATCATCTGCCGGCACTCCGCCGAAGACGTTGCCATCGGTTTTTCGCACAAAATATGCTTGCCGGCCCTAGCCCCGCGCACCGTGTATTCGGCGTGCATCGAGTTCGGCAGGATGATATAAATAATGTCAACGTTCGGGTTGTTCTTGATCGTGTCGTAAGTCTCATACGAGTAGACGGAGCTTGCCGGGATGCCCTGCTGCACGGCGACTTCCCGCGCCTTGTCCGGCGTGCCGCTGACGAGCGCGGTCAGCTTGCAGTATTTCGACTCGCCAAACGCCGGGATGACCTGGGCCAGCGCCAGGTTGCCGAGACCGACGACTGCGACGCCGAGACGCCGGCTCGGCGCAAGCGGCGTCGGGGCAGGATCGGGCGTTTTCTCGGTCGCCGCGCTGGTCGGCGGCAGCGGGATTGGCTTGGTTTCCGGCGCGGACGGCGGCGAAACCGGCGGCCCGGCGTCCGCCTTGCGGGCCGTCTCGGCGGCAAGGGCCAGCGCGGCAACGCTTGTTCCGGCGGTCTTCAGGAACGCGCGGCGGGACAGCTCGGCTTCTTTTTCGGCATCTGTTTCTTGGGGCATTTTAGGTTGTCTCCCTAATTCTAACGCAAGAAGCGAGTGAAGTTTACTTCCTCGCTTCTTTTCCTTTTCTATAACTCACTAAATATCCGTCCTCAACCGTGCGGGCGCGGCGTTTACAGCGAACACTTCGCTATGGGCGACCAGCGACATTTGGCCGAACTCTTCCAGCAACTGCCGGTACGCCGCCGCGACTGGGCGGGGCTTGCGGTCTAAATCGTACAGGCCGCAGGGGTTGACCGTGCCTTTCCGCTCCGCCAGCTCAACGTCCCAATCTTTCTGATCGGTCAAGCTGTACCAGGTGAAGCCCAGCACCGGCACCCCATCGCCTCGCATCCGCAGAATGTTGCGGAACTGCTTCCAGAGCCAAGTCGGAGCGGCGTCCGGGTCTAAAACATTGGTTTCGGTGTGCATGATCGGTAGGTGATACCGCTCAAAATAAAGACGGGTTAAGCCGTACCAGCCCATGATGTCTTCGGCTTCCAGCACCTGACCACTGGGAAGCATCAGATGCTCGTTGCGCCCGTAATAGTCGTTGCCCATGATCTGGTACCCCGGCGGCTTGCCGGCCATGAACCAGTCGTACTGAGGGCGGGTGAGGCCATTGTCCATCAGATACAGCAGAACATCGGAGTTCGGGCGATTGGCGTACAGCAAGTCTAACGCCAGATAACGAAGCTCGTTTTGCAGCGTAATGTTCGGGTCCGGCAGCGCCCTCATCTGGTGCATATACTCTGCCGACTCGCTTTGGACAATGATCACGTCGGGACGGCGCACGGCAATTCGCTGGTTGGCGAGAATGCTGGCCGCGCACAGATGCTTAATAGCGGTCACGAAGCCGAACTCCGACGTGAGCTGCTCGTTCCAAATCCCCTTCTGAGCGCTGGCATTGGCAGACACATAGATCTCGTTGACCGGCGTATACCAGCGAACCCAGGGGTAACGCTCAGCGACAGCATCGGCATAATCGGCAAAATGCAGGGGCAGCTCCGGGTTCTGGAAGGAGCCGAGCCAGTCGGGAACGCCGAAGTGCAGCAGGTCCAAAATCGGCGTGATGCCCAGGCGCTGCATTTCGGCCATGACGAGATCGGCGAACTCCCAGTCATACCGGCCCGGCCCCAAATGGGTCTTGTAGTACGGCAGGCCGTAGCGCAAAAACCGCAGGCCAAGTTCTCTGACCAGCCGCAAGTCTTCGCGCCAGTGGGTGTAATGCCCGCATTCCTCCAGCAGATCGCGCCGGATTTTGCCGCCGTCAATCGTCGGATAGGAGCACTCGATGCCCGTGGCAAACCAAAAATTGTTGGCAAGGTCGGTCGGCAGCCCGTTTCCGGTGCCGCTGCCCGATCCGCCGAACTGGTCCCCAGCATTCTGCCCATTGGCGCCGCGCTGCTTCAGCACGTCTAAAAAGTCGCCCACCATGTATGAAGTCGTTTCTAAGAATTCGGAACCCCTCCCGCTCGTTCCTCGCTCCCTCCCCTGTTAGGGAAGGGCCAAGAGTTTCAAGAGCAAAAAACGTAAGCGATCCCATTTACGTCATATTCTGAAAGCCCTTCCCTAACAGGGGAGGGAGCGAGGAACGAGCGGGAGGGGTTCCGGGTTCTATTCATCCCGCCCATGCACCTGCGCGGGCGGCGACGTAGCTTCGACTGCTGTGAACGGCTCCAAAATCTTGTAGGTATGCTCCGCGCCCACCGGCACGACCCAGGAATTGCCCGGCTCTAGAATCACCATCTGCCCATGCTCTAAATGCAGCTCAGCCCGGCCTGAGATCACATAGCCAACCGTTTCGTACTCCCGCGCCGCCGGCGGCTTTGAGTCGCTTGCAGGCGTTTCTTCCCAAAGCCGCATGGCGACGTTCTTGCCGGACGCCAAATATTTCTGCCCCATCTCGCCGTGCGGCGAATGCGCCGAGTCTATTTTCGTCACTGTGGTATCGCTCATTGATAATCTCCTTGAATGTAAATACAGCTCCCCCATTATTGGGGGCTGGGGGGACTTCTACTTCAGCAGGACCGGCTGAGAACCGACATCCAGGCGGTACAGCGGGATCGGCTTTTTTCGTAAGTCTTTCCCATCATGATACTTTGCCTGGCGGTTTAATTGGTCAGCCGTAAAGTACATATACCCATCGGGGCCGAAGGCGATGGAGTCGGGCCAGATAATGTTCGGGCCGGACACAATTGTCTCGTATTGCCCGGTCGGTGAGCGCCGCTTGACCGCGTTATGCTCGTAATCGGTCAGGTAGACATAGCCCTGCGAGTCGGCTTCAATGCCGTCAGACGCAAACCCTTTGTCGCCTAAGTTCTCGACAGTCGCTTCTACCTGCGCGTCGGTTTGGGCCGGGTCGGCAAGCGCGGCGGTAGACACGCGGTATAGGTGATGGCCTTCGTTCGGGCAATAATACAGATATTTGCCGTCGGGCGTCAGCGTCAGGCCGTCCGCGCCGGTCTTGTCATGCTGGGGCGGCATCCCTTTGGTGCGCTTCAAAAGGGGCTGGCCTTCGACAATCGGCGTGAAGCCCGACTCGGCTTTTGTAGACGGGTGATCATTGAGGCGGCGGCGGCTTGCGCCGGTCGCGAGGTCTACGACGACAACCCCGTTTGGGCCTTTTTCCGACGAGTCGGTAATAAACGCGGTCCCGGCTTTGCCTAACCGTAGATCCACGCGGACATCGTTCAAGTACGCATTCGGGCCGGCGACCGTGCGCGGGAAAATGATCGTCTGAACAATCTTGTTGGTTTTGAGATCAACGGCCACGAGCTTCGGGCCGCCGAGGGAAGTCGGCTTGGTCTTGATAATGCCGAGGTCCAGCAGCCACAGGCGGTTGTTTGCATCTACCGTCAGCCCCTGCACGGACACCAGGCGCTGCGACTGGGGCAAGGCGCTGAGGCGGTTGACGGCGGCGTCCGGGTACGGCGCGGGGACGCCGTTTTTGATTTCGGCGACATCATACGGGCCGACATCAAAGGCTCTGGGGAATGACATGAATATCCGTCCGGCCGGCGAGACCGTAACGCCGATGGGAGTCGCGCCGGGAAACCGCGCGACCGTCTGCGGCAGCGTGCTTTGAGCGGACGCGGGGACAAAAAAGCCTGCCACGCAGCCGAGAGCAAGCGATGACGCGAAAAACGAGACGTGTTTCATGGAGATACAGATACCGCGAGGCCGAGGCGTTGAAACCTCGGATTTGCTACAGATTTTTCCCTCAAACGCCGATAAAATCCTTGAGCCACCACTCAGTCTATGAATAACTATCTTCTAAACCGCCTGCGGCAAATCTCCGGTTCGTCCTGCCGCCTTCTTTTTGCCGCCGGCGTTCTCCTGCCGCTGCTCGGTTTTTGGGTGCTGCGGGCCATGCCGTCTTTGCTGCCGCCGGTGATGCTTGGCATGGCGGCGGCGGGCGGCGGACTGGGCCTATGGGCTGTGCGGCAGATCGAGCGCCGGGACGCCGAGACCGACGCCGCACAGTCGGCGCTTGCCGTGCAGCAACGCGAGATGGCCCTGAACGTGCAGAGCATGGACGCAGCGAATGCCCTGCTCGCGCAGGCGGCAGGCCGGTTCCAGGAGCTGTTTCAAGGGCTGCCCGCCGCCTGCGTCTGCTTCGACAAAAGCGGCCGGATCATGGAATGGAACAGGGCATTTAAATCTCTGTACGATCTGCCGGAGCTGTGGGGCCGCACGGTCTGGGACACAATCTACGAAGACGGGAACGCGGAAATCGCCGATGCGGTCGCAGCCGTCTTTGACGGCGAGCGGCAGGAAGGGATCGAGCGCACGTTTCGGCGGCCCGACGGCTCGCTGCTGCGCCTGTATTGCAGCATTTTCCCCTTGCGCGGGATGGACGGCGAGATCACCGGGGCGATTAGTGCGGACATTGACATCAGCGCCCAGCACCAGGCCGAGGACGCCCTGCGGCGGAGCGAGGAGCGTCTGCACACGCTGTATAACGTCACTTCACGGCAGGAATTGTCCTTTGAGGAGAAGACCGAAGAGCTGCTGCGGCTCGGCGCGGAGCAGTTCGATCTGCCCCTCGGCTCGCTCGCGCAGGTGGAGGGCGACTGTTACCGGGTTGCGTTCTCGGTTTCTCCCGGCGACGTCATCCCCGTCGGCACGGAGTTTGCGACCGGCAGCACCTACTGCGCGGAAGCGCTGAAGCTGCTGGACGCGGTCAGCTTTGAAGAGGCTGGGGCGACCGAGCGGCGCGACACCCCGGCGTACCAAAGCTTTGGACTGGAAGCCTACTTAGGAACGCCGGTGCGGGTCAACGGCGATGTTTGGGGAACACTCTGCTTTGCCGGGCGCCAGGCGCACCCGCACTTGTTCACATCCGGCGACCGCGAGCTGCTGCGGCTGATGGCCCAGTGGGTCGGCGGCGAGATTGCGCGGCGGCAGGCGGAAGACAGCATTAAAGAAAGCGAAGAGCGATTCCGAACCGCCATTGCATCCATCTCCGAGGGCTTCATTATGATGGACAGCGCCGGGGTCGTGACCCTCTGGAACCGCAGTGCGGAACACATTTTGGAGATGACCCAGACTGAGATGCACGGCCTGCGTCCGGTCAACCCGGAGTTTGAGGCGGTGCGCGAGGACGGCACGCGGTTCCCGCAAGGGTCGTACCCGCTGATGGCGTCGCTGCGCCGGGGCGAAGCCCAGCAGAATGTGGTCATGGGCCTGCCGCGCCGGAGCTATCCCCACAAAATCGGTCAAAGCGAGATGCTTTGGGTCTCGGTCAACGCCAAGCCGCTCTTTTTGTCCGGGGCGACGGAGCCGTACGCGGTCGTCGCTACGTTTACCGATATTACCGAGCGGCGGCGCTCCGCCGACCAGATCACCCGTCAGATGGCCCAGATTACAGAGTATGCCGGCGTCCTGGAAGAACAAAAGTCTCAGCTTGAAGCTGTTAACCGGCAGCTCGAAGAGCTGGCGCTGCACGACAGCCTGACCGGCCTCGGCAACCGGCGAGCGTTCGAGCATCGCTTGACGCAGGAGATGAACCAGGCCAAGCGCTACGGCACGCCGCTGTCTGTGCTGCTTCTGGACGTAGATTCGTTTAAGGCGTACAACGACAGCTTCGGGCATCCGGCAGGCGATGAAATCCTGCGGCGCTTGTCCGGCATTCTTCGCAGCCAGGGCCGGGACACCGACTTTTTCGCCCGGTACGGCGGCGAAGAGTTCATTGTCATCCTGCCGCTGACCGATGCCGCCGGAGCAATGGTCCTGGCAGAGCGGCTCCGCGCTGCCGTGGAGCGGACGTCGTGGCCGGAACGTTCGGTGACGGTCAGCCTCGGCGCAGCGACTTTGCTCCCGACCATGCCCGGCGATGCCGCCCTGGTAGCAGCGGCGGACCAGGCGCTGTACGCCGCGAAGACGGCAGGCCGCAACTGCGTTCTCCATGCGCTAAGCCTGCCTCAGACGCTTGCGCCTGAAGCCGAGACGCCTTTGGCCGAAGCTGCGCGAGCATCGTCCGAGCCGGCGCTTTTGGCGGCGTGACGCCTTTGGAACCCCTCCCGCTCATTCTTCGTTCCCTCCCCTATTAGGGAAGGACTATGAAGAGGCCGAACAGGAGCCGGTGCGTTCGTCAAGCTGTTCCTGTATTATTTCTAGCCCTTCCCTAACAGGAGAGGGAGCGAAGAATGAGCGGGAGGGGTTCTTCTCCCCTCAAAACAATTTCCCAATTATTTCTCCTTTGTTTCCGGCGCACTCACAAACGCGGGTTGACAAAGACCCCAGCTTGGGTGTATACTCTGCGCTATCGCCTGTTCCCGGCGTGACGCTTCAGTGCCGATGTCGTCCTGGCAGTCCTTGTCCGGCGGGAACTTGCTTCGGCACACTTCCGTAATACACAAAAGTGAGGCCGCCATAGGATTTCTGAAAGGCTCCCAGTCACCCGGACAACGTTGTCCCGGCACACTTGGGGGCTTTTTGTTATTTTGTTGTCTCGGCGCTTTTCTTCACTCGGCACTTTTCAGAATCAAGTTTCACACATCTCAAGGAGTAAGTCAACGATTATGGAATTCAGTCCATTCAAGCTGCTGCACGACGGCGGCCCGGTCATGTACCCGCTGTTCATCTGCGCCATTCTGTCGGTCGCCGTCATGATCGAGCGCTTCATCTCGGTCAACAAAGCGTCCGCTGACAACGAACAGCTTTCCGAGCAGGTGCGCGAGCATCTGACTGCCGGGCGGGTCAATGATGCGCTCGCAGTCTGCGAACAGCATCCCGGACCCGTCGCCGGGCTGCTCGCCAACGGCATCCGCAACCGCAACCTAGACTCGGACTCGATTGAGCGGGCGATGGAAGAACTGGCGATGCGCGAAACCCCGCTGCTGTACCGCCGCCTCGGCGTCCTGGACACAATCATTACCATCGCGCCGCTGCTGGGCCTGCTCGGCACGGTCACGGGCATGATCAAATCGTTCAACGTTGTCGGCTCGACGCAAGGGCTGAACAACCCGAACGCGATCACCGGCGGCGTTGCGGAAGCGCTGCTCGCGACCGCGACAGGCCTGGCGATCGCGATTGTGACGCTCATCGGCTACAACTACCTGACCGAAAAAGTCAAAGAGATTATCGCCGAGATGGAGATTCGGGCGACCCAGCTCATGAACATCCTGGCCGGTCTGCGCGGCCCGGTGGAGGGAATGCGCAGTGAAGTTACAGCGAACCGAGCTTAAAAAGGCGCGGATCGAAATCATTCCGATGATTGATACGATCTTTTTCCTGCTGGTCTTTTTTATGATCACGAGCATTACGCAGGTGCAGATGTCGGCCAAAAAAGTCGCTTTGCCTGTCTCGACGACGGCTCTTTCTAAGCCGCGATCCAAAGTGGTCCTAACGGTGGATGATAAAGGCAACTACTATGTGGATCGGGGCATGGTTGCTTACACCGACATTCTGCCTCTCTTGCAGGAGCGCGTCGCCGAGAACCCGGAGGTTGTGATTGTCATCAACTGCGACAAGACGCAGAACGTCGAGCAGTTCCAGTATGCTTTGGACATCGCCCAGCGGGCGAACCCGGCGTCTTTGATGATCGCGACCACGCCGAAGACGGCGCAGAATTAACCCACCTCCTTGCTTCGTAGGGGTCCTCCCCAAAGGGGAGGACAAGGAGGCAGTAAAAGAGCCAGCGGGAAGCTTCTCTTAAACTCCTTGTCTTCCCGCTTCGGGAGGACCCCTACGAAGCAAGGAGGTGGGTTCGAGTACTAACTATGAAAAATCGGTTCAAAATACAAAAACAGCCGATGAAGAAGGCGCGGATCGAGATCATTCCGATGATCGACACGATTTTCTTTCTTCTCGTCTTCTTCATGTTCACCTCGCTTTCGATGGTGAAGATGAAAGGCATGGACATCAGCCTGCCGAAAGACAGCACGGCCACCAGCCAGAAGCCGCCGCCGCAGGTCGTCATCACGATTGACCCAGCCGGCAACTATTTTCTGAACACCGACAAAATTGACGGCGCCCAGCTCCAGACCGAGCTGCAAAACCGGATCAACGCCAAGCCCGACACCGTGTTTATCGTCAATGTCAACAAATCACGCCAGACCCAAGACATCATCACAGTCATGGACGCCGTCAACCAGGTCCAGATCCCCGGCCGCCCGACTGACCCTGTCGGCGTGATGATTGCGACCGCGCCGGTCAACCCGAACGGCACGGCGGCGACTCCTTAATTGCCTAGGATTAAAATCCTGGGCTACTCCTCAGTAAGAACTCTATGAACGAAACACCTGTCGGAGACAACCTAATCGACGAGGCCAGCTTTCAATCTCGGACCAAGATAGAGAACTCTCTGTCTAACCGTATTCTGGGCTGGGCGTTCGCCGCTTCCGTCATCGTCAACATCGGCTGGGTGGCGCTTGTGTCGGGCAGTAATCTGTTCGGCAAAGGCGGAGCGCTGCCGATCCTGCACGAGAGGCCGCTCAAGGTCTTCAAGCCGATCCCGGTCAAGCCGAAGCCCAAGCCGGTGAAGCCCCCGCCCCCTCCGCCCAAGCCGCCGAAAGTGCAGCCGAAGATCACGCCGATCCATCCGCACCCGACGCCGCCGCAGCCGCAGCACCATCAGGTTCAGGTGCATACGACGACGAACACGCATACAACCAGCACACTGGCTTCGCCGCCGGCCCCCCCGCCGCCGCCTGGCCCGTTTATGCCTTCGGCAAGCCCGCCGTCGCCCCCGGCCCCGCTGACTCCGCCCACGCCGCCGGCCCCGCCGTCGCCGCCCGTTGCTGCGCCGCCGGCCCCGCCGACGCCGCGTCCCTCGCCGCCGCCGCCGCCCCCACCTCCGCCGCCCCCGCCGCCGGTGGTGCATCATCCGGCGAACTACAACGCGCAGATTGACCAGCAGGAGGCGGTCCCGCCCGACCCGGACAGTCTCGGCGTCAGCTTGGACGGCATTGACGGCTCGGCGATTACGAACAGCAAGATCGTCATCAGCTTTACGATTGACGAGACCGGGCGGGTTCGGAATGCACGTGTGTCGGAAAGCAGCGGCAGCTCGGAACTTGACAATCGCTACTTGGAAGCGGTCCGGCGTGCTCACTGCACCCCGGCCATTCAAGACCACATTCCGCGTGATGAGTCACGGCAGATCACTATTCCGGTCAACACATAGGCAAGAGACCTCACCCGGCAGCCTGCCGCCGGGTGAGGTCACTTCATCGCCGCTGCTCTGCCTCCCCGGCAGAGCAACAGGCCAACGATGAAAAATTTGTGAAAAATTATTTTTCCTCTCCCATAAAATCGCCAAATTCCATGTTACACTGATGTATTGACTGATCAGCATGTTTGTTCGGCTAGGCGAGAAGCCCCATGCAAATCCCCGGCAACGACGCCTGACGCTCTTTTGGGAAACCTGCCCGCGCACGGTTCCTGAGCCAATTTTCACTGTATCCTGTCACGCGATTCTCTGCTTCGGCAGCCGTTCACCGGCTTCCGCCGCAAAGGACGCACTGACGCGCGGTGATCTCTAAGCTTTCTTGGTCAAGAGCAGCACCAGTCTCAGTTTCTCACAGCGCACCGCCTGTCACACGATTATCTTTCGATCATCTTTTTTCGTGACAGCATTCTTTCGACATCTCTATAGCATTCGGTAATTTCAGAAGGGGAATTGTTCATGCATAACGCAGCTTCCAAAAAGCTTGCCTTCAAGCTTCTTGCCGCCACGGCGTCACTCAGCGTCACCGCCGCGTTTCTCGCTGCCGCGCCCGCCGTCCATGCGGCGCAGGTCGGCGGCCTCAGCGGGACCGTCACGGACACGACCGGCAAGCCGCTGCAAGGCGCCCAGGTCGTCCTGACTCCCATCGGCGGCGGTGCGGGCCTGACGGCCCGCACCGACAGCAGCGGCACTTATAACTTTGCGGGCATTGAGCCGGGCAACTACACCCTGCAAGTCAATGTCGTCACCTACACGTCCGTCCTCAATAACGTCAGCATCACCCAGGACCTTAACGGCACCGTGAATATCACGCTGACCAAAAAGGTCGTCAACGCGACCGGACGCGGCATCGTCGTCCCGATCATCAAAAGCCCGACCGACACGCAGACCGATCAGGTTGTCACGGCAACTGACGAAAAGCGCGAAAAGTCCCAGCCGAACAATCTGTACCAGTCAACGGGCCTCCTGAACTACAAGACGGGCGTGACCGTGGACGCCGGCCAGTACCCCCATGTGCGCGGCTCGGACGGCAACCAAGTGGACTGGTCTATTGACGGTATTGATCTGCGCGACCCGATCACCAACCAGTTCGCGACCAACCTCGTGACAGTCGGCATCCGGTCGTCCAACGTCATCACCGGCGGCGCGGACTCGTCCTACGGCGGCTCCGGCGGCGCGTACCTGAACCAAATCTCCACCAACGGCCGCGACCTGGTCCGCCCTGGCAAGACCTTCGGCGGCTACATCGAGAACACCAACGGCCCAGCGTCCATTTGGGGCTACGAGGGCGGCGCGACCAACCTCGGCGGCATCCTGCTGAACAACAAGCTGGACTACGCGCTCTCATCCATCGTCTTCAAGACCAAGTACGGCCTGAACACCCAGCTCGGCGCGTTGAACTCCTCGCACGACGAAGCTGGCAAGTTCAACTACTACGCCGGCTCAAACGACACGTTCACCACCTACTTCGCCCACGGCGCGGAGAACTATAACGCTTACCAGCCGACAGGGCAGACCAACTTCTTTGATCCAGACAAGACACTGACCGGCGTCAACGGGCAGCAGTTCCAGTCAACCCGCACGCTGGGCAGCGACTTCACTGACCATGAAGTTCAGACCTACAACCTGGACCACTTCACTTACAAGCACCAGTTTGGACCGGCGTCATTTGTCCAGTACCGCCTCTACCAGCTTCACCAGGCCATTCCGCTTCACTTTGAAGGAACAAACGGCCTGTTCGAGTTTTCACGAACGAATGAAACCGGAAATCAGGTTGACTTCTACAATCAGCTCAACAAGACCAACGTGCTGAAAGCCGGCCTGTCTTATGAAGACGCGAAAGGCTCCTACGAGCGTCAGGTGATTGTCGGTGGCCCGCTGGACCCCACCAGCACAGCGACAACGTCGCGCTACACCGACCGCACGTTCGCCGCGACCCCGGCGGACTTTGCCCTGTACCTGGCGGATCAGCTTCAGCTTGCCCAGAACAAGTTTGTCGTGAACTACGGCCTGCGCTTCCAAAGCACGACATTCAGCCTCAAGAAGTCGTCCGTTGTTTCCGTTCCCGGCGGCTACACCACCAAAGCCACGGACCCGCGTCTCGGTGTGTCCTACACGCCGCTCCAGGACCTGTCGTTCCACTCGTCGTTCACCTACGACTCGCAGCGGCCCGACATGCGGCGTCTTCAGCGCCTCGGCCCGCTTGACGTCGGTGACCTGCCGACCGCCACCAACTCGGCGGCAGCGGCGGCGGAGAATGCCGCTGCGGCGAACTATGGGACCGGCACCTTTAACCGCCTGCAACTGTCCAAAACCAACATGTTCGATTTGGGCTTCGACAAAGGACTGCGAGCGCCGAGCGGCATCTTCAAAGGCGCCTACGACGTTTCATTGACGGGCTACAACAAGTGGGTCAGCAACATAGCGTTCCTGAATGCACCTAACTATGCAGCCTATCCGTATGTTCATACGGCGTATGACAACGAAGGTAAGGAAAAAGCATCGGGCTTTGAGTTCTCGTTCCGCAAGCTTCAGCGTAAGCCCTCCGACTGGAACGGGTATGTGAACTATACCAATCAGGTCGTCCGCACCAACTCCAGTCTCTACGATACGGCCTACGCTCCATACGGCGTTGTCTACCTGGCCTCGTCCGGTGCCTTCAGCGAAGGCCAGCTTCAGGGCATAGCCCGCCAGCAGTTCTCCCCGTCCTGGGATCAGCGCCATACCGTCGCGGTCGTCGCGACCAAGCGCGTTGCTAAGCTGCTGGAGTCCACGTTTATCCTAGACGCCGGCAGCGGCCTGCCGTTCTTCTCCGGTGCGTCCTCGACAAACGGCGGCTTTTTCGGCAGCGTCGGCAGCGGCTTTGCCGAAATCAACAGCGGGACGACCGGCAACGGCGCAAGCTTTACCAATGTCCCGGTCACCTTGAACAACGGCGGAACACTGTCCGCGCTGAACCCGATTGCCGGCCATACCGGCTGGCATTACAAGATCTCGATCAACTCGGACTTCAACATCACGCCGGACTTCAGCTTGTTCCTGAACGTGGACAACATCTTCGACAAGCTGACGCCGCTGTCGCTCTCCACGGCAACTTATTCCGGGATCCCGTTCTATAACGCCCCCACGGCGGCGTTCCCGCAAGGCACGGAATCCTTTAAGGCGCAGAGCGTCATCACCCCGACGTTCCTGACATTCGGCTTCCGCCAGCGTTTCTAAACCGATACTCGCGGACGGAAACGCCCTGTTTCCGTCCGCGTCTTTTCCTTCTCTTTTCACAGGACCTACTTCATGCATAATAAACAAACATTGACACTCACGGGGATCGGTATGCTCGGCGCGGCAGTGCTGCTGGCCGGATGCGGCGGCAGCTCGTTCTCGCAAAGCAACCTCGGCACCCGCCCTAACACACTTCCTTATATCTACGGCCTGGAGCCGATCGCCTACTACGGCGCAGCGAATGTGTTCGGCAACCAGGCAGCCATTGAAGGCAGCGGCTTCCAGGCGGCCTCCGGCGGACAGGCGTTCATCACCGGCGATACAGCCTTTGCGGCTGTCACGGCTCCGACCGGCACCGGCCTGCCGAAGCTGGCTGACCCAAACACGACCGGATCACTGCCCACTGTTTTTTCCACCGGAGGGCAGTATGTTGACGCGCAGAACCAGACAGGAGCCGCCATCACCCCGGTCGCGGCAATGCCGGCCGGAACATCCGTGTACTTCCGCGCCGCGATTGCAAACGGACAAACTAACACTGCGGCGACACCCATCACCGGTGCGACCTTGACTTCTACCGATGCTGCGCTTGCCTCCGTTGCGGGTCTGACGACCGGCCTGCCGATGTCGCTGAACCCCGTCGGCGGCGCCTTCTCGAATGCTACTTACGTCACCGGAACCGGCGGCACACCGACCCCGTTCACCATCCCGGCCTCCACCACCGCCGGCCTGCACACCGTCGCCGCCACCGTCACCGACAGCATAGGGCGCGTGACCTCGACCACGTTCATCTTCCCGGTCGTCACCCCGACCACCGTCTGCCTGTTCGCCCAGAACATCATCGCAGACGGTCAGACGCCAGCCGCCGGTAAGTCTCCAGTCGCCACCCCAATCGTTGCCGGCGACACTGTGACCATTGACGGCGCATCAGGAACCGGCACCTACCCAGCCACCTTTGGTTCCCCCACTAAGCCGGACCCGCAGGGAACCGTCGTCTTCTTCATCGCTCCTGGCACACACACGCTGGTAGATGTCCACCCCGTCGCTGCCACAGCCACCGTCGCCGCCACGACGACGACCACGACGCAGACCCTCACCATCCCAGCCACCGACGCCAAAGGCATGGTCGTCACGACGGTCATTCAGTAGAGCCGTGCCTTTCGGCTTAGGACACAGAAACAGCCCCCGGCGATTGCCGGGGGCTGTTGTGCTGGGGATATGCTACAATGAGAACGGAGGCCGACACCATGCCATCAACTGAAACGCCGCTCACGCTTGACGAAATTGCAGACCGTGGGCAAGCACTCTACGAGCGGGGCTTGCGTGACCAAGTCGAGGGTACTTACTTTGGTCAATATCTGGTCATAGACATCGCTAGCGGGGACTACGAGATAGGGCCGGAGCATCTGGCGACCGCAAAGCGGCTCCGTGCACGCCTGCCGGGCGCCTCGCTGTACGCAATTAAAGTCGGCTACCCGGCGACTGTTGCGATTGGCGGAACTCTGCGGCCACTCAAAGAGAGACGGCAGCATTGGCTGGAGAATATCAGGAAAGCGACCAAATACTCGTCACGTTGACTGTTGGAAACGAAGAAGGTGATGAGCAGGAAGTAGACGCCGTTGTTGATACCGGATTTGGCGGCTACCTCATGCTGACCCCGGAAGTTGTGGAGGCGCTCGCTTTACCGCAGACCGATGTCGGGACGGCGGTACTGGCGGACGGCAGCATTGTTCGATTAGCTGTTCATGAAGTTATCGTCGTCTGGAATGAAGAAGAACGCGCGGTTTCCGCCTATGTCGGTGAAGGCGGTATTCTCATTGGGATGGCTTTGCTGCGCGGATCAATCGGGGCGTTCGACTTCTTTCCCGGCTGCCTGAGCACGATTGAACCAAGAGAATGAAAACAGCCCCCGGCAAGTGCCGGGGGCTGTTTCGGTTTGGTGCGCTTACTTGCCTGTTTTAGTGGCGCGGCGGCGCAGGTTGGCGTCCAGCTCGCGCTTTCGCATGCGGATGTTTTTGGGCGTGACTTCCACCAGCTCGTCGGGGCCGATGTATTCAATCGCGCGGTCCAAAGACATGACCATCGGCGGGGCCAGACGCATGAACGTTTCTTTATTCGATTCGCGCATGGAAGTCAAATGCTTTTTGCGGCAGACATTGACTTCCAGGTCCGTGTCACGGGCGTTCTTGCCGATGATCATGCCTTCGTAGACTTCAATGTTGTGCGGGACAAACAGGATGCCCCGGTCTTCCGCCGCCGCCAGGCCGAACGTCGTTGTGATGCCCGATTCGCTTGCCAGCAGGCTGCCGTTGCGCTCAATCGTCATCTCGCCGGTGTACGGGATGTAGCCGCCGAACAGGGAGTTCAAGACCCCTGTGCCGCGCGTTTCAGTCAGGAACTGGTTGCGGAAGCCGAGCAGGCCGCGCGTCGGCACTTTAAAGCGCATGTAAACATGGCCGTCGCCGGGGGTGGACATATCCAGCATCTCGCCCTTGCGCCGTCCAAGCTGCTCGATGACGACGCCGGAATACTCTTCGGCGACATCAATCTCGACTTCTTCCAGCGGCTCCATGCGCTGGCCGTCTTCCTCGTGGAAAATAACTTCCGGCTGGGAGACTTGCAGCTCATAGCCTTCCCGGCGCATGGTCTCAATGAGGACCGCTAAGTGAAGCTCGCCCCGGCCTGAGACCGCAAACTGGTCGGCGGAGTCGGTGTCTTCCACCCGCAGCGCGACATTCGTTTGAAGTTCTTTCATCAGCCGCTCCCGCAGCTTGCGCGACGTGGACCACTGGCCCTCGCGGCCCGTCAGCGGGGACGTGTTGACGCCGAAGGTCATTCGGAGGGTCGGCTCATCCACCTGCATGATCGGCAGGGCGACCGGGTTTTCGCGCGACGCGATGGTCTCGCCGATGTTGACATCCGGCAGGCCCGAAATCGCGACAATCTCCCCCGCTTCCGCCTGCTCCACTTCGGTCCGGTTCAGGCCCTGGTAGATAAAGACCT